>JBLMXQ010000151.1:0-22160 GCA_050257855.1 Betaproteobacteria bacterium | reverse complement strand
TCCAGGATCGCGCGATCGACAAGATCGCCGAGCTCATGGCGTACGCCACGTTCCTGAACCTGTTCCTCCACGGCGTGGAGGCCTTCAAGGAGTACTACTCGGACACGCAGCACCTGCTGTTCACCCGTTACTGGTATGAGGGACTGAACGGGCACACGACGCTGGTTCCGTACGCCTGGCTCGCGGTCGGCCTGAACGTGACCGCGTTCGTGCTGTTCATCATCCCGGCCGCGCGGCGCCACTGGGTGCTGCTGAACATCGGCTGCCTGGCCACCTACGCCGGGTGCTACATCGAAAAGGGGATGGGCCTGATCATTCCGGGCTTCACGCCGGATACGCTCGGCGAGATTTACGAGTACTACCCGACGCTGACCGAGATCCGTGTGGCCGCGGGCATCTTCGCCATCGGATTCCTGGTGTTCACGCTGATGCTGAAGGTGGCCGTGCCGATCGCGCTCGGGGAGTTCCAGGAGGGCGATCGCGAGCGCGAACCGGCCGGCGTGGAGGTCCACCCGGCCGGCGCCGCCGCGAGAGGCTACTTGATCCGTTCGTAGGTGGCGTGCGTCACGATCGGCTTGCCGTCGGGCCCCGTGCGCTTGTAATCGATCTCCAGCCGGTCCCCGTCGTCGCTCAGGACGTTGTTGAGCACCTGCGTGACCTTGCCGTTCTTCTTGTAGACGATCTCGTTGACGTGCTCGTTGATCACGCGCACGGCCGCCGTGTCCGAGCCCGGGTTGCCGGTGACCGGCTCGTCCTTGCCGTCGAACATCGTCACGTACGTCCAGCTGCTCTTCCGCCCGTCCTTGCTGGTCGAGTCGACCGTGATCCGCATGCCGCCGTCGCCGTACGGCTCGTACGTCATGATGTTGAGCGCCGGCGGCGGCTGTTTCAGCTTCCACCTGCCGAACCGGGGGTTCGTCTTCTGCGGCTGGGCCGAAACGACGCCGACAGCGAGCGCCATTGCGGCGACTGCGCCGAGCGTGCCGGTGAGAAATCGCGTCCGCATATCGCCCTCCTGAGGGATAACAGTCTACAATCACCGGCCATGCTGCGACGCTCCTTTTTGTCTCGATTCCCCGCCGCCGCCTTCCTCGGCACCAAGGGGGCCACCGCGTCGGCGGCCGCCGCCCGATGGCGGGCCGCCCGCCATCCGCAGGACGACTGGTTCGACAGGCTGCCGGGACAGCACCGCGTGTTCTTCGACACCTGGACCGCCCCGAAGTTCGAGGAGGCGATCGGCTTCGCCGGCAACTACTTCCGCGCGAGCAAGGACGATTACGGGCTCGAGGATCACGATCTTGCGGTCGTCATCTGCGCCCGCCATCGCACCGGGCCGTTCGCATTCAACGACGCAATCTGGGCGAAGTACGGGAAGACGTTCTCCGAGCGCCAGCAGTTCACGGATCCGAAGACGCGCGAAGCGCCGACGGTCAACGTCTACCGGGAGCAGCTGGCGCGGCTGGCGAAGCAGGGCGTGCACCTCGCCGTCTGCAACATGACGACGAAGGCGTATTCGCGAATATTCGCGCAGCAGACCGGCGCGCCGGTCGAGGCCGTCTACAGGGAGCTGACGACCAACACGGTCGGCCCGGCGACGTTCGTTCCGGCCGGCATCGTCGCCGTGACGCGCGCGCAGGAGCACGGATACGCGATCGTGAGCATCGGGTGAGAACGCCTGGGGAGCGCGGTCAGGCCGCTCAGGCGCGGGGACGGTCTGAAGACCGTCCTCTACCGGACACGCGTCACTACCGGATAGAAGACCGTCCTCTACCGGACACGCGTCACTACCGGATAGAAGACCGTCCTCCACCGGACAAGCGTCACTACCGGATAAAGGTCCCTTCGCGCAGTTCCTCGAATGCCTGCTGTAGCTCTTCCTGCGTGTTCATGACGATCGGCCCGTACCACGCGACCGGCTCCTCGATCGGCCGGCCGGAGACGAGCAGGAACCGGATCCCTTCGTCTCCCGCCTGGACCGTGACCTCGTCGCCCTGATCGAACAGCACGAGCGAACGGTTGGCGACGTCGCCCGGCGTCGGCACCGTTCCGTCGGACGCGGCGCGTGGGCCCGAGTTCGGCGGGTCCGAGACGACCCGTCCGACAGGTTCGGTCGCGACCTCGCGCGGCGCGGACGCGTCGCGGAAGGTTCCCGAGCCGGCAAACACGTACGCGAACGCGTTGAGGCCGAGCGCGACGCGCAGCGTCTTCCTGCGGCCCGGGGGAACCGAGACGTCGAGATACCGCGGATCGGCCGCGATGCCGTCGACCGGCCCCGACACCCCACGGAAATCGCCACAGATCACGCGTACCGAGGTGCCGTCGTCATCGACCACGCCTGGGATGTCGGTGCCCGAGATGTCCTGATAGCGCGGCGCCGTCATCTTGAGCGAAGAGGGCAGGTTGGCCCACAGCTGAAACCCGTGCATGCGCCCCTTCGGGTCGCCCTTCGGCATCTCCTGATGGAGGATGCCCCTGCCGGCGGTCATCCACTGCACGTCGCCGGCGCCCAGGCTGCCGCGATTACCCAGGCTGTCGCCGTGCTCGACGCTCCCGGCCAGCACGTACGTGATCGTTTCGATGCCCCGATGCGGATGCCACGGAAATCCCTTCAGGTAGTCCTCGGGGTTGTCGTTTCGAAAGTCATCGAGCAGCAGGAACGGATCGACCTCCTTCGTGCTGCCGAAACCGAATGCACGGCGAAGGCGCACGCCGGCACCCTCGAGCGTCGGCTTCGCCTGGACGATTCGTCGGACGGGTCGGATAGACATGGGAAGAGTCCTGTCCTGCCGGGCAACGGCCCGGCCATCATCTATTGTACTGACGCTCCCTGTTCACTCCGCGTCCCCGGCCTCGAACCTCGACCGGCGCCTTGTGTGCGGCTCTCGGGGCCCGGCCGACTGGGTGACCTTGGCAGGCGGGATGCTGTAGGGTACGCCTCATGAGCACCATCTCGCTGACCGTCAACGGCACCGCCCACCAGGTGGACGTCGACGTGACCACGCCGCTGTTGTACGTCCTGAGCGACGATCTCGGACTGCGCGGCCCGAAGTTCGGTTGCGGCCTCGGGCAGTGCGGCGCCTGCACCGTCATCGCGCGGGGCCGCGCGATCCGATCCTGCGTCACCGCGGCGGCGACGCTCGACGGCGTCGCGATTACGACGCTCGAAGGCCTCGGGACGCCCGAGAACCCGCACCCGATCCAGCGGGCGTTCATCGACGAGCAGGCCGCGCAGTGCGGCTTCTGCCTGAGCGGCGTGATCCTGACCGCCAAGGCGTTCCTCGATCGCAGCCCGAAGGCCACCGACGAAGAGATCCGCCGCGCGATGAACGGCGTGTTGTGCCGCTGTTTCACGCACACGCGGATGATGCGGGCAATCAGGAAATACGCGGAGGGCAAGGCTGTATGAGGCTGACTCCGGACGCCCGCGAGGCTCTGGCGCGCGCCGGCTTCTCGCGGCGGGACTTCCTCAGGACCTCCGGCGCGCTCATCGTCTCGTTCGGCGCCGCCGCCGTCGCGGAGCCGTGGACCGATGCGGCTCAGGGGCCGTTCGACACGCACCCGTCGCACATCGACCCGACGCAGCTCGACTCGTGGATTGCCGTTGCTGCCGACGGCACCGTGACCGCGTACACGGGGAAAGCCGAGCTGGGCCAGGGCATGTACACGGTGCAGACGCAGCTCATCGCGGAGGAGCTGTCGGTGCCGCTCGGACGCGTGAAGCTCGTTCAGTGCGACACGTCCATCACGCCCGACCAGGGCACCACGTCGGGCAGCCAGTCGACGCCGTCGAACTTCAACGAGCGGAACCTCGCTCAGGCCGGCGCGACGGCGCGCGAGGCGCTGCTGAATCTGGCGGCGGCGCGGCTCGGGGTCCCGGCCGCGCAGCTCGCGGTCGCCGACGGCGTCGTCGCGTCGGCCGGCGCGCCCGCGAAGAGGATTGCGTACGGAGATCTCGTCGCGGGGAAGAAGTTCAACCTGCCGCTCAGTCCGACCGCGAAGCGGAAGCCGCAGAGCGCGTGGACGATTCTCGGCAAGCCCGTGCCGCGGATCGACATGCCCGCGATGGCGACCGGAACCTTCGAGTTCGTCCACAACGTCAAGGTCCCCGGGATGCTGCACGGAGCGGTCGTGCGCCCGCCGTCCGTCGGCGCGACGCTCGACGCGGTCGACGAGCAGTCGATCGCCGCGATGCCGGGCGTCGTGAAGGTCGTGGTCCGCAGGAACTTCGTCGGCGTGGTCGCGCAGAAGTCCTGGCAGGCGATGCAGGCGGCAGGGCGCCTGAAGGTGACGTGGACGCCGGGACCGCCCCTGCCCGGGCACGACGGCTACTACGACCACCTGCGGACCGTTCCGTCGCGCGACACGCTCGTCCTGGATTCGAAGGACGTCGACGGGAAACTCGCCGCGGCGGACGTCATCGAGGCGACGTACCGGTACCCGCACCAGATGCACGGGTCGATGGGCACGTCGTGCGCCGTTGCCGACGTGCGCGGCGGCGCCGCGACCGTCTGGTCGCCGACGCAGTCCGCGTATCCGACGCGCGACGGCGTGGCGACGCTGCTCGGGCTGCAGCCGGACGCGGTGCGCGTCGTCTTCACGCGCGGTGCGGGCTGCTACGGGTTGAACGGGGCCGACACGGTCTCCTACGACGCCGCGTTGCTGTCGCAGGCGGTCGGCCGGCCCGTGCGCGTCCAGCTCTCGCGCAGGGACGAGATGGCGTGGGAGAACTACGGCTATGCCTACGTCATCTATCAGCGGGCCGGTCTGGATCGAAACGGCGGCATCGTGGCGTGGGACTACGAGGCGTGGTACCCCTCGCTCGGCGGGCGGCCCGGCTACGATCGGCCGGGCAACGTCGTCACCGGATGGCTCGCCGGCTTCGAGCCCTCGCGCGTCACGCCGCGCGAGGCCGGCGGACCGGAGGCGCGCTTCCGCAACGGCAGCAACGCCGCGCCGTCGTATGTCGCCGGGTGCGCCGGCGGACACTGCAGCGGCACGGGGACCGTCAGGTCGGAGCGCGTGCTCACGCACGTCGTGGCGTCGCCCTTCTTCACCGGACCGCTCCGGTCGCCCTCGCGCCTGCAGAACACCTTCGCGCACGAGTCGTTCATGGACGAGATTGCCGCGCGAGCCCAGGCCGACCCCGTGGCGTTCCGGCTGCGGCACTTGAGCGACGAGCGCCTGCGCCACGTTCTGGACACGGCGGCCAAGGCCGCGGGCTGGGATGCGCGCCCGTCGCCGCAGCCTCGCCGCGCCCGCACCGGGATCGTGACCGGACGCGGCGTCGCGTGTGTGGCGTACGAGGGGGACAACGGCTACAGCGCGATGATTGCGCAGGTCGGCGTCAACCTGGACACCGGCGAGGTCCTGCCGCGTCGGCTCGTGATCGCGCAGGACTGCGGTCCCATCTCGAACCCCGACGGCCTGAAGAACCAGATCGAGGGCGGCGCGCTGCAGGGCCTGAGCCGCGCGCTCGGCGAAGAGGTCACGTGGAACGACCGCGAAGTGACTTCGATCGACTGGCGCACCTATCACAGCCTGTCGCTCGGGTTCGAGATGCCGGCCGTCGACACCGTGCTCGTCGATCGGAGCGGCGTCAGGGCAACGGGCGCGGGAGAGACGGCGATCACCCTCGTCGCGGCGGCGGTGGGGAATGCCATCTTCGACGCGACCGGCGTAAGGATGAGGGAAGTGCCGTTTACGCAATCCCGCATCAAAGGAGCGCTGGCGTAGCCGCCGCGCCTCCGCTATCATGAGCGGACGCTCCCCGATGGGGGATTCCGTACCCATGCGCCCCCTGCTTGCCGGCTTGACCCTCGCCGTCGCGCTGCTGGTCGGCTCGCTGCCTCTGCGCGCCGACGATCTGACCGACGATTTGCTCGTATCGCAATTTGGCGAGTATCTCGAATCGCTGCGCGTGCAGGCCGGCATCCCCGGGCTCGCCGCGGCGATCGTCGGCGACAGCGACATCCTCTGGGAGCAGGGCTTCGGCCAGCAGGATGTCGAGAACGCCGTCGCAACGCTTCCCGACACGCCGTTCCACCTCGACGCCGTGACGCAGATCGTCACTGCCGCGATGGCGCTGCGGTGCGTCGAGGAAGGGAAGCTGTCGCTCGATGATCACGTCAGTCAGTACGTGCCCGACAGCCCGGACGCCGACGCGACGCTCAGGCAGATCCTGACGCACACTTCCGGACCGCCCGACGATCTGGTCTTCGCGTACCGCCCGGAGCGGCTCGCGCCGCTCGGCCCGGCCATCGCGGCCTGCCGCCAGCGGACGTTCCGGAGCGCGGTGGCCGCCCAGCTCGATCAACTGGCGATGGTCGATTCCGTTCCCGGACCGGACGCCGCGCTGTATGCGCCTCCAGCCGACAATACGAACGGAACGAACCCGCCGGAGTTCACGCTCGACATGGTCGCGCGGTACGGCGATGTCCTGAAGCGGCTCGCCACACCGTACGCGGTCAACAAGGATGGCGGCCGTTCCCTTTCCGAGTACACGGCGACGACGCTGACGCCGGCCAGCGGCCTGATTTCGACCGTGCGCGATCTGGCGCGGTTCGACGTCGCGCTCCGCAAGGGTGTCCTGCTGCAGCCGGATACGCTGGCGGCGGCCTGGCAGGCGCCGGTCGATCGAAACGGCCGGCCGCTGCCGCACGGCCTGGGCTGGTTCGTGCAGACCTACAACAACGAGACCATCGTCTGGCAGTTCGGCGTGGAGGACAACGCCGCTTCGTCGCTCGTGCTGAGCGTGCCGGCCCGGAGCCTGACGCTCATCCTGCTGGCGAACAGCGACGGCCTCGCGAAGTCGTTCGATCTGGCGAACGGCGACGTCACGACGTCGCCGTTCGCCGGAGTGTTCCTTGGATTGTTCGCCCGGTAGCGCGGGCGCCCGGATGCGGCGAACGCTCCTGGTCGTGGCGATCGCGCTGCTGCTTCCGGGCCGCGCCCGGGCCGAGTGGCAGCTCAAGCCGTTCCTCGGCCTGACCTTCGGCGGTGGGACGACGTTCGTCGATTTCGACCAGGCGGCAGGACACCCGAAGCTGGGGATCGGGGTGAGCGGGCTCGCAATCGGCGACGTCCTGGGTGTCGAGGCGGATTTCGGGCATACGCCCGGCTTCTTTCAGCGCGGCAGCCAGGGGCTGGTGGCGGACAGCGGCGTGACCACGCTGACCGGCAACGTCGTCGCCGCGCTGCCGCGGCGCATGTCGCAGTACACCCTGCGGCCGTATGTCGTCGGCGGGGCCGGGCTGATGCATGTGACGATCGACGCCAAGCTCGGCGCGCTGACGGTGGCGAGGAGTCTCCCCGCGCTCGATCTCGGGGGAGGGGTCACGGGATTTCTGACCGACGAGCTTGGAGTGAGCTGGGAGGTGCGATACTTCCGCAGCTTCCGGGGTCAGACCGGTGGAGCGAGCATCGGCCCCGAACAGCTTTCGTTCTGGCGCGCGAACATGGCGCTCGCGATTCGTTTCTGAGGAGAGACCGGCGCATGCGCCCATGTCGGGCTGAGGACATGAAGTACAGGGTCAATTCGGGACGAGCGTCTGTTGCCTTTTGGTGCGCGCTGGCCGCTCTGGCCGTCGTTGCGACCGGTGTGGCCGTCCTGGCGGCGGAAACCCTTCACATCGTGCCGACGACGCGGGACAACCGGGTCGTCGTCTCGATCGAATTGTCAGACGCATACACGGACGAGGTGCGGGAGGCCATCGCCAGCGGCCTTCGCACGACCTTCACCTACGACGTCGCGCTGAAGATGGTCGTTCCCGTGTGGGTCGATCCGACGATCGCCAGCTCGGTCATCAGCATCAGCGATCAGTACGACAACCTGACGAGGCGCCACAGCCTGTCTCGGACCGTGGACGGACGCGTCGAGGAAGCGCTGGTCACCGAGGACGCGACGGTCGTGCGGCGCTGGCTGACCAAGGTGGACAACCTGCAGTTGTGCTCGACGTCGAAGCTCGACCCCACTCGGGAGTACTACGTCACGATCAACGCGAGCGCGCGCCCGCGCGGCGGTGCGCTCGGGTCGCTCTTCAGCGCTGTCACGGGCATAACCGGGCAGGCGAAGTTCACCTTCATCCCGTAGCGCCGGGGCCAATTTCGGTCGATCGGCTTTGGGCGCCACCCCGTATACTCTCCGGAGCGGGGGGAGGATGAAACGACTGGTGATGGCCGCTCTGGCCATCGTGTGGATGGGTCCGGGCGTTTCGGCTGGGAGCGGGCCGTCGCGCCCCGGCCAGGCCGCTCCGCGCATGGCGGCTTCGCATGCCAGCCGCCTCATGCCGCCCGGGGGCCAGGAAGCCCTCATCGATCATTACTGCATCGGCTGCCACGACGATGATGGTCGCGCGGGCGGGCTGTCGCTGCAGGACTTCTATCCCGCGCGGGCGGATCAGCAGGCCGAGACCGCCGAGAAGATCATCCGGAAGCTCCGGGCGGGAATGATGCCGCCGCCGGTTGCCAGAGAGCATCCGGATCGCGAGACCGCGATGGCGTTCGTCACGGCGCTCGAGACGAAGATCGACGCCGCGGCGGCGGCGAAGCCGAACCCCGGCTGGCGGCCGTTTCAGCGTCTGAATCGCGCGGAATACGCCAACGCCGTCCGCGACCTGGTCGGGATCGACGTCGACGTGACGGCCTTCCTGCCGGCCGATACCATCAGCGCCGGGTTCGACAACGTCGCCGACTCGCAGAGCCTGTCGCCGACCCTGCTCGAAGGCTACTTGCGGGCGGCGAGCCAGATCGGCCGGCTGGCGGTCGGCGATCGCTCGGCCTCGCCGGTGTCCACGACGTTCAAGGTCCCCGAGAACGAGTCACAGATGCGCCATGTCGAGGGAACGCCGTTCGGCACCCGCGGCGGAATCTCCGTCGTGCCGATCTTTCCAGCCGACGGCGATTACGTGGTCCGCGTCGAGCTGCACCGGACGTCGACCGGAGAGCTGTTCGGCAACACGACGCTGTCCATCACCGGCAGGAACGAGCCGATCGAGATCTCGGTCAACGACGAGCGGGTGGCCGTGGTCGAGGTCACGCCGCACATGAGCGAGGCGGACAAGAACGGGCTGACGCTCGAGACGCCGCGGATCCATATCGATGCCGGTCCGCAGCGGATTTCCGCCGCGTTCCTCGATCGCTTCATAGGCCCGGTCGACGACCTGATGGCGCCCATCGAGCATACGCTCGCCGACAGCCGCATCGGCACCGGCTTCGGCATCACGACGCTGCCGCACCTGCAGTCGCTCACCATCACCGGGCCGCTCGCGGTGACCGGGCTGTCCGACACGCCGAGCCGGCGCCGGATCTTCACCTGCCGGCCGACCGGTCGCACGGAGGAACGCGCGTGCGCCGCCCAGATCGTCGAGCGGCTCTCGGCGCAGGCCTACCGCGGCGAGGCCGGCTCCGGCGACCTCGAGCTGCTGATGCGGCTCTACGACCAGGGGCGGAAGGAAGGCGACTTCGAGACGGGAGTGCGTCTGGCGCTGCAGGGCATCCTCGCCAGTCCGCGGTTCCTGTTCCGCATGGAGGACGCGCCGGCGACCGCCAGGGCCGGACAAAGCTATCGAATCGACGACCTGGATCTCGCGTCGCGGCTGTCGTTCTTCCTGTGGGGCACCGTGCCGGATGCCGATCTGGTGAAGGTGGCCCGACAGGGGCTGCTGAAGAGACCCGACGTGCTCGACCGGCAGGTACGGCGCATGCTGGCCGACTCGCGGTCGGAAGCGCTGTCGACGCGCTTCGCGGCGCAGTGGCTGCGGCTGCAGGACGTCGACAAGCTTCGTCCCGACAGCCTGCTGTACCCGAACTGGGATCTGTCGCTCTCGGATTCGTTCAAGCGCGAGACCGAGCTGTTCTTCGACAGCATCGTCCGCGAGGATCGAAGCGTCCTCGACCTGATCACCGCGGACTACTCGTTCGTCAACGGACGGCTGGCGCGGCACTACGGCATCCCCGACGTGATCGGGAACGAGTTCCGTCGCGTGCAGCTGCCGGAGAACCGCCGCGGGCTCCTCGGGCAAGGGAGCATTCTGCTGCTGACGTCGGTGGCCGATCGCACGTCGCCGGTCCAGCGCGGCAAGTGGCTGCTCGAGGTGCTGTTCGGCGCGCCGCCTCCGCCGCCTCCGCCCAACGTGCCGGCGCTCGATGCCACGGCGGCGGTGACGGCGGGCGGCCAGCCGCTGTCGGTGCGGCAGCGCATGGAGGAGCACCGCAAGAACCCGGCGTGCGCGTCGTGCCACCGCGTCATCGACCCGCTCGGTCTCGCGCTCGAGAACTTCGACGCGACCGGCGCGTGGCGCATCAAGGACAACGGGGCGCCGGTGGATGCGACCGGCGTGCTGTACGACGGGACGAAGATGGACGGCCCCGCCGGGCTGCGGCAGGCGATCCTGAACCACTCGGACGTCTTCCTGCGGACGTTCACCGAGAACCTGATGACGTACGCGCTCGGCCGGCGGGTCGTGTACTACGACATGCCGGCGGTGCGCGCGATCGTGCGCGATGCCGCGGCGCACGGCAACAGGATGTCGTCGTTCATTCTGGGCGTTGTCCACAGCGCGGCGTTCCGCACGATGAAGCCGGCGGCAATCGGGACGGATGCGGCCCGGTGACCGCCCCAAAGTAGAGACAAAACTCTATGTCCAGCTGTCTCACGAACCAGCAACTGTCGCGCCGAACGGTCCTGAAGGGGATGGGGGTGACGCTCGCGCTGCCGCTGCTCGATGCCATGGCGCCCGCCCGCGCCTGTGCCGCAGGTGACGTGCCCTCGGCAGGCCGCGTCCGGCTGGCCTGCATCGAAATGGTCCATGGCGCCGCCGGCAGCACGGCGTTCGGAATCAGGACGAACATGTGGTCGCCGGCCGGCGTCGGCCGCGATTTCGACCTCGCGCCGACGACGCTGGCGCCGCTCGCCGAATATCGCGACGATCTGACCATCATCAGCAACACCGACGTGCACAACGCGGAGGCGTTTTCGCCGCCCGAGGTCGGCGGCGATCACTTCCGATCGAGCGCCGTGTATCTGACGCAGTCGCATCCGAAGCGGACGCAGGGCTCCGACGTGCACGCCGGAACCTCGCTCGATCAGTACTACGCGAGGCGGTTCGGCCAGGACACGCCGATTCCGTCGATGCAGCTCTGCATCGAGAACGTGGATCAGGCCGGCGGCTGCGAGTACGGATACTCCTGCGCCTACACCGATTCGATCAGCTGGGCGTCGCCTGGCCAGCCGCTCCCGATGATTCGTGATCCGCGTGCGGTCTTCGATCAGCTGTTCGGGGCGGGCGCGACACCCGAGGAGCGGGCGCTCCGCCGGCGCGAGGACCGGAGCATCCTCGATACGATCACGGCGACGGTCGCGGCGCTCAGGGCCCGGCTCGGACCCGCCGATCGGGCGCGGCTTTCCGAATATCTGGACGACGTCCGCGAGGTCGAACGGCGCATCCAGAAGGTCGAGGCGTACAACGCGAGCGGCGAGCCGCGCGCGCTCCCGGCCGCGCCGATCGGCGTGCCGGACTCGTTCGACGAGCACGTGAAGCTCATGTTCGATCTCCAGGCGCTGGCGTTCGCGTCGGACATCACGCGCGTGTTCGCCTTCAAGATGGCGCGCGATGCCTCGGGCCGCGTGTACCCCGGAAGCGGCGTCACGACCGGGTTCCACAACGCCTCGCACCATCAGGAGAAGGAGGATCGGATCCGAGAATTCGAGAAGATCAACCGGTACCACGTCGGCCTGCTGCCATACTTCCTCGCGAAGCTGAGGAGCATCCCGGACGGCGGCGGCACCCTGCTCGACAACACGCTGGTGATGTACGGATCGCCGATGGGCGACCCGAACCTGCACAACCACAAGCGCTGCCCGCTGGTCCTGGCCGGGCACGCCGGCGGACGCCTGACGGGCGGGCTTCACCTGAGGGCTGCCGACGGCACGCCGATGGCCAACGCGATGCTGTCGGTGCTCCACACGCTCGGCCTCGAAGACATGGACAGGTTCGGCGACAGCACGGGCGCGCTCGATCTGAATCGAGGGCGATCGGAGCGTAAGTGGGTTCCCGGGGTGGCTGCTTCTCACGTTCAAGGGAACTTAGGACCGTAGAACCCTCGAACCCTGGAACCCAGGACAGGCTGAACCCTCGCCGGCCAGAGGAAGACGCATGACGCGAACGTTTCGCCTCGGGATCTCGAGCGCCGGAGCCGCGTGGTGTCTCGCCGTCGCACTCCACGCGGCTGCGCCTGCTGCGTCGATTGTCGAAGCGGCCCGCGACGGCCGCGACGCCGAAGTGCAGGCGCTCGTGAAGAGCGGGGCGGACGTCAACGCGCCGGCCGGCGACGGGATGACGGCCCTCCACTGGGCGGCGCGGCACGGCGATGCGACGCTCGTGCGAACGCTCCTCGAGGCTGGCGCGAGCGTCGGGTCGACGACGCGGCTCGGCGCGTACACGCCACTCCATCTCGCCGCCGAGGCCGGGAGCGCGCCGGTCGTCGACCTGCTCGTGCGGCATGGCGCCGACGTCAATGCCGCGACCATCACCGGCGCGACGCCGCTCATGCTGGCCGCTGCCGCCGGCGACGCCGGGGCCACTACGACGCTGATGGCCGCCGGCGCGGAGGTCAACGCCCGGGAGACCGCCCGCGGCCAGACGCCGCTGATGTTCGCCGCCGCCGCCGACCGCGGTCCGGTCGTGAAGCTGCTGCTGGCGCACGGCGCCGATCCGAACGCCGCGACGAAGGTCGTCGATCTGGCCGCGTTCAGCCGGGACGGCAGGAATCCGGACGGGCGCAACCTGGCCCGGCCCGCGGGCCGTTCCGGCGGATTCAACGAGGTTCGCAGAACGAGCAAGCCCCGGGTGCCCGGCGTCGAGCGCCAGTACACGCTCAACGAGCTCGTATACTCACAGGGCGGGATGACGCCGCTCCTGTACGCCGCGCGGCAGGGCTACTCCGACATCGTCGAGACGCTGCTCGACGCCGGCGTGGACGTCAACCAGGTCAGGGGCGGCGATCACACGAGCGCGCTGCTCATCGCGGCGATCAACGGCCGGTTCGACACGGCGCGGCTGCTCCTCGATCGAGGCGCCGATCCGAATCTGGCCGCGGAGAACGGCGCGGCGCCGCTCTATGCCGCCATCAACGTCCAGTGGGCGCCGCGCACGCTGTATCCGCAGCCGCGCGCGTACCTGAATCAGGAACTGAGCTACCTCGACTTCATGAAGCGGCTGCTGGACAAGGGCGCCGACCCGAACGCGCGGCTCACGAAGAAGGTCTGGTACTCCGGATACAACTTCGACCAGTCGGGCGTCGACGAAATCGGCGCGACGCCATTCTGGCGCGCGGCGTACGCGAGCGACATCGACGCCATGAAGCTGCTGGTCGCGCACGGGGCGGATCCGAACATTCCCACGCTCAAGCCGGCCGCGCGGCCGCAGACCGGTGACGCCGAGAGGCGCGCCGAACAGGACGTGTCCGGATTGCCTCCGATTCCCGTCGGCGGGCCGGGCGTCCCGCCGCTGCTGGCCGCGGCCGGCGTGGGCTACGGCGAGGGATTTGCGGCCAACGCCCACCGCTTCGCGCCCACCGGCCAGCTGGCCGCGGTTAGGTACCTCGTCGAGGTGCTGCACGCGGACGTCAACGCGCGCGACCACGAGGGCAACACTGCGCTGCACCATGCGGCCTCGCGGGGCGACAACGCCCTGATTCTCTATCTGGTCTCCAGGGGCGCCGATCCGCTGGCGATCAATCGTGCGGGGCAGAGCACGGTGGACATGGCGAACGGTCCCGTGCAGCGCACGCAGCCCTTTCCGGAGACCGTCGCCCTGCTCGAGAAGCTCGGCGCGACGAACCATCACCACTGCGTGTCGTGCTGACGCCCGTCAGGCCAGCGCGAACGACAGCTCGCCGAGGCCGCCGACGCTGCAGTCGATCCGGTCTCCGGGCTTCAGCCACACCTGCCGCTCCTTCGGCATTCCGAGGATGACGCCCTCCGGCGTGCCGGTGAAGATCACGTCGCCGGGCTGCAGCGTGAAGTACCGGGACACGTAGCTCACCACCTGCCGTGTGTTGAAGATGAAATCCGCCGTGTTCGACGACTGACGCGTCTCGCCGTTCACGCGGCACTCGATCGGCAGGCGATCGGGATCGACCTGATCGGCGGTCACCAGGTACGGCCCGATGGGCGCGAAGCCGTCGAGCGTCTTGCCGATCATCCACTGGCCGCCGCGGCTCATCTGCAGATCGCGCGCCGTGAAGTCGTTGCCGATCGCGTAGCCGGCGACGTACGAGGCCGCGTCGCCTTCGGCGACGCGGCTGGCGCGCCGGCCGATGACGATGACCAGCTCCACCTCGTAGTCGAATTGCGTCGCGACGTCCACCGGCAGCGCGATCGTGCCCTTGTGGCGGTTCAGCGACCCGTTGAACTTGTTGAAGAGGACCGGCCACTTCGGGATCGCCATGCCGGTCTCCTCGGCGTGCTTGCGGTAGTTCAGGCCGACGCAGACGATCTTTTCCGGGCGGCTCACGAGCGGGCCGTATTCGATCTGGCGCTCGTCGAGGAACGCCGTCCGCGCACGGTCGGACCCGAGCGCGGCGTCCACGAGCGCCTGAAGACGCGGGCCATCTTCGTGCTGGAGGAGATCGTCGACGGTCGCAGGCCCGTCCATCGCCAGGAGCTCGGCGGCGCGCCGGGCGTCGATGATTCCCCGGCCGGTCTTGACGCCCAGCGAATCGCGTCCGTTCCTGCGGATTGTGAGCAGCGTCAGCCCTCGGGCCATTCCATGCGCGTACATGGCCGATCAACCTACCTGCGAGGTTCCAGCCGTGTCAATCCGGCCAGGGACGGCAGAATCGTCCCCTGTCGAAGGCCGGACTCACTTCGCAGCCGCCGAGCGTATAATTCGCGGCATCATGACTGCCTCGCTGACCATCAACGGCACCGCCCGTGAGGTCGACGTCGATCCCGCGTGTCCCCTGCTCTACGTGCTGCGCGACACGCTCGGCCTGGACAACCCGCGCTTCGGCTGCGGACTCGGGCAGTGCGGCGCGTGCACGGTGCTCGTCGACAACCGCGCCGTGCGCTCGTGCGTGACCACGGTATCCGACGTCGTCGGCAGGAAGATCGTCACGCTGTCCGGCCTCGGTACGCCCGACCGTCCGCATCCCGTCCAGCGGGCGTTCATCGACGAGCAGGCGTTCCAGTGCGGCTATTGCCTGAACGGGTGGGTGCTGACGACGAAAGCGCTGCTCGACGTCAACCCGCACCCGAGCGACGAGCAGATCCGCCGCGCGTGCGCCGGCCTCGTGTGCCGCTGCGGCAGCCACGTGGGGATTTTCGACGCGATGCGGCGCCTCGCGCGCGCGTGAAAGGCAACATCATGGCCAGACACACCGGGCTCACGCGGCGCGAGTTCGTCAGAGACGCCGGCGGCCTGCTCATCGGCTTCAGCCTTTTCGACGCGTCGGTCGTGCCCCGCGTGTTCGCGGCGCCGGCTCCCGGCGAGAGGACCGGACCCGGCCGCCTCGATTCGTGGCTGCGCGTGGACCGCGACGGCCGCGTGCAGGTCTTCACCGGCAAGGTCGAGATCGGCATGGGCGTGGAGACCGCGTTCGCGCAATTCGTGGCCGACGAGCTCGACGTGGCGCTCGACCAGGTCACCTTCGTCATGGGAGACACCGCCCGAACCATGGACCAGGGCGGCGTCGGCGGCAGTACGTCGATCAGCATGGGCTCGCGACCCCTGCGCAACGTGGCGGCGACTGCGCGGGCACTGCTCCTGCAGCTCGCCTCGCGCCGCTTCGCCGCGCCGGTCGATCGCCTCGAGGTGAACGATGGCGTCGTCTCGGTGATCGGCCATGCGGAGAAGCGCGTCACGTACGCCGAGCTGGCCGGAGGCGCCGGGCTGAACGGCACGCTGAAGGTGTCCGGGTCCGGCTTCGCGATCAACGTCGAAGGCGCCGGGACGCCGAAAAACCCGTCCGCGTTCAAGGTCGTGGGGCAGTCGGTGCCGCGCGTTGACATCGCGCCGAAGGTGCTCGGCACGTTCCGCTACGTCACCGACGTGCGCGTCCCCGGCATGCTGCACGGGCGCGTCGTCCGGCCGGCCGGGGTCGGGGCGTCGCTCATCCGCGTCGACGACGCCGCCGCCAGAACGATCGCCGGATACGTGCGAACGGTCGTGCAGCGCGACTTCGTCGGCGTGGTCGCCCGGGACGAGTGGTCTGCGATACGCGCGGCCGAGACCCTGAAGGTGACGTGGACGGCGCCGCTCGAGGCGTTTCCCGGCAGCGACGCGCTCTACGAGCACATGCGCGCGGCCGCGCCGAAGGCGACGAAGGAGACGCTCAATCGCGGCGACGTCGCGGCGGCCCTCGCCACCGCCGCGCGGCGAATCGAGGCGCGCTACGATTTCCCCTTCCAGTCGCACGCCACGATGGGCCCGGGGTGCGCGGTGGCGGACGTGCGAAGCGACGGCACGGCCACCGTGTGGTCCGGTGCGCAGAAGCCGCACGCGCTGCGCAAGGGGCTCGCCGAGCTGCTCGGCGTTCCAGCCGAGCGCGTGCGCATCATCTGGACCGAGGACGCCGGATCGTACGGGCGGCCCGGCTTCGAGGACGCGGCGGCCGACGCCGTCCTGCTCTCGCAGGCCGCCGGCGCGCCGGTACGCGTCCAGTGGATGCGCGACGACATGACGGTGTGGGGCGCGAAGGGTCCGGCGGTGGCGTGCGATCTGGTCGCCGGGATCGACGCGGAGAACCGGATCACCGCGCTCGAGTTCACGTCGCGCGCGTTCTCGGGTGGAGAAGTCATGTACCAGCCGGCGACCGCCGACAACTTCCTCGCGGCGCGCCTCACCGGGATGCCCAACCGGAGCGGCGTCGACGAGTTCGTCGCCTGGGGCGGCCAGACGCCGGCGTACGGATTCCCAAACGTGCGATCGGTCGCGCACGTGCTGGCGCCGTTCCACGACGGGCCCTCGCCGCTCAGGTCGAGCCACCTCCGCGATCCGGAAGGGCCCGCGGCGTCGTTCGCCGTCGAATCCTTCGTGGACGAAATCGCGGCCGCCGCCGGCGTCGATCCGCTGGACTTCCGCCTCGAGCACATCGAGGAGCCGCGCGCGAAAGCGGTTCTGACCGCCGCGGCCGAGAAGGCCGGCTGGACGCGCCGGAAGTCGCCGCAGCCGGCGTCCTCCGGCGCCGTCGCGTCCGGGCGCGGCATTGCGCTCGGAACGCGCAACGGCACCTACGTGGGGACCGTCGCCGAAGTGGAAGTGGATCGGCAGACCGGCGCCGTCCGCGTGACACGATTCGTCTGCGCGCACGACTGCGGCCTCGTGGTCAATCCCGCGGCCCTTCGGCGCACGATTCAGGCGAATCTCGTACAGTCGCTCTCGCGCGCGCTCAAGGAGGAGGTCGCCTTCGACCGCAGCATGGTGACGAGCGACGACTGGCGGACCTATCCGATCGCTCGCTCGGTGGACATTCCGCCGGCGGTCGACGTCGTCCTGATCGATCGTCCCGAGCTTCCGCCCGGCGGCGCCGGCGAGCCCTCGTCTCGTGCGACGGCCGCCGCCATCGCCAACGCCGTCTTCGACGCGACCGGGGCGCGGGTGCGCCGCGCGCCGCTGACCGCCGGGCGCGTGAAGGGCGCGCTGGCGAAGCTGTGACCCGTTGCACGTTGCGCCATCGCCCCGATACCCCGGTGCGGCACTACCACATTCGATGATGCGGACGATTTCTGGCGGAGGACGTATGAGGAAGACGATCGTGTTCGTCGCGTCGATGCTGTGTTCGACGCTCGCGGTGGCTCAGCCGGCGGCGGTGAACGTGAAGGACGTCGTGGACCTGGAGCTGCTGACGCACACCGAGGTCTACGACAAGATTCACAACCAGGGCATGACGTCGGTGCTGATCCCGGCTGGCGGCACGGAAGAGCGCGGGCCGCAGGACGTCCTCGGCGGGCATACCTTCATCGCCCACTACAACGCGGTGCAGGCGGCGAAGAAGCTCGGCAACGCGCTGGTCGCGCCGGTCCTGCCGATCACGCCCAGCGCCACCGGCGTGCGGCCGGGCACCACGCAGCCGGGCGGCGTGACGATGCCCCCCGAGGTGTTCAAGGCGGTCGTCGTCGCCGAGATCGAAAGCATGTCGTGGCACGGCTTCAAGGACATCTACGTCATGGGCGACCACGGCGGCGGCCAGAAGGAGATGAAGGAAGCGGCCGAAGAGGAGGACGCGAAGCTCGGGCCGAGCGGCGTGCACGTCTACTACATCGCCGACTTCTACGACAAGACGCACGACGACATCGACATGTATCTCTACGAGCACAAGCTCCCGATCGGCGGCCACGGCGCCATGATGGAGACATCGGAGATGCTCTACATGCAGCCGGCGCCCGGCGCGTGGGTGCGGCCGACCTACAAGACCGTCCCGTTCGATCCGACCGGCGTCACGCCGGAGCAGTGGAAGGCGCAGCGCGACGCGCGCGAGGCGCGGATCAGGGCCGGCCAGCCGCCGGTCCCGCCCGGAGGCGGTCAGCGCGGCCAGCGCCGCGACCCGAACGCCCCGCGCGTGAACAACGGTCTGACCGGCGATCCGCATCCGTCGACGCCGGAAATCGGAAAGGCGCTGATCGACATCTGCGTCGACAACACCGTCGCCGAGATCCGGAAGGTCACCTCGGAGCGCCGCTCGCAGCACTGAGCGGTTCGACGGTCACCCGGATGATCGGCGTTTCGGTGACGGTGACGACAAGTCGGGCTGGGAGGGTGATGAATCTCCGTCGGATCGTCTCGGCACTCTCGGTTTCGGCAGCGGTCTCGGCGTCCGCAGCAGCCCAGACGGCGGCGCCGCCGGCAGATCCGGCGCCGCCGCCCCCGCTCTGGGACGCGCAGGTCGGCGCGTCTTTCGTCGGGACGAGCGGCAACTCCCAGACGTCCTCGTTCGGCGCCGACTTCGCCGCTCATCGGCGCGGCGCCGTGTGGCAGATTGACTCCAACGCGACGGCCGTACGCGCCAGCAGCGGGGGCCTCAAGACGGCGGAGCGGTATATCGCCGGCGGGCGCGGCCAGCGCGCGCTGACGCCGCTCCTGAAGCTGACAGTCGGCGAGCGCGCCGAGCGGGATCAGCTGTCGGGCCTCGACTTCCGCAATGTCCTCGATGCCGGCCTTGGCTGGGCGCTGGTGCGCGGGCCTGGTTGGACGCTCGACGGAACGACGAGCCTGGCGTGGAACCACGAGCAGCGGGCGGTCGGCACGAACCTGGACGATCCGGTCGGCGTTCTCCAGCTCCTGAGCCGCCTCCCGATCGGCGCGGCCGGCGAGACGACGCAGCGGTTCACCTACTATCCCGATTTCCGGAACACCTCGGCGTACCGCTCGGAAGCCGAACTGGCGGTGCAGGCGGCGATGAACAGCCGCCTGGCACTCAAGTTCGGCTACCTGCTGCGCTACGCGAACGATCCGGTCCCCGGTTTCAAGAAGACCGACAACACGGCGACAGCGTCCGTCGTGCTGCAGTGGCGTTCGGTGGCGCCCGCGCCGACGCCCGGCGGCGCGGGTCCCTAGCGCGGCGGGTAAGCCATCAGGTATGCATACGCCGCAGCCACCTCCTGCTCGGTGAGGTAGTTGAACACCGGCATGCGGCCGCGCGACATCACGTCTCCCGATCCGAGCGGCACCGGCGCGCCCTCGCGAACCTTGTGGACGAACGCGTCGAAGGTCTTCTGGCGCGTCATGCTCTGGAGCGACGGGATGACGTTGGTCAGGACTTCCGTCGGCGGCTGATCCGCCCGCGTCGCGTCGTGGCAGATGTGGCAGGTGCCTTTGACGAGCAGTTCGCCGACCCGCATCGACGGCTCCGTGATGGTCGGCACCCGCGCCGGCACGCTCAGGCCGGCCAGCTGGTCGAGATAGACGCGAAGCACGCGGATCTCCGCGTCGGAGAGATAGCCGAACGCCGGCATGTTGTGGCCGCCGGCTTCGAAGCGCTTGTGCAGGTCGGCTTCAGTGCCCGCGGTCAGCTGCCTGATGAAGGCGGCATCGACCGGCCGGCCCAGCTGCTTCATTCGCGCCGTCATCCATTGCACCGACGCGGCCTGCACCGGGCCGATGATCGAATTGATCTCGGGCGGCGCGCCGGTACCGTCGGCCTTGTGGCAGGCCCGGCAGCTGATGCGATAGATATCGGCGCCGCTCAGCACGAACGGCCCTCCGGTCGGCTCGGAGCGCAGGCTCCCGTCGAAGCCGGGCGGGACCGTCGTCGGCGGCGGCGACCATTGACCGTTCCAGCCCATGCTCGATTTCTCGATGGTCAGCCGGAGGTGGTGCAGGGTGCTCGGGCCCTGCACCGGCGTTGGCTCTCCGGCCTGGGCGGCGCGCATCCGCACGCCGAGCGCGCCGGCGAGAATCAGTGCGATCCCCGCGGTGCGCACCCCCCTCAGGTGAGTGAACATGGCCGCCTCAGCGCCCGATGGCGAAGTCGAGCGTCGCCGGCCGGCTGCCGTCAATCTTGACCGGCTTCGGCGCGGTCTTGCCCTTCTCGGCCCAGACGCCCAGCGTGTACGCACCCGGCGGCACGTTGTCGATCTTGTAGGCGCCCTGGGCGTTGGTCACCGCGAAATACGGGTTGTCGAGGACGACGATGAAGCCCTCCATCTCGGGATGGATGCGGCAGAGTTGCACATAGGCGCACGGAGCCTTGGCGCACTTCGCGAAGACGTGCTCCTTGGTCTGGCCCTGAGGCCACGTGCCCAGGTTGTACTTCTCGTGATCCGGCGAGAAGACGTTGTGCTGCACGGCATCGTCGTTGAGGAACTTCACCGTCGTGCCGGCGAGAATCGGCAGCACGTGCGGCGCGAACTTCATGTTGCGCTGGTCGATGGTCGCGGCGCCGGGGGAGGAAGGCGCGCCGGCCGCGTGCTCGATGAACACGACGGCGTCGGCAGCCGGGCCGCCGCCGGCGGTCTTGACGGTGCCTTCGATGGTGCCGCTGACAGCGCCGAGGCGCGCGAGCGGCAGGCCGAGCGCGAGCGCTGCGGCGATGGTGAGCGGAACGGCGAATCGACGAATCATGAGGCCTCTCCTGAAGATGACATTGGCTGGATGTTGGCTGGATGATGCCTATAACGCGAAGCGCAGAACCGCCTCGAGCGAGTGGTTCGTGCCTTCGCGCAGGTCGCGCTGGTACTCGAGCATCGCCTTGACGTTCGCGCGGATGAGCGCGCTGACATTCAACACGCCCGTGCGCAGGCTGGCCACGGTGCGATCGCCGGGCGTGACCGTCTCGTAGCGCGCGCTCGCCTGGAGCCACGGATAGATGACGTAGTCGGCCTGCGTGAACCAGGCATGGTAGCTCGGTTCGAGCGCGGCCAGGGCCAGGCCGGAGTCGGCGGCGAGGAGATTGAGCGAATCGGTGCCGTGCACGAATGCGCCGAACACGTTGAGGTCCTGATAGAACACGCTGGCGTAGACGCCCGTGCGCAGGAAATGCAGGTCCTGGATGTTCTGCGCGGGCGAGCCGTCCGCCGCGTCCGCGACCGGGAAGTCGATGCCGGCTCCGTCGCCGCGGTAGGTGAACACGCCGACGCGCAGCGAGTTGTCGCGCCAGTTCTTCTCGGGGACATAAGGCTGCCCGCCGGTGTCGCCGTCGAGTCCCATGCCGCCGATCTTGTAGTCGAAGCGCGCGTAGACGTCCTTCGCGTTGTTGCCGTCGAATCGGCCCGTGGTGTCGGTCGGCGACGGCCCGAGGCCGTTGGCGATCCCCGCCACCCACAGCGCCCGGTGACGCAGGATGCCGTAGCCTTCGATCCCGGTGGCCATCGCCGGCACCGAGATGCCGGTGTCCTCGCCGAGGCCCGTCCCGCCGTTCACGCCGATCGGATTGTAGGCGAAGAGGCTGTCGATCGCCGCGTAGGTCGCGATCTGCATCTCCTGGAAGCCGTCGACCACGTTCGGCATGATCTTCCCGATGCGGAAGTGAAATGCGTCCTCGGGGCCGAACGGCGAGTCGAACGCCAGGTTCGCGTGCTCAATCTCGACCTCCGCCGAGCCGTCGGGGTTCTGGCCGACCGTCAGCTCGCTGAAGTACGAGACGTGATCGCCGAGCGTGCCCGCGCCGAAGATGTTCAGCTCCTGCGGAAACTGCAGGTCGTTGTTGATCGTCGTCACGCTGCC
>JBLMXQ010000150.1:0-39106 GCA_050257855.1 Betaproteobacteria bacterium | reverse complement strand
GCCGCGGCGGCCGCCCCGTTCCTCCGCGATGCCGAGGGCGCTCTTGCGCCGGAGGCCGAGGCGCGACGTCACCGAGGCGAGAACGAACGTCGCGAACAGAAGCAGCCACGCGAGGACCCCGGCTCCCGCATAGATCGCGATCCCCACGACGGCGCCGCCGATCGCGCCCGAACGCGACACCGTGCGCGCGCGATATCCGGCCCACGCGACGACGAGGTTGACGGCGGCCGCCCAGGGCAGGAGGGCAGAGACCCCCGGCCGCGCCATGTGCCAGACATCCGGCGCGAAGAGGCTCGCGAGCCACAGGACACCGGCCGACACCACCGGGACGGAGATGTTGTCGTCGAGCCTCACCGAAATCGTTTCGACCAGCGCCGCGGCCAGCGCCGCGACCGGCGCCGCGACGAGCGCGAACGCGAGCGGCGGGAGCGGATGGACGGAGGGGCGCGTCCACAATGCGAGGGCGGTCGCTCCGCAGCCGCCGAATACCGTGAACGCGACCGTGCCGGCGATCGTCTTGTCGGGGCTCCAGGGCCATCGCCGCCCGGCCAGACGGCGCCCGACGAGCGTCGCGAAGCCGTCGCCGAAGGCGAGAATCGCCCATGCGGCTGCGGCGATGTCGAGCCGCGTCGGGAACAGGAGGATCAACCCGAGGACGGCGAGCGGATACAGCAGGATGCCGAGCGGATAGCCGCGCGCGGCGTCGGCCGGCCGGTACAGCCGGCGTCCGCCGACGCGCGGCAGCACGGCGAGGTTGAACAGGAACGCCGCCGCGGCCAGCGCCGCGGCCTGCGGCCAGGTCAGCACGCGGAGCAGAAACGCGAATGCGACGGAGCCGACGTGCACCCACTGGCGCGCGCCTTCGTCGTGGCCGCTCACGAGCGTCCGGTCCCGCCGGAGGCAATCGACGCCACGGTGCGCGCGACGCCGGTTTCGAGCGGCGTCACCGAGTACTGCAGCTCGCGCCCGGCGACGGAGCTGTCGAGCGTCCAGTCGTGCCTGAAGATCTCCACGGCGCCGTGCGTGATGAGCGGCATGCCGCCGCTGATTCGCACGCGGCATTCCTCCGCGGCGGCGAGCAGCTCGGCGAGAACGAACGGGATGCGACGGGGCGGCCGGCGGCCGGTGATCTGCTGCACGATGGCGAAGAGCCGCTGCTGCGAGGCGTTGACGCCGCCCAGAATATACCGTGCGCCCGTGCGCCCGCGCTCGATTGCCGCGACGTGCCCCGCGGCGACGTCGTCGACGTACGCGTACGACCAGGCGTGCTCCGGTCCGACCAGGCCGGGCAGCCTGTGGCGCAGGTGGTCCGCGATCAGGCGGCCGACCAGGTTTCCCTCGGTGAACGATCCGGGTCCGTAGACGACGCCTGGATACACGCGCGCAAGCGGCGCACCCCCGGCGACGGCGCGGTCCGAGAGCCGATCCGCCGCGACCTTCGTGCGCTGGTAGTCGTTGGCTTCGAGCGCCTCCGTACGGCCGGCCGGCGGCAGCGCGAGAAACGACGAGGTGTACACGATGCGCGTGACCCCGCACTGGTCGGCCGCGGCGAGCGCGTTCGCGAGCCCGCCGACGTTCACGTCGTCGAAGTCGGCCCGGCGCCGGCGCCAGATGCTGACGAGGGCGGCCAGGTGGCAGATGACGTCGCACCCGGCGGCCGCGCGCACGAGCGCGTCGCGGTCGCGCACGTCGCCATCGACCGCGCGTCCTGGAAGGCCGCCGGCCGTCGCGCGGCGCGAGAAGACCACGGGATCGTGGCCGCGATCCGCCAGCGCGCGGACGACGGCGCGACCCAGGTAGCCCGTTCCGCCGGTCACGAGTACTTTCACGATTCCGGTTCCCGTCGCACGAGGTCAGGAGCGCTGCCGCGACTCGCCGCGTGCCGACTCGCGCCGCCAGTACGCCAGCAGGTCGTCGAGCGACCGCTCGAGCGGAATCTCCGGCGCCCACCCGATCTCGTCGCGGATGCGGGACGGATCGCCGACGACCACCGGCACGTCGTTGGGACGGTACCGCGCGGGGTCGATGCGGATGCGGATCGGCACGCGCGCGCGCGCCAGCATCAGATCGAGCAGGTCGCCGATGCCGATGGCGCGGCCGCTGCAGACGTTGTAGGTGCGCCCCGGCCGGCCGCGCTCGACGATCAGCCGATAGGCGCGGACCGTGTCGCGCACGTCGGTCAGGTCGCGCCTGGCCTGGAGATTGCCGGCGGTGATCTCGGGCGCCCAGCGGCCGGCTTCGACGTCGGCGATCCGGCGGGCGAAGGCCGACGCGACGAACAGGGGATCCTGCCGCGGCCCGAAATGGTTGAACGCCCGCGCGACGTACACCTGGGTGCCGTCCCCGACGGCGCGCAGGCCCAGCATCTCCTGCGCCAGCTTGCTGAGCGCATACGGGCTGGCAGGCCCGACGGGATGGTCCTCGCCGAGCGGGACGTCCGCGCTCGCGTACACCGCCGCGGAACCCGGGATGAGCACGCGCGCCGACACCGCCGCGCGCCGCAGCCCTTCGAGCAGACGGTGCGTGCCGCGCACGTTGACGGCGAAGGTGTCGAGGGTCGTCGCCCAGGAGCGGCCGACGTGGGCCGCCCCGGCGCAGTGGTACACGATCTCGGGCCGCAGCGCGGCGATTGCGGCGGCGACCGCGGCGGCGTCGAGCACGTCGACCGCCTGCCACTGCACCGTCGCGGTCGAGGCCGGCGGATCGGCGCCCGGCCGATGCCACGCGACGACCGCGTGGCCCTGCGCCGCGAGTTGATCGAGCAGATGACTGCCCGCGAAGCCCGCCGCTCCGGTGACCAGGACCGAAGGTCGCATGCTCAGCGGACCGGCCAGGCGCTCATCGCGGCACGCCGTTCATCGCGCCGCTGAAGGGCGAGAAGTTGCCGAGGCCGGCGAGGGTGAACGACAGGAAGAAGCGGTGATCGGCCGGCACGGCGGCGTACGCGCCGAGACCCGCGAAGTTGTACGTCTGGTACTCGAACGCGATCCCGCAGCACTGGGCGTTGTAGAACGACTGGACCTGCTGCTGCATCATGGCCCCGCGCCGGACGTCGTAGTTGAAGGCATAGAGCCCGCCGACGCGGTTGTTGCGCGTGTGCAGGTTGACCGAGCCGTTGACGGCCTGCGTCAGCAGCAACGGGTTGTTGTAGCCGGGCAGCTCCTTGATGTAGCCCTGCTTGCTCCATCCGGCGCTCGCCTGCAGTATGCCGATCAGGCTGTAGGTGCCGCTCGCCGAAATCTGCCGCAGCGCGCGGTACCGGCTGTCGAACTCGGCGCGCATCGTGGCGTTGATCCGATCGGTCGGGATGGCGCGCACGGCCAGCGCGAGCGGGGAGTAGTGGCTCGGCGCGACGCCCGAGTAGCTCGTCACGTACTGCTGGTCGACGCGGGCCGCGAACTGGTTCGTGTAGTAGCTCTGGGTGACGGAGACGTCGACGATCTCGCGCGCCTGCGCCGGCTGCCCCGGGAGCAGCCGCTGCTTGGCATAGAAGCGGTTGGTCAGTCCGTAGGTCAGCGTCGTGCCGCCGACGATCGTGTCGGTGCCGTCGATCTTGACGATGTTGTTGTAGTTGTCGATCGCCGAGGTTCGCTGGATGTTGAGGGACGGCTCAATGGTGTGCTTGAACTTCTCCGCGTAGCCGTTGCCCGGCGTGTCCCAGATGCGGTCGAACACCGGGCCCACCAGCTGCGCCTGGATCGTGTAGTACCTCCGGTTCAGGTTCTCGTCCGCCACCTGGTTCTGGCGGGTGACCGGATCCACGACCGGGGCGCCGGTCGTCGGATCGATCGTGTAGCTGCGCGAGTAGTAGGTGTCGCGCCAGCTGAGCGACGAGTTCACGGTGAACCACTGCCATTTCGTGAACGGAAACCGGATCTGCGGCCGGAGGTCGAAGCGCGTCAGGCCCGCGTTGTAGTCGATCACGCTGCCGCCGGAGCCCGGGCGCTTGTTCTCGTACAGCAGCCGGGCGTACTCGCCGGTCGCCGTGAAGTACAGATCGCCGAAGAGCGGCCGCTCGTTGCGGCTGAACGCGATCCGCGGCACGCCGCCGCTCACCGACGAGTTCGTGCTGCTGTAGAAGTACTCCGTGTGATCGAAGGTGCCGTTGAGCGTATACGTGCCCCACGCGCCCACCACGTTGCCGCCGAAGGTGCGCCGGTTGCGCGTGGCGTCGTAGATGTTCGTGTTGAACGTCTGCATCGTGGTGAGGTCGGAGAAGTAGCTCACCTGGCCGCGCGCGCGGAGGCCGAACGGGAGCTCCTGGTTCGCGTTGCCACGAATCTCGAAGCTGCGCGAGGCGGGCAGCGACTGCTCGGTGCCGTTCGGCTGCAGGTAGGTCGCCTCGTGCTCGTCGAGCCAGTACGCGCTCAGGTCGCCGTTCGACGCCGGGCCGAAGTTGTACCGGTATTCGCTGCCGAGCCCCTGGCCGGTCTTCGAGTACCAGTCGTGCATGAACGTCGCGTCCTGGCTCCGATCGATGGCCCAGAAGAATGCATCGTGGATGGATTGCCCGCGCAGCGTCGAGTTGCTGTAGGTCGGAATCAGGAAGCCGGTCGCGCGCGGATCCCTCTTCGTCGGATAGTACATGAAGGGCAGGTACAGCAGCGGCACGCCCTTCACCTTCAGCACGGCATCGCGGAGCATCGTGTAGTGATCGATGTGCAGCATGACGGTGCCCGCGTGCAGATCCCAGCGCGGCGTCGGCTGCACGCACGTCGTGAAGCCGCCGTGCGTGATGCGGTATTTCTGGGCGGCCACCTTCTCCACCATCTCGCCGAAGAAATAGACGTCGTTGTCCTGCCCCGTGAGCTGGGGGGCGGCGAAGCCGCCGCGCTGCAGCGGCTGCCGCGGCGGCTGGAACGTCGCCATGCCGCTTGCGTTGTAGAACGTGCCCAGCCGCGTCTTCGTGTTGAACTCGGCGCGGTCGGCCGAGATGCGGTTCGTCCCCTGCGTGAACAGGACGTTGCCGGTCGCGACCGCGCGGCTCTCGTCGGTGAACGCATCGAGGACGTCCGCGTACAGCTCGGTGTCGCCACGCTTCAGCACGACGTTCCCCGAGAGACGGTAATGGTTCTCGCCGATCCGTTCGGTGCGATCCGCCGTCGACGTCCAGCCGGCGATCTGGGCGGCCGCCGGGGCGGCGAGCCACAGCAGGAAGGCGGCGCCCCAGACGATTCGGAACAACGCTCGCACCATGCGAAGGATGGGGGTGTTTTCGAAGGGTATCACGGCCGGCCGCTCTCGATCGCAGGCAGCACGTCGCCGAGGAGAAAAATCGATCCCGCGACGACGATCGTCGGCGAGAGGCGCCAGGCGGCGCGCAGGGCGTCGCGCGGCACCAGCTCGACGACGGCCGGCAGCTCCGGCGCGATCGTCCGCGCGAGCTGCGCGAGCTCGGCCGGATCGGCCGCGCGCGCCGTCGGCGGCTGCGTCAGCACGAGCGCCGTCGCGTGCGGCGCCAGCGCGCCGAGCATGGCGCGCGCGTCCTTGTCGCGCATCGCCGCGAACACGAGCGGGCATCTGATGCCGCGGGCACCGAGATACCCGGCCAGCGCCGCGGCGCCTTCGGCGTTGTGTGCGGCATCGAGCAGCGCCTCGCGTCCGTCCGGCAACCGCCGCCAGTCGAGCCGCCCGGGCCAGGCGACCTGCCCGAGTCCGGCGGCGACGGCCGCGGGCGGCGCCGACAGGCCGGCGCGGCCCGCCAGCTCGAGCATGCGTACGGCGACGAGCGCGTTCTGCAGCTGGTGCTCGCCTTCGAGCGCGAACGGCATGCTCCCGTAGTCGCAGTCGGGCGTGCGGAGACGAATGCCCCGTTCGCCGGATCGTTCGACGGACGCGCCGTCGCACGCCCGGACGAACGGCGCGCCCCGGTCGGCCGCGATTCCGGCGATGACCGCATCCGCCTCCCGCGGCAGCGCCCCCACCACCACCGGCACGCCGGGCTTGACGATCCCGCCCTTCTCCACCGCGATGTCGGCGAGCGTCCTGCCGAGATACTGCTCGTGGTCGAACGCGATCGACGTGATCGCCGTTACGAGCGGCCGGATCACGTTCGTGGCGTCGAGCCGTCCGCCGAGCCCGACTTCGACCACGGCCACTTCGATCCCGGCGCGGCGGAACAGCTCGAACGCCGCGGCGGTGGTGACCTCGAAGAACGTGGGCTCGGCGAGGAGGGCTCCCGACGCCCGCAGCTCGGCGACGGCATCCCGGATTGCCGCGACGACCGAGGCGAGCGCCTCCCGGGAAACCGGCACGCCATCGACCGCGAAGCGTTCGCAGACGTCGACCAGATGCGGCGACGTGTACCGACCCGAGCGATGGCCGGCCGCGCGCAGGCACGCGTCAGTCATCGCCGTGACCGATCCCTTTCCGTTCGTGCCCGCGACGTGGATCGTCCGGAACGCGAGCTCCGGGTGCCCGAGCCGCGCGAGAATTGCGCGGATGTTGTCGAGGCCGAACTTGATCCCGAACTGTTCGAGGCCGAACAGATACGCGAGAGGATCCACAGGGGTCTCGGGGATCACGGGGTTCACCGGTGTCGTGAACCTGGTTCCTAGGTCTGTGCGGCTGGTTCGGCGGCCGGCGCTCCGGCCGAGGGATCCGCGGGCGCCTCGGCGCTGCGGGCGCCCATGA
Source organism: Betaproteobacteria bacterium (assembly GCA_050257855.1). Classification (GTDB taxonomy): domain Bacteria; phylum Acidobacteriota; class Vicinamibacteria; order Vicinamibacterales; family CAVVIG01; genus JBLMXQ01. Next base: position 32,473 of record JBLMXQ010000150.1, on the reverse strand, counting down.
ACCGCAGGGCGTTCGCGATGGTCGCCTTCATCTCGCGGCGGTCCACGATCAAATCGATCATTCCCTTCTCGAGCAGGAACTCGCTGCGCTGGAACCCGTCGGGAAGCTTCTGGCGAATCGTCTGCTCGATCACGCGCGGGCCGGCGAACCCGATGAGCGCCTTCGGCTCGGCGATGTTCAGGTCGCCCAGCATCGCAAAGCTGGCCGTGACGCCGCCGGTCGTCGGATCGGTCAGGACGGCGATGTACGGCAGCTTCATCCGATCGAGCCGCGCCAGCGCGCCGCAGATCTTGGCCATCTGCATCAGCGAGAGCGCTCCCTCCATCATGCGCGCGCCGCCCGAGCAGCAGACGATGACGATCGGACAGCGCGCGGCAATCGCCCGCTCGATCCCGCGCGTGATCTTCTCGCCCACGACCACGCCCATGCTGCCGCCGATGAACCCGTACTCCATCGCGGCGGCGACCGTCGGAATGCCGTCGATGCGTCCGGAGCCGACGATGACCGCATCCTTGAGGCCGGTCTGCTCGATCGTCGCCTTCAGCCGCTTCTTGTAGGGCTTCGTGTCCGTGAACGACAACGGGTCGGTCGATACCAGATCCGGATCGTGCTCCTCCCACACGCCGTCGTCGAACAGGATGCGCAGGCGATCGGCGGCCCCGATCCGGAAATGGTGCGCGCACTTCGGGCAGACGCTGAGATTGGTCGCCAGATCCTTGTTGTAGATGATCTGCGAGCAGCCGGGACACTTGACCCAGAGGCCCTCGGGTACCCGGCTCGACTTCTCCTTCGCCGGGACGATCGGCGTGCGGGCCTTCTTGAACCAGGCCATACGGGCTTCAGCTTATCAAAACTGGGGGCCGGGGACCGGGGACCGGGGACCGGGGACCGGGGGCGGGGCTCGGGCCGGGACGAATCGAGTCCGCTACCTCGTGCGTGGAACGTAGTACCGCGTGCCGGATCCCATGCCGCGGATCTGCTTCACGAGGTCGTCCACTGCCTCCTCGCCCGCCGCCGAGTCGAACTCGGAGGTCTCGACAACGAGCAGCGGCGTGGCGTTGTAGTGAAAGAAGAAGTGATGGTACGCCTCGTTCAGCTCGCGCAGGTACTCGGGGTCGGGTTCGAGCGCGGCGGCTTCCGGGTCCTTGCGCCGCCCGCGCAGCCGCCGCAGGAGCACGTCGGTCGGCGCCTGCAGGTACAGCACGAGGTCCGGCGCAGGCACGTCGCGCGCGAGCAGGTCGTACAGGCGCTGGTAGATGAACAGCTCGTTGTCGTCGAGATTCAGGTACGCGTAGATCTTGTCCTTGTCGAACAGGTAGTCGCACACCGTCGTCTGGCTGAAGAGGTCGGTCTGCTGCAGCGACGACTGCTGCCGGTGTCGACTGAGCAGGAAGAAGAGCTGGGCCTGCAGCGCGGCCCCTGGGCGGTCCGCGTAGAAGTCGGCGATGAAGGGGTTCTCGGCGTCCTCCAGCACGACGGTCGCATCGAGGCGCGCGCCGAGCCGCTCGGCGAGGGCGGTCTTGCCAGCGCCGATCGGCCCTTCGATGGCGATGTGGCGGTACTGCAAGGCGGCCCGATGATATCATCGCGCCGTGAAGATCGAACGCCTGGAGCTGCGCCTGCTGAAGCTCCCGCTGGTTCACTTCTTCGAAACGAGCTTCGGGCGCATCTACGACAAGCACTTCGTCCTGGTCCGCGTCGACGGTGACGGCTGCACCGGCTACGGCGAGGCGGTCGCCGAGCAGGAACCGTACTACAGCTCGGAGACGAACGAGACCGTCTGGCACATCATCTCGAGCTTCATCGCGCCGCGCGTGCTCGGCGTGTCGTTCGAGCACCCGCGCGCGGTGTTCCCGGCGCTCGCCGCCATCCGCGGCCACAACATGGCCAAGGCGGCGGTCGAGATGGCGGCATGGGATCTGTACGCGCGCCAGCGCGGGGAGCCGCTCAGCCGCGCCATCGGGGGCACGCGCGATCGCATCGCGTCGGGGGTCTCGATCGGGATCCAGAACTCGCTCGACGAGCTCGTCGCGAAGGTGGGTCGCGAGCTGGCGGCCGGCTACCGTCGGATCAAGATCAAGATCAAGCCGGGCTGGGACATTGCCGCCGTCGAAGCCGTCCGCGCGCGGTTCGGCGCGATTCCGCTGATGGTCGACGCGAACGCCGCGTACACCCTGGCCGATGCCGGACACCTCCGACAGCTCGATCAGTACGACCTGATGATGATCGAGCAGCCGCTCGAATACGACGACGTGGCGGATCACGCGGCGCTGCAGCGCCAGATCCGGACGCCGATCTGCCTGGACGAGTCGATCAAGAGCGTTCGCATCGCCGAAGAGGCGATTGCCGCCGGGGCGTGCCGGATCATCAACATCAAGCCGGGCCGCGTCGGCGGGATTGGCCAGTCGATCCTGCTCCACGACGTCTGCGCCGCGCGCGGCATCCCCGTGTGGCACGGCGGGATGCTCGAGTCGGGCATCGGCCGCGCCGCCAACATCCACATCTCGACGCTCCCGAACTTCTCGCTTCCCGGCGACGTCGCGGCGAGCAAGCGCTATTTCGACCCCGACCTGATCGATCCGCCGATCGAGGTCGCCTCCGACGGCACCATCGCCGTGCCGGCGGGGGACGGCCTCGGCGTGACGATCGTCGAGGCGCGCATCGAGCGCGCCACGCTGCGGCGCGTCGTGATCGATCCGGCGTCCGTGGCGGCCCTGTCCTGAGCATGTCATCGATCAAGCACTCTGTGTTCGCCCTGATGCTGTCCGCGGCCGCTGCCGCGTGCGCGAGCGCGCCGCCGGCCCAGGGGCCGCCCGCGCCGACCTTCGATCAGAAGATGGCCTGGATCCTGCGGCTGGAGGACCAGCGCATCCTGCGCGATCCGCAGCCGCCGACGCCGCCCGCGCCGCCACCGAAGCGCGGCCGGCACCCGGCGCCCGCACCGGTCGTCGCCGCAAGGCCCGATCTTCTGCTGCTGCTGACCGACGGCGAGGCGCGCGTGCGGAGGCGCGCGGCGCTCGCCGTGGGCCGCGTCGGGCTGACGGAAGGCGTCGCGCCGCTCACCCGGCTCCTGGCCGATCCGGAACCGGAAGTGCGGCAGATGGCCGCGTTCGCGCTCGGCCTCATCGGCGATCGCACTGCCCGCGATCCGCTCGTCGCGGCGCTGAACGACTCCTCGCCGCTCATGCAGGGGAGCGCAGCCGAGGCGCTCGGCCTGATCGGCGACGCGTCAGCGGCCGCGCCGATCGCGCAGATGGCCGGCCGGATCGTGCAGTCGGGCGCGCTGTCGCAGACCCCGCGTCCGGAAGACGAGGCGCGGCGCGATACGCCGGCCGCCGCGTTCCGTCTCGCCGTGTTCGCCCTGGTCCGGCTGAAGGCATACGAGCCGCTGGCGGCTGTCGTGCTCGACCAGTCGGGTCAGCCGAAAGTCCGCTGGTGGCCGGTCGCGTACGCGCTCCAGCGCCTCGGCGATCCGCGGGCCGTGCCGGCGCTCCTCACGCTCGCGAAGGAGGCCGATCCGTACGCGCGTGCGTTTGCGGTGAAAGGGCTCGGCGCGATGAAGGCGCGCGAGGCGCTGCCCGTGCTCCGAACCCTGCTGTCGAGCGGCGATCACGGTGTGCTCGTCGAAACCGTCCGCGCGCTCGGCGAGGTCGGCGAGTCGCAGGACGCCACGCCCCTCCTGAAGATCGTCCGGGACACGAACGCGGACCCGCAGCTGCGGCTCGAAGCGGTCGGGGCGCTCGGCCGGTTCAAGTCGCAGGATGTCGTCGACACGCTGCTCGACCTGCTCAGCGACCCCAGCCCGGCCGTCCGCGCGGCGGCGCTGCGCGCGACGGCGGCGGTCGACGCCGACAACTTCATGCTCGTCCTGTCGGGCCTCGATCCCGATCCGCACTGGAGCGTCCGGGCGGCGCTGGCCGCGCTGCTCGGGACCCTGCCGCCGGAACGCGGCCTTCCGCGGCTCCATCAGATGCTCGCCGACGGTGATCAGCGGGTGATCCCGTCGGTGCTGGCGGCGCTGGCGAAGCTGCACGCCCGGGACATCGACGCGATCCTGCTCGACCACCTCAAGGCCGACGATCCGATCGTGCGCGCCGCCGCGGCGCGCGGCATCGGCGAGCTGAAGCCGGCAGGCGGCGCGAAAGCGCTGGCCGAGGCGTATCGAGCCGGCGGGCGCGACACGACCTACGTCGCGCGCGCGGCCGCTCTGGCGGCGCTCGCGGAGTACGGGGCCGCCGACGCGGTGCCGGTCCTGAAAGAGGCGCTCGCCGACAAGGACTGGGCGGTCCGCGTCCGCGCGGCGGCGCTGCTCCATCCGCTCGATCCGTCGATCGACGTCGCCGCAGCCATTCGTCCCGCGCCGACCGTGTTCACTTCCGCCGCCTACGAGGCGCCGGGCGTCGTCGACCCGCCGGTATCGACCGAGGTGTACATCGACACCGATCGCGGCACGATCGAGATCGAGCTCGCGGTCCTCGATGCTCCGCTGACCACGCAGAACTTCGTGGCGCTCGCGCGCAAGGGCTTCTTCAACGGGCTCAGCGTCCACCGGGTGGTGCCCGACTTCGTCGTTCAGGACGGGGATCCGCGCGGCGACGGCGAAGGCGGGCCAGGCTACACGATTCGCGACGAGCTGAACGAGCGGCCGTATCTCCGCGGCGCCGTCGGCATGGCGCTCGACTGGCCCGACACCGGCGGGAGTCAGTGGTTCATCACGTCCTCGCCGCAGCCGCACCTCGACGCGAAGTACACGGTCTTCGGACGTGTGGTTTCGGGGATGGAGGTCGTCGATCGGCTGCAGCAGTGGGATGTCGTGCGGCGCGTCCGGGTGTGGGACGGCCAACGCATGACGCATCGCTGATTCGGGGCTGGGAGGCTGGGGACCTGGAGGCTGACAGCTGACGGCCGACCGCTGACAGCTGGGTACGTGAAAAGGGGGCGACAGCCGCCCCCTTTTTTGACGGGCGAGGTCAGCTTACCGCTTCTTGCCGGCCTTCTTCTTCCCGCCCTTGGCTTTCTTCGCCATTGTCTCTTATCCCCCCCTTCATGTGGGATTGGCTTGCGGGAACGCTCGCGACTCGCAGTGGCTGCCGCCTGGCACGCTCACCCGATGCCGGCGTTCCTCGCTTCGGGGCACCTCCCGGCGCTGCCGGGCTACCGGAAGGGGCGAGGTTGATTTCAACCTCACAAGGGGTGGCCTGAGTTGGCACCCCTCATACCAGATGTAGATTACGGTTCAGCGATCCCGGATGTCAAGCACAAAATCGACCAAAAGTCAAAAAAAGTGCGTCACCGAATCCGTGACTGCGTGAGCCGCTTCAGCGCGCGCGCCGCTTCGTCGCGCGCATGACGATCGCCGCCGACGATCGTCGCCGCGGCGCTGTAGAGCGCGATCGCGCGTGCGCGATCGCTGTGCTCGATGGCGCGTGCGAGATCGACGAACGCCGAGGCGCGCACGAACGCGGGCGCCGGCGGCGTTACCGTCACGACCGACTCGAGCTCGCGTCGCGCTTCGTCGTGCCGTCCGGCCGCGTCGAGTGCGCGCGCGTACCGGTAGACGGCGACGGTGTCGTTCGGCGCGGCCTCGGTCGCCTGCGCCAGTAGATCCGCCGCCCGTTCGGGATTGCCGCGCTCCAGCGCGCGCCAGCCCTCGAGCGACGTGCGGTAGGCTGCGGCCCGCCGCGGATCGGGCGCGTGCGCCAGCCCGTCCTCCGCCTGCTTGTTGATATCGGTCGAACTGCCGGCCGGAACAGCGGCGATCGCCGCGCGGTACTCCGTCACGGCGCGATCGCGCTGGCCCAGCCGATCGTGCGCGCGCGCCAGCTGCAGGTGCGCCGCGGCCTGCACGCCGTACGGCGAATCGGCGCCCGACTCGACGAGGGTCTCGAGCGGCGCGATGGCGCGATCGGTCTGGTCGAGCGCGTCGAGCTCGCGCGCCATCCCGAGCTGTGCGGACGCCGCCGCGAGGGCCGGCGCGCTGACCCTCCCGGCGGCGGCGCGCTCGGCCAGCTCGTGCCAGTGAAGCTCGCCCGCGATGTGATCGTGTAAGTACTCGTCGTCGACGAGCGCCAGGCGCTGGAGGAAGAGCGGATTGGTCGGATAGCGGGCATCGAGCTCTTCGAGCAGCTCGCGGGCGCGTTCGGGCTTCCGCTCGTACCAGAGATAGAGCAGGTGCAGCTGGAAGTCCGCTTCGCCGCTCAGCAGCTCGCCGTGATCCCGCGCCCGCAGCATTTCCTGCAGGCCCTTCACGCGGTCGCCGCCCGGCAGCATCAGCAGCCATCGCAGGAACTTCGCGCCGGCGGAGGCGACGTCGGCGTAGTAATGGTAGAGGCCGATGCCGAAGTACGCGTCCTGCAAGCTGGGATCGAGCGCCAGCGCGCGCTCGAGCGCCTGGCGGATTCTGTTTCCCTCGCGCGCCGCAGTCATCCGCTTGCCGCGGAGCACGTGCCACTGCACCAGGGGCGCGTACGCGCCGGCAAGGTAGAACCACGCTTCGCCGCGGTCCGGCTCGCGGGCGGTCCACGCCTCGCTCGCCGCGATGGCCCTCGCCGCCCGCGCCGTGAGCTCGCCGTCGAGCGCGCGGCTGTCGGGATCGAGCTGGATCCGCCACCAGGTCTCGACCTCCGCGAGCGCATCGCACGCTTCGGCCGGCGCCGGAGGACAGGCCTCGGCGAGCCGGGCGTCGGCTTCATCGAACCGGGCCCCCAGAATCGTGTCGTAGATGCGGGCCAGGCGCGGTCCTTCGGTCAGACCGGCCCGGGCCGGCGCGGCGGCGCCGGACAGTACGGCGATCAGCGCTGCGATGACCCGCGCTCTCACATGCTGGTCCGGAGTTGCTGCTTCTCGGCGTGCCGCTCGACCGCGAGCGCGACGAGACGATCGAGCAGCTCCGGGTACGGCACGCCGCTCGCGGCCCAGAGCTTCGCGTACATGCTGATCGTCGTGAAGCCGGGGATCGTGTTCAGCTCGTTCAGATACAGCAGACCGCTGTCGCCGGCGAGCAGGAAGTCGACCCGCGCCATGCCCGCGCAGTCGAGAGCCTTGAACGCCGCCACGGCCTGGCTCCGCACCTCTTCCATCTGCGCCTCGGTGATCGGCGCCGGGATGAGGAGCTTCGATCCTGCGTCGAGGTACTTCGCCTCGTAGTCGTAGAACTCGCGCGACGGCACGATTTCGCCGGCGACCGACGCGTCGGGCGCGTCGTTTCCGAGGACGGCGCATTCGATCTCGCGCGCCTGCGGCACGGCCGCCTCGACGACGATCTTGCGATCGAACTCGGCAGCGAGGTCGATGGCCGTGCGCAGCTCCGTCGCGTGCCGGGCCTTCGAGATGCCGACGCTCGATCCGAGGTTGGCCGGCTTGACGAACACCGGGAATCCGAGGCGCGACACGATGCCGTGCATGACGGCGTGAGGCTCGCGCTGCCAGTCGCGCTTGAGGACCGTGTCGTAGTCCACGATACGCAGCCCCGAGGCGGCGAAGACGAGCTTCATCACCGACTTGTCCATTCCCACCGACGAGGCGAGGACCCCGGCGCCGACGTACGGCACGTTCGCCAGCTCGAGCAGCCCCTGGACCGTGCCGTCTTCGCCGAACGGTCCGTGGAGCACGGGGAACACGACGTCGAGCGCGAGCCCCGAGACGATCGTCGGCCGATCCGGCCGGCGCTCCACCGTCATCAGCGTGTCGCCGCCGGGATACGCCACGAGGTGCGCTTCGCGCCCGTGGTCGCCGCCGCCGGCGGTTTTGGCCGCCTCGATCGCGGCGGCCGCCGAGGCGAGTCGCGGCGGCTCGCCTGGCAGCGTCCACCGTCCGTCCCTCTCGATCCGGATCGGCACCGGGTCGTAGCGCGTCGGGTCGAGGTTCTCGAAGACGGCGGCCGCCGAGGCGAGCGACACCTCGTGCTCGCCGGAGCGCCCGCCGTAGATGACGCCGATGCGCAGCTTTCTCATGGGTGGCCGGACCGAATCACCGCCAACGACACGATCGACACAAGGGCAAGGACTCCAATTGTAAACTGTTCATCCCCTGACGATGAGCCCGAGAGCGTTCGGTTTTCGCGTCACGCATACCGACGGCCCCGCCCGGCGCGGCGTCCTCGCGACGCCGCACGGCGACGTCGAAACGCCGGCCTTCATGCCGGTCGGGACGCAGGGCGCCGTCAAGGGCGTGACGCATCGGGACCTCATCGGCGTCGGCGCCGAGATCATCCTCGGCAACACCTACCATCTGTACCTGCGGCCCGGCGACGATCTCATCGCGCGGCGCGGCGGCCTTCACCGCTTCATCGGCTGGAGCCGCCCCATCCTCACCGACAGCGGCGGCTATCAGGTGTTCAGCCTGTCCGAGCGCCGCACGATCGAGGAGGAGGGTGCGCGGTTTCGATCGCATCTGGACGGATCGCTCCACCTGCTCACGCCCGAGCGCGCGGCCGACATCCAGGCGCAGCTCGGCTCGGACATCGCGATGGTCCTCGATGAGTGCCTCGCGCATCCCGCCGACGTCGAGGCGGCTCGCGCCTCCATGGCGCGCACGCTGCGCTGGGCGCGCCGCGGCCGCGATCGGACGCTGGCGCTCCGCGCCGGCCCGGTCGAGGGCGTGACGGTCACCAATCCCGGACAGGCGCAGTTCGGCATCGTCCAGGGGAGCGTCTACCCGGAACTGCGGGAGGAGAGCGCGCGCGGGACCGTGGCGATCGGGTTCGAGGCCTACGCCATCGGCGGCCTGAGCGTCGGCGAGCCGTCAGCCCTCATGTACGACATCGTCGGGCGCACGACCTCGTTCCTGCCTCCGGATCGGCCGCGGTACCTGATGGGGAGCGGCACGCCCGAGGACCTGGTCGAGGCGGTTGCCCGGGGGGTGGACATGTTCGATTGCGTCCTGCCGACGCGCAACGCCCGCAACGGACAGCTGTTCACGAGCGGGGGGCGCATCAATATTAAGAACGCGCGGTACGCCGAGGACGATCGGCCGCCCGATCCCGACTGCGGCTGCTACACTTGCCGGACCGCCTCGCGCGCCTACCTGCGCCATCTGTTCGTGAGCGGCGAAATCGGGGCGGCGACCCTTAACACGTTGCATAACCTGAACTTTTACCTTGACACCATGCGCAGGATTAGGGACGCTATAGCGTTTGGGCGGTTCGAAAGTTTCAGACTAGCGCTCCACCAGAGCTTGTCCCGCCAGCCGATCGACTCATGATGCCGTTCGCTGCGTCCGTCAGGTCCGGACCGCTGTTTGCCATGGCCTCGCCGCCGGAAGGCGGCAGTGCGTGGCTGCAGCTCGTCCCGTTCGCGCTCGTTCTTGCGATCTTCTATTTCATCATCCTGCTGCCGATGAAGCGGAAGCAGCAGAAGGTGCAGCAGTTCCTCGCCGCCCTGAAGGTCGGCGACCGCGTGATCACGACCGGCGGGCTGCACGGTCAGATTACGAAGCTCAGCGAGCAGACCGTGCAGCTGCAGATTGCCGACAAGGTCCGGGTCGAAGTCTCGAAAGCGGCCATTGGCGGCTACCAGGGGCAGGAGCCCGTCGTGGAGCCGTCGAATCAATAAGCCATGCAGAACCTGCGCTGGAAGATCATCACCATCCTCACGGTCCTCGTCATCTTCGGGGCCGTCGGCGTCTACCCGATCGTCGCCGCGCATTACGGCATCCAGTCGCCGTCGTGGCTGATGGACAAGCAGCTCAAGCTCGGCCTCGACTTGAAGGGCGGCGTCCACCTCGTCCTCCGCGTGCAGACCGACGATGCGCTGCGGATCGAGACGCAGCAGGACATGGAGCGGCTGCGCGAGGAGCTGACGAACCAGAAGATTGCGGTTGCGAGCCTGAACCAGACGAGCCCGGTGCAGTTCAAGGTGGAGGGCGTACCGCCGGCTGCGGATGCCGCCTTCCGCCAGGCGGCCTCGGATCTGTCGACCAACTTCGACCGCACGCCAGGGGTAAACGGCTCGTACACGTTCACGATGAAGCCGAACATCCAGCAGAACCTGCGGGACGAGGCGGTCGTGCAGGCGCGCCAGACGATCGAGCGCCGCGTCAACGAGCTCGGCGTGACCGAACCGAGCATCGCGCAGCAGGGGATCAACGGCGATCAGATTCTCGTGCAGCTGCCGGGGGTCACGGACGTCGACCGCGCCAAGGAAATCATCCGGTCGACGGGGCTGCTCGAGCTGAAAATCGTCGAGAAGGGGCCGGCGGCGACGAAGGAAGCGCTGATGGAGAACGGCCAGGTGCCGCCCGGCATGGAGATCGTGCCTGGTGCCAGCGAAGGGGCGGGCGACGCGGGCACCGTGTATTATCTGGTCCGCAAGGTGGCGGCCGTGAGCGGCCGGGATCTGCGCAGTGCGCGGCCGACGGTGGACGAGAACAACCAGCCGGCGGTCAGCTTCACCCTCAGCTCGGAGGGCGGCAGCAAGTTCGGGAAGGTCACCGGGGAGAACATCGGCCGCCAGCTCGCGATCATCCTCGACGGGCGCGTGCAGTCGGCGCCGCGCATCGACTCGCGCATCACGACCGACGGACGCATCACCGGCAGCTTCACGCAGGAAGAAGTGGCGAACCTGTCGCTCATCCTGCGCTCCGGCGCGCTGCCCGCGACGTTGACGTATCTCGAGGAGCAGACGATCGGGCCGAGCCTCGGCGCGGACTCGATCCGGTCGGGCGTGATCGCCTCGATGGTCGGCCTGCTGCTCGTGATGTTCTTCATGCTGGGCTTCTACCGGCTGTCCGGCGTCAACGCCGTGGTCGCGCTGCTGATGAACCTGATCATCCTGCTGGGGCTCATGGCGTACATCGGCGCGGTCATGACGCTGCCGGGCATCGCCGGTTTCGTGCTAACGATGGGCATCGGCGTCGACTCGAACGTGCTGATCTTCGAGCACATCAAGGAGGAGCTCGAGAAGGGCCGGGGCGTGCGCGCCTCGATCAACAGCAGCTTCAGCCGCGTGCTGATCCTCCTGCTCGACACGCACATCTCGGCGCTCATCGCGGCGGCGTTCCTGTTCCAGTTCGGCACCGGTCCGATCCGCGGCTTCGCCGTGACGCTGTCGGTCGGGCTGCTGTCCAACCTGTTCACCTCGACGTTCGTGTCCAAGACGCTGTTCGAGATGGCGCTCTCGCAGCGGCAGCAGGTCGCGACCCTTTCCATTTGAGCCATGCATATCTTCAAGAACACCCACTACGACTTCCTGCGGTGGCGCTGGTACGCCATCGTGCTGTCCTGGGTTGTGATCCTCTCCGGCATCGCGGTCATGGCCACCCGGGGGATCCCGAAGGGTGTCGAGTTCTCGGGCGGGACGATCGTGATCGTCCAGTTCGACCAGCCGACGTCGATCCAGCAGGTGCGGAGCGCGCTCGGGACGAAGTACGGGCAGAACGCGATCGTGCAGGCGTTCGGCTCGCCGGCGCTGCACCAGGTGATGATCCGCCTGCCGCAGGTCGGCGCCGAGTCCGGGGGCTCGTTGAGCTCGACCAAGCAGGAGGTGGTCGATGCGCTCAGCAAGGCCAATGCGGGCAAGTTCGACGTCGTCGGCACCCAGATCATCGGACCGGCGGTCGGCCGCGAGCTGACGAGCAAGGGGATCTGGGCGACGGTGCTGTCGCTCGGCGGCATCCTCGTCTACATCGCGTTCCGGTACCAGATGAGCTTCGCCGTCGGCGCCGTCATCGCGACCGTGCACGACCTGATGGTGACGCTGGCGTTCCTGGCGTTCTTCCGGTACGACCTGTCGCTGAACGTGATTGCCGCGATCCTGACGGTCACCGGCTACTCGACCAACGACACCATCGTGATCTTCGACCGCGTGCGCGAGAACCTGCGCCTGATGCGCCGCGAGCCGCTGAACCTGATCATCAACACGTCGGTGAACCAGACGCTGAGCCGGACGGTGATCACGGCCGGCACCACGCTGCTCAGCGCGATCGCGCTGTTCGTGTTCGGCGGCGAGGTGCTGCGCGGGTTCGCGTTCACGATGATCGTCGGAGTCATCACCGGGACCTACTCGAGCGTGTTCGTCGCGGCGGCGGTCGTCTCGCTGTGGCGCGGTTCGGGCCCGACCAAGGCGGCCGCCCACGCGCCCGCCTCGGTGGCCGAGCGGGCCGCCGCGCAGCAGCAGCCGACGCGCCGGTCCAAGCCGCAGCGCAAGGTCCGCGCCTCGTGACCGGACCGGCCAGGATCTTCCGCTTCTCGCGTGCAGTGGCTGCGTCGTAGCTTCATCGCCGGCTTCTTCGTCACTGTTCCGCTGTTCATCAGCGTCGCGGCGTTCATCTGGATTTTTGGCGTCGTGGACGGCCTGACGACCCCGCTCTACGATCGCCTGCTCGGGCGCCGCATTCCCGGCCTGGGCACCGCGACCACCGCGGTCACGATCGTCCTGGTCGGCGCGTTCGCCACCAACGTGATCGGCAAGCGCGTGCTCCAGCGTGCCGAGGGGTACCTGCTCCGCGTCCCCGTGTTCCGCACGATCTACGCGCCGGTCAAGCAGCTGGTCGTGGCGTTTTCGCCCGACAACGAGTACGGGTTCAAGCGGGTCGTCATGATCGAAGACCCCCGGCGGGGGTACATGCTGGGGTTCCTCACCAGGGAGTTCACGGTCGACCGCGGCAGCGGCCCCGAGGCCCTCGTCGCGGTCTACGTGCCCACGAACCACCTGTATCTGGGCGACATCGTCATCAGCGAGCGCGACCGGGCCACGTTCCCGGACATCTCGGTCGAGGAGGGGATCCGTATCTTCCTGACCGGGGGCATGGCGCTCCCCGATCGGCTGCGCGGCCGGCGGGGTGACGATCGTGTAAAGGACTTCCGGGTATAATCCAGGCTTTTGTGCGAGGCGAGGTGAGCGTGATCGTTCAGAGAGTCGTGGAGCGCCTGCTCGTGGTGGCGCTGTTGGTGACGGCGGCGTGTGCGGTCGCGCGGCCACTGTATGCGGCGCAGCCCGCCGCGGCCGCGAGCGGTGCGCCGGCGCCGGTCGCGGAGGGCGGCGAGGCGAGCCTGCGTCTGCCCGACATGTCGCTCGCGACGTTCCGCGGCGTGAACGGGCGGACGCTGCTGATGGCCGGCCTCGGGGTCTGCGCGCTCGGCCTGCTGTTCGGGCTCGTGGTCTTCACGCAGACGCGCAACCTGCCCGTGCACCCGGCGATGCGCGACGTCTCGGAGCTGATCTACGAGACGTGCAAGACCTACCTGCGCACGCAGGGCCGGTTCATCCTGCTCCTCTGGGCGTTCATCGCGGTCATCATCGCGGCGTACTTCGGCTGGCTGTCGCCGGTGCCGGACAAGCCGATCGCGGTCACGCTGCCGGTGATCCTGATCTTCTCGCTGATCGGGATCGCGGGCAGCTACGGCGTGGCGTGGTTCGGGATCCGCGTCAACACGTTCGCCAACTCGCGGACGGCGTTCGCGAGCCTGCGCGGCAAGCCGTTCCCGGTCTACGCGATCCCGCTGCGCGCCGGCATGAGCATCGGCATGCTCCTCATCAGCGTCGAGCTGCTGATGATGCTCACGATCCTGCTGTTCGTCCCCGGCGACTACGCCGGCCCCTGCTTCATCGGCTTCGCCATCGGCGAGTCGCTCGGCGCGGCGGCGCTGCGCATCGCGGGCGGCATCTTCACCAAGATTGCCGACATCGGCTCCGACCTGATGAAGATCGTCTTCAACATCAAGGAGGACGATGCGCGCAATCCGGGCGTGATCGCGGACTGCACGGGCGACAACGCCGGCGACTCGGTCGGGCCGACCGCCGACGGCTTCGAGACCTACGGCGTGACCGGCGTCGCGCTCATCACGTTCATCCTGCTCGCCGTGCCGACGCCGCTGGTGCAGGTGCAGCTGCTGGTGTGGATCTTCGTCATGCGCATCGTGATGATCATCACCAGCGGCCTGTCGTACCTCCTCAACGAGGCGTACGCGCGTGCGCGCTACGGCGCGTCGAGCCACATGAACTTCGAATCGCCGCTCACCTCGCTGGTATGGCTCACGTCGTTCGTCTCGGTCGCCCTGACGTATCTCGTCTCCTGGCTGCTGCTCCCCGACCTGGGCGGCGGGTCGCTCTGGTGGAAGCTGTCGAGCGTGATCACGTGCGGCACGCTGGCCGGCGCCATCATCCCGGAGCTGGTGAAGGTCTTCACGTCGGTCGAATCGACCCACGTCAAGGAAATCGTGACCTCGTCGCGCGAAGGCGGCGCCTCGCTCAACATCCTCTCCGGGTTCGTCGCCGGCAACTTCAGCGCGTACTGGCTCGGCCTGAGCATCGTCACCCTCATGGGGATCGGCGCCTGGGTGAGCACCTTCGGCTTCGGCGAGCTCATGCACGCGCCGGCGGTGTTCGCCTTCGGCCTCGTCGCCTTCGGCTTTCTCGGCATGGGCCCGGTGACGATTGCCGTCGACTCCTACGGCCCGGTCACCGACAACGCGCAGTCGATCTTCGAGCTGTCGGTCATCGAGACGCTGCCGGGGATCGAGTCCGAGCTGAAGCGGCAGCACGGCTTCGACGTCGACTTCGAGCGCGCCAAGCACCTGCTCGAGGAGAACGACGGCGCCGGCAACACCTTCAAGGCCACCGCGAAGCCGGTCCTCATCGGCACCGCCGTCGTCGGCGCGACGACGATGATCTTCTCGATCATCGTGGCGCTCACGGCCGGGCTGACGGCCAACCTCGACAGGCTGTCGCTGCTCTACCCGCCGTTCCTGCTCGGGCTGATTACGGGCGGCGCGATCATCTACTGGTTCACCGGCGCGTCCGCGCAGGCCGTCACGACCGGCGCGTACCGCGCGGTGGAGTTCATCAAGGCGAACATCCGCCTCGAAGGCGTCGAGAAGGCCTCGGTCGAGGACAGCAAGAAGGTCGTCGCCATCTGCACGCAGTACGCGCAGAAGGGGATGCTCAACATCTTCCTGGCCGTGTTCTTCGCGACGCTCGCGTTCGCGTTCTTCGAGCCCTATTTCTTCGTCGGGTATCTGATTTCGATCGCCGCGTTCGGCCTCTATCAGGCGATCTTCATGGCCAACGCCGGCGGCGCGTGGGACAACGCCAAGAAGATCGTCGAGGTGGAGCTCAAGGCGAAGGGCACGCCGCTGCACGCCGCGACGGTCGTAGGCGACACGGTGGGCGACCCGTTCAAGGACACGTCGTCGGTGGCGCTCAACCCGGTCATCAAGTTCACGACCCTGTTCGGGCTGCTGGCCGTCGAGCTCGCGGTCAGGCTGTCGAGCGAAACCGGGACGGGACTGACCCTGCTGCTGTCGGC
The DNA here is from genome assembly GCA_050257855.1 of Betaproteobacteria bacterium. Classification (GTDB taxonomy): domain Bacteria; phylum Acidobacteriota; class Vicinamibacteria; order Vicinamibacterales; family CAVVIG01; genus JBLMXQ01. Next base: position 17,230 of record JBLMXQ010000150.1, on the reverse strand, counting down.
CGGCTTCCTGGTGCTGTCGATGGCTTTCGTCCGGCGTTCGTTCTACGGGATGCGCATCACGTCGGAAGGGCCGGCCGCGGTCCACAAAGAGACAACTTTTCACAAAGTGACGAGCTAGCGTCCTTCGGCCATTTGCAGGAAACCGGTGTCTAACCCCCAAGAGTGTTCGTTGACACTCAATTTTTGGACTGACTATAATCGGCGCCCTTAGCCGGTCGATCTGCGAGGAGAAACCCCGTGCCACGTGACATGTTCGGCGATGTCGTCGAGCCGTCGATCAAGGTCGGCAGCAAGAAATGGTATACGGTGCCGCTCTCGATCATCGTGCATACGGCGATCATCGCGGCGGTCGTAATCATCCCGCTCATGGCGGCCGACGTTCTGCCGACCCCTCCGGCCATGATGGCGTTCGTCGCGGCGCCGCCGCCGCCGCCCCCGCCACCCCCGCCGCCGCCGCCGCCGCAGGCGGCCGCAGCGCCCACGCCGAAGGTGGACGTCAACCCGGCGGCCGCGCCGGTCGAGGCGCCGAAGGAAATCAAGCCTGAGACCGGCCTCGAGGAGAACAAGGGGATGGTCTCCGGCGTGGAAGGCGGCGTCGTCGGCGGCGTGGCCGGCGGCATCGTGGGCGGGCTCTCGGAAGCGCCGCCGCCGCCCCCGCCCCCGCCGCCGCCAGCGCCGGTGCGCGTCGGCGGCAACATCAAGCCGCCATCCAAGATCAAGGACGTCAAGCCGGTGTACCCGGCCATCGCGCAGTCGGCCCGCGTGCAGGGCGTCGTGATCATCGAGGCGACGATCGGCCCCGACGGCCGCGTCCAGCAGGCCAAGGTGCTTCGCTCGATTCCGCTGCTCGATCAAGCGGCCCTCGACGCCGTCAAGCAGTGGCAGTTCACCCCGACCCTGCTCAACGGAGTGCCCGTGCCGGTCATCATGACGGTGACCGTCAACTTCACGCTGCAGTAAACCGAACGACGGACGGCGATACCCGTGGGGGCCGGCTTCGGCGGGCCACCGTAATTCGATGGAGGATGGACCGTGGATCTAGTTGCAATGTGGCAGCAGATGGGAATCGTGGCCAAGGGCGTCGCCTTTGTGCTCTTCTTCATGTCGATGTGGTCGTTCGGCGTCGCAATCGAGCGCATCTTCACGTTTACGCAGGCGCGCAACCAGTCGAAGCTGTACGCGCCGCAGGTGGCCAAGCACCTCAAGGAAGGCCGCCTGAAGGACGCCATCGCGTTGTCCTCGTCGAAGAACTACCGCTACAGCCACCTGGCCAAGGTGGTGCTCGCCGGGCTGCAGGAGTACCAGTTCCAGCAGGAGAGCGGCGGCGGCCTCACCCGTGAGGACCTGATGGACACGGTGCGCCGGTCGATTCAGCGCGCCTCGGCGCTGACGGCATCCGATCTCAAGAAAGGCATCTCGGCGCTCGCGACCATCGGCTCGACGGCACCGTTCGTCGGGCTGCTCGGCACGGTCGTCGGCGTCATCACCGCCTTCCAGGGCATCGCGGCCAGCGGATCGGGCGGCATCGGCGCCGTCTCGGCCGGTATCGCGGAAGCGCTCGTCGAGACCGCGCTCGGCCTCGTGGTCGCCATCCCGGCGGTGTGGTTCTACAACTACCTGACCGGCCGCATCGAGTACTTCAACGTGGAGATGGACAACTCCTCGTCGGAGCTCGTGGACTACTTCATCAAGAAGACGGCCTAACGCGGGTGCCGAGTACCGGGTGCCGGGCGCCACGGCGGCGGCCTGCACCCGGCACGAGACACCAGGCACCCACGAACGTCAGGGAGATGCAGTTATGGCAATGGATATTGGCGGCGCAAAAGGCGGGGTCAAGTCCGACATCAACGTGACGCCCCTTTGCGACGTCATGCTGGTGCTGCTCATCATCATGATGATCGTCGCACCGCTGCTGCAGCAGGGCGTCAGCGTCAAACTGCCGACGGCCGGCAACACCGTCGACAAGCCGGAGACGCAGGACCAGACGGTGATCGCGATTGCGGCGAACAAGTCGATGTACCTGAACGCCAAGCCGATTCAGGAGAACGAGCTCGCGTCGAAGATCAACGAGCTGCTCGAGAACAAGAAGGAAAAAGTCGTCCTCATCAAGGCTGACGAGGAAGTCCCGTACGGCGCCGTCATGTCGGCGATGGATCAGCTCCGGCAGGCCGGTATCGAGGACATCGGCCTCGTCACCGACCCGAAGAAGGGCCAGGAAGGCCCGTCGGGAGGCAAGTAATGGCGCACGCGCATCAGCATTTCGGCGCGGAGAAGGTCGTCAAGGGCGAGGTGCCGCACGCCAGTGCGGACATGAACATCACGCCGCTCATCGACGTGCTTCTCGTGCTCATCGTCATCTTCATGGCGGCGCTGCCGTTGACCCAGAAGGGCATCGACATCAACCTGCCGGCCGAGACGAAGAGCGCGAACCAGGAGACGCCCGACGTCAGCCAGATCGTCCTGAGCTACACGGCGGACCGGAAGATCACGGTCAACAACCAGGACGTGACGGCCGCCACCCTCGAGACCAAGCTCCGGGACATCTTCGACCAGCGCAAGGACAAGACGATGTTCATCATGGGAGCCGGCACGCTCCGCTACAAGGACATCATCGACGTCATCGACGCGGCGAAGGGCGCCGGCGTCGAGAAGGTCGGCATCGTGACCGAAGGCATGCGGAAGGCCGGCGGCGCGACAGGCGGCAACTGATTCCCTCCGTCCCATCCTCCGGCCGCGCTCGCCGTCCACGGGCGCGGCCGTTTTCCTTTCCCTCCGCCCGGCTCCCGGCAGCGCCTCGAAGCAGGCGTTCGCTCGCGGGAACCGCCGATCCCGGAATCGGACGGCTGCACCGCGCCCTGCGCGGCGACGCAGCCGCCTTGCGCCCGAGGCGCAGGGGTCCGGCGACGATCCCGGCCGGCATGGGACGTGCGAAGCGCACGGCATGTCTACCCTCCGCATAGCGGCGCGCACGCTGCTCAGGGCCCGCGGCTTCTCCGCGGCCGCCGTGCTGATTCTGGCCGTCGGAATCGGCGCGGCCACGATCGTGTTCAGCGTGGTCGATGGGATAGTCCTGCGAGCGTTGCCCTACCCGAACCCGGATCGGCTCGTCCTCGTGTGGGACAGCACCGCGCCCTACCGGTACACGGCGCCGGCCGACTTCCTCGACTGGCGGAGAACGGCGACCAGCTTCGAGAGCCTGGCGGCATACGATCCGATTGGCGTCAACTTGACCGGCGGCGGTCAGCCGGAGCGGCTCCTGAGCATGTCCGTGTCCGGCAACTTCTTCGCGCTCCTGGGCGCCACGCCGCTGCGCGGCCGCACCTTCCTGCCGGCCGAGGATCGGCCGGGCGCGGCGCGCGAGGCCGTCCTGAGTGAGCAGCTTTGGCGCCGGCGCTATGCCTCGAATCCGGCCGTGGTCGGAATGGCGATCACGCTGAACGACCAGCCATACACTGTCGTCGGCGTCATGCCCGACGCCTTCCAGTTCTACGAACCGGTCGATCTCTGGACGCTCGGAGAACAGGGCATCCCGAGCGGTCTTCCGTTCAAAGACGTCACGACGGTCCGCGACGCGCGGTTCTTCTACGTGATCGGTCGCCTCAGGCCCGGGGTGTCGCGGGCGCAGGCCGGGGCCGAGATGCTCGCGATTTCGCGACGGCTCGCCGCCGCCCATCCCGCCACCAACGCCAACCAGTTAGCCCACGTGCTCCCGCTTCGCACGGCCATCGTCGGAGACGTCCGTCCGGTCCTGCTCATGCTCCTGGGCGCCGTGGCGTTCCTGCTGCTGCTTGCCTGCGCGAACGTCGCGAACCTCCTGCTGGTGCGCGCGGCGGGACGGCGTCGCGAGATCGGGATCCGCGTCGCGCTCGGCGGGGGGAAGCTTCACCTCGTGCGGCAGCTCCTGGCGGAGAGCATGCTCCTGGCCTTCGCGGCGACCGGTATCGGTCTGATCCTCGCCGCCTGGGGACTCGACGGCCTGAAAGCTCTCGCGCCGGCCGGCACGCCTCGACTCGCCGAGGTGACGATCGATCTCCGCGTGCTTGCGTTCTCGGTTGCCGCCGCGGTCGCGACCGGCGCGCTCTTCGGCCTGGCTCCGGCGATCCACCTGGCGGGGTCGCAGGCCGGCGATGCGCTCAGGAGCGGCGGATCACGAACGACCGATTCCTACGGCGCGCGCCTCCGGAATCTGCTCGTCGTTGGCGAGATTGCGCTCGCCGAGATGCTGCTCATCGGCGCGGGCCTGCTGCTCGGCAGCTTTCTCCACCTGACCCGAATTGACCCCGGGTTCAACCCGGACCGGCTGCTGACCTTCAGCGTCGCGCTTCCAACGGCCCGGTACCCCGAGCCGGCCGCACGCACGCGCTTCTTCCACGACGTGATCGTCCGCCTCCAGAACCTCCCTGGTGTCTCGAGCGTCGGTGCGGCGCTCGCGTTGCCGGTGGCCGGTGGGCGAATCGATCGCGGGTTCTGGATCGAGGGGCGTCCCTCGAAAGGGCCGACCGGAGGCTACGACGTCGACTTTCAGCTCGTCAACGCCCGGTACTTTCAGACGATGCAGATTCCGCTGGTCGAAGGGCGCACGTTCGACGAGCGCGACGATCTCAACGCCCCCCGCGTGGCCGTCGTCAGCGCCGCCATGGCACGGCAGTACTGGTCCGGCGAGGATCCCCTCGGCCGGCGCATCGGGCTCGGCCAGTCCTCGTCGCCCGACTACTGGCGCACCATCGTCGGCGTCGTCGGTGACGTCCGGCAGCAGGCGCTCGGGGAGCCGCCCGCGCCGCAGGTCTATGTCCCTTACACACAGAACCGCGAGCCGTGGAACTTCATGATGTTTGCGATGCGTGTGAAGACCGGCCCCGCCGGCCTCGAGCGCGCGGCGCGGGCGCAGGTGGCCGCCGTCGATCCGGACCAGCCGGTCACGAAGCTGCAGACGATGGAGGAAGCGCTTCGCGAGTCGACTCGGCGCCAGCGGTTCAGTCTGTGGCTGGTCGGCCTCTTTGCGCTCGTCGCGCTGGCGCTGGCGGCCGCGGGGGTCTATGCGGTGCGCGCCTATGCCGTCGCTTCCCGCACGCAGGAACTCGGCATCCGGGTCGCGCTCGGCGCGGCGCCGGGCAGCATCGTCCGGCTCGTGATCTGGCAGGGACTGTCGCCCACTGTGGTTGGCGTCGGCGCCGGTCTTCTGGGCGCCCTCGCGCTCGGCCACGCCATGCGCGGACTGCTGTTCGAGGTCGCGCCGACCGATCCCCCGACGCTCGCGATCGCGGCGATCGTTCTGGCAGGTGTATCGTTCGTCGCCGCCTGGATCCCCGCCAGGCGCGCCACGCACGTGGACCCAATCGCGGCGCTGAGAGGCGAGTAGTCTCCGCCTCATCGAGCAGCTGACGCGCACAAGAAAACGCCCGGAGCGATTGCTCGCCCGGGCGAAAACCAGATAGCCGACAGCTGATCGCTGCTATTGGAACGTGTAGCGGAAGCTCAGCATCATCACATACACGTCCCTGATGCCGGCGGTGGTCTGGAACGTGTGGCTGATCAGCTGCGTCCCGCTGGCGCCGCTCACCGTCGCCAGCCGGTAGGCCAGGCGCCCCTGGGAATCGACCGTCGGGCTCGTCAGGATCCGGTTCTGGATGATCGACTGCCCGGCGCCCCAGTTGTGATTCAGCAGGTTGCCGAAGTTCGTGATGTCCAGCCGGATCTGACCGGAGTGACGGTGGTGGCCGATGTTGTGGAAGACGTCCTGCATGAGGCTCAGGTCGAGCCGCTTCACCATCGGGTAGAAGACGGCGCCGCGCTGCGCGTACTGGCCGCGGTGATTGCGCAGGTAGGCGTCCTGCTGGATGTACGCCTCGAAGGCGGCCGCCTGCTGGTCCGCGGTGAACGTCTTTCCGCCGCTGGTGAACGTCACGAAGTTCATCTCCGACGTGTCGCGCGGGATGTAGATCAGGTCGTTGGACGTCGCTCCGTCGCCGTTGGCGTCGCCCGAGAAGATGTAGCTCGTGTTCCCATTGGTGTAGGCGTCGAAGAACACCGACACCGTGGTCGCGCCGAGGCCGAAATACTGCTTGCTGTACGACGACGTGAAGAAGAACCGGTGGCCCGGCGAGTTCGACGAATACGCGAGCGCCGGGTTGTTCGGATCGGTGACGATCGGATTGTTCGTCCAGGATCCCGCGGCGATCGATCCCGGGTCGACCGTGTTCCTGGCCCGGCTGTAGCTGTACGCGGCCTTGAACATGAACCCGTGCGTCACCGGCCGGGTCACGCTCGCCGACGTCGTCCACGACCGCCCGATGTTCTGGTTCAGCAGGACGATGTTCTCGACGATCTGATCGCCGGGGACGTTGTTGATGCGGTTGCCGGTCCAGCGGGGCCGGTTGTCGACGCCGGTGAAGGCCGACTGAGCCGCCGGGAGGTTCGCGTTGATGTACGCCATCCCGTTGACGTCGCGGTTGTAGATGAACTCGCCGGTGCCGACCAGACCCATCGGCAGCCTGCGGTCGACGGCGATGTTCGTGCGCCACGTCTGCGGGAACTTGAAGTTCGAGTCCGTCACCGCCAGATCGACGCTCGCGGCCGGCGCGCCGGTCACGTCGGTCGGCTTGTGCGCGTCAGGGTTCGGGTTGAACGGGTACGCCGTCGTGTTGTCGGCCTGGATGAACCCCGTGAGGACGCCCGTGTTGCCGATTTGATTGGAGATCCAGACGTACGCCGGCTTGCCGGTGAACACGCCCGTGCCGCCGCGCACCTGGGTCTGCTGGTCGCCGCTCACGTCCCAGTTGAACCCGACGCGCGGCGACCAGAGCGGCGACGACTTCGGCAGCGCGCCGGAGTTGTATTGAATCGGGCTGCCGTTCCGATCGCGGAACGTCAGCGCGTCGACGTTCGGGTTGTCATAGCCGGTCTTGCCGAACGACGCGACGTCGACCCGCAGCCCGGCGGTGACCGTGACGGTCGGCTGCGGCCGCCACTCGTCCTGCGCGTAGCCGCCGGTGTACCAGACGTCGAGCGGCTGGAGCGGCGGCTGGCTCTGTCCCGGGATGTTCGAGTAGCGGACCTGGAATCTCCGGATGGTGACGGGGGAGGTCGTCTCGTTCGGGTTCGCGAGATAGGCGCTCGCAGCGGTGTAGAAGTCGGCGAGCGAATTGAAGACGTACGCGCTCTGGACGCCCGGGTAGAACGAGTTGTCGGAATGGTACTTCTCGACGCTCGCGCCGAAGGTCAGCGAGTGCCTGGCGCCGAACTTCGTGAAGCTGTCCTGCGCCTGGAACGTGTTGTATCTCAGCAGATTGAACGGCGTGAACGGCTCGGAGCCGAACGACGTGTAGGCGTTCCCGCTCTCGAGGATGTCGACGAATGGGAAGAGCTTGGCGAGCTGTCCACGGCTCTCGTCCTGGTGCGTGTAGCCGACGATCAGGTTGTTCGAGAGGCTGCTGCCGATGACCGAGTTCCATTCGCCGACGCCCGAGCGGATGTTCTCGAGAATCGTGTAGTTCGAGTTCTGGAAGTTCAGGAAGTCGGTCGAGAAGGTGCGGCGGCCGAAGCCGAGCGAGGACGAGTTCGACAGGTTCACGTCGGTGCTCGACTTGAGCTGGTTGTACCGGAACGTCACCTTGTTCGACGCGTTGAGGTTGTAGTCTCCCTTGACCAGGAACGGCTTCGCCGGCGTCTTCTTGTTGATTCCCTGGAACGGCCCCGTGTCGTACCCGAAGCTGGAGTTGAGAAACGAGCTGAGGGTGTTGAGATCGGATGCGAGCACGCGCGTCGTGTTGCCGTTCGCCGGCACCCCTCCTGGATTCGCCACGTACGTCGTCAGCGGACGCGTGTCCTGCTGGTTCTCGAAGCTCTCGAAGAAGAACAGCTTGTTGCGCACGATCGGGCCGCCCAACCATTCGCCCGTGTTCGTCGTGTCGAACGTGCCCGGCCTGAAGGCCTGGCCGGCGGCCTCCTTGCCGACGTACGAATCGTTGCGCGTACGGTGGTAGACCGACCCGGTAAACTGGTTGGTTCCGCTCCTCGTGACGGTGTTCACGCCCGCGCCGACGAAGTTGCCCTGCCGCACGTCGTACGGCGCGACGCTCACCTGGACCTGCTCGATGGCCTCCATGGAAATCGGCGCGACGCCCGTCCGGTCGCCCGGCTGCCCGGCCAGGCCGAACGAGTTGTTGAAGTACGAGCCGTCCACCGTGATGTTGTTCATCCGGTTGTCCTGACCCGCGAAGCTTCCGCCGAAGCCGCTCGGGTTGTATTCCGGCGACAGCCGGGAGAAGTCGTTGATGCGCCCGGAAATCGTCGGCAGCGACGCCAGTTCATCGCGCGCCACGGCGGTCGCCGCGCCCGTGCGCGTCGAGCTGAACACCGGATCGCTCTTCCCGACGACCGTGATGGTCTCGGCGACCTGCGCCACCTTCAGCTCGAACGTGACGTCCTGGGCGACGCCGAGCGACAGCGTGATGTCGTTCCTGACCTCCGTCGTGAAACCGGTGAGCTCGGCGGTCACTTTGTAGGGACCGCCCACGCGCATGCCCTGAATGAAGAATCGGCCGTCTCCCTGCGTGACCGCCTCGTATGTCGTGCCCGACGGCACATGCACCGCCACGATGCTGGCGCCGGGGATCACGCCGCCCTGCGAGTCCTTGACGACGCCCGTCATCGCAGCGGTCGTCACGCCCTGGGCCCATGCGTTCGAAATCGACCACGGTCCGCTACACAGCAGAGCGAGCGCGAATATCAAACAGCCGGATCTGAAGCGATTCATGGGTTCTCCATCTGGATGATTGAAGAGGACGGGATGTTACCGACCGCGTGTAACCTCGGTGTGTGCTGAACGCGACGACAGGTCGACAGTTCCCTGCGCGTCGGCGCGACGAGCCTGACAGCCGCCGAGCCCGTTCGGCGCGATGGCGCGGACGGAGTCCGCAGACGGCCCGCATGCAGTCTCCTGCCCCGGAAGAAGTGCCTGGAGCGGGTTGAGGTCGCGGAGATCTTAACCGGCGGGCGGCTGGCGCCGACACAAAAAAAAGGCCGCCGGGTTTGCCGGCGGCCGTGATCCAAAACGTCGGAAACGGGTGGGAGCGCGCTGGATTCCAGGCGCGTCGGACCGCTCAGTCGCCGACCCCCGCCTGCTTCTGCTTGCGCAGTTCCTGCGCCTTGTCCCGCAGCTTGTCGGCTTCCTTTATGAGATCCTGCTGCTTCTTGGGATCCTTTTCGAGGTTGGCTTCGAGCCGGAGGAGCAGGTTCTTGTAGACGAGCGCCTCCATATAGTCGGGCTTGATCTGCAGCGCGTGATCGACCGCGTCAATGCCCTTCATGACGTAGTCTTTCTTTTCCGTGTCCTTGAGCTTGTAGTCGCGGTACGCCTCGTCCCAGTAGTAGGTGGCGATCGTGTAGAACGCCTCGGGGTTGTTCGGCTCCTTCGAGGCCCGCTCGTTGAGCGCGTCGATGACCTTGTCGAACTGGCCCTGCCGGTTGTAGTAGCCGGCGAGCTGCATGTAGACGCCAGGGTCGTTCGGCTTCGCGTTCTTGGCGTCCTGCAGGATCTGCTCGGCCGCGTCATAGGCGCCGGCGTCCTCGTAGATCTTGGCGAGCGCGAAGTAGTTGGACGTGTCGCCCGGATCGAGCTGGATCATCTTCTGCACGACCGGTTCGGCCTTTGCGGGATCGTTCAGCTTGTCGACGCCGTACGCGGCAACGAGATACTCGAGCGACAGCCTCTTCAGCTTCTCGTCGCCGGGACCCAGTTTCTGCGCCGCGAGCTCGTAGTTCTGGACAGCCTTCTGAAGGAGCTCGTCGTTGGCCGCTTCGCCCTTGCGGCTCGGCTTGTACAGATTGTCGTAGCTGTTGCCGAGAAAGAAGTAGGCTTGAGCCATGTCAGGGTTGGCCTGAACGGTCTGCTCGTAGAGCGCGGCCGCCTTCTTGTAATCCTGCTGCTGATACGCCTGGTTCGCTTCCTTGAACGACTTCATCGCCTTCAGCTGGCTGAACTGCGAGCAGGCCACGGTGGAGCCGAGCGCGATGGTCGCGACGACCGCCAGCGATGCCGCCGTCAATGACTCCCGCGATCCCAGCCGCGTGCGCACTGCGTCCCATTTTTGGCCGATTTTCAGCATTGATTCGATCCTTGATTACTACACGAAAAATTGCCGACCGCGAAACCGGGCCAGTATAGTGAACCAAAAAAACGCAAGTCAAGATTCCGGAAGGTCAGCAATTGTCTTCGGGCGCCGGCCCTTGCCGCCGAACCACGCCGGTCCCTATCATTGTCAACGGGTGGTTCAGCGGCGTCTAAGCGACCATCCGCCAACTGGTTAGACACCGAATTTCATGATTCGATTCGAGGATCTCCTCGAAAAAGTCCGCGCCTACAGCCCGGACCCCGACGTCGAGCTGCTGAGGCGCGCGTACGTGTTCTCCGCCTTCGAGCACAAAGGACAGGTCCGGCACTCCGGCGAGCCGTACCTGATCCACCCGCTCGCGGTCGCCGACTTCCTCGCCGACATGCGCCTCGACGCGGTGACGATCGCGGCCGGGTTGCTGCACGACGTCGTCGAGGACACCCTGACGACCATCGCGCGCATCGAAGAGCTGTTCGGCCCCGAGGTGGCGCACGTCGTCGAGGGGGTCACCAAGATCAGCGCGATCCCGTTCTCGTCGAGCGAGGAGCGGCAGGCGGAGAACTTCCGCAAGATGCTCCTGGCGATGGTCGACGACATCCGCGTCATCCTGGTCAAGCTGGCCGACCGGCTCCACAACATGCGGACGCTCAATCATCTTCCCGAGGAGCGGCGCATCCGCATCGCCCAGGAGACGCGCGACATCTACGCGCCGATCGCCAACCGCCTCGGCATGAGCAAGGTGAAGAACGAGCTCGAGGAGCTGGCCTTCCGCTACCTCGAGCCGCAGGAGTACGAGTCGCTCCGCGCGCGGGTCGACGCCAAGCGGCGCGCGACCGAAGGGCTGATCGACCAGCTCACGGCCACGATCGCGGCGAAGCTGAGCGAGGCGCAGGTTCCGATCATCGCGATCGACGGGCGCATCAAGCGCCTCTGGAGCATCTACCAGAAGCTGAAACGCCAGAAGATCGAGCTCGAGCAGGTCTACGACCTCATTGCGCTGCGCATCGTCACCGAGGGCGTGAAGGACTGTTATGCGGCGCTCGGCATCATCCACCAGACGTGGTCGCCGGTGCCGGGCCGCATCAAGGACTTCATCGCCATGCCCCGGCCGAACGGCTACCAGTCGCTGCACACGTCGGTCATCAGCGAGTACGGCATGCCGTTCGAGGTGCAGATCCGCACGATCCAGATGCACCGGATGGCCGAGGAGGGCATCGCCGCCCACTGGAAGTACAAGGAAGGCCGCGTCGGCGATCAGAAAGACGACCGGTACTTTCAGTGGATGCGCCAGATCCTCGAGTGGCAGCAGGAGGTCCGCGACCCGCGGGAATTCATCCAGAACCTCAAGATCGACCTCTATCCGGAGGAGGTCTATACCTTCACGCCGAAGGGGCTCGTCAAGGCGCTCCCGCGCGGGGCGACGCCGGTCGACTTCGCGTACGCGATCCACACCGACGTCGGCCACCAGTGCGTCGGCGCGCGCGTCAACGGCAAGATGGTGCCCCTGCGCACCCGCCTGAAGAACGGCGACATCGTCGAGATCGTCACGGCCGCGGGCCACAAGCCGAGCCGCGACTGGCTCAACTTCGTCGCGACGTCGCGCGCGCGGAACAAGATCAAGCACCTGATTCACTCCGAGGAGAAGACGCGCGCGATCGAGCTCGGGCGGAAGCTGTTCGAGAAGGACGCGCGGCACTTCGACCTGAACGCCCGCGCGCTGCAGGAGGGCGACACCTTCGCGCGCGCCCTGACCGATTTCGGCGCCCAGAAGGCCGACGATCTCTTCGCGGCCATCGGCTACGGCAAGGTCGCGCCCAGGCAGGTGTTCGCGCGGCTCGTGCCGCCGGACACGCTGCGCGAGAAGGCGCCCGACGGACCGGTCACGGCCGCCGTCCGGCGCGTGCTTGGCGCAGGCGAGGAGAAGATCAAGGTCCGCGGCTTCGACGACCTCCTGGTGTTCCGCGCGCGCTGCTGCAATCCGATTCGGGGCGAGAAGATCGTCGGCTACATCACGCGCGGCAAGGGCGTATCGGTGCACTCGGCGACCTGCCCGAACGTCGTCAACCTGCTGTACGACCCCGAGCGGCGCATCGATGTCGAATGGGACAAGGCCGCCTCCGGCCCGGAACAGTCACGCTACACGGTCAAGCTGACGATGGAGGTGGAAGATCGCAAGGGACTGCTGGCGGCGGTCAGCGCCAAGATTGCCGACATCAACACCAACATCAAGAACATGGAGGCGCGCACCGGCGAGGACCAGCACGCGCGGATCGACATGACGGTGGAGATCAGCGACCTCAAACACCTGGAGAAGGTGATCAAGTCGCTGCGCGGCGTCGACGGCGTGCTGGGAGTGCAGAGGGCGGGACGGGCCGGGTAGGCCGCCGGGTCGCCGTGCAGGCGGGCCGATTCCGGGCCTGCCGGGTCCGTTCGGCTCTACTCGGCGCTTGCGATCAGGTCGATCTCGACGCGCGCGTCCCTCGGAAGACGCGCCACCTGCACGGTGGCACGCGCCGGATACGGTTCGGCGAAGTACCCGCCGTAGACCTCGTTCACCTTCCCGAAGTCGTTCATGTCGGCCAGGAAGATCGTCGTCTTGACGACGTGCGCGAAGGTGAGGCCGGCCGCCTCGAGCACGGCCTTCAGGTTCTCCATGACGCGGCGGGTCTGGGCGGCGACGTCGCCATCGACCATCTGGCCCGTGGCCGGATCGAGCGGAATCTGCCCGGACACGTAGACCGCCCGCCCAGCGCGGACCGCCGCCGAGTACGGCCCGATCGCCTTTGGCGCGTGCGCGCTGGTGACGGCCGACTTCATCGTGCGCCTCGTCCGCCGCTACGCTGCCTTGACGACCTTCCGCGACCGCAGGCAGCGGGTGCACACGCGGATCCGCCGGACGCCGCCGTTGATGATCGCGCGAACGGTCTGGAGGTTCGGCTCGAACCGGCGCGCGCTGACGTTGTGCGCATGGCTCACCTGACGTCCGACGACCGGTCCCTTCCCGCAAATCTCGCACCGCTTGGACATCTTTTTCCTTCTTCGATTGTCGCTGTCGGCTGTCGGCTATCGGCTCTCGGTGGCGATCGCCCAAAACGTCAAGTATAGCGGCCGGTTACGGGACGATCAAGCGCGGCGGCTCGGGCTCGCGCGGCGGCGCCTCATCACCGCCCGATTCGTCGCGCCGGATCACGCGGGCGAGCAGATCCAGGAATGTGCGCCGGCTCTCCGGTTCGCCGCCGTGCGGCTCGCGCGCGGCTTCTTCGATCCGCCGCAGGACCACGGCCGCGTCGCGCTCGAACGCGGTGCCCCCGCCCTTGCCCGCTTCGGCGAGCAGCGGTCTCAGCGCGCCGGCCAGCCGTTCGGCCGGCAGCGATGCCGAACGGTGCTCGTAGATCACCCCTCGCACCGAGGTCTCGAGCGTGGCGGCCAGCGCCGCCGCCGCTTCGGCCACATCGTCGTCGATGAGCGGCTGCAGCTCGGGAGGCGTGTAGCGGAGCAGGAACGCCGCGACTACGAAGAGGAGCTTCGACTGCCGCTCGTTCAGGTCGCGCGCGATGTGCACGAGCGCTGCGACGTCGCGCTCCTGGCGCCGGACCGCGGCAGCCGGCGGATGCTCGCGCGAGGAGGCCAGGTAGGCGCAGTCAGGAGTGCACTGGATTTCACCGAGCCGCTTGCTGCCGCAGCACACCGCACAGATGGTCTGGTTGAGCGCCGGGCAGGCGCGCCGGGCCTTTCGCCGGCCGCACAAGGGACAGAGCACAGCGTCATTATTGTATAATCCCCGCCAAACCGACCAGAACTCATCGGAACGTGGCTTGCAGCAGCGGATGTGCATACGCAGCGTGGAGGTCTGTCGATGACATCTGTGCGGCGCGAATCCGCGGTCGAATACTTCAAGGAACAGGTGGAGGAGGCGCTCGCTCACCAGCACGTCGAAACGGACGCGCTGACCGCCTTCTACGTCGTCAATCTGCTCGCTGAGTTCCTGCAGCGCCCGGCTTCGAGCGACGAGCCGCTCTCGTTCCAGCTCGCGCGGGCGCTCGAGATGGACGGCATCCGCCAGCGCCTCGGCCTCAAGCAGGTAGGCGACGTCTCGCTGTTCGTGTCCGGTTTCTTCTCGGACTCGCTGAACCGGAAGCTCGTCGACGTCGACTACTACGTTGCGATCGGCGGCTTCGCGTACGGATCGCTGAGCCGCGCGGAGACCGACAGCCTGTCCCCGGTGTTTGCCGAACTGGCCGGAAAATTCGTCGCCTTCGCCGACGTCCTGTCGGAGGTCAGCGAGCGCACGCAGTGCAGCTCGAACGCCGACCTCCTGCGCCTCTACGAGAAATGGCTGAAGACCGGCAGCCGGCGCAGCGGTCAACTGCTCCTCGAGCACGGTGTCCTGCCGTGCCCGCCTGGAGGCCCCACGACGATTCAGTAGTCGCCGGCGCCATCGGCTCGGTGCGGCCCAGGGGTCACCGGGTCGCGGGATCGCAGCAGTTGCCGTGGCGAACTGCGCACACCTCGGCGATTTTCCCGACACATGAATGTCCTCTCTTGCGGACGGCTCCGTCCTCCGACATGACCGAACCGTCGCTGGCCTGGCGGCGTCTAACGGGTATGTGTTTTTGAACGAACGGTCCAGTCGGCGTCACGCTATAGTGCAAACCGTTCATTCAAAAATGGTTAGCTCTGTGACAGTTTCGTAAGGCAGGTCGGAATGAGTCTCGGGCCACGCAGACGCCTGGCTGCCGGGACTGGCCGGAGCCAGGTAAGCCAGCCCTTGCGATATGACAGTAATTCGGTTTATTATTGGCAACTGATTTGCATAATGGACGGCAATCTTACCGGTGGCAGCCCGATGTCGGGCGAAAAGGAGCGGCGTCATGAAGGACAACCACAAGGCGGGAGCGGACACAATGAGCCGCTCGCGCTATACCGAATTGAAGGGCATGCTCGAAGAGCGTCGGCGTGAGCTCCAGAACGAAGTGCAGGGTAAGATGCGCGACGTGCGCGCCGAAGGCACCTGGGGCGGCAAGCTGAACGACGTGCTCGATGCGGTGGAGAGCTCCGAAGCGGACATCCAGGAGGACATCGAGTTCGCCCTCATCCAGATGAAGGCCGAGACGCTCAACAAGATCAACGACGCGCTTTCGCGTCTGGACGAGGGCGACTACGGCTACTGCTTCGAGTGCGGGTCCGAGATCGCCGAGAAGCGCCTGAGGGCGCTGCCCTTCGCGGTCCGCTGCAAGGATTGCGAGGAAGCCCGGGAAGTGGCGGAGCAGCGCGAGCGCCAGGCGGCCCGGCGCGGCGCCTCGTCGCTCTTCTTCGACATGTAAGACAGCCGGCGTCCAGCACAGGGCTCCGCCGGTGGCGGAGCCCGAACCCTCCCCACCGGCCCCCCTCTCCGTCAAGCGATTTTGGTCATCTGGTTATCCGGTCATTTGATCCGCGAGTCACGAGATGACCAGATGATTTGAGGCGTCCATGAGTGATCAGACCGAGAACCTCGCTTCCGAGGAGATCTCGAACGGCGATCGGCCGCTGTCGATTCCCCCGGAGCTGCCGATCCTGCCGCTGCGGGACACGGTGCTCTTCCCGAACTCGTTCATGCCGCTCGCGGTTGCACGCGAGAGCTCGGTGCGCCTCATCGACGATGCCATCGCGAACGGGAAGCTGATTGCGGTCTTCACGCAGCGCGATGCCGCCGTGGAGGAGCCGCGGCAGGAGGACCTGTACGCGGTCGGCACCGCGACGCACATCCACAAGATGTTCAAGCTGCCGGACGGCAGCCTCCGGCTCATCGTGCAGGGACTTGCGCGTCTCGCGCTCGAGGATGTCGTCAGCACGCAGCCCTACCTGCGCGGGCGCGTTCACGCCGCCGCCGAGGCGACGGGCGACGACGACCGGCTGGAGATCGACGCGCTCGCGCGCAACATCAAGACGAACTTCCAGCAGGTGGTGTCGCTGTCGCCGCTGCTGTCCGACGACCTCCAGACGCTCGCGGCCAACATCACCGAGCCCGGCCGGCTCGCCGACTTCATCGCCTCGTCCCTGTCCACGATCAGCACGGCGGTCAAGCAGGAGGTGCTCGAGACGCTCGACATCCGCGCGCGCATGGACAACCTGAACCGGATCCTCATCAAGGAGCTCGAGGTGCTCGAGCTCGGGTCGAAGATCCAGTCGCAGGTGCAGTCCGAGGTCGGCAAGAACCAGCGCGAGTACTTCCTGCGCGAGCAGATGAAGGCGATCCAGAAGGAGCTCGGCGAGGGCGACGAGCAGGCGAAGGAGATCGAGGATCTCCAGGAGAAGATCGAAGCCGCCGGCATGCCCGAGCCGGTGCTCAAGGAGGCGATCCGCGAGCTCGATCGCCTTTCGAAGATGCCGGTCGCGGCCGCCGAGTACACCGTCTCCCGCACGTACCTCGACTGGCTCGTGGCGCTGCCGTGGGACAAGCGGACCGACGAGGTGATCGATCTGCCGCGAACCAAGGGCGTGCTCGACGCCGACCACTCGGGTCTCGAGCGCGCGAAGGATCGCATCCTCGAGTACCTCGCTGTCCGCAAGCTGAACCCCTCGGTCAAGGGGCCCATCCTGTGCTTCGTGGGGCCGCCCGGCGTCGGCAAGACGTCGCTCGCGCGCTCCATCGCCCAGGCGCTCGACCGCAAGTTCGTCCGCGTGTCGCTCGGCGGCATGCGCGACGAAGCGGAGATTCGCGGCCACCGGCGCACGTACATCGGCGCGCTGCCCGGGCAGATCATCCAGGGCCTCCGCAGGGCCGAGTCGAAGAACCCGGTGTTCATCCTCGACGAAATCGACAAGCTCGGCTCGGACTTCCGCGGCGATCCGTCGTCTGCGCTGCTCGAGGTGCTCGATCCGGAGCAGAACAACACGTTCCGCGACCACTACCTCGAGATCAACTACGACCTCTCGCGGGTGCTCTTCATCGCCACCGCGAACCAGCTGGCGACCGTGCACCCTGCCCTGCTCGATCGCATGGAGGTGATCTCGCTCGCGGGCTACACCCAGGACGAGAAGCTGCACATCGCGCGGCGGTACCTGATCCCACGCCAGCTGTCGGAACACGGCCTGCGCGCCGACGCGATCGACCTGCCCGACGAGGCGCTGCTGGC
>JBLMXQ010000149.1:0-18787 GCA_050257855.1 Betaproteobacteria bacterium | reverse complement strand
CCAGGACCAGCGTGCCGGCGCCGACCAGAAGGGTGCCGGTGCCCGTCTGGCGGACCACCGCGACCGCGCCGCCAAGGCCGACGGCCAGCGCGGCGGCGCTCTGCGTCATCTCGAACGGCACGACGTCGCGGCCGCGCACCAGCGTGCGGACGATCACGCTGACCAGATACGCGGCGATGAGGAGCAGCTGGATCGCCATCGCGGCCCCCGCGCTCTCGACGCCGTGGCCGACCGCGACGCGTACTGTGACGCCGACCACCGCCACGTCGGCCGCGAACGCCACCGGCCAGCGCAGGAAGATCCAGTCGCGAACGTAGCCGAGCCACAGGGCGGCGATGCCGGTCGCTATCAGCACGAGCGCGTACGGCAGGATGCGATCGGTCATCGCGATGAGCAGGGCGATCGTGGGCAGCGCGAAGGAAATTGCGATCCAGGCGATTGCGTGCAGACGCCGGTGCGCAGCCGCCGCCAGCATGACGCCGGTGACGGCAGCGAGAGCGACAGCGCTGCCGACCGCGCCGACCAGGTGAAAGCGGACGGTCGCCTCCCAGACGACGGGGTAGGCGACGACCGCCGCGACCGTCGCATGGAAGGCGGCGCCGGTCCGACGGCCCGCTGCGCCGTCGCGATCGGCGATCAACAGCCACGCTGCGGCGTAGACCAGGCCGAGTGCCACGCCGCCGGCCTGCGGCAGCACGCCGGAATCGGTCAGCGCCCGCAGGAGGAACGCGCCGGCGACGCCGAGCAATGCCCCGCCGCCGAGCGAGGCGACGGCGGCCACGTCGGCCGACTCCGCTCCGGACTCGCTCCGGGCGCGGCGTTCGGCGAGCATCGTGCCGAAGTCCCATCCCGGCACGGCCGCGTCCTGCCAGCCGCCGCCGGCGAGACGGCGCTCGACGGCATCGAGCCGCTGCTCGACGCTGCGGAGGGTCTGTTCCAGCTGCCGAATGGCCGCCTCAGCGGACTGCAACCTTGCCTGCATGGAGCGCGTCCGATGAAACGCGAACGGGTTCCCATGGCGGCAGCAGGCGCACGAGCCCCGCCAGGATGCCGAAGGGCAGCAGGAGCAGGAAGATCGACGCCAGCAGCCCTTCGCGCGTGGCGAACTGCAGCTTGTACGTCGTGTAGCCCAGGAAGCTCTTCGAGAACAGCTGGCCGCCGATGACGACGTTCCACCGCATCGCGAAGATACCGATGAGCGTCAGGGTGGCCGCGAGCACGTAGACGCGACGCCGCGCCGCAGCCGAGAAGCGCAGGATCTGGACGAGCGCGAGGAGCGCCAGCGGCACGACGGTGCCGACGAGAATCTGGATGATGATCTGCGACGTGAAGAGCCTGGTGTGGACCATGAAGTCGAGCGCCCGGAACGACTCGTCGGCCTCGTAGATCCGGTGGATCAGGTCGATCATCTCCAGCGAGAAGTCGATGATGAACGAATAGAATAGGTACTGCGCGATCTTGTCCACGCACGGCATCTCGATCGGCCGCTTCTGCAGCCAGGACATGCCCATGTAGACGACCAGCACGAGGGCGATGCCGGACACGATCGCCGAGAAGAGGAAGACGATCGGCATCATCGGCGAGGACCACCAGGGGTTCGCCTTGATCGACCCGAAGATGAACCCGACATACCCGTGCAGAAGGAAGGCGGACGGAATGCCGATGATGGTGACGATGCGCCCGACTTTGTCGTCGAGGGCGAGCGCCTGCGGGCTGATGTTGTCGGACCAGAGCGTCAGGAACCCGTAGCCGAACCGCTTCAGCCCGCGGCTCGCGCGCCACGCCAAGACCAGATCGCGCCGCCAGTCGAGCCAGATCTCGACGACCAGCACCACCATCAGGTACCAGAGGTACACGAAGCCGAACATCGCCATCGCCGACGTGGTGTGCGGCGTCAGGTACATCTCGAGCGATCGCTCCGGGTGTCCGAGGTGCAACTGCAGCGGCAGCGGCGCCACGAGCAGGAAGGCGAGCGCCGTCAGCAGCGCGAGCCGGTAGGTCGGCTTGACGACGTGCACGTTGAACACGCGCTCGAGCGACGCGAGGATGAAGGCGCCCGCCACGAGTCCGGTGATGAAGGGGTAGAGCACGATGAGGATGCCCCACTGGAGCTCGACCTCGTTCGGGTACATGTAGCCTTGCACGCGCGGACTCCTATCTGACCGACCCGTCCAGGCCGGCGTAGAACGCCTTCGGCCGCGTTCCCATCTGCGGCTTGAGCACCTGCACCTCGTGCGTGCGCAGGAACTCGTGAATCGGATCGTGCGGGTTCTTCAGATCGCCGAGCTGCCGCGCGCCGGTCGGACAGGTCTCGACACAGGCCGGCAGCAGCCCTTTCGTAATCCGGTGGTAGCAGAGCGTGCACTTGTCGGCCGTGTTCGTGCGCGGATCGATGAACCGGCACCCGTAGGGGCACGCCTGCACGCAGTACCGGCAGCCGAGGCACCGTTCCTGGTCGATGAGAACCACGCCGTCGGGGCTGTCGAACGTCGCGCCGACCGGGCACACCTGAACGCACGGCGAATCCGCGCAGTGGTTGCACAGCTTGGGGACGAAGAACGTCTTGACGTTCGGCGGCAGATTCGCGAGCTCCGGAAATCCGTCGTACCCGCCGTTGGGCGAATCGACGGACGGATGCTCCATGTCCTCCGGGTTGACGACGTAGCGCTCGACCCAGGTGCGGAAGTAGTCGGGCTCGAGCGGCACCCCGTTCTCCGCCTTGCACGCGCGCACGCACGTGCCGCAGCCGATGCACTTCTCGACGTCGATCATCAGCGCCCACCAGTGGTCGGTCATGGTGTAGTTCGGCGCCTGTTCGGGCGCGCCGTTCAGCACCGCTTCCCAAGCGATCGACGCCGCGCCCGAGAGCACGAGGAGCTTGCCGGTCTGCAGTAGAAACGATCGTCTCGATTCGTCCACGGCTGCCTCTCAGGAAATCGTCGGGGCGTGCGGCTTGTGGCACTCGATGCACGGCCCGTCGCCCGCATGATCGGACAGCACGATCTGCGGAAACGCCTTCGGCTTCGATGGACTCGCCGTATGGCACCGGATGCAGATGGCGCGGCCCTCGGGCCGCGGCGGTTTCTCGACCTCGCCGGAGGCGTGCGCCGCAAGCGGGCCATGGCACGACTCGCACGACACGTGCGCGTGTTTGCCGGTCGCCCGGAGATCGCCGACATCGCTGTGGCACTCGACGCACGCCGCCTGCCCCGCGTACGCAATCGGATGCGCGGCGATGTCGGTGAGCGCGCCGGCCCGGTAGAACCCGTAGACGCCGAAATCCTTCGGGACGAAGTAGTGACGCGCGACGAGGAACAGCAACGTGCCGGCGGCGAACAGGCCAGCCAGCCGAATGAGATGCTCGCGGTCCTTGAACCCCTGGCTCATGCCGCGCGGAAATGCAAGCGGACGGCCATCACCCCGAGGCGGGAAGTCGTTTCAGGTCTGAGAGTTGTGGGTCCCGTTCGAACAGGAAGGCAAAGAGAGCGGCCGCTTGCCGGAATTCCGGCAGGCGCTCCGCCGGATCGCTGTCGGACTCTTCACGGCGTCCCTTCGAACGTGCCCGTCTCCCGATTCTTGCGGACGCGGTCCCAGGCGAAGCACTGGCCGTTCATCGCGACGTAGACGCCCGGCGGCAGGACCTGCGCAAACGACAGCGCGCTTCCGAGATTGAAGAGGCCGTCCGAGCTGCCGAAGGCGTATGGAATCATCGCGCCGGTAAGGACGACAGTCTTGGCGAGGCCGGCCGCGGCGATGGCCCGCGCCGTCTCCACCATCGTGTCGGTGCCGTGCGTGACCACGATGCGCGGCTCGGACGCCTCGCGACAGGCCTCGACGATCCGCCGCCGATCGGCGTCCGTCATGTCGAGGCTGTCGAGCATCATCAGCGTCCGAATCGCAACCGGTAGCCGGCAGCGCCCCAGCCGGAGCATCTCGGGAAGATGCGTGTCCTTGAAGGCCAGCGCGCCCGTCAGCTCGTTGTACTCCTTGTCGAAGGTCCCGCCGGCGACGAAGACGCGGATAGTCAATTCGACGTCTTCGTCGGCGCGGCGTCGCGCGCCGACAAGTAGAGGGCGTTGAACAGCATCGGGAACGTCGCGTGCGTCTGCGCGCGGTGCTGCGGCCGCAGGCCGAACAGCACGACGCGGCCCGGGTGCATGTCGATCGACACGACCGCGGCGCGGCCCGCCATGTACTCCTCGCCCTTGAGCCACCCCGACGCCAGCACATTCGTGTTCGGATATCGCGCGACCACGCTCGTCGACTGCGAGGCGAAGCCCTCGCCAAGGCTGAAGAACGGGCTGTTGATGTAGAACCCGTAGGTCTCGGACGCGACGCCGTAGCCGATCGGGTTCGTCGTGTCCACTTCGACCCGCAGGATGGCGCCGGGCGCGAAGTGCTGATCGCGCGTCAGCCCCTTCTTGAGATCCTTCACCGGAATCGGCAGCTTGTCGATGGCGAGATCGCACGCGCTCCCCATCGTGATGAGCGTGCCGCCGTCGGCCACGAACTCCTTCAGGTTGCCGACGCCGTCCTCGCCGATGCCGCCGCGGTATTCCGGTCGGATGGCCGGGGCGTCGAACCCCTCGACGATGTCGCGCGGACTCTGGTCGGCGAGGATGATCGCGTCGAACCGCTGCCGGAGCTTCCCCGCCTTGACGTCGGCGTTGTGGATCGGCGTGCTCGCGAACCCGTAGTGTTCCAGGACCCAGCGCGTCCAGCCTTCGTCCATGCTGCCGCCGGTCCACGGTTGGTACATGCCGATGCGGGGCAGATGGATGGGGCTGCCGGTGGACCCGGGGCCGCGGGCCGGCGACCTGGGGCCCGGCGCTGTCGTCACGCCGAGGCCGAAGTCCTTCGCCACCTGTTCGAGCTTCGCGCGCGCGACGCCCGTCACGGCGACGTGCGAGGGGCCGTCGAACGCCAGCTTCGCGCCGTCCTTCAGGAGCTGGTTGATCGCGGCCGCGGTATCCGGACCGTCGTAGTCGAAGCCGAAGCGAGGGCCGTTGCCCTTCACTTCGCCCGGCATCTTCGGCAGGGCGGTGACGGTGGTCATCTTCAGGTCGGCCGGCAGCGGCTTGTCGACGAACACGGTGTCGACGCCGAGCAGCATGCCGAGCGACCAGGCCGTGACGTCGTACGGCGGCTCGGGCGGCTCGTTCGGCGCGCGCCGCACCTCGGGGTACGTCTGTTTCTCCAGCATGTCCTTCGCGTAACGCGCGAAGACCTGCGTCATCGGGATGACGAACGTGCCGGCGCCGTAGCGCCTGCCGTCGGCCTCGAACGGGGCGTCCGCCCGGTAGACGTCGACGCCGCCGAGATGCAGCCGGTCGACGAGGTGCGCGGCCTCGCGGGCGTCGTGCTGCCCGGCGACCGGCACGAGGATCGCCGACGGGCTGTTCTTCTTCCCGTTCTCGACCGTGAGCCGGTTCACCTCGTAGATCTGCCGGTTGATCGTCTCGCGCTCGTCGGCCGCCGTCCTCAACAGCGCCATCGTCGCGATCATCTCGTAGTCGACGATATCGTGGAGCGTCCAGCGGCCGCCCATCCAGGGGCGCGGGTACTCGGTGCGCGGGGTGATGTCGGTCGGCGGCGGCAGCGGCTTGTTGTCGAAGTTGCGGAAGCCGCCGCGCCCGCCGCCCTGCTGGCGCCGCGGCGCCTGGCCGGGGACGGCCATCTGCTGATCGATCGGCGCGGCGACGCGCACGCTCGCGACCTCCGTCAGCAGTCCGACCTCGTTGTGCCACCAGCCGCTCCACGCCATCGCGCCCTCCCAGAAGTTCGTGTAGGTGGAGTTGTAGATGATGCCCTTCCTGCCGGCCGCCTCGAGCGCCGCCGCCTGCGACTGGCCGAGGATGCCGTTCCACCGGTAGATGAGAGGGTGGACGTTCATGTTGATCGGATCGGTGGCCGGCATCGTGAAGATGCGCGGGCCGTTGCTGCCCATCTGGTGCTCGTCGAGCCACACGGTCGGGAACCAGTCGTGCCACAGCAGCTCCGCCGTGTACTGGCTCTCCTTCTGCGTGAACATGTACATGTCGCGGTTGTTGTCGTGGCCGGTGTACGGATGATAGAGATACGGAATCGGGCTCGGCTCGTAGGGGGTGCCGACGTTCCTGTTGAACCAGTCGGTCACCATGATCTGGCCGTCGGGGTTCAGGCTCGGGACGAGCAGGAAGATGACGTTGTCCAGGATCTTCTTCACGTCGGGCGAGTCGTCTGTCGCCAGCTTGTGCACGAGTCGCAGCGACATCTGAGTGGCGCCGATCTCGGTCGCATGGATGCTGCAGGTGATGAGCAGCACCAGCTTGCCCTGGCTGAAGATCTCGTCGCGCTCCGCATCGGTCGGAGCGCCGCCCTGGAAGTACAGCTTCCGCTCGAGCGCCTTGTACTTGTCGAGGTTCTTCAGCGTGTCGGGCGAGCTGATTTCGAGGACGATGAGCGGGTTGCCGCTCGAAGTCCTGCCCAGCTCGCGGTAGCGGACGCGATCGGAGTCTGCGGCCGCCAGCTTCATGTACTCGACGATCTTGTCCCAGCGAACGAGCTTGTTGTCCGCGCCGATCTCGAAGCCGGCGAACTGTTCGGGAGTCGGCAGGCTCGCGGCGGCGGTGACGCGATTCGGGCCGCTCAGCCCGGCGCTGACGGCGACGACGAGGGCGAGCGGCAGCAGGCGGCGGGTGATCATGGCGATCGTCTCCAGCCGGAGACTATATCTCAAGCCACTGCGTGACAACGATTTACAACGCGCGTCGCGCCGCCGTGATAGTACTGAGCCGCTCAGGACGAAGAGCACGAAGGAATCTTTTGCGCCCCCGTGAGATCGCAGTCATGCCCCAGTCACTCAGAGTCCCGACCCGGATGGACGCGGTGCAGGCGCCCATCGTGCCGGTCATCGGCCAGATCATCCGCGAGGTACCCGGCACGATTTCGCTCGGCCAGGGGGTCGTGCACTACGGGCCGCCGCGCGAAGCGGTCGACGCGGCTCGCGGGGCGCTCGACGATCCGGCGACGCACGAGTACCAGGCCGGCGAGGGGCTGCCGTCGCTCGTCGCGCGGATCGAGCGGAAGCTGCGTGAGGAGAACGGCATCGAGGTCGGACGGGGCAGCCGCGTGATGGTGACGGCCGGCGCGAACATGGCGTTCGTGCACGCCGTGCTCGCCGTGACGCAGCCGGGCGACGAGATCATCCTGCCGGTCCCGTTCTACTTCAATCACGAGATGGCCATCGAGATGGCCGGCTGCAGGGCGGTGCGCGTGCCGACCGACGAGCGGTATCAGCTGCGGGTCGACGCCCTTCGCGCCGCGATCACCGACCGCACCCGCGCGATCGTCACCGTCTCGCCCAACAACCCGAGCGGAGCGGTATTCCCCGAAGGCGCGCTGCGCGACGTGAACGCCCTCTGCCGCGAGCGCGGCCTCTTTCACATCGCCGACGAGGTCTACGAGTACTTCACCTACGGCCGGGCGTCGCACGTGTCGCCGGGATCCTTTGCGGGCGCCGCCGAGCACACGATCTCGATGTACTCGCTGTCGAAGGCGTACGGGTTCGCCGGCTGGCGCATCGGGTACCTCGTGTATCCGGAACACCTCGCGGCGGCGATGATCAAGAGCCAGGACACGCTTCTGGTCTGCCCGCCGGTCATCTCGCAGGTGGCCGCCGAGGCAGCGCTGAACGTCGGCCGCGCGTACGCGGAGCCGCACGTCCGCGAGCTCGCCTCCATCCACGACATCGTCGTCGAGCGGCTGTCGGCGCTGGAGCCGCTGGCCGCGGTGCCCGCGGCCGAGGGCGCGTTCTACATCCTCCTGAAGGTGCACACGGGCCTCGATCCGATTCGGCTGGCCGCGCGCCTGATCCGCGAGCACCGGGTCGCCGTGATGCCCGGACCGGCGTTCGGGATGACCGACGGCTGCTATTTCCGCGTCGCCTACGGAGCGCTTCAGAAGGACACGGTCGCCGAAGGCATCGGCCGACTGGTGACGGGACTGCGCGCGATTCTCGGCTGATCAGCGATCCGCGTCGGTCGCGGCGCTTCTGGCCTTCGCGCTCCTGCGGCGGGCCGGCGGACGCTTGTCCCGGTACATCCGCTGGTCGGCGTCGTTGACCAGCGGCATGAGGTCGGTGGTGCCGCCCGGCACCTCGGCCCATCCGACGCTCAGCCCGATACCGGGCGGCAGGTCCTTCGTCTCGGGCGCCGCCTCGAAGGCGGCCTTCAACGCACCCGCCTTGCGCCGCGCTTCGTCGCCCGTGCAGGTGATGAGCGCGAGGAATTCGTCGCCGCCCCACCGGAACACGTAGTCGGCCTCGCGGATCCGGCTCTTGAGGAAACGCGCCACGTACTGCAGCACGCGGTCGCCCGCGTCGTGTCCGAGCCGGTCGTTGATCTGCTTGAAGCGGTTCACGTCGATGAAGAGGAGCGACAGCGGCAGGTCGAAGCGCTCGTGCCGCTGCAGCTCGCGGGTGACGACCTCATCGAGGAACCGGCGGTTGTGGCAGCCGGTGAGCGGATCGGTGATCGCCGCCTGCAGCAGCTCCTCGCGGGCCGCCTCGAGCCGCCGGTTCGTCACCCTGAGCTCGTACGTCATGTCTTCGAAGATGAGCAGGTGGATGCCGACCGCGCCGCAGGCATACAGGATGCCGTTCAACCCGAGCAGGACGGCGAAGGAATTGACGAGCGCGATCTGCGGCAGCGCGAACGCGGTCGTGATGCTCGAGACGGCGAGGCCGAAGAGCACGAACGCGACGAGCCCGGCGCCGATCATCCGGCGCTCCAGCAGCACCGCGGTGTACATCGACCCGGCGACGACCAGCAGCGCGGCCTGGATCACGTAGCCGGGCATCATCACGGTGCCGGTGCCGAACAGCAGCGGCGCCCCGACGAACCAGACAGCCAGCCATGCGACGGCCCGCAGCCGCTTCGGGTTGAGATAGCCGGTCTGGCGGTAGATGTCGCCGCTCCACAGGAACAGCGCGGCCGTGCAGATGCCGAGCCACTGGGACAGCCCGGCCGCCGCACGCCCCGCGAGCGGGCTCGCGTAGTCACGCGAGACCAGCAGCATGGACGGCGCGATCAGGAGCCACCCGGCCGCCCACAACAGGATGAACGGCGTGCGCCGATGCGCGTACTGCAGGAGCAGCAGGCCACAGACCACGGCGGCGACGAAGGCGACCGCCTCGCGGGGATCGACGGCGAGCGGCTGCGGGGAGGGCACGCCGGGCGGAGGCGCCCGTCGGGCCTGCTGCGACGCGGCGGCGGACGCCGGAGCCGGTGGCGCCGCACGGACGACTACCGGTACGGCGAGCACCGCCACGAGCGCGAACGCCGCGACTCCACGAGTTCGTGACATGACCGTCGTCATTACAGCCGGCGTGGTGGGGGAGTGCGCTGCCGGCAGTGGCTGAGAAAGTGTACTCTCGGCGCGCGTCCGATGGCACGCCGCTTCTGCGTCGAGCAGATTACATTTCTGCTTCTCAATTCCTGGATCGGGCGTGCTTCTACCTGTTTTGACTCCTGTTTTGACGACCGGGGTCCGGCCCGAGGTGCATGCGGCTGCGGCCTCAGACGTCCAGTTCTTCGGCCTCCTCAGCGCGTTCCATGATGAACCGGAAGCGCGCCGACGCATCCTTTCCCATCAGCTCGTTGATCACGCGATCGGTGACGATCTGATCCGTCACCTCGACCCGCAGCAGCCGCCTCGTGCGTGGGTTCAGCGTCGTCTCCCACAGCACTTTCGGCATCATCTCACCCAGCCCCTTGAAGCGCGTGATCTCGGGGGTGCCCCGGCCGTTCCGGTGCTGCCTGAGGATCGCGTCCTTGTGCCCATCGTCCAGCGCCCAGAACGTGTCCTTGCCGATGTCGATGCGGTAGAGCGGCGGCTGCGCCAGATAGACCTTGCCGTTGGCGATGAGCTGCGGCAGGTGGCGGTAGATGAACGTCAGGAGCAGCGTCGCGATGTGGTTGCCGTCCGAGTCGGCGTCGGCCAGGATGATCACCTTCCCGTAGCGCAGCTTCGACAGGTCGAAGGTCTTGCCGAGACCGCAACCGAGCGCGGTGACCAAATCCGACAGCTCCTTGTTCTCGAGCACTTTGGCGAGCGACGCGCTCTCGGCGTTCAGGACCTTGCCGCGCAGCGGCAGAATCGCCTGGCGCGCGCGATCGCGCCCCTGCTTCGCCGATCCGCCGGCCGAATCGCCTTCGACGACGAACAGCTCGCTCGAGTCGGCGCTGGCGTTGGTGCAGTCGCTCAGCTTGCCGGGCAGGTTCAGCCGCGTGGACGTCGCGCTCTTGCGCGACACCTCGGCCTGGGCGGCGCGGCTCGCCTCGCGCGCGCGCGCCGCGAGGATGATGCGCGCGACGATCGCTTCCGCCACGCTGATGTTGTGGTTCAGCCAGTGCTCCAGCCCGGGCCGCACGACGCCGTCGACAGCGGAGAGGATCTCGGGGTTGTTCAGCCGATCCTTCGTCTGTCCCTGGAACTGCGGCTCCTCGATGAACACGCTGAGCACGCCGGTGAGCCCCTCCCGGATGTCCTCTGCGGTCAGCGTCACGCCCTTGGGCGACAGGTTGTGCGTCTCGATGAAATTGCGCACCGCCTTGCCGAGCCCCGCGCGCAGGCCGTTCTCGTGCGTGCCGCCGGAGCCCGTCGGGATGCCGTTGACGTAGGACCGGATATGCTCTTCGGTCGCTTCCGTCCACTGCAGCACCAGATCGAGCCGCGGCGACTCCTCCCGCGCCAGCGTGAACGGCAGGTCGTGCACCGGTTTGCCGCCGCGCTCCGCCACGATCTTCTTCAGGTAGTCGACGAGCCCTTCGTGATGCTCGTAGACGACCTTCTCCTTCGTTGCCTCGTTCTCGAACGCGACCTTCACGCCCTTGTGGAGATAGCTGACGATCTCGAGCCGCTCCTTGATGACCTCCGGCTCGAACTCGATCTTCGGAAAGATCGTCGCGTCCGGGTGGAAGTACACGCTGGTGCCGGATCCGCGCGCCGCTCCGACCTTCTTCAGCGCCGAGACCGGCTTGCCCTGCTTGAAGCGCATCTCCCACTGGGCGCCGTCGCGGCGGACGGTCGCGACGAGCTCCTTCGACAGCGCGTTGACGACGCTCGCGCCGACGCCGTGCAGTCCGCCCGCGGTTTTGTAGTTGCCGTGCTCGAACTTGCCGCCGGCGTGCAGCACGGTGAAGATCACCTCGAGCGCGCTCTTCTTCGTCGTCGGGTGCCTGTCCACCGGGATGCCGCGGCCATCGTCTTCGATCGTGATCGAGGATCCGTCGGTGTGCAGCGTCACCTTGATGTTCGAGGCGTAGCCGTTCATCGCCTCGTCGACCGAGTTGTCGAGAATCTCCCACACCAGGTGGTGGAGGCCGGCGGAGCCGACGCCTCCGATGTACATGCCGGGACGCTTGCGGACCGGCTCGAGTCCCTCGAGGACGGTGATGTCTTTTGCGGTGTACGTGGTGCTGGCCATGGCTTCCCGATTGTACCGGGAATGCGCGGCTCATTCCCGGCGGGGCGAGGGTCGGGAACGACGGGCCGCCCGCGCGCAGGCTCGCCTGCGCCAGGGTGCAATCACACGTCTCTTCGTTCCATCAGCTGCACGGCCACCGCGAGCGGGGCCGCGGTCCACACAGCGAGCCCGGCGGCGGCGAGCAGGCCGGCCCGCACCGTGCCGCCCAGAAAGCGCAGCCACGCATCGCCGGCGGCGCCGAGCACGTTGGGCGCGCCCGACACCGAGAGCGTGACGACCCGAACGAGGTCGGCCGGATTGCCGAACACGGACCCGAACAGCACCCGGCCGCCGGTGGAGCCGGTCAGCCATGTCGCCAGCGAGAGCGCGGCGCCGTCGTACAGCAGCACGAAGAAGAACCAGACGAACGTGCCGATGCCGAGCGCCGCCGATCGCTTCTCGACCGCGGCAGCGACCGCCGCGGCGAGCGACAGGAAGATGAGTGCGAGCACGATCGAAGCGGCGACGAACCAGACATACCGGTCGAGGCCGTCGAGTCCGGCGTCGAACGCCACGACGGCGGCGCCGATACCCAGGCCGGCGCCGATCGCGCCGGCAAGCGCCGCGGCCTCGCCCAGCCAGCGTCCGACGATGACCGTGGCCCGTGCGACCGGCTGGGCCAGCAGATACGGCTCGGTCCCCGGCTCGGCCGACTGGCCGCTGATGCCGAGCACGAGCGCGGCGAGCGGCACGAGCACGAGCACGACCGGCACGAGCGCCATCGTCGTGCGGCTGAAGCCGTCGGGCGAAGACAGTTCACCTGCGGCGCCGGCGGCGTAGGCACCGGCCACGGACAGCAGTCCGAACGCGGCAGCCAGCCAGCGGATCCAGCGCAGGCGGGCCGCGCTCACGAATTCCAGGCGCGCGAGGATCAGCAGATCGGTCATCGTCGTTCTCCAGCGAGCCTCATCACGTCGGCCCAGGTCATGGGGGGGCCGGAGGGCGCTGCCGCGCGTGCGGCGGCGGCCGTGCGGAACGCGACGATGCCGGACCCCATCGGCGTGCGGGCGCCGGCGGGCCGCGCGAAGAAGGCCCGGCCGGCTTCGACCATCGCGCCGCCGTCCAGCCGCACGTACACGCGGGCATCGGGGCGCTGCACCGAGGCGCCGGCGGCGAGACAGCCGACGTCGTCGTAGAAGCGCGTGTCCTCGGTGGCCGAGACGATCTCGCCGCCGCCCGATCGGTTGGAGATCACCATGCCGCAGCGCGCGCACTCGACCTGATCCACCGGGATCGGCTCAGGCGCGAGCGAGCGATTCCCGCAGCCGATTGTCAGGCACGCGGCCGCGATCGCCGCCGCGCGCGTTGTCGTCCTCATCGGTCCCCCACATGTCCTGCTCGAGCGTCCGCTCGTACCGGCGGAGCTCGAAGGCGCCGTCGCCTTCCGATTCGATCCGGCCGTTGCGGAGCAGCGCGACGCGCGTCGCCAGATGCCGGATGTCGGCCGGGATGTGCGTCGTGAACAGCAGCGCATGGCCGTCGCGCTTGAGCTGCCGGGCGCGCTGGAACAGGAGCCGCGACGCGTGCGGGTCGAGATTCGCCGACGGCTCGTCGAACAGATACAGATCCGCCGGCGGCAGCAGCGCGACTGCCAGTCCGAGCCGCTGGCGTTCGCCGCCCGACAGCTCGCCGACCGGGCGATCCGCCAGCGCGGCGAGGCCGCACGCCTCGAGCTCGCGGTCGACGGCCGCGCTGGCGAGCCGCCGCAGCCGCGCGACGACCGTGAGCGTCTCGCGGACGGTCAGCGTCGGCGGAAACGCGGGCCGCTGCGGCAGGTAGCCGATCCGCGCGCGGCTGCGCGGGCCGCTTCGCACGACGTCCAGGCCGCCCACGGTGATTCGGCCACCCTCGGGCCGCGCCAGGCCGATGATGCAGCGCAGCGTCGTGGTCTTGCCGCAGCCGTTGGCACCAATCAACGCCACGCTGTCGCCGGCGGCCACTTCGAGGTCGACGCCCGCGAGCACGCGCCGGCCGACGTACGACTTGGTCAGACCCTCGAGCGTGAGCATGTTCTGGTCTCCCGAAGCAGGACGGACGTCAAGGCGCCGACCGACGCCAGGATCAGCAGCGCCGCGCCCGGATGGGCCATCGGCCGCGGACCGGACGCAGGCGCGACCGCCTGCGCGACCAGCGGCCGTGCGTCGACGGCATCGCCCGGTGTCGGGCCGCCGAACCGCGCGGCCAGTTCGAGGCCGGCGGCCGCGGGGCTCTGCAGGAACAGCCGCACCGCAGGGTTCGCGCCCTCGAGCTTCTCGAAGGCCCCGAGCAGCGGGTGGGGCGCGTCGCCGATACCGTCGCCGTCGAAGTCGAAGCCGCGATAGCGGCTCCAGTAGTTGCCGCGCCCGTTGACGCTCCAGCGCGTGCCGGGATCGCGGCCGCTCAGAACGAGATCGCTCCAGTTGCCGCGGAACTGGTTGCCGGTGAAGGCATTCTGCTCGGCGCTCGAGAAGAGCATCACGGCCGTGTCGTTGGCGCGGAACGTGTTGTCGACGAAGCGGTTCGACGACGAGCCGTCGACGAACAGGCCGCGGAGGTTGTCTGCCATTTCGTTCGAGCGCACCAGCGAGCCGTCGCAGTCCTTGAGCGTCAGGCCGACGCCGGAGACGCCGCGGTTGTCGAGGAAGCGGTTGCGCTCGAGCACGATCCGCCGCGAGTTCATGATGTTGGCGCCGGCCGACGACCCGGCGAACGTGTTGCCGGCAATCCGCGCGTCGTCGGAGAACATGTCATGGAGCGCGTAGCGCGTGTCCCGCACGACGTTGTCCGTCGCGCGCCCGCGCGGGGCGTACTGGAAGTAGATGCCGTCGCGCACGCCGCTGATGCGGTTGCGCGCCACGATCGTCCCCGGCGCGCGGTAGACGTAGACGCCGTCGCCCCGGCGTCCGAACGGCAGTCGGGCGAGGCCTTCGATGACGTTGTCGGCCACTTCGTTGCCGGTCGTGCTGGCGACGACCACGCCGTAGAAGACGCGGCGCATCCGGTTGCCGACGATCCGGTTCCCGCTCGACAGCACCTGCACGCCCGCGTCCATGTCGTTCGTCTGGCCCGTGCCGCTGCCTTCGATGCGCAGGCCCCGGACCTCGCATCCCGGCGCCGTGATCGTGATCACGCTCCCGGCGCCGGTGCCGTACAGCAGGGGAGAGCCGTCGCCGACGATCGACACCGGCCTGTCCAGCACGAGGTCCTCGCGATACACACCCGGCGCGACGCGGATGAGGTCGCCGGGCGCCGCCGCCGCGACGGCCGGCGCGATGAACGGGAAGTCGGCGTACGGACCGCCGACGGTAATGGTCTTCGCGGAGGCAGGCGCCGCTGCCAGCGCGAGGACGACGGCCGCGGCTCCCGGCCGTGTCATGCATTCCTCCGCGCCGCGCCCGCGACGGCCAGCGCCGCGCTCAGCACCAGCGTGACGCCGCCGGCGTGCGGAAACGACCAGACCGTGAAGTTGCCCACCCGCGTCGGCCCGACGAGCGGAGGCGTGAAATCCCGGATCGAACGGAGCGGCGCGTGCGGATCCCGCTCGTGGCCGACTTCGTACAGTCTGAACTGCACGACCGCGGCGGACGCGATCAGGAAGATGACGAACGCCGCGGCGGACGTCCGGCGGTACCAGCGTCCGGCGCCGTTGCCGCCGACGAGCGCGCCGATCGCCAGAATCGCCGACAGCGCGAGGATCCCGCGCGTGGCCCATGTCAGCTCCGGCAGCTCGGTCGGGAACCGGACGCCGACGTACTTCTGCAGCGTCTCGATTTCGCGCACGTCGCCGGTGATCCCGGTGCGCGTGATCTCCAGGTGCAGCGACTCGTCCGGATACTGCGGCGCCGACATCGTGATCCCCCACAGCGGCAGGACGAGGGCCGCGGCGGCCAGCGCCGCGGCCGCGAGATACAGCAGGCGCGTGCGGGTCATTTCTCCGCTCCGGTGGACGGCACGCCGGGCACCACCTGGCCGCTGACGTTCTGATCCGCGTGCCAGTCCGGAATGGCGACGGTCGAGTCCTTCGGCTGCACGACCATCCGGCCCCGCATCTCCAGGTGCAGCGCGCTGCAGAAGTTCGTGCAGTAGTACCAGTACACGCCCGGCCTGCCGGCATCGATCGTGATGGTCTTCGTGAAGCCGGGCGCGAGCGCGATGTTGAGGTCGTGATCCGGGACGGCGAAGCCGTGAATCATGTCGCGGATCGTCTCGACGTTCGTGATGTGGAACGTGACCTTGTCGCCTTCACGCACCTCGAAGCTGTCCGGTGTGTACGCGCTGCGCAGCAGGGTCATGTTCACGGTCACCTCGTGCGGGCCCGTGCGGACGACGCTCTCCTTGCCAGGCTGGACCGCGTCCGGACCGGGCGTGAACACCTGGCGGACGATCGGCTTCAGCAGGCTGGCCGTCATGAACACCGCGTCGTGCGGCTCGGGCGGCGTCGGGAACTCCGACAGCATCTTCATCTTGTGTCCCGAGATGTCGATGAGCTCCTGGTTCTCGGGCATGTCGGGGCCCACCGGCAGGTACTGGTCCTTCGAGAGCTTGTTCAGCGCCAGCAGGAAGTCGCCGTACGGGTGCATCGTCTCGCCGCCCACCGCCTGCAGGTGCCCGATGTTGTAGTGGATGTCGATGCGGTCGACGATGTAGTCCGGCGCGCCCCTGATCGCCTTCTCGATGTTCCACTTGACGACCTGGCTGTCGATGAACAGCGACGTGTACGCGTTGCCTCGGTCGTCGAACGTCGTGTGGAGCGGACCGAGCCCGACTTCCGGCTCCGCCAGGATCTTGAGCGTGTGCGCGTCGATGATGGAGACCGTCGGCGAAAGCTTGCCGCTGGCGACGACGTACTTGCCGTCGGGCGTCACGTTGACGCCGTGCGGGTTCTTGGGCACCGGAATCATCGTCACGATTCCCGGCACCTCCGACGGGTCGAGGATCGGGACGCCGTTGCGCTCGTGGCCCTTCCCCTCCGCGACGGCACGCTCCGCCGCGGGGATGTCGATCGCCACCACCGCGTCGCGGTCGAACTGGATCATCGAGTTCAGGTCCTTCCCCTGCTCAAGGTTGTAGCTCGTCGAGAAGGAGTAGTGCCCGTCCTTCGACGTGTCGGCGATGTCGATGTTGCCCTGCACCCGCACCTCGAACTTCGTCTGCATCGTCGCAGGATCGAGGAACGCGACGACCGAGGTGTACGGCGCCGGGTTGGTGACCATGCCGTCGGTCGGCTGCTCGAACTCGCCGTTGACGACGATCAGGTGCGTGTCGGGCGAGACGACGGCGATGCCGTGCGCGCCCTGCAGATTGGGGATCTTCACGATCTTGTCGGCTTCGAAGTAGTCGAGACGGATCCGCGCGATGCGGCCGTTGGCGAGATCGTTGATGAAGAGGTACTTCCCGTCGTAGACGCCGTGGGTTTCGGACGGGGCCGGGTGGTGCGTGTCGCCCCAGAGTCCGCCCGTGGCGAGGAGCTCCTGCCGCCGCGGGTCGTTGTCGTTGACCGCGTAACCGTAGGCGGCGCGCGGCTCGAACACCGGGATCTCGCGGATGAGGCGCCCGGACGGGATGCCGATGACGAACACGGACCCGCTCTGGCCGCCCGAGAGGAAGCCGTAGTACTTGTCGAGCTCTCCGGGCGCGACGTACACCTTCTCGGCGGCCGCCGTGCGGGCCGAGCGCGTGGCGCCGCATCCGAGCGTGTGCGTCAGCGCAATCGTTGCGACGGCCGTGGCCGCCACGAGCGCGAAGGGATGATTGTTGACCAGCGATTTCATGACGGTTCCTCCAGCCGCCTCACTCGACGACCAGCACGCCGTGCATGTGCGGGTGGAGTTCGGTCGTGCTGCACTGCGTCGCGCAGTAGAAGTTGTAGCGGCCGGGGGTGTCGATCCGGAAGGTCACCGACAGCGGCGCGCCGACCATCGCGCCGTTGATGAAGACCTCCTGGTCGAGGCCGTCGATCGCGAACCCGTGTCCGGCGCCGAGACCGTTGTCCGTGGTGGAGAAGTCGATCCGGACCACCTCGCCGCACTTGACGTGGATCTCGGCCGGCTCGTACTTCCACGCGTGCTCGCGCAGCGCGACGACGCGGTCCGGCTTTCCGAGTCCCGGCATGCTGTGCGCGGTCTGCCGCCGCTGGTTGCCCGGGCTGTGGCCGGCGAGGCTCATCACGTAGGCGACCAGGTCGTACTCGTCCTGCTTCGACATGACGCCGGAGTAGGAGGGCATCGGCACGCCGTTCAGCCCGGTCTCGAGCGTCCGCACGATCTCGCGCTCGGCCCAGCCGGTGCGGAACGTGCCCGGCTGCGTGAAGTCGCGCGCGTTCACATGGCGGCCCTTCGCGTCGACCATCGAGGGAGACGAGGGGCCGACGCCGCGGCCGTCCTCCCCGTGGCACTTGTCGCACTGCATCTTCGAGTAGACCGCCTTGCCCCGCGTCGCGCTGCGCGACGATCCGGGCGTGTCCGGCAGCGGCATCGGTGCGAGATTGCCCGCACTCTGGAACTTCGGCGAGAAGGTCTTCACGTAGTCGACGAGCGCCCAGCGGTCGTTGTCGGACAGCAGGAACTTCCACGGCGGCATGCCCGTGCCGGTCGCGCCTCGGGAGATCGTGCGGAACAGGTCGGCGTCGCTCGGGAGCATGCCGGACGTCGTCGTCCGGAACTTGAACTGGCCCGACGTGAAGTCGCGGGGCGATGGGACGAGGAACGGCGCGCCGTAGCCGTTGCCGTCGCCCTTCGGCCCGTGGCACTGGATGCAGTTCGCCTCGTACAGGCGCCTGCCGGCCGCGACCGTTTCGGCCGTCGCGGGCGGGCGCGGCGCGACCGGCGTGTCCAGGAACGTGGGAACGAGGGCGGCTGCCCCTTCCGCGGGTTTCGTCGAGCAGCCGGCAGCGGCTGCCGCGGCGAGGAGCACGGCTGGAACGACGAGGGTGCGGAGAAGATCGCGTGTCATCGCTGCTGCCCCTCCAATCGGGCGGCCGAGGTCACGCAACCACTGTAGAACCGACGAGAAAGCGCCCGTATGACGCGGGTCATACGGGCGCGTCTTTTGTTGTCTTTGCGGGGTGGGACGGCCTGAAGGCCGTCCCCTACCGTGTCGAGAATCGGATCGGCAGGGGATGACCTTCAGGCCGTCCCGCGAGGTTTCGGTAGGGGATGGCCTTCAGGCCGTCCCGCGAGGTTTCGGTAGGGGACGGCCTTCAGGCCGTCCCGCGAGGGTTCGGTAGGGGATGGCCGTCAGGCCGTCCCGCGAGGTTTCGGTAGGGGAGGGCCTTCAGGCCGTCCCGCGAGGTTTCGGGAGGGG
>JBLMXQ010000148.1:0-86878 GCA_050257855.1 Betaproteobacteria bacterium | reverse complement strand
CGCCTCGAGGCTGATGCGATCCGAGCGTCCCGGGCACACGCTGCAGGCCACGGCGCTCGTGCACGAAGCCTACGCGCGCCTGGTCGGCGGCGACGCGTCGGCCGGCGATCGCGTTCATTTCATGAGCCTGGCGGCCCGGGTCATGCGGCGGCTCCTCGTCGATCACGCGCGCGCCCGGCGGCGCGCCAAGCGGGGCGGCCCGCAGCTCGTGATGACGTTGTCCGAGGTGGAAGCGGTGGCGCCCGGCGCTGTTGACCGGCTGGTCGACATCGACGAGGCGCTCGGCCGCTTGAAGGCGCTGGACGTCCGGAAGCACTCCGTCGTCGAGATGAGCGTCTTCGGTGGAATGACTCACGCGGAGATCGCTGCGGTTCTCGGTATCTCCATACCCACGGTCGAGCGGGACGCGCGGATGGCGCGTGCGTGGCTGCGTAGCGAGCTCGGGCGCACGGCCCCGTCGTAAGACACGTGACCGTCGCCTGACGATCGCCATGAGTGTGCCTCAATGCCGAACATCGTCATGCGTCAGCGCCTTCGTCCGACCAGCGATGTGACGGCTTATCGATCGGCGTACCGCCTGGCCGCGGCGAGGTCCCTGCGCAGCTCCTCTGCCGTGCGACGCGGACCGTAGCCGGGCGTATCGCGCTGAATGCGCCATCCTTCCTTCAGCGGCCCCGCGTCAACCGTGTCGAAGCCGAACCGGTCGAGCAACTGCGTCACCGTGTTCTTGGCGTCACGATCGTCTCCGGCGATGACCAGCGCGCGACGGTTCTTTGAACCCGCTGGCCGCCCGTCGGTGGTGAGTTGCGCGGCGTAGATATGGTTGAATGCCTTGACGACCTTCGACGTCGGCAGATGCGCCTGCAGGAGTTCGGCCGTGGTCGTCGATTCGTCGTCGAGTTCTGGAATGTGGCCGTCCCGCTGCGGGTAATAGTTGTTGGTGTCGATCACGATCTTGCCAGCCAACGGCTCGACCGGGACTGCCTGGTAGTTCTTGAGCGGAATGGTGACGACGACGATGTCTCCCGACCTTGCGGCATCCGTGGCCGTCGCGGCGCGCGCGTTCGGTCCCAGTTCGGCGACGAGTGAAGTCAAGGTCTCGGGCCCGCGCGAGTTGCTGATCACCACGTTGTACCCGTGCGCCACCGCCAGTCTCGCAATCTGGCTTCCTATGTGTCCGGCACCGATGAATCCGATGGTTGGCATGATCGCGAATATAGATCGCAATGAACACAGGAGAAACTCAAATGATCATCGGCGCGCATGCCATCATCTACAGCAGGAATCCTGATGCCGACCGCGCGTTCTTGCGCGATGTGCTCACCCTGACCAACGTCGACGTCGGCGGCGGATGGTTGATTTTTGGACTCCCGCCGGCGGAAGTGGCCGTGCATCCGTCCGACAAGAACGACATCCACGAGCTGTACCTCATGTGCGATGACATCGAGACGTTCGTCTCGGAGATGCAGCGCCAGCACATTGCCAGCGGTCCGGTGAAGGACCAAGGCTGGGGTCTGCTGGCTCAGATCACGTTGCCGGGTGGCGGAAAGCTTGGTGTCTATCAGCCGCGGCATGCACGGCCGGAAACCAAGGTTCAGGCACCGCCGGCGACGACGTCTGCAAAGCGCGCGATGCCTCGACCCCGGGGATGACATCGCGGCATCGCCCGTGCTCGGGGCGACGCATGCGATCACGATTCAGAACTGGCGACCCAGGGCATACGCCTTGTCCAGGTAGCCGCTCCTCGTGGCGTCGTCCGCGCCGTGCACGGCGTAGAAGTACTCGCGCTCGACGTTCTTGATTCCTGGATACGTCAGCGTGAACTCGTCAATCACCATGCGCATCGCCTCGCGGAGTCCCGCGTCATAAGCGCGTTTGTCGAAGATCGTCGTCTGGATGATCAGCGCCTTTGCGTGCGTGAGCTTCGGCCGACGGCCATTGATGTCGCCACGCCAGGCTTCCGGAGTGAGATCGTACGCAAACCCTGGCGTCCAGACGCGATCGAGCCAGCCTTTCAGGATCGCCGGAAAGCTCAGAAAGTGCACGGGTGCGACGAAGGCCAACGCCTCAGCCCGCGCGACCTTCTGCTGCTGCACCAGAACGTCCTTCGGCTGATAGCGTTCGCGCAGCAGCCGGATGATGCCGCGCGGATCCCGATCACCGATGAGACGTTTCAGCGCGAAGCGTTTGAGAGGCCCCCCAGCCTGCTCGAGGAGGGACTCGCGCAACCGCATGCGGTCGAGCATGTCATCCGGGATGGTTTCGGTCAGCCAGCTCGGCGTGTCGCGTGGGCGCAGGATAGGATCGAAGCCGATCGCGTAGAGGTCCACGATCTCGTTCAGGTGCCCCGCGTCCCGGAGACCCGCATCGAAACGACCGAGGACCGCACGGCAGAACGACTGCGAAGCGGGATGGGCGAAGACCGTCAACACCTTCATGGGGGACCTCCGGCTGTGGCGGTCACGTGGTCTTCGTCAGAAGGGGCTTGGCCACGAGGCTCGCGCCGATGATGAGGAGACAAATCGCCAGCGGACGACATTGGCGCCAAGCACACGTTCCTCAGCTCCGTGGCCGCATCAACCTCTTCTCGGTGCGTCGCACCGTGACCTCAAATGCGGGAAATCCGCCATGCCCTCGGGGACTTTCTCGCGGGTCGTCCGGACGTCCGACGCGTATAGGCCGATCGGTCCGCGGCCGTGTTGACTACCTGGCGTGACCGAGCATCACTCGTGCCGCGCCTCTCCGCGGGCCGGCGTTGCTCTTGCAGTCGAAAGGGCATCGACTCGTGCGGTGTCATGATGCCGTCAGATCGCCGTTGGCCAGCGGTAGCGTCTGCTGGCGGTCATCGGCGCCGTTTTCCCGGCTTTGGCGTTCCATGAAGGAAGGACGTCATGTCGACCATGAAGGCGTTCATCACGAAGTACCCCGTGCTGACGTACTTCGCTCTGACGTTCGCTCTCTCCTGGGGCGGATTCCTCGTGGTGGGCGGTTCTGGCCTCCTCGCGGGCACCAACTGGCAAGCCGACCCGCGGTTCATGGCCGCAGTCTCCGCGATGCTCGCAGGCCCGCCGGTTGCCAGCATCCTGTTGACCGTGCTCGTCTCTGGAAAAGCGGGCCTTCGCGAGCTGCTCTCTCGGTTGCTCAAGTGGCGGGAGGGCGGGCGCTGGTACCTGGTCGCGCTCCTGACCGCCCCGATCGTCGAGACAACGGTGCTCCTGGCGCTCTCGCGAATCTCACCAGTCTTTCTCCCCGCCATCATCACCACGAACGACAGGGCAGCTCTGCTGGTGTCCGGGATCGCGATAGGCCTGGCGGGCGGCTTCGTGGAGGAGCTCGGTTGGACGGGATTCGCCATCCCCAGATTGACGCCGCGGTGCGGCGTCGTTGGGACCGGACTCATCGTGGGCCCCGCGTGGGGCGCGTGGCACCTGCTTCAGATGTGGTGGGTCGGCGGCACGTCCTCCGAAGCACTTCCCCTGGCCCTCTTCCTGCCCTTGTTCTTCCTTTCTGCCGTGGCGACACTCACGGCCTACCGCGTGCTCATGGTGTGGGTCTACGACCGTACCGGGAGCCTGCTCGTGGCGGTACTCATGCACGCGAGTTACATCTTCAGCACGCTCTTCGTCCTCGCGCCTCCCACGACCGGTGTGCCCTTCTTGACCTATAGCGGAATGTTCGCTGTCGCGCTGTGGGTCGTGGTTGCAGCAGTCGCCATGGCCAACGGCGGACGGCTCTCGCGACAACCGCTGCGGCGCGGCTTGAAAGAGGCCGTTCACAGCGAGGGCGCCGCGCAGAAGGATAGCTCTTGCCGACGAGTAAGGGCTGTCGCTATGACAAAGACGATGTTCCCGGACGTCGCCATGCCGGCTGACAGTTGGATTCTCTGATCAAGCTCTCCCCTGCCAATCGAAGCGCACCCGGATGCCTGCCGAGCGGAGCGAACTCCAGCACGACCGCGGCGAGGCTGGCGGCCGCCTTCAACAGACGGAACTCCATGGCGGTCGGCGCATAGCCTGGATCGAAGATCGCCTGCAGAATCGGCTGCGGGCCGGATCCGCGGGGCACGGTGAAATAGACCGATTCGGCCCCTCGTTCCGCAATCATCGGCGTCTCACGGATCTGGATATCGCGCACCGGCAGCAGCTGGCGCAGCTCCCGCTCGAACCTGACGCGCACGGCGGTCGCGCCCGCGCCGCGATCCGCCTCGCTCAGGGCGCGAATCAGCACTCCGGCGAGATCCCTGGGCATGATCGCCCCTGATGGCGGCTGCAACCCGAACAGATTCAGGTCGCGCCCGAACATCAACGCAACGCGGTAGCGGACGCCGAGATGGTCAACCGAGGCGACCTGATTCCTCACTGGCCGCGCCGGGACAGACACATCGGTGTCCTGACCGAGCAGCTGCACCTCGACGGCCGTTTCGTCGAGCCTGGAGGTCGTCTCGAGCAGGGCGCCGCCGCTCGAGATGTCGATCACGCGGACGTGCGAAGTGCCCGGCAACTTGACCGCCCACAGCCAGGGAACCTCGCCGGCCGGCCGACGCCGAGCGCGCCGCCGGTCAGCCGCTGCCGATCCCGTGTTCTCCGCGCCACGAGTCACCAGCGTCAGGACGTGGCTGTCGGCATCCGGTGCAGTGACGGGCGGCAGCTGCTTGTCCTGTATGCTCGGCTCCTGCGAGGCGCGTCGGCAGGACGCACTAGCCGTCGCGATCGCCGACCGGCCGTTCAGGTCCGACCGAATCGCCCTCGCGTGCGCCAGGTATTCCTCGACCTGTTCCGGCAGCGTTTGCACATCCCACCGCGGCCGCACCCGTGTGATTCGCCGTCGCACGAAATCAAACACATGGCGGTTCGGCGTCTCCGATGTCGCACCCTCGTCCGAATCGACGAGGTACGGAACCGCGATCATCTGCACGTGCGCCGCGTTCGGCAGCTCTTTCAACCGTGCCCTCAACGACGCTTCGTCGGACGGCCGCAGAAAGGTGGAGGTCAACAGCACGTCGGGAATCTGCTCGGCGAACGACCGAAGCGCGTTCGGGACGTCATCGACGACCTCGAGGTCCACGCCGCCGTGACCGTCGAAGATGTCCATGAGAATGGCGGCCCGGGACGAATCCGGTTCGATCAGCAGGACCCGCCCTTTCGGCTGCTGGCACGTTGTCGGATAGCTCAAAAGGCTGTTCATACCGTTCCGCGAACAGGCCGGGCTCCTTCGAAAAGCCGGGGCCCCTGGCGCAGGTTCGATTCGCCGAGACAGCAATTCCCGCGCCTGTACCAGCCGGGCAAAAGTCGCCGAACTGCGGCCGTTTCGCGCGTCGGCAATGGGGGCTTTCGTTTTTGTAAGGAAATCCGGGTCGAAAGATGATCCAGAAGTCATCCGACAGCGAGACTGACGCGATGCGCACTTGACCACGAGAAGCCGGGCCGCGACGGTATGGGTCATGTGACATTCCTGAACAGGCTTGTGCCGTATCGGCACACCTGTCCGGGCGACACTCGTACTAAACATCAGGCGGATCATCGATTTGCCTCTGGCGCAGCCCTTGCTCCTGCGCCAGCCATGCCCAGAGTGTTGATCGTTGACGACGACGCGGTCACGGCCGACCAGTTCGCGCGTGTGCTCCTGCAGGAGGGATTCGACGTCGCCACCGCATACAACGGTCGCGACGGCCTTCGCAAGGCGTCCGAAGCTCGTCCCGACCTGGTGGTCATGGATCTGCGGATGCCCTTGATGGACGGCCTCACGTTGATCGACACGTTCAGGAGCGGCACGGCCTTGCACGATGTGCCGGCCGTCGTCGTCACCGGGGATTACCTGCTGGACGAATCCGACCTCGCCCGCCTGAACTCCGTCGGCGTGAGCATCAGGTTCAAGCCGCTGTGGCTCGACGACCTCGTCGAGATGGTGCACACGCTCGTCAAAGCCGGCGCGAACTCGTTCGAACAGGTCGCTCCCACCGCCTGATGAGCCACCCTGGGAATCGGGTCGCGACGCTGTCCGTCCGCAAGTTTCACCGGTACTGCTCCAGCCCGCGCAACATGACCCCGAGCACGCGCTGATCCCGCTGCAGCAGGCCGGGCACGCGCGCCGGCACGTACGCCCGTTCGCTGTCGATGTCGATCGGGATCATCCGTGACGATTCCGGGAGGCGGAGCGATACGGCGACGGCGTCGCCGCGCCTGATGGACGTACTCACGATCGGGCCGCCGCCGACGCGAACGGTCACGCCCGAGGAGCCCCACGGGTAATCAGCTGGAAGCGCAAACTGCAGCCTCAGTCTGGTGGCGCCAAGGCTCGGCAGGACGATCCGGGCGGACGGCGCGAGCCATCGCCATTCGGTCCCGGTGACCGTTCGCTCCGGCGCATACACACCACGAACGGCCTGGTAGCGGCGGGACTGCGGAACGGGAATCAGCGACACGACGCGATAGTGATTCCGCGTCAGCTTGCCGTACGCATCGCTGTCGTTCCACGAAAACGTGACTGCCCCTGGCGCATCGCTTGCGCCGTCTGCAAGGATGACGATCGGCACGTCGCCGCGTTCCGCGAATCCGCCAAACCCTTCGCCGAGCGGGTGCGACTGAAAGGACGGGAACAGTTGCTGCGCGTGCGGCATGAGCGATCGGTCGAAGAGAATCACCGCGTCATGCGGCATGCGGTCGCGTGCATAAGCGGCAGCCTGGGCCGGCGGCGACGGCTCGGCGTGACGCTGGAGGACCACCGGCGAGACGTACCACACGGACACGACTGCCGCGGCTGCGATGCATGCCAGCGCCACGCGAGCATTCCCCCTGAGGCGTGACCACGAAGCCGCGACGGCCAGACCGCGTGACGCAAGGAGCGCTACGACCATCGTTCCCGGCAGCGCATAGCGCACGCCGTCAGCCGGGTCCATCGCCGCGACCGCGATGGCGAGGTAGAGCCCGCCTGCCACGACCAGCGGCGCCAGCTCCGCTTCGCGCCTTCTCACCGCGGCAGCCAGGCCGACGCCCGCACTGGCGAGGATCGGAATGGAGAGCACCTTCAGACCCCACGGATGCGCGACGAACCGGAGGACCAGCGCTGGCCAGCTCCAGCCACTGCGAGCCAGATTCGCATCCTTGGCCGCGAAGTCCGACGCCTGCGCGAACTCGTATCTCAGGAATCCCGACAGTCCACCGGTCGCGACCAGGAGCGGTACGAACCAGGCCAGCGACGTCACGGCGAAGGCGGCCGCGAGCACGCCTGCGTCGCCGACGGATTGTCGCCGCAGGGCAACGGCGATCAGGAATGGCAGCACCATGAGCGCAAGCTGAGGGCGGCAGCCGATCGCCAGAGACGCGAACAGGCCCAGCAACGCCGCCTCGCGCCTTCCCGACGCCCGCGCCTTCGACGA
This sequence comes from Betaproteobacteria bacterium, assembly GCA_050257855.1. Lineage (GTDB taxonomy): Bacteria > Acidobacteriota > Vicinamibacteria > Vicinamibacterales > CAVVIG01 > JBLMXQ01. The sequence continues at coordinate 79,503 of JBLMXQ010000148.1, read as the reverse complement.
CTGATGGATCGCGACAGCGAACAGGCCTATCGCCGGCGCGTCCGAAAGGGGCAGCGTCGCATCCACGAGCATGCCGGGCGACAGGTAGAACAGCAGCGCTCCGGCCAGCCCGAGCCAATCGTCGTGCAGGAGGTTTCGAAATCCGGCGGCGAGCGCCACGAAACCGACCACCGACAGCAGGACGCTCAAGGCGACGAGCGAAGCGAACGGGCTGCCGACGAACAGATGAACGGCCTTGCCGAGTCCGATGTACGCAGGATAGCCCGGAGGATGCGGGTGGTGCAGAAGCGGCTGGAAGCGCCGGACGCCCGCACTGAACAGCAGTTCGTCGTATTCCCAGAACGTCAACGGATACGTCCGCAGGAACAGGACGAGCAAGCCGGCAGCGGCGACGCCGACATGGAGCGGGAACGATCCGACGGCCGCACGCCAGCGCGCGGCCCCCGGATCGACAGGAGCGGCCCCCGGCGGCTCTGTAACGTTTCTCGGAATCACTCCGTATAATCGCCCGGTGTCGACGGCCTATTCGACGGCGCTCGCACTGCTCCGCCGGTCGTCAGCCGGACTCCCGTTCCAATCGCGGGTCCACGTTCTCGGCCGGTTCCTGACCTGCCCGTTCCTCGCCATCGTCGAAGCGCTTCCGCCAGACGGGTTCGTGCTGGACGTCGGCGCAGGCCACGGCGTCCTGGCCCGTCTGGCCGTCGAACGGCGGGTCCACAAGGTCGTGGCGCTCGAACCGGACATCCGCAAGATGGGCGCGGTGCTGCGGCACCCGTCCATGTCCTGGGTCTGCGGCCTGGACCCCTGCCTCCGTGGCCGGTTCGACGCCGTCGTTCTCTGCGACGTGCTGTATCGCGTGCCGGCAGGAGAACGGGATCCGCTCCTGGCGCGCATGTGGGAGCGCCTGAAACCAGGCGCGCTCCTCGTGCTGAAGGAAATCGACCCCGGGCGTCCGTTGAAGTTCGGGTGGAACGTCCTGCAGGAGACGCTCGCCATCAAGGTGTTCCGGCTCACTCTCGGTTCCGGACAGACGTACGAAGGGCGGGACGCGATCCGAAAACGCTTGGAAGTCCAAGGATTCATTGACATAACGGCCCGGCCGATCGACCGGGGATACCCGCACTCCCATATCCTTTACACGGCGCGCCGCCCTGCCTGAGCTCGATTCGCGGGCTCGCGTAGCGTATCATGACGTCCGCGATGCCAACGCGCCTGCCGTGCCTGCCCGCACGGCCTTCGGTTTCGTGCGTGCTGCCGATGTTCAACGAAGGCGAGAACATCGGCCACGCCCTCGAGTTCCTCACCGAAGCGCTCGAACGCCACGCTTCCGCTTACGAAGTCATCGTCGTGGACGATGCGTCCACCGATGATTCGGCGGAGCTCGTCCGACGTGCAGCCGAGCGGAACCCGAACATCCGCCTGCTGCGCCACGATCGCAACCGAAAGCTCGGTGCGACCATCCGCACCGGCTTTCGAGCAGCCACGAAAGACGTCGTGCTGTATACGGACGCCGACCTGCCGGTCGACCCCGACGTGCTGGGGCGGGCACTGCGGGCCATGCGGGTGACCCGCGCGGACGTCATCGCCGCGTATCGATTCGATCGCGTACCCGAGGGGCTGCGGCGATCGCTTTATTCCCGCGTCTACAACGCGCTCATCGGCACACTGTTCCAGTGGCCGTTCCGCGACATCAATTTCGCGTTCAAGCTGTTCCGCCGCGAGGTGCTCGAGGCGATCGACATCAAGTCGGAAGGCTCGCTCGTCGATGCCGAGCTGATCATCAAGGCGAAGAACTGCGGTTTCCGCGTTCAGCAGATTGGCGTCGACTACTTTCCGCGCACGTACGGGCAGTCTCATCTCTCATCGCCCGGCGTGATCCTCCGGATTCTCGTCGAGCTGATCAGGTTCTATCCCGACATGCGCCGTCCCGCCCGCAGAACGCCGCCCGCCTCAGCCGACGAGCCCGGATGGCTGTCCCAGACCGAGTCGCGGTGAAGCGCCTCATCGTCACCGCCGACGATGTGGGGCTTCACCGCGGGATGACGCTCGGCGCGGTCCGCGCGCACCGCGAAGGCATCGTGACCGCCTGCAGCGTCGCGGCTGCGGGGCGGGAGCTGGAGCATGCCGCTGACGTACTGAGCGCGCACCCCGACCTGGACGTCGGCGTCCACCTGATGCTCGTGGGAGGACGCCCCGTCTCCGACGCCTCGCGCGTGCCGTCGCTCGTGACACGCGACGGCACGTTCGCCCCCGACCACCGCGCGTTCCTGGCCCGCTACGCACTCGGGCGCATCTCCCTCATGGAAGTCGAGAGCGAGCTCCGCGCGCAGATTGAGCGGCTCCAGGCCAGCGGGTTGACTCCGTGCCATCTCAACGGCCACGAGCATCTCCACGTCCTGCCTGGCATCTTCGACATCATCACGCGGCTCGCCGTCGAATATGGCGTTCCGTACGTGCGGATTCCCGACGATCACGCGCCGAGGCGGGCGCCGTCGATCAGGCGCGGCGCGATCTTCGCCCTCGGCCGGCTGGCCGGACGCGCACGGACAAAGGCGCGAGCGGCGGGTCTGCGCGTCAACGACCGCACCATCGGGGTGGCGGATGCGGGTCATCTCACCGCCGCGCGCCTGTGCCGGCTGATGCGCCAGGTCAGCGCCGTGACCGAGCTCGTGACGCATCCCGGGATCGACGGAGCACAGATCGGCGAAACGTACGGCTGGGCCTACGACTGGGACGCCGAAACCGACGCGCTCTGTGACCGCACCGTCCGCCAGGCCCTGGCCGGCGACCGCATCGATCTGATCGGCATCCGCGCGGCCGTCGTCTAGGTCGCTGCCCGGCGCCACGGCCCGGACGCTGATACACTGGAGGCGAGGCAAGGAGGGAACCGCGATGCGACGACACGGGTGTTTCGCGCTGGCTGTCGCCGTCATGAGTGCCAGCCTCGCGGCGCAGAGCGCCGCACCCGCCGGCGCGGCACGGTCCGAAACCGCGAAGAAGGACGCGAAGAAAGACGCCCGCCCCAAGAAGGCGAAGTCGATCGAGCTCGTCGGCTGCGTCGGCGAAGACGACGACACGCCCCATCAGCTGACCATCACGGACGCGAAGAGCGGCAGCATCTACCGTCTGACCGGGACGAGCCTGCGAAGGTACGTCGGGCAGCAGGTGGAGGTCATCGGCGCCGTGCACGAGCCGCCGGTGCACGTCAGGTTCGGCCTGCTGCCGTCGCCGAACGTCGCGGCGCAGGCGGGCGCGATGGATCCGGCGCAGGCTGCGGTCGCGAGCGCGCCGGGCGGCGCGGCGTCCGGCACCGGCAACGTGACCCTGCCCGAACTCCACGTCACGCGGCTGCGCGCCGCACGCGGGTCGTGTCCCTGACCCTGCTCCGGCGCCGCAGCCGCCGGTGTATTCTGAACGCGTTCCCGAGGAGGGCGGGTCATGCCTCTGTATGACTTTCACTGCAGGACGTGCGGGCACGACTTCGAGGCGCTGGTGCGGCCGCAGGACGAGAACGGGCCGGCCTGTCCGTCCTGCCAGGGCATGGATCTCGATCGGCAGCTTCCGACATTCGCCGTGAGCTACAAGGAAAAGACGATGCAGGCGGCGGCAAAGTCACGCGCGAAAGCTGCGGCGCAGGCGCGGCGCGACAACGTCGCGATGGAGAAGGAAGCCGAACGGCACCGGATCGAAGAGCATTGACGCCGGGCCGGCCGTCGAAGAGCATCGACGCTTGCCGGTAGGGGACGGTCTTCAGACCGTCCCCTCCTACCGCGTTTCCCTCGACAATCCAGGCGTATCGGCGGGCTGCTCGAAGTACGCCGGCAGATCCTTCTTCGTATCGCGCAGGATCTCGACGATGGCGCGGCGGTCGGCGGGCGACAGCCGGCGGTACTTCGCGCCCGTCGCCTTGCCGGACAACACTTCCCAGAGCCGCTCGTAGATTGCCGACTTCGCCGGCGCCGGCAGCGCGTCGAAGACGGGGGCGTAGATCATGTAGCTGCACGGGTACGTCATCAGCCGATGGCGCAGGTCCAGCTCGCGCAGCGAGCGGCCGCGGTGGTCCTTCGGCCCGAGTGAGGCGAAGCGGCGGCTGAAGCCGGACGATCCCGCAATCGGCCCGTTCAGACGCGCTTCGTCTACGAACAGCATGTAGTCGACGACGCCGTGCGCGATCTCGCGGATGGTCGCGGCATCGGCGTGCACGCGGGCCTCCCAACCGATGTAGCTGAGCAGGTTCATCATGTGCGTCTGGTGCTCCAGCACCATCAGCGCCACGATGTCGCTGTGCGGCGACAGATAGCCGGTCAGGTCGAATTGCCCTTCCAGCGAATGCAGCACCACCGGATGCACCGGGCGCCGCGATTCGGCGACGTCCACCGGCACGTTGCCCATGTGGGTCATGCCGTTCGGGTCGCCGGTGACGAACCAGCCGCCCCAGCGCTCCGCGATTGGCGTGCGGTGGTCGGTGACGCCGCCGCTGGCGTAGCCCGCGGCGTCGGGCGGACCGACACTCTGCACCATCTCCCCGGGCACGCCGAGCGTGTCCCACGACACGTGGCACCGCAGGCAGGCGGCCGTCTCCCGGCGGAGGCGCGGCGCGGCGGTCTCCTGATGCTCGAGCACGTAGAACTCGATCGCCTGCCTCGGGTCCTGCGCCGCGATCTCGATGTCGCCGCCTCGCACCCAGCCGACGGCGACGTGGTCGTTGAAGTAGATCGTCCGCGGGTTCCTGCGGTTGATCAGGGCCGCCTGGAAGCTGTCCTGCGCGTAGACTGCCACCTGCGAGTCGACCGGCACGTCGAGCGCGTCGAGCACTGATCGCAGGTAGCCGCTGCCCTTCTCGAACGTCAGCCGGAGCCGGCCGCTCTCGAGTCGCCGGTTCAGGTCCAGCCCGGCGTCGCTGCGCGGCCCCTTCGCGTACTGAATGGCAGGATCGTCGAACGAGCCGGTGAACCCGCGGGGAACCTGGGCCGCGGCGGCGATCACCATCCCGGCGAACGCGGCCGAGCCGAGCGAGAGTGCAAACCGGGGCCGCACCGGATTAATGTAGCACCCATGGAGCTGGACTCGAACACCGTGCTCGTGACCGGCGGCGCCTCAGGCATCGGCCTCGCGCTCGCCGAGCGGTTCCTTCGCGCGGGCAGCCGCGTCGTCGTGTGCGGGCGGCGGGCCTCGCAGCTGGAGGCCGCACGCGAGCGGCACCCGGGGCTCGATACCTACGTCTGCGACCTGACGGGCGCGGCCGCGCGCGAAGCGCTCGTCGAATGGGCCACCCGGACGCATCCCGGCCTGAACGTGGTCGTGAACAACGCGGGCATCCAGCGCCGCGTCGCGCTGACCGAAAACGAACCGTGGGAGGCGACCGAGCAGGAGATCGCCATCAACCTCGAGGCGCCGATCCACCTGTCGCGCCTCTTCGTGCCGCACCTCCGGCGCCAGCCGCGCGCCGCCATCGTCAACGTCACCTCCGGCCTGGCGTTCGCGCCGCTCGCGGCGACGCCGGTCTACTCCGCGACGAAGGCGGCGCTCCACTCCTTCACGCTGTCGCTGCGCCACCAGCTCGCCGGGACGCCGATCCAGGTAATCGAAATCGCGCCGCCGGCGGTGAACACGGATCTCGGGGGGCCAGGGCTCCACACGTTCGGGGTCCCGGTCGACGAGTTCGCCGACGCGGCCATGGCGCGGGTGGCGGCCGGGGAGCTCGAGGTCGCGCACGGGTTTGCCGCGCAGTCCAGCCGGGCGTCGCGCCAGGAACTGGACGAGATCTTCCGCCGCATGAACAGCCGGGCGTAGGAAGGCGCCCGAAGGCGTATGATGACGGCCACAGGAGGTGGCTCATGCGCGTGCTGGCGGCTCTCGTGGTCTTCGCGTTGAGCGGAATCCCGGTATTCCAGGTGTCGGCGCCCGCCACGGTCATCGACCTCGACCAGAGCACGTTCAAAGGCGACCCGGTCGTGCTCGCCTGGTCGGCCGACGGGCAGTTCTACATCGAGACGGCCCAGGGCGACGCGCCGCACGTGAAGCTGCGGCACTATCTCGTCAAGGTCGGCGACCGCGCGCCGAAATCGACCGGCTCGGAGCCGAAGTGGGCGTCGGAGTACTGGGCGTTCAAGTCGACGCGCAACACGCCGGCGCGCCCCAACCTCATGATCGAGGTGCGCGATCACGTCGAGCACAACCGGATTCCAACGCAGAGCCTCGCCCAGAAGGCCCAGGGGACGGAAACCGGGTCCGTCTCGGGGATGATGGAAGCCGCCAACGACTACAAGAACGGCGCGGGCGTGCGCAATCTGTTGCTCGGCGACCACGTAATCAGCACGATCATCGACGCGCCGCTCGTTCCGGGCACGACGTTCGGCTGGTCCCCGGCCAGACTGCAGGCGGTCGCGTACGTCGACGAACGGCACAGGCTCCGCGTCTTCGAGTACGTCACCGGCGAGGATCTCGAAGTGCCCGGCACGAAAGACGTGCTCCTGCCGGCCTGGTCGCCGCAGGGCGACAAGATCGTGTTCCTCGAGCGCACGGGGCGGGACAAGTACGCGCTGACGCAGATCTCCATCTCGCGGATGTAAACGGACAGCGCGACCCTTCTCAGCCGATCGACGACGATCCAGGCTCCTTCTTTTCCTTCTTCTCCTCGGGCTTGAGCGGCTCGGCTTTGATCGGGTCGAGCTTCTGCCGCTTCAGCAGCTCGTTCACGCGCGGCAGTTCCGTCTTGACGGTCGAGTCGAGCTGGTTCACCTGCGTGTCGATCTTGCCTGCGAGCATCTTGTAGACGTCGTAGGTCTGATCGGTCGGCTTCGTGTCCGACTGCTCGATGATGCCCTGCAGCGACAGCATCTGGTTGTTGAGCATGACCGGGAAGTTCAGCGGGTCTTCCATGCTCTGGCTCTTCGTCTGGTAGACGCTCTCTTCGACTGCCGTGAGCTTCTTCTGGAGATCCTCGAGCGCTTTCGCCGTCGGCCCGGTCTTGCTGTCGAGCTTGTTGGTCCGATCCTGGATCTGCGGCCTGATGCCGCGGACGAGCAGCACCGCCTGGTTCGCCTGGCTCGCCTTGACGCTGATCTGCATCGCCAGCTCGAACTCTTTCTGAAGGTCGGCGTCGGTGACGTCGGCGAGCACGTGCGGCTCGCGCCTGACGGCGAACGATTCGGTGGCGGTCTGCCCGTCGGCGGTCACGCGCACGGAATAGCTTCCGGGAGGCGCCAGCGGTCCCCGCGTCGTCGCGTCCCACAGGATCATGTTCGGGAATTCCGTGGCGCGGTCGTAGCGGAGATCCCAGTTCAGACGCTGCAGGCCGGCGAGCGTCGAGGGTTTCGGGTCCTTGGGGTTGAAGAAGTCCTCGATCGTCGGCGGCGCCGGCTTCTTCTCCGAATCGGCCTTCGTCCCGGTATAGGTGCGAATCACCTTGCCGCCACCGTCGAGGATCTCGACGGTCACCTTCTCGGCGGCCGTCTTGAGCATGTAGTCGATCGCGAGCTTCTGATCGAGGCCGCGGAGCGCGTCCTCCGGCTTGACGAGCCGCAGCTCGGTCGTCTGCGCCCCCCACTGGCGCAGCGGCGAGATGTCGTCCATGACGTAGAACCCCCGGCCGTGCGTCGCGATCACCAGGTCGCGCGGCGCCACCTTGATGTCGTGCACCGGCACGTCCGGCAGGTTCTGCCGCAGCGACTGCCAGCTCGCGCCGTCGTCGAAGGAGATGTAGATGCCGTGCTCGGTGCCCAGGTACAGCAGCTTCGCACGGGTCGTGTCCTCGCGGATCGCCCGGGCGAAGTCGCGCGGCCCGATGCCGTTGACGATCTTCGTCCACGTCTCGCCGTAGTCGTCGGTGCGGTAGACGTAGGGCGCGAAGTCGTCGTGCTGATAGCGGTTCGCGGCGAGGTAGGCGGTGCCGGGCCGGAACGGCGACGCCTCGATCAGGCTGATGCGCGCGAAGTCGGGCAGGTCCTTCGGCGTGACGTTCTTCCAGGTCTGTCCGCCGTCACGCGTGATCTGCACGTATCCGTCGTCCGAGCCGGTCCAGATCAAATTGCCGTCCTTCGGCGACGGCGCAATCGTGAAGATCGTCGCGTAGGTCTCGACGCCGGTTTCGTCGCGGGTGATCGGTCCGCCGGAGCCCTGCAGCGTGGCCGGGTCGTGGCGCGTCAGGTCCGGGCTCATCCGCGTCCAGCTCTGGCCGCCGTCGGTCGTCTTCCAGAGATGCTGGGAGCCGACGTAGAGCGTCGTTCGATCGACCGGGGAGAAGACGATCGGGAACGTCCACTGGAAGCGCTCGGTGCGGTCCTGGGACGCGTACCCCATCGGGTTCACCGGATACGGATTGATCCGGCGCAGCTGTCCGGTCTTGCGGTCGAACCGCGTCATGTCGCCGCTGTAGCTGCCCGCGTAGAAGATGTCCGGATTCTTCGGGTCGTTGGCGATGTAGCCGCTCTCGCCGCCGCCCACCGAGTAGAACACCGTGTCCACGCCGCCGGCAATCGCGGCGAAGCCGCTCGCCGCCGCGCTCGACACGCACGCGGTCGTGTTGTCCTGCTGCGCGCCGCAGACGTGATACGGCACGTCGCCCGTCAGCTCGACGTGATAGAACTGCGCGGTCGGCTGCGTGAGCGGCGTCCACGTTCCGCCGCCGTCGGTCGTCACCGTCGCCGCGCCGTCGTTGCCGACAATCCAGCGCTTGTTGTTCGTCGGGTCGATCCACAGGTCGTGGTTGTCGCCGTGCGGCACCATGACCGGCTTCCAGGTCTTGCCGGCGTCGGTCGACTTCATGAACATCACGTTCGGCTCGTAGACGGTGTCCTTGTCCTTCGGGTCGGCATACACGCGCGTGTAGTAGAACGCGCGCTGGCGCACGTTGCGATCCTCGCTCACCTTCTTCCACGTCGCGCCGGCGTCGTCGGACATGAACGTGCCGCCGTCCTGGGCCTCGACCTGCGCGTACACCCGGTTGCTGTCGACCGGCGACACCGCGACGCCGATCTTGCCGAGGACGCCCTTCGGCATGCCCGGATTGCGCGACAGCTCGGTCCAGTGATCGCCGCCGTCGGTCGACTTGAACAGCCCGCTGCCCGGACCGCCGCTCGACATCATGTTCGACACGCGGTACGCCTCCCACAGCGACGCGTAGAGCACGTTCGGATTGTTCGGATCGAAGTTGACCTCGATGCCGCCCGTCTTGTCGTCGCGATAGAGCACCTTCTCCCACGTCTGGCCGCCGTCCTTCGTGCGATAGATGCCGCGATCGGAGCTCGGGCCGGCCGGGTGGCCGAAGACCGCCGCGAAGGCGATGTCGGGGTTCGTCGGGTGCACGCGGATCTTGGCGACCACCTGGCTGTTCTCCAGCCCCATGTGGTGCCAGGTCTTCCCCGCGTCGGTCGACTTGTAGATGCCGTCGCCCTGCGCGATGTTGCCGCGCAGCTCGCTCTCGCCCATGCCGATGTAGACGATGTCCGGATTGGAGGGAGCGACGGCGATGGCGCCGACCGATGCGCTCGTGAGCTGGCCGTCGGTCACGACGCGCCAGGTGACGCCGCCGTTGGTGCTCTTCCAGAGACCGCCGCCGGTCGCGCCGAAGTAGTACTCGGCGGGGCGCGCCGCGCTGCCGGCCACGGCAATCGATCGCCCGCCGCGCGCGGGGCCGAGGCTGCGCCACGACAGCGCGCCGAACGGCCCGTGGCTCGCGTTCGGCGCCTCGCCGAACGGCCCCTGGGCGACGACAACGGCCGGGTCGCCGGCGAGCGTGCCGGCCAGGAGCAGCAGGAACACAAACGAGAGCGATTTGGTCATTCGTGACATGGCGTGTCTCCGTGAGGGCACGAAGTGCAGCGGCCATTGTCGGTCAAGCTCACGCGCAGCGCAACCGGCAGGCCGGCGGCGGCGCGACGGCCAGCCGCGTGCGGATCGGGCGCGGCTGACGCCTAGTTCGTGGCCTCGAGGCGGCGGCGCGCCAGCGCGAGGATCTTCTTCAGATAGCTCTCGATCTCGCGCCGCGCGATCGCACGCTTGATCGGGCCGAAGAAGCCGCCCAGGAAGTCCACTTTCGAGCGGTTCACGTAGGTGAGGTAGTTCGGCATCCCGTCGCCCGCTGACGCGATCGTCGTCACGCCGAGGAACGCGTCGATGTAGTGCGTCGCGAACACCTGCTTCTCGACGACGACCGCCTGCGGCCCGGCGGCGCCGCCGTCGACGCTCATCATCGCGACGTGGGCGACGCGTACGACCGCCTTGCCGGCGTACTTCTCCTTGGACCAGTAGAGATACCACTCGATGCCGGACGGCGGGTCCGCCGGTCCCTGCTCGAGATACGCGTCGAGCGCCGGCGCCTCCCGGGCGAGAAACGACGAACGCCGGAGCACCGCTGCGAACGACGCCTGCTGGCTCACCGGATCGGCGTGCCCATGCGTGTCGGGCACGGCCGCGAGCCCGCCGCGCAGGTATTCGCGAACCCGCTCGAGCAGGACCGCGCGGAAGGCGCGCTGCAGCCGATCCTGCCAGTCGGCGCCCTGGGCGGCCGCCTCCAGCTCCTGCATCTCGCCATCCGCCAGCTTGACGCCGCAATCGCCCGGGACGCATACCCGGATCGACTCGAGGTCCTCCTTGTCCAGCTGCAGACCATCGAAGTCGGACAGCTGCGGCGGCGTCGACAGTCGACCCATCGCCAGCACCTGCGGCGAACGGCGAAGCCGCCTGATATCCCGTGACGCGTGGAGCAGCTCGCTGCCGGGCACGTTGACGGCCGTCACGCCGATCACGGCAACCTCGTTGTTCGGCGCCGACAGCACGCGGCTGACGACCCGGTCTCTCGAGAGGTCCCGCCGCTCGTCGGACGTCATCCGGATCGACGGCTGCAGGAACGCGAGCGCGCGCTCGACCGGCGCCGCCGCGCCAAGCCACGCGACGAAGGACAGGGCCGGCAGGAGGACCGCGGCCGCTCGTCTCATGGAAACGCCGGGGCGCGGTACGTGTCTCGACCGCCCATCACGGTGAGCAGCACGCGGGCATCGAGCAGGACCCGGGGCGGCGACGCGAGGATGTCCTGGGAGAGCACGACGAAGTCGGCGAGCTTGCCGGCCACGAGCGACCCTTCCTTCGCCTCGTCGAAGCTCGCGTACGCGCCGTCGATCGTGTAGTGCCGGAGCGCAGCCTCGACTGGAATCCGGTTCTCCGGGTACCACCCGCCGGCCGGGGTGCCCGCCGGAGTCATCCGGGTGGCCGCGACATACATGGCCGGGAGCGGCTCGAACGGGAACACGCTCCAGTCGCTGCCGAACGCCTGCACCACGCCTGCCTCGTCGAACAGCCTGAAGGCGTTCGCGTGCGACGCGCGCGCCGGCCCGAGGACGACCGCGTAGTTGTGAAGCGTGGTGTCGTCCGGGAGCGCGAACATCGCCTGGGTCGACGCGATCACCCCCAGCTGCCTGAAGCGGGCGATGTCACCGAGGTCCGGCACTTCGACGTGCTCCACGCGATGCCGCCGGCCGCTGGTTCCGTTCACACGTGCCGCGTACTCGTACGCGTCGAGCGCCATGTGGATCGCCTTGTCGCCGATCGCGTGCAGCAGCACCTGAAAGCCTTCCTGATCGTAGAGGGCCACGGTCCGGTCGAGGTCATCCTGGTCCCAGAACGGCAGTCCCGTGCCGCCGCCGACGTACGGCTGCATCATCGCTGCCGTTCTGGCGTCGATTACGCCGTCGAGCACGCCCTTGACCGCGCCAAACTCGACCAGCGGCCCGCGAAAGGTATCGCGCAGCTCCCGGGCGCCCGCGAGATCGGCCGAGGTGAGCGGCGCGTCCATCCTGTGGCCGCGCGGATACATCGACGTCAGAAGGATCGGCGTGGCGAACCGGAAGCGCAGCTTCAGCCGGCCCTCGGACAGGGCGCGCAGGACGAGCGGCTGGTCGTCCGGACTCCAGCTCGCGTTCTGGATGGCGGTCAGCCCGGCCGCGGCTGCGCGATCCATGTGCGCCAGAAACGCCTGGTACCGCTCCTCCGCGGTCGGCGCCGGGATGTGCCGCGTCAGCAGCTGCTGCGCCGCCTCTTTCAGCTCTCCGGTCGGCTCTCCGGCTGCGTCGCGCTCGATGTGGCCGTTCGGTGGATCCGGTGTGTCCTTCGTGATGCCCGCCACCGCGAGGGCTTTCGAGTTGGCCAATCCCATGTGACCGTCGCGTTCGACGACATACGCGGGACGGGTCGGGACGACCTCGTCGAGGTAGCGTTTGTCGGGCTTCCGATCGGGAAACGCCGAGTAGCCCCACCCGCGGCCGCGGATCCAGGCTTCGGTTGGATGCGTCCGCGCGAACTCGATCAGCCGCCGCTGCACCTCGCGGACGCTGGACGCGTCGCTCAGGTCGACCGAGTCGGTCGGCCCGGGGAAATGAGCGTGCGAGTCCCGGAAGCCGGGCACGACGAAGCGGCCCTTCAGGTCCACGACTGCGGTGTCGGGGCCGGCGACGGCGCGCACGTCGGCAGTGGAGCCGACGACGAGCAGCCGATCGCCGGAGACCGCGAGCGCCTCCGCGTAAGGATGCGCAGTATCCGCCGTCCAGATCCGGCCGTCGACGAAAATACGATCGGCGTGTTCGAGAGCGCGCACCGGCAGCAGCGCCACGCCGGCCAGCACAGCCACGAGAATTGGTCTTCGCATAGGAGATTGCGATTATACCGAGCGCCCCTCAATGAAGTGCGAGGCGTCAGCCGGGCGGCGGCGGAGCGTGAAGGGGCGTCAGGCGGGGTGACGCGCAAAAGAGGACGCGGATCGACCCGGCCGACGTTAAGATTTCGGTATTGCTGTTGCACGAGGGGAGCTGATCATGAATCCCACCGTCCGGCTCGGTCGATGGTTCGGCGTCCCCGTGGGGCTCCATTACAGCTGGTTCGTCATCGCATGGCTGATCATCTGGTCGCTCGCCGGCCAGTTCGCTGCCGAGAATCCGTCGTGGGGTACGACCGGCGTCTGGATGCTCGCGGGCGCCACCGGCGCGCTCTTCTTCGTCGGCATCGTGCTGCACGAGCTGGCCCACGCGACGGTCGCGCGTTTCGAGGGCATACCGGTGCGCGGCATCACGCTGTTCGCGCTTGGCGGCGTCGCGCAGATCGAGCGTGACGCCGCGACGCCCGGGCGCGAGTTCTGGATGGCGATCGCGGGGCCGATCGCGAGCTACGCGATCGGATTCGCGTGCGCCGGCATCGCCGCCGCCGCCGGCTGGCATGGCGGGGCGGAATCGCCGTCGGTCGTGGCCGCCCTGTTCGGGTGGCTCGCCTACATCAACATCGCGCTGGCGACCTTCAATCTGATCCCCGGCTTCCCGCTGGATGGCGGCCGCGTGCTGCGGGCGATCATCTGGGCGATTACGCAGAACGGCGGCCGCGCCACGCGCATCGCGGCGCGCATCGGTCAGGCGATCGGCGTGCTGTTCATCGCCGCCGGGGTCTTCTCGGCGTTCACCTACAGCAATTTCAGCGGACTGTGGATTGCGTTCATCGGCTGGTTCCTGCTCGACTCGGCGCGGGCCAATTACGCCCAGGCCGAGGTCACGGCGTCTCTCGACGGCGTGCGTGTCGGCGACGTGATGGCGCGCGACTGCATCGGGGTCGATCCGGAGATGCCGCTCGGCAGGTTCGTGCGCGAGGGACTCCTGCAGATGCCCGGGCGCTGTTTCGTGGTCGAGCGCGACGGACGGACGCTCGGCGTCATTTCCGCCGACGACGTCGGGCGCATGCCGGCGGAGCAGCGCGAGCGCGCCACGGTGGCGGACGCGATGCAGCCGATCGAGTCGCTGCACGCCGTCGCGCCCGACGCGCCCGCGACCGACGCGCTCACGGTGATGGGCCGCGACAACGTCTCGCAGGTCGCGGTCGTCTCCAACGGCCGTGTCGAGGGCGTGGTCACGCGGTCCTACCTGCTGCAGTTGCTGCGGCTGCGCCGCGAACTCCCCGCCTGACCGATCGGGCGGCCGTTCCCTGCCGGCGCCAGGGTGTCATCCCGGGTATGATGATGCCCGCGCATGCGCTTCCCCGAACGCCTCCGGTCCGGCCCGCCGCTCGTCGCCACGTTTTCCATGATCGCATCGCCAATCGTCGTCGAGCTGCTGGCGAAGGCCGGCTACGACGCCGTCGTGCTCGACACCGAGCACGGGCCGCTCGGCCCGGAGGCGCTCAACGTGCTCGTGCCCGCAGCCACTGGCGCCGGGATTGCGCCGATCGTGCGCGTGCGGACGAACGAACCGTCGCTCATCGGCGGCGCGCTCGACGTCGGGGCGGCGGCCGTCCTCGTGCCGCAGGTGGAATCCGGCGCGCAGGCGGAGGCGGCCGTGGCATCGGCGCGCTTCGGTCCGGGCGGCCGCCGCGGGAGCAATCCGTACGTGCGCGCGGCCGGCTACGCGGCGACGGCGGAGTGGTTCGGGCGCGCCAACGGCGACGCCGCCGTGCTCGTCATGGTCGAAGGAACCGCCGGCATCGAGGCGCTCGACGAGATCGTCGCCACGCCGGGGCTCGACGGCATCTTCATCGGACCGTTCGACCTGTCGCAGTCGCTCGGCGTGCCCGGGCAGGTGGAGCATCCGGACGTCCTGGCGCGAATGGAGCGGATCGTGCGGTCCGCCGGCGAGCGTCGCGTCGCCACGGCGGCCTTCGCCCCGACGCCGGCGCTCGCGCGCCGCTGGCTGGCCCTGGGCGCCCAGCTCGTGGCCGTCAGCTTCGACACGGCCCTGGCCCTGGACGGCTTTCGGGCCACGCGGGACGCGGTGCGCTAGCATGCGGCGCGGTAGTACAATGGGGGCCTTGTGACTCCAGGACGCCTCCTCGCCGTCGGCGCTGCCATTCTTGCCGTTTCGGTCGCGTGGATCGCCATGCGCGCGACGCACGCGTCCGCGGCGCTGGCGCCGGCCTACGCCGGCAGCGAGTCGATGACGGTCGAGTTCTTCCGGAACCCGACCGAGGTGCCGGCCTTCAGCGTCCGGACGCTCGACGGCGGGACGCTCGCGCCGGGCGACTTCCGCGGCAGGGTGACGCTCATCAACTTCTGGGCGACCTGGTGCGGCCCCTGCCGCTCGGAGATTCCCTCGCTGGTCGCGCTGCAGGCGAAATACAGGGACCAGCTGCAGATCGTCGGCATCTCCGAGGACGAAGCGCCGCCGGACGCGGTGAAGTCGTTTGCGAGCGGGATGAAGATGAACTACCCGGTCGCGATGACCACGCCGGAAATCGAGAAGCTCTTCCCCGGCATCGACGCGCTCCCGACCACCTTCGTCGTCGACCGCGACGGCCGCGTCGTCCAGAAGCACATCGGGATGCTGGGCCCGGCGCAGACCGAACAGGAAGTGCGCGCGCTGGCCGGCCTCGAGCCGCACGCGTCGGTCAAGCTCGTGGATCCCGACAAGCCTCAGGGGCTCGACAACGTCGCCGAGGTGGCGAGCATTCCCGGCGTCGATCTCTCGAAAGTCCCCGCCGACCGGCGCGGCGCCGTGCTCGAGAAGATGAACACGGATCCGTGCACGTGCGGCTGCGGACTGACCGTGGCGCGCTGCCGCATCGACGACCCGAGCTGCGGCGTCAGCCTCCCGCTCGCGCGTCAGATCGTCGCCGCGGCAATCCGGTAGCGGACGACCTTCGGGTCGCCCTTCCCCCCAGCCCCTGAACTAGCCCCTGTTCCTCGGCGGATGGATCAACGGCCACGGATCCGGCATCTCGCCGATCGGCACCTCGATCAGCGCGGGCCGGTCGCGCGCGATCGCCTGCGCGAGCACTTCGCGAAGGCCCCCGGCCGACGCCACGCGTTCGCCCGCGACGCCGAAACTGTCCGCCATCGCGACGAAATCCGGATTCGTCAGGTCGCTCGCGATGACGCGTCCGCGGTACCGCTGCTGCTGGATACGGCGAACGTTCCCGTAGGCGTTGTCGTTGAACACGATCGCCACGACTCCGAGACGGTGGTGCACGGCCGTGGCGAGTTCCTGGACGTTGAACATGAAACCGCCGTCGCCGCCGATTGACACGACCGGCGCGTCCGGCCGGGCCGCTTTCGCGCCGAGCGCCGCCGCGTAGCCCCAGCCGAGCGTGCCCTGATAGCCGGCTGACAGATACGTGTGCGGCCCGTACGCCGGATAGAGCGAGCGGCCCACGTATCCGACCTGCGTGAGATCGTCAACGAAGATGCCGTCCTCCGGCAGCGCCGCGCGGATGGCGTTCAGGTAGGCCATCTGCGGCGCGAACTGGCGCGCCAGCTCGGCGTGGGTGCGTTCGACCACGCCTCGAATTTCCGGCACGCGATCGGTCCGGCGGGTCATGTGCGCCGGCAGACCATCGG
This sequence comes from Betaproteobacteria bacterium, assembly GCA_050257855.1. GTDB lineage: Bacteria > Acidobacteriota > Vicinamibacteria > Vicinamibacterales > CAVVIG01 > JBLMXQ01. The sequence continues at coordinate 63,203 of JBLMXQ010000148.1, read as the reverse complement.
CGAGTCGCGCCAGCGCCTCCGCCGCGTCCCCGACGATCCCGACCGCCGGCGCATGAATGCGCGCCAGCTCGGCTTCGTCGATGTCGATGCGGACGATGGCGAGATTCTGATCGACGCCGAACTCCATCTGCTGAATCTGCAGCCGCGTCCCGACGGCGAGCACGACGTCGGCGTCCGCCCACAGCGCGTGACCCGCGGGGAACGGCGCCCAGAGCGGATGCCGTGCGTCGAGGACCCCTTTGCCCGCCCGGTAGGCGGTCACCGGCGCCTGGAGCAGCTCGGCGATCGCGCGCACCTGGGCGCTCGCGTGCTGTGCGCCGCCGCCCACCACGACCAGCGGCCGCGTCGCGCGCCCGACGACTCGCGCCGCCTTCTCGATCGCATCGTCGTCGAGCGGCGGTCCGGACCGGACCGTCGCGGCCGGCCGCACGAGCGGGCCATCGGCGGAGGCACCCCACACGTCCAGCGGGCATTCGATCGCGACAGGCCGCCGCCGCCCGCCCGTGAGCTGAGCGAACGCCTGCGCCATCACCTCCGGCGCGGCTGCCGCGCTCTCGATGCGCGCCGCCCACTTCGTCAGCAGCCGCAGGGTCCCGAGCTGGTCGGGGAGCTCGTGCAGCATGCCGAGGCCGCGTCCGATCAGCCGCTGCGGGATCTGCCCGACGATCGCGAGCACCGGGGCGTTGACCGCATAGGCGGTCGCCATCGCGGCGGTCGTGTTCAACCAGCCCGGCCCGGGCACCACGCAGAACGCGGAGGGGCGTCCGGTGGCGAGCGCGGCGCCTAGCGCCATGTAACCGGCGCCCTGCTCGTGGCGCGTCTGGATCGGGCGAATCACACGCGAGTCGAAGAGCGCGTCGAAGAAGGGATCGTTTTGAATGCCGGGCAGGCAGAAGAGCTCGGTGATGCCGTTCGCCTCGAGCGACGCGACGACGGCCTGGGCCGCGGTGAAGGACGGGATGCCCATGATCGAGCGGATCATCGTCCACTATCAGCGCGTGGCACAAGGACGATCGCGCCGGCGACGCCAATGCGCAGGAGCCAGTCGGGCGCGCCGTTCGCCTACAATGGGACCCGGCGGCGAGGAGCACATGACACCTGAATACGCGATGCAGCTGGCGTGGCTGGTCTGGGTGATCTCCTGGTTCGCGGCTGCCGCGTGGAGCGATCGGGCCGCAAAACGACCGCCGGTCGCGCGCGAGATCGTCTATCGCGTCGTCACCGCGGCCGGCGCGGCGCTCCTGTTCAAGGTCTATCCACAGCGGCTCCACGCCGATTCGATGCTCTGGAGAATCGGCCGAAGGGCCGGATGGCTCGCGGTCGCAGCCGCGGTCCTGGGCTTCGCGTTCGCCTGGTGGGCCCGCATCCATCTCGGTCGGCTGTGGTCCGGCTCGGTCGGCCGCAAGGCCGCCCACCACATCGTCGACAGCGGTCCGTACGCGCTGGTTCGGCACCCGATCTACACGGGCCTGATCTTATCCGCGGGCGCGACCGCGGCGATGTATGGCACCGCGCTCGCGTGCGTCGGCGCGGCGATGATGACCTTCGGCTGGTACATCAAGGCGCACCTCGAAGAAGAGTTCCTGCGGGAGCAGCTCGGCGCCGGCGAATACGATGCCTACGCGCGGCGCGTGCCGATGCTCGTGCCTTTCGTCCACGGGTAGTCACGCCCGCAAGCGCTCACAGACCGAAGAACGCGAACACCCCCCACTGCTTCGCCCTCGGCAAATACGGCGCGACGAGCTGCTTGTTCCGCTTGAGAGCGGGATCGTCCGGGTTGGCGATCTGGATCGGCCGTGCAGCCGCGTTGCCCTGCTTCAGCGCTTCCGACAGATTGCGGGTGCTGAGCTCGAGCGCGTGCGAGCCCACGGCGGCCCACACGCGGCCCCGCACCCACACGTATTCGTCCGTCGAGAAATGCTGCTCGTTCAGGGCATCGACCCACGCACTCTGCGCCTGGAGAACGAAACCCATCATCGCGGAAACGTTCTTGACGTCCTCGGACGGCGTCGACTGCCGGTGCTCCTCGCGCTGGCGCCGCAGCATCTCGTCCTGCATCGCGGCGATCTGATTGAACCGGCTGCCCATCTTCGCGTACATGCTCTCCTGGACGCCGGCGAAGCGCTTCATCATTTCGGGCGTCAGCTCGCCGTTCGCCGGGGGAGTGAACGGCGCCTGGTTCACGACGCCCTTCGAGAGCGTCTGCAGCGACGCGAGGACGCCGGAGTCGCGGACGTACGATCCGACCTTGAAGGCAACGACGTAGAAGGCGACGGTCGCCGCGACGATGACCAGCACGACGACGACGCCGCAGCCGATGGCGAGTTTCTTCATGGGCTCGTCTCCGGAACCGGGGATTCCAGTGGGGTGCCGCCTATCTTAAAGCCTCGGCCGCACTCAGTCGCTGCCTTTCTCCACCCGGCCCCCGCCCCGGCCCCCGGCCCCCGGTCGATGCCGGATTTCCGGAGGCGCCGGCCGCATCCCCCGGCAGACGTCCGGATTCCGCCGGTTTTCCTCAGGCATCCCGGCTGCATCGATCTTCGGCATGCGATATCAACTGTTCGCATGCGCCGCAGTCCTGGTCACCGCGTCGGCATCGGCAGCGACACAGGCCGAACCTCGCCCGGACGGCACCGTCGTCCGTATCGAGGCGACTGCCGGCGATCACGCCGCCCAGGGCACCGCGTTTCTCATCCACGCCGTTCCCGGACCGAAGGGCGAGGCCACGCTGTATTTCCTGACGGCAGCGCACCTGTTTGTCTCCACCGCCGACGTGCAGCCATCGGGTCCGGTCCGCGCGCGGCTGTTCGTCGCCGACAACCCGACGCTCGATGTCGGCGGCGAGCGCATCGTATTTCCGCCGGACGGCGCGCGAGTCGGCAATCTCGCCATCGTGCGGGCGTCCGGGCCCGCCGCGCGGATGGTCCCGGTGCCCATCACGGTGGTGGCACCCGACCCGGGCGACGTCTTCGTCATCGTCGGCCATCAGAGCGACGGGAAGCCAAAGGTCCTGACGGAACGCGTCCGCTTCCAGTCGACGCGGTTCGTGGTCGGCGACCGCACGGCGCCCGACGTCGAGGCATTCACGGGCGCGCCGGCGTTCGGTGCCGGCGGCGTGTTCGGGTTCGTCAGCGAATTCTCGTCCGCGCGCGTCCCGATCGTGACGCTGATCGGCCCGGCAGCCGCCTTCATCTCGCGGAGCGTGCCGGGGTGGGGCCCGCGCTCGTCGGGCGCTCCGGAGTTCCAGCTCGTTCAGCGGATGGTGAAGGGACCGGTGCTGCAGGTGGGCTGCGACGCCGTCAGTGCCGGCGAACTCGAGGTTCCCGTCGAGGTGGGTCTCCACGAGTCGCTCGTGGACGCGCAGGCGACGATGAGCGGCACGACCGCGGTTCGCCTGGCCGACGTCACCGTGCTGGCGCTGCAGGACCGCACGGTGAGGCTCCGCTTCACGATGGTGGGCATCCCGCCTCCGGCATTCCCGGCCGCGTTTCCGCCGCCTTGTCAGCAGGGACAGGCACTCGTAACCGTCGCCGTCAACGTCGTCGTCTTTCCACGGGAGTAGCCATGGCTTCTCAGGCAGCCAGCAGCGCGCTGACCGGGCTCGACGTGATCTACATGCGGCGGTCGATCCGCCGCTACACGGCCGACTACCTGGACGACTCGACGCTGGAGACGCTGGTCGAGGCGGCCGTGCAGGCGCCGACGGCGGTTCGCGAGGAACCGTGGGCGTTCGTGATCGTTCGCGACCGGGCGACCCTGGTCCGCTATTCCGACCGGGCCAAGCAGCACATCCTCGAGCAGCTGGCCGGCGCACCCGAGCCGACCGACGAGGCGCGGCACCAGTTCCTCGACCAGATGCGCGATCCGGAATTCTGCATCTTCTACAATGCGCCGGCGCTGGTCGTGATCTGCACGAAGCCGGTTGGACCGTTCGCGGAGGCGGACTGCTGGCTGGCCGCAGGCACGTTCATGCTGGCCGCGACGGCGCTCGGGCTCGGGACGTGCTGCATCGGCTCCGCCGTGCCGATTCTGAACGCGCCGGACGTCAAGGCAGAGCTGGCGATCGCGCCGGACATGACGGCCGTCGCACCAATCATCGTCGGCGTGCCCGCCGGAGCCGTGGCGCCGGTGTCGCGAAAGCCGCCCGAAATCCTATCGTGGAGGTGACGGGGGATCAGTTGCAGTCGGCGCGCACGTACATGTCATCGCGCGTGCGCCGCAGGAACTTCGCGTCCTCGAGCGCGCCGAGCAGCGCGTCGCACGTGGGTGCGTCGAGGCCCCAGAAACGCTGAACCTGGGGTTTCGTGAGACGAAGGCCGGGGATTTCCAGGTACTCGGCCCGAATCCGATTCAGCCATTCGACGACGATGGGCGGGTGCGCGGTCTCAATCATCTCTCTGCTCCGGTGAGCGCATCCGAGCAATTCACATGCCGTGGCATAAGTTCGGCACAACGATGCGGCGGCGCCTGAATTCCGGGATTTTTTCCTCACCGATCGGAAAAAGTCCCCTGAAGCCACTCGCGCAGGATGTTCAAAAGATCGACACCAGGTGCAATAAGGCAAACGTGGCCGTGGCCCGCCAGGACGCGGACGACGGCCCCTGGAACGCGGGCGGCCATCTCCAGAGCCTGCGGCACGGATGGCACGAGGTGATCGCGATCGGAGGCGAGAAACAGCGTCGGGACGCGCAGGTCGTGGAGGCGGTCGCGCACGTCGTACTGCCGCAGAATCCGGAGCCGGTTGATGTAGCCCTCGCGGCTCGCCAGCGCGGTCAGCTCGAGGAACCGCCGAAGCTCCTGCCGGTGCGTGTGCGGAGAGTGCATCCGGAAGGCAGTCATTCGCCGGACCAGGCTCATGGCGCCCCAGGGCATGGCGCTGAGCGCCGCGATAGCGGCGATCAGCCTGGCCTGCGGAGCGAAATACGGAAACGAGTTCAGGATGACGAGCGCGTCCACGCGCTCCGGCTGCGCAAGGGCGAGCGACAGGGCCAGCGCGCCGCCAAACGATTCGCCGATCACGATGGCGCGCCGCTCGACCGGGGCGACCGTGTCGATGACGTGCGCAAGATCGGCGACGAGGGCGTCCATCGACGCGGTATCGTTGCGAAGCGCGTAGGTCGCCACCCGGAACGCGTGCGCGAGACTCGGCGTCTGGCGATAGAAGAGCTGGCCGGTGCCGTCCATGCCCGGCACGAGCACGACTGCCGGACCGCTGCCGGCCGCCGAGATTCGGGGGTCGTAATCGCCGTCAGCCATCGCGCCCTGGTCCGCTATCGATCATGACACGAGTATTCCGCCTCGCCTGGACCGTCACCACCCTGATCCTGGTAGAGGTGGTCGTGTGTGCGCTGGCGGTCCTTCCGGTCGCGGCGGCCTGGTCGGTGTTCCTCGTCCACACACCGTCTGCCCCGATTCTGCGTGCCATCGTCATCAGTCTGGCGGCCGTGCCGTCCTACGTGGCCGTCGCGCTTCTCGTGATGCCGCTCTCCGCGGCCGCCGCGCGCCTGACCGGCTGGCGGACGACGCCCGGACTCGAGCTCCGGATCGCGGACTTCGAGTGGCCGCTCCTGGACTGGGCGCGGTACGCCGCGATGAACCACGTGGTCGGGTTGATTGCAGGCGGGCTCTTTCGCGGCTCGCCCGTCTGGTCGTGGTATCTCCGGCTCGACGGCGCGCGGGTCGGGAAGCATGTGTTCGTGAACAGCCTGGCGGTCGCCGACCACAACCTGCTCGATCTCGCCGACGGCGTCGTGATTGGCGCCGACGCCCATGTGTCGGGCCACACGGTCGAAGCCGGCATCGTCAAGACCGCGGGCGTGCGCCTGGGGTCGAATGTCACGGTCGGCATCGGAGCGGTCGTCGACATCGACGTGGAAGCCGGTGACGGCTGCCAGATCGGCGCGCTCGCGTTCGTCCCGAAACACACCCGCCTCGCGCCGAACGCCGTCTACGCCGGCGTCCCCGCCCGCCGCATCGAGTAGTCGCGAATCCAGGTGCCGGTTGTCCCAGGCTGCCTGCCGATCACACGCCTGACGGGAACGTCTCGGCCAGATCGCCCGACTCCCACAACGGCGTCCGCTCCAGCGGCTCGACGGCTCGCGTCTCGTCGATGTGGAGCACGTAGTCGAACTGTTCGGTCAGGCTCGCGTGGAAATAGTGGCTCCGGCGCTCCGTTCGGGGCGCGTAGATGACACCGATGGCGCGCTCGAGCCGCGGGCCCGCGAGCGCGCTCGACAGCTCGAGATCGCTCCGAAGCGGGAGCATGAACCGCGCGAGGCCGACCTCGTGGAACAGCCGCTCGTAGCTGCCCGCGAGCGACGGACGCACCTTGAAGCGGTGCGCCGGCTCGTCCCAGTCCGGCGCTGCCGTCACGGTGCCGGCGTGCGTCGTCATGCCGACGAGCACGGCGCTCGAGCCGAAGCGCTCCCGCACGAGCTGGCCGACGTTCAGCTCGCCGCTCGCACCCATCTCCGTGGCGCGCGCATCGCCGAGATGGGAGTTGTGCGCCCACACGACGACGCGGACGTCAGGGGAGGTCCGCCCGAGGAACGCCATCAGTTCCTCGAGCGTCTCGACCATGTGGCGGTCGCGCACGTTCCATGATTCGGCGCGGCCGCGAAACATCGAGCGGTAGTACTCCTCGGCGTTCCGTACGAGCCGCGCGTTCTGCTCGGCGAAGAAGAACTCGTCGGGCGCGATCCGGCCGTCCCGGCTGGCATACTCGAGGCGGTGCCGATGCAATTCGAGGAGCTGTCCCACCACCTCGCGTTCGCACGAGGGACCGGCACCATACGCGGCCGCGTGCGCGTACTCCTGCATCTCCGGTCCGAATTGATCGAAGCACGCGTACCGCTGCCGGGCACGGCGCGCAGCGTCAGCATCGATCTTGTCCAGATAGGCGAGCACGGCCTGCATGGACGCGCGCAGGCTGTAGAGATCGAGGCCGTAGAATCCGGCCCGATCGGCCGGCGGACGGCCCTCGTTGTGCGTGCGAAGCCAGCCGACGAAATCGAGCATGTCGGCGTTGCGCCACATCCACGTCGGGAACCGCCCGAAGTCGGCGAGCGCGTCGACGCTCTCCTCGTCGTCGCCGACGCCGCGCACGAACCGGTTCACCCGGTAGGCATCCGGCCAGTCCGCTTCGACCGCGACCCCCGTGAACCCCTTCTCGGCAATCAGCCGCCGCGTGATGAACGCTCGCTCACGGTAGAACTCGTGCGTGCCATGCGTGGCTTCTCCAATCAGCACCACCCGGGCGTCGCCGATCCCGGCCAGCAGCGGATCGTACTGCGCGGGGTCGCCGGAAAGCGGCACGGCGCGCCGCCGGACGACCTGGACGGCTGCGTGCAGCACATCGAGGCCCGCCACGTCGTCTCGCGACGGCGGCGTCAACAGCCGGAGGACTTCCTCGTCGGTCGTCTCGCTGAAATCGTCGTACCAGAGCCCGACTGCGTCGAACGGCTCCGGCATCTCCGCGCAAACGACCTCGTCGGCGTACCGCCGCAGGCGCTCCACGGTCTGTCGTGCCCCGACGGGCACGGCGACGACGATGCGGGCCGGCTGGCGCTGGCGGAGCGCGAGGACAGCGGCTTCCATCGTCGCGCCGGTCGCGAGCCCGTCGTCGACGAGGACGACCGTCTTGTCGCGGACGCTCGGCGGCCGCCGGCCTCCGCGATACAGGCGATCGCGCCGCTCGAGCTCCAGCCGTTCGCGCACCGCAACCTCTTCGACGGCTGCGCGCGGGATGCGCAGATCACGAATGAGATCGTCGTTCAGGACTTCGACGGCCCCGTCGGCGATGGCGCCCATCGCAAGCTCGGCGTGCCCCGGCACGCCGAGCTTCCGGACGAGACAGACATCGAGTGGCGCCGCCAGCCTGGAGGCGACTTCAGCCGCCACCGGCACCCCGCCGCGCGGCAGTCCGAGGACCAGCACGTCAGACCGGCCCGAGTAAGCCGAGAGGCGGCCGGCCAGATGGTGTCCGGCGTCCGGACGATCGCGATATCGCATCGCGCCCTCACCTGCTGGCCGAGCGCAGGGCGTCCGCTATTCGCACGGCCTGCGACGCAGCAGGAGGCCGACGCCCGCGCCGAGCAGCAGCCCGGCGCCGAAGGCAATCCCGACCGCCTTCACCGGCTCGCGCTTCACGCGATGAATCGTCTCGTCGCGCAGGTCCTCCATGCCCTGCACCCTGCGCCGGACGTTCTTCATGGCACGCCGGGCCGTGTACATCCCGTCGTCCACGGCGTCCTCGGCGAGCGACTTGAGCCGCTGCACATCCTCTGACAGGTTCGTCGCACGACGACGAACGTCGGCGGCCTTGTCGCGAAGCGTCGCTTCGACGCCCGCGGGTAGATCGAGTGTAGCTGCGCCCATGACAGTCCCCTTTTCTCCATCTTCGCCGGATTCTCGCGCCGGGTCCCCGGCGGCCCGCCGGATTTCCTGTTACGAACGAAGGTCGCACTGGAGCGACGGCGACGACAGCGAGTCCTCCGATGCGCGCTCTAGAAACTGCGACAACGGCCCGCCCTCGCGCGACGCGCGCTTCAGGCGGCAGATTCCGGTCCCTTCGTCGTACTCCGCGCAGATGATGGCGGATGGCCGCCCTTCGAGGTCGGTAATACGAGAGACCTGGGCCCCGAGGACGGCGCAGCGGACGGAGGTAATGGCCATTGCCGGTCCCCTCGCCGTGAAATCCTGCAATTCCTTTGCTAAGCCGACCCCGCGATGCCGGGTTTCCGGCGTGACGGGCAGGACGGCCTTTTGCGTGCACCGGTCTCGCAACTGGGAGGACGCATGGCGTGACGGGCGATTCGGGGACGGCGCCGCCGGTGCTCGACGTCCTCGGCCTCACGGTCCGCTTCGGGCACACGGTGGTCTTTTCGCAACTCGCCTTCCGCGTCGAGCGTGGCGCGGCGGTCGCCGTCGTGGGGCCGAACGGGGCGGGCAAGACGGTTCTGTTTCGTACGCTCATCGGCGCGCTGCCGTACGAAGGCTCGATCGCCTGGGCGCCGGACGTGCGGATTGGGTACGTGCCGCAGAAGCTCGACATCGCGCGCGACGTGCCGATCACCGGGGCCGAGTTCCTTCGCGCCGGCGCGGCGCTCGCGCGCGCGGAGGAGGCGGCCGTCTCCCGCGCGCTGGCCGCGGTCGGTCTGCGAGAAGAGGTCGCGCGGCAGACGTTCGGGGCGTTCTCGGGCGGGCAGTTCCAGCGGCTGCTCCTGGCGTTCGCGCTCGTCGGGTCGCCGAACGTGCTGCTGCTCGACGAGCCGACCGCCAACGTGGACGAGCCCGGCCAGGAACAGCTCAACGAGCTGGTCCATCGGCTGCAGGCCGGGTCGGGCATGACGGTCCTCCTGATTTCCCACGACCTGTCGATTGTGTTCCGCTACGCCAGCCACGTGCTGTGTCTGGGCCGCGACCGCAGCTCCTTCGGCCCGCCGCGCGCGATCCTCACCGAAGACCTGCTGCGCGAGCTGTACGGGAGCGCGGTGAAGGTGCACGACCATGTCCGCTGAATCGCTGATCGTGGCGGCGGCCATGGCGGTCGCGGCGGGGCTGCTCGGCTGCTTCGCGGTCATGCGCCGGATGGCGCTCGCCTCCGATGCGCTCGCGCACGTGGCGCTGCCCGGCATCGGCATCGCGCTTGCGCTCGGCATCCACCCGCTCGCCGGCGCCGTCGCGATGCTGGTCTTCGGCGCGCTGCTCGTCTGGGCGATGGAAGACCGGACGGGCGTGGCCACGGAGGCCATCGTCGGCGTGGTCTTCTCGACCGCGCTCGCCGTCGGCAGCATGCTCGCCTCGGGCGAGGATCTCATCGACGCGCTCTTCGGCGGCGCGGGCGCGCTCGGCTGGCTGGAGGTCGTCTTCGGCGTCGGCGCGTCCGTCGTCGTCGTGGCGTTCGTCCTCCGCGCGCGGCACGCGCTCGTCGTCGCCCTGGTCTCGCCGGACCTCGCACGGACCTCCGGCGTGAAGCTGCGGCGGCTGAATCTCGTCTTCCTCGAGATGTTCGCGCTGACCGTGTCGCTCGGCCTGCGTTATCTCGGCGTGCTCCTGATGGGATCGCTCCTCATCGTCCCGGCTGCGGCCGCGCGGCGGCTCTCGAGGACAATGACGGAGATGCTGGTCGTCGCGGCGCTCGTCTCGGTTGGGGCGACGCTGGGAGGGACGTGGCTCGCCGCGCGCGCGGGCCAGGAGACCGGGCCGATGATCGTCTCCCTCGCGGCGGCCGCCTTCGCGGCCACCCTCCTCGTCAGACGGCGCGATCGGTGACCGCGTGCCCGGAACCCGAGCGTCCTTCTCCCGGACGCTACGACGCAGGCGCCACGGGGAGCCGCACCGTGAACTGGGCGCCGCGCGCCTCGCCGTCGCTTGCCGCCTGGATCGATCCGCCGTGCAGTTCGACGATGTGCTGAGCGATTGCGAGCCCGAGGCCGAGGCCACCGTGCTGCCGGGAGAAGGACGCGTCAGCCTGTCGGAACTTGTCGAAGACGTGAGGCAGGAAGGAGCGAGAGATGCCGACGCCGGTGTCGCGCACGACGAGTTCGGCCTGCCTCTCGCGCATCGAGACGGCGACGGTCACCAGTCCGCCCGGCGGCGTGAACTTGACCGCATTCGACAACAGGTTCCACGCCACCTGCTGGAGGCGCGCCGCGTCGGCGACGAGCGGCACCGGCTCCGGCGCCGACAACTCGATCCGGATGCCCTTGGCGGTCGCGGCCGGCGTGACCGCCACCACCGCGCGCTGGGCGACGTCGGAGAGGTCCGCGCGTCGCATCTCCAGGCGCAGGGTTCCAGCGGCCCCGCCGGCGACGTCGAGGATATCGTCGACGATCCGCGCCTGAGCAACGGCGTTGCGCTCGATCGACTCGAGCGCGCGCTGCCGCGCGCCCTCGGCGAGCGTGTTCGCGCGCAGCATGCGCGCCCAGCCGAGAATCGCGCTGAGCGGCGTGCGCAGCTCGTGCGACAGCGTCGCGAGGAACTCGTCCTTCAGCCGGTTCAGCTCCTCGGCCTGACGGAACAGGCGCGCGTTCTCGACCGCCAGGGAGACGCGTCGCGCGAACTCCTCCACCAGCCAGACGTCCGCCTGGTCGTACTCGTGACGGGATTCGCCGAGCGTCGTGCCCAGCGTCATCACACCAATGGCGCGCCCGCGAACCAGCAGGGGGACTCCGATGACGGAGCAGACGGCGAGCTCGGCCAGCCGCGCGGGCAGCTCGCGGTCCGGCCCGGGAATCCGGTCCATGCGCTCCCCGAGGCGGCTGCGATGGAGCACGACGGTCAGGCCGGCCCTGAACGCCTGAACCGACCCGCCCGCGTAGTCGTCGGACAACGTGCCGAACCGGCGCGCGATATCCCGGACGAGCGGCTCCTTCTCCGGCACGACGTGGCCTGAGGCCACGTCGCGCAGCCCGCCCTGCTCGTTCCGGACCAGCACGTTGCAGAAATCGCCGAGCCGCGGAAGAGCGAGGTGCACGGCGCGGTCGAGCGTCTCTTCGTAGTCGAGCGTGGAAACGAGCAGCGCGCTCACTTCCGCGAGGAACCCGAGGCGGTCCCGGGCCACGACCGCCTCCTCGCGCTGCTGCCGCTCCCGCTCGAGCAACTCCTCGCGGAGGCGCTCGACGCGCCGGCGCTCGGTGATGTCGCGGGCGATTTTGGACGCGCCGACGATCCTGCCGCTGGTGTCGCGAATCGGCGAAATGGTCACCGACGCGTCGAAGCGCGTGCCGTCGCTTCGCATCCGCACCGTCTCGAAATGCTCCACGGAGCGGCCGGCTCTGATCCGCGCCAGCACGTCGTCCTCTTCCGTCTGGCGCTCGGGCGGAATGATCATCCGGACGGACCGGCCGATCGCCTCATCCGCCGTGAAGCCGAACATGCGCTCGGCCGCACGATTCCAGGCCGTGATCGTCCCGTTCAGGTCCTTGGCGATAATCGCGTCGTCGGTCGACTCGATGATGGCTGCGAGCCGCTGCTGCGCCAGAGCCGCGAACCGGCTCTCGGTGACGTCTTCCACGTGCACGATGACGAGGTTCGGCGGCGCGTAGCTGTATCGACCGACGAGGTATCGCGTCCGGCCTGCGGCCGGGTATTCGACCTCGCAAGTCAGCGGCACGCGCTCGGCGAAACAGGCGCAAAGGTTCTCCAGGAGATCCGGGGGAAACGGGCCGATCTCACGTGGCGTCTTGCCGATGAAGTCGCGTACGGCTCCGCCTGTCAGGCTGTCGGCCGCTTCATTGAACGCGACGAGGACGAACTCGTCGTCCTCCCTGGCGTAGACGTACGTAGGAATGGGAATCGCAGCGTAATGCCGCGCGATGGCATGGACGCGCTCGGACGGGGTGCCGCCGGGCAAGGGCCCATAGTGTAACGCCGGGGGAAGCCAGGAATGCCGCCCTCACATGCGGACGAGCATTCCGGCAGCCGGGCGGCCGGTCGCCTGCGCGACAGCCTCGGCGTAGAGGGCGATCTGCCGCCGGTACCGCTCCTCTCCCCCGGCCATCAGCTCGCGATCGGTCTTGTAGTCGACGACCACCCACCCGCCGGCTTCCTCGAACGCGAGGTCGACCACGCCTTCGACGACGACGCCGTCGAGCGCGAGCGTGACGGGCGCTTCGCGGCGGCACCGTCCGGCCGCGTCGGCTGCGCGCGCCCGTCCCATCAGTGGCGAGTCGAGGAACTGCGCGACCGCATCGACTGCCTCCGCGACGTCCTCGTCCCCGGCACCGAGCTGACGGCCTGCGATCGAAGCGAGCTCGTTCAACGCCGCTCGAGCGCCTTCGAGCGGCACCTGCGCGAGCACGGCGTGGACCAGCGCCCCGAACGCCGCGCCGCCGGCCCGACGGCGGCCGGCCGGCGCGCGGACGTCCACCAGCTCGACGCGCGCGGCACCGGACACGGGCGCGTCGCTGGCGGCGCGCGCACGGGCGGTCTCGACGACGAGCGACGGCACGCGTCCGTCCAGCCGGGCACGGTCGCGCGCCGAGCGCCAGGCCTCGTAGCGCTCGCGGCCGTCCGAGACGACATCGCGGGGCACGTCCTTGACGATGAGCTCCTCGCGGCGTACGCCGAACGGCGGCCGCAGCCCGAGCGACAGCACGTGCGGGTCCCACCACACGACGTCGCAGCCGTCGAGCCGGTGCAGTCCCGGCGCGACCGTCCGCGGGCTCGCGGCCTCGCCATCGGGGCGGTCGCACACGCTGTCCTTCGACTTGAATGCGGGGCAGCCCGGCCCCCGCGCCGCGTCGCGGCGCGCGTCGAGCGGCGGATAGAGAGCCCGGTTGAGCGGCGCGAGCCAGCCCCCCTCCCACGGTTCGTCGCCGACAGCGGGCACGACCAGCAGATCGCGCGCACGCGTCGCCGCGACGTACGCCAGCCGCACGCCTTCCGCCCGATCGCGTGCGACCTCTTCCGCTTCGTGATCGTACAGCTCGCGCGGCGCCCAGCCGCCGATCTTCATCGCGCAGAGCCCGCGAGCCGCATCCACGTAGCGGCTCGCGTCGTCGCGGCTGATGCGGCATGTGAGGTCGGCGAGGATCACGACGGGGAACTCGAGGCCCTTCGCCTTGTGGACGGTCATCAGCCGCACGCCGTCGCTCCCCTCTTCGACGATCGGCGCCTCGGCCGCGCCGGCCGATTCGGCGGCGCGACGCAGCTCGTCGATGAAGCCACGGAACGAGATGCCGCCGGACGTCTCGTACTGGCGCGCCAGCTCGGCGATGTGCAGCACGTTGGCCAGCGCCTGCTCGCCGGCCGGCCGCAGCATGAACCCGACGTGCGCGCGCGTCTCGACGAGCAGCCGGCCGATTGTGTCGGCCACGGGACGGTAGTTGCGGTCCCGGTGCAGCCGCTGCAGCGTGCGCAGGGCGTCGGCAATCGGCATCAGGTGGCTCGTCGGATCCGCGCTGAGCGCGAGCTCGGCGCCCGAGTTGCCGCCGAGCTCGCGGGGAACACGAAACGGATGGAACGGCCCGAAGCGGTGGTGGAACTCGAGCAGCTGCTCGTCGTCGATCGCGAAGAGCGACCCTTTGAGCGTGGCGAACACCGACAGCTCGTCGTCGGGCCATTCGATGGCCGCGAGCGCCGCGCGAATGGTCTCGACTTCCTCGCGGTCGTGGAACGCCCGGCCGCCGACGAGCAGGTGCGGCAGCCCGCGCGCCTCGATCGCATCCACGTAACGGCTCGTCACGTCTTCGCCGAAGCTCACGAATCGCCGGAACAGGACGGCAACGTGGCGCGGCGCGACTGGCACGCGCACCTCGCCGCCCTCGTTTGGCCGCTCTGTCACCTGCCATCCGCTCTCGTCCACGAGCCACGCGATGAACGCCCCGACCGCGTCGGGCAGCGATTCCTCGATGGCCCGTGCCGAGATCTTCGGTGCGCCATAGGAGCGCTTCGAGTACGGCGCCGGGACCGGCAGCGCCACGACGGCCGGCTGTGACAGGTGGGACGGCCGGTCCGGCGCCAGCGGCACGTAGCCGGCCTGGAGCGCATGCGAGTCGGCGACCATCTCCTCCTCGAACGCCGCGTTCACGAAGCGCTGGATCTCCGGGACGCTGCGATAGCTCTTCGTCAGCTGCAGCACGCGTCCTCCGACCGACGTCAGCAGATCGGACACCATCCAGTAGGTGCCGACGTCGGTCCCGCGAAACCGGTAGATTGCCTGCTTGGGATCGCCGACGATGAACAGCTTCCCCGGTGTCGGCGGGCCACAGGAGGTCAGGAGACTGGAAGGTGTCGCATCCCGACTTCCCGTGTCGGCGCCGTGATCCCCCTCGGTCTCGTCGCCCGCGAGCAGCAGCAGGATCTCGGCCTGCACGGGATCGGTGTCCTGGAATTCGTCGACGAAGATCCGTCGGAACCGGCGCTGCAGGTGGCGGCGGACGGCGGTGTTCTCCCGCAGCAGATCGCGCGCACGGACCAGCAGGTCGGCGAAGTCGAGCGCGCCGGCCCGGTCCTTGAGCGCCTGGTATGCTGCGGTCGCGCCGGCCAGCTCCTGCTGCAGCAGTGCCGCGAGGTCGGCGTCGGCGTTCTTTCGGAACTGCTGCAGATCCGCGAACAGCGCGTCGCGGGCGGCGAGGACCTCGCTGCGCGTGTGACCGCCGAACCTGTAGCCGCTGCCCTTGCGCGTCCGCGAGAAACCCCGATCGCGCGTGAGGTCGATCAGCCGCGACTCCCACGCGTCGAGATTGCGCTGACCGAAGGATTCCTCCAGCCGAATCTGGCGGCTCAGGCGCCGGACGGCGTCCAGATCGATGTACAGGCTGTCGCGCTCGGCGCCTCCCGCGCTGAGGTCGGCGAGATGGTGGAGCGCCGCTGCCAGCCGCCGGATCTCGGCGTCGCGGTCGAACGGCGCGCGTGTCCAGGCGTGGGGATAGCTCCGCCACTCCGCGAGCAGGCGCCCGGCCCCGCGAAGACGGTCGATCGGGCCGTCGGAATCACCGCCTCCGAAGCTCGGCGCGCTCGAGCGGCGCAGGGCGCGCCGCACGCCCTCCGGCGGATCCTGGAGCACCTCCTGCAGCCACGCGCGAAACGCGCGCGTGTACATCCGGTCGGCCTCCGCCTCGGTCAGGACGACGAACAGCGGGTCGATCGCGGCTTCGACCGGCCGCTCGCGGAGCAGCTCCGCGCAGAAGCCGTGGATGGTGTTGACGTGCGCCTCTTCGAGCCTCTCGAGCGCGCGGTCCAGCCGCTCGCACGTCGCCTCGTCGCCGGCCTTGGCGCGCTCCTGCTCGAGCGCCTCGCGCAGCCGGAGCTTCAGCTCGCCGGCGGATTTCTCGGTGAAGGTCACTGCGGCGATCTCGTCGATTCTCGCGCGGCCGCCGGCGAGCGCGTGGAGAATGCGTCCCACCAGCTCGGTCGTCTTGCCGGTGCCGGCCGCCGCCTCGACGACGAGCGTGTCGTCGAGATCGGTGGCGATTGCGTGCCGCGCGTCGGCATCGCCCGGGAAGCTGAGGACCCGGCTCATCTCATCCCCCGAAGCGCTTCGAGGTCCTGGAGCAGGCCGTCCGGCTTGCGCGCAATCCGCTCCTCCTCGCGCGGACCGCAGACCGCCCGGAAGTCGCACCAGCGGCACGCGTCCTTCGCGGGCGCGGCCGGCAGCGTGCCGTGCTCGACGGCGCGGTCGATGATCGCCAGCGCCTCGAGCCCCTGGCCGCGCGTGTAGTCGTTGATGTCGATCGGATGGACGGTGAATCCCCCGACGGTGGTACAGAAGAACAGTCTGCCCGACAGGACCCGCCGCTCGAGCGCCTGCTCGACGACGGCGCTGTAGAGGACCGGCTGCAGGACGGAGCCGCCGCCGATGACGAGATCGCGCGCCGTCCGGTTCCGGCCGGTCTTGTGATCCGTCACCCGCAGCAGCGGGAGCTCGCGGTGACGCTCGATGAGATCGACCGAGCCGCGCAGCAGGAACCGGCCGTCGAGGCGGACCGCGTCGTCGAGGCTGCGCGCGTCGCGCCCCTCGTCCCGCAGGCCGAAGCCGAACTCGAAGTACTCGGGGATCCACTCGGCGTCGTCGGCGAGCCGCTGCACCCAGATGCCGAGATCGCGCCGCATCTCGTCGATCTCGTCGCGCCACACGCGCTCGATCGCCGGCGCGAGCTCGTCAGCGTACTCCGCCGCGACCCGATCGATGACGAGGTGGAGCGTCCGGGCCGCCTCCGCCAGCGCCTCGCGCGTGACCGGCAGGCGCGCCTCGGCCTTCAGCGCGCGGAAGAACTCCGCCTGCACGCGATGGAAGAGGCTGCCGCGGGTCAGCGGATCGAGGCGGACGAGCGGCTCCGGCTCCTCCCACGGCTCGAGGCGGTAGATGGTCGCGAGCAGGAGCTGGTACGGACAGGCGGCGAATCGCTGGAGCGCGGACAGCGAATACGGGCGGCTGCCGAGGCGCTGTCCTGCGAGCGCGGCGCTCGTCCCGGGCGAGACCCGAATCAGGCCGTCGCTCGTCGACCAGCGCGCGCGCCCGCGCGCCCAGCGGCTGATGACGGAGCGCCGCAGCGCCGGATTCAGATCGAGCAGATAGTGAGCGCGCCCTCTGACGACGGCGGCATCGCGTGAGTCCACGAGCGGCTTGAGTACCGCGAGATCGTGCTCGAGATCGTCGATCGCCCGCTCCGGTTCGCGCGGCGCGGGCCACGCGAGGCTCGCGCCCGACGCTTCGGCGGCGTCCGCGGCCAGCGTCCGATGGTCCGGGATGCGTCCGGTCATGGCGCGCATCACGTCGAGCGCGTAGAACGACGGTACGCGCGGGCGGCTCTCCGAGACGTCGAGCCGCGGATAGGAGAGGTGGAGCCGCTCGCCCGCCGCGCCGATCGCAATCTTCAGCAGCAGGCGCTCGGCGGCGGCGCGCTCGTCGCGCGTCACGAGCGCGGCGGGTCGTCCTGGGCCCGCCGCCGGCGCGCCGGAGCCGGCCGGCCCCTGGCGGCCGTCGAGCTCGCGGCGCAGCCCGTCGAGCAGCAGCGGGTCCTCGCGCAGCCGCTGCGGGAAGAGGCGCTCGGCCAGACCCGGCACGAACACGACGCGGAAGGCACGGCCGCGAATCTGGTGCGGGCTGCCGACGAACACGCGTCCGTAACGTCGCGCCGGCGGATCCCAGTCGAGCGTGAGCAGCCGCTCGTGCAGCACGTCGCGCGCTTCTTCGAGCGGCACCGGCCCGACGTCCGCCATCGGTTGCAGCTCGGCCAGGGTCGCAAGCACGCGCGCCGGGTCGCGCAGCACGCGGGGCGCCAGCGCCTCGAAGCGGCCGAGCCAGTCCCCCCACGAGGCCTCCGCCGGCCATTCCGCCAGGGCGTCGACGATCGGCAGCGCGAAGCCGCGAAGATGATCGAGATTGCGCAGGTCGCGCTCGTAACGGCCGACCCGGGGCGATTCGGGCTCTTCGCTCCGCAGTTCGTCCAGACGCAGCCGGAACTCGGCCGCAAGACCGTCGAGCCGCCGACGCCAGCGGCGCTTGCCATCCTCGCGGTCGGTGCCGGCCACGACCGACGACTCGACGATCAGCTCCTCCCATTTCCACGGGGCGCGCAGCGTTCCGGCGACGATCGCGTCGTCGTCGGAATCGGGCGGCTCCACGGCGACCTGCCGCTCGTCGTCGGGCGGCTCCGTGTCGTGATCGTCGACATGATCCGCAGTGCGGCTCCGGGCGAGCTGCGGCACCTGGCCGAGCGACAGGTACTCGTCGAACCGCTTGGCGGACAGCCCTTCGCACGCGCACGAGAGCAGGGCGATGAACGCGCGCCCGGCCGGATCCGGCCGCCGCGTGCCGCGATCGAAATACACGGGGACGCCGGCGCGCCCGAACGCGTGCTCGAGCAGACCGAGATACTGCTGCGGCGCGCGCAGCACGACCGCCATCTCGTCGAACGGCACGCCGCGCGCGGCTTCGTCGAGCGCGCGCCGCGCGATTTCGATGGTCTCGCGCCCCTCGCCAGGCGCCGAGAACAGACGGACGTCTCCGGCGCGCTCGCGAACCGGCGGCGGCGCCGACGCGAAGACGAAGCGCCGGAGGTGCGCGAGATCCGAGCCGGGCGGCGCCACATCGGGTGCGACGACAGGGGATGCGCCGAGCGCCCGAAGCGCGGCGGAGGCGCCCTCGTCGCCTTCCGGAGCCGTCGCGAGCGCCCGCGAGGCATGACGGCAGACGACCGTCGCAAAGCGCCGCTCGGCGTCCGAGTCGAGCGGCACGTCGAGGAGGACGACCGGTGCGCCCCGCCAGCGTACGCGCCCCTCGTCCCACGCCGCGGCCGCCGCCGCGAAGAGCGCCGCGCGATCCTCGACCGAGGCCGCGGCGAGCGCGGCATCGATGCGCGCGAGCAGCCGGGCGAGATCTCCGGCGGCTCCGTCGCGGGCGAGCGCGCTCACTCCGATGCCCGCCAGTCGCAGCTCGTGGACGGTGCGCGCGAGCGCCCGCGGAAAGCCGGGCGTGCGCGCGACCGGCGCGAAATACGAGAGCTCGCCGGCCGCGCTCGCGTCGAACGTGGCGCGCGCCGCCACGGCTTCCGCGCCGGCCGGCGACCCTGCCGCGCGGCGTGCGCCGGCGAGCCGCGCGGCCGCCGCACGCGCGGCCAGCTCGGTCAGGCTGAAGCGCTCGATCCCGAAGGTCGCCCGCGCGCGCGCCGTTTCACGCGCGAGATCGTCGGCGGCGCCGCGCGTCGCACCGACGATCAGGATGTCAGCGGAAGGGGTCTGGTCGGCGAGAAACGCGCGGGCCGCGTCGAGACGCGCGCGCGCCGAGGCCGAGATCACGAGCTGCATCAGGATTCTCCGGACGCCTTGCCGGGAGTCGAGGAACGGCAGCGCCCCACTGCCGCGCGGGAAGTATAGCTGGAAGGTGGGACGTGAGGAAAGAAAGGGCTCGGGGCCGAGGAGTCACGTCCCAGCCCCGAGCCCCCAGCCCCTAGCGTGACGCCGTCTGTGTCACCTTTCCTCCGGCAGACCGCGTGTACTTGTTGAACCAGCTCATCATGTACAGCTGCGTTCGAACGAAGTTCGACGGCTTCGAGCCGGTGCCGTGGAATTCGCCGTTGAACTGCAGCAGCGTCGTCGGCACGCCGCGCATCTTCAGCGCCGCGTAGAACTCCTCGCTCTGCGGCATCGGCGTCCGCCGATCCAGCACGCCCGTCATCAGCAGCGTCGGCGTCGTCACCTTGCCGACCGACATCAGCGAGGAGTGCGCGAGCCACGGCTGCGGGTCCTCCCAGAACGGCTTGTCGAAGAAGCTGTACGTGAACAGCGGAATGTCGGTGTGGCCCGCGAAGCTGAGCCAGTCGATGACGGGACATCGCACGGCCGCGGCCGCGAACCGGTCCGTGTGACCGATGACCCAGCTCGAGAGGACGCCGCCGCCGCTGCAGCCCGAGACGTACAGCCGCGTCTGATCGATGTAGCCCTTGCCG
This sequence comes from Betaproteobacteria bacterium, assembly GCA_050257855.1. Classification (GTDB taxonomy): domain Bacteria; phylum Acidobacteriota; class Vicinamibacteria; order Vicinamibacterales; family CAVVIG01; genus JBLMXQ01. The sequence goes on along the minus strand of JBLMXQ010000148.1, from coordinate 43,308 downwards.
ACCACGGCATCGACGCCCGCCATCAGATCGTCGTAGTCCGGTCCGGGGTAGTTGTGGTCGATCCCGTTCGAGAACGCTCCGCCGTAGCCGGTGCTGCCGCGCGGGTTCACGTAGAGCACGACGAAGTCATTGGCCGCGAAGTTCTGGAACATGTAGTTGAACGCGACCGAGTACATCGCGAACGGGCCGCCGTGAATCTCGAGGATGAGCGGGTACTTCTTCGATGCATCGAAATCCGGTGGCGTGACGACCCAGCCCTGGACTCTCGTGTTGCCCGACGAGGTGTACCAGAGCTCCTCGGTCTTCGCCAGCTGCTTGCCGGCCAGCAGGTCGCCGTTGTCGTCCGTGAGCTTCGCGATCTGCTGCGGCTGCCGAAGGCTGTAGCGGACGACGTCCTGAGGATGATCGGGGTCGCTGATCGTGCCGGCCGCGACCAGGTCCTTCGATACCGAGTCGAAGGTGAGCACGTGCGTGCCGCTGGTGACCGGCTTGACGCCGCCGGTGACGGCGGCGAAGTACGTGTTCTGGGATCCGCGGTCCTGCGCGGAGAAATACAGGCCGCTGCCGTCGGCGGCCCAGTGCGCGTTCGCCGGATCGCGATCGAAGCCGCCGCTGATGTTCCGCATGCCGCTGCCGTCGAGGGCAGCCACCCACAGATCGCTGACGGTGTTCGTGTGGCTGGATGGCTCGAAGCCGCTGAACGCGACGAGCCTGCCATCCGGCGAAACGGCGGGCCGGCTCCAGTCGCCCGGCTTCGCGATGATGTCGCGCACGGCATCCGACCCGACGTCCACGGCGTAGAGGCGCGACTTCTGATACTGCAGATCGGCGTCGGGTGCGTTCAGCCCGTCGAAGAGGATCGTCTTGCTGTCGGGCGTCCACGCGATCGACGCGCCGCCGCGGAGCTCGCCCGCGCCGACGTTCCACCTGCCCTGCGTCAGCTGTCGCGGCGTGCCGCCGTCGGCCGCCACGACGAACAGGTGGGTGTAGCCGTCCTCGAGGAAGCCGACGCGATCCTGCCGGTAATGCAGCGTGTCGATCATGCGGGGCGCCGGCGTCCACTTCGCGCCCTTCGGCTCGTGCGGCATGCTGATCGGCATCGACGTCCGCTCCGGAACGAACATCGAGAACGCGATCGATTTCCCGTCAGGCGACCAGCGCGGACCGCGCGGCGCCTCGGTGACGTGCGTCACCTGCGTGGCCGGCCCGTCGACGTCGACCCACTTGACGAAGATCTGCGTCCCCTCCGGCTCGCCTTCCGCGAGGTACATGATCCGTTTGCCGTCGGGCGACCACTGCGCGCCGGAGCCCTTCGCGAAGAAGCGGTGCCCGGTGCCGTCCGCGTCGAGGATCCACAGCTCGGATTCCCACTTGTCCGCGAGCACGTTGACGTGCTGGCGCGTATAGACGATCCGCCTGCCGTCGGGGGCGATCTGCGCATCGCTGACGCGTTCCAGGTCGAAGTAGTGATCGGTCGTCAGCCGGTTCGGAGAGGCGGTCTCCTGCGCGCGCAGGGACGACTGGGCAGCCAGCGCCGCGCCGAGCACCGCCGCCGCGAGCAGCCCTCGAAGAAATCGACGACGTCTGCAAGACATCACACCCACCTCCTGGTCGGCGCATTCTAAACCCGCGCCGGGTGCTTCGGTGCCCGTACTTCACCGACGCGACGATCATCAGCGACCAGAAGACCGGCGACAGGCCTCTGCCGAATCCTGCTCAGGCCGCAGGCTTGACAGCCGATCGTCCCGTCAGCTCCGCCAGGGTCGCGCGATCGTCTTCCTCGAGGCCGAGGCGCCACCACGCGCCCAGGTACGCGGCGACGAACAACGCCGCCGACGCGAGCTGCCCGGGCACGTCGCCCCAGAGCAGCCGGCAGACCGCAGCAGGCACTGCCGCGAACGCCGCGGCCGCGATCGGCCGGCGCAGCCCCCGTCCCGGTCCGCGCCAGCCGAATACGAGGCGCAGCTCCGCCCCGCGCAGCACGCCCTGCAGCACGTACGGCAGCAGGATCCCGATCGCCGCCCCCATCATGCCGACGTGTGGGATGAGCCAGAGATTCGCGCCGACGCCGACAGCGCACGTCACGGCGGAGTTCAGCAGGTTCAGCGCCGGCCGCTGCACCATGATCACGATTTCGCCGAGGCCGACGAACGCGTTCGTCGCGCAGGCCGCGGCCACGACCGCGAGCCACGGCGCACCCTGGCGGAAGGCGGAGCCGTAGATTGCGAGGATCGCGCCGCCGCCGAACGTCATGACGCCGACGAGCGGCAGCAGGATCGCCAGCATCCAGCGCGCCAGCCGCCGATACTGCTCCGCCGCGAGCCGCACGTCGCCGGCCGCGGTGGCGCCCGCGACGACCGGCGTGAAGATGGGCGTGAACGACTGGTTGACCTTGCGGAGCCCGCTCGCCACCTCGACGGCGGCCGCGTAGATGCCGACCGACGTCAACGTCACGCCCGGCACGCGTCCGACGAACCAGCCGAGCATGATGACGTCGATCCGGACGATGAACGCGTTGAGCAGCTGGTAGCCGCCGATGGGCGCGGAGTACGCGACGAGCGCGCGCGCCTCGTCGGCGAGCGTGGCGGCGGCGGCGCGCCCCGGCGAACGCCGGAAGAGCGACGCGGCGAGGGCGCACGCGACGAGCCCCGACGCCCCGGTTCCCGCGACAGCGGCCACTTCGGGCGCATACGTGCGGAAGCCGAGCGCGAAGAGCGCCACGAACGCCAGCGTCGTCGCGGTCGTCTCGGTGAGGCCGCGCGAGTAGAGATCGTGGCGCATCACCTTCCTGCCGCGCGAGGCGGCCGTGCTCACCCGGTACAACGCGACGCCGGGCATCGCCCAGACGAGCACGGCGAGCGCATCGAGGACGGCCGGCGGCCCGCCGAGCCGGACGCCCAGCGAGCGGATGGCAAACGTGCATGCGGCCGCCACGACGACGTTCGCCGCGAGCGAGACGCCGATCGCGGCCAGGAACAGTCGGCGGCCGCGATCGGCTTCGCCGAGCGCTTCCGCGCGCGCGATGAGCGTGGTCGCCGCGTTGTCGAGCCCCAGCGTCCCGACCTTGCTGACGAGATCCATCGCCGCCCAGGCGACCGAGAAGGTGCCCAGGACGGCGGCGCCCAGCAGGCGCGCGACGAGGAACGTGAAGATGCCGCGGAAGTTCGAGGCGAGCATCGCCGCCGTGTTCACGGCGGCGCCCCGGGCCATCTCGCCGCCCGGAGTCGTCCCGCCGGGGCGCTCGGCGGTCACACGCCCCGGCCGGCGGCGGTCAGCAGCAGCCGCTCGGCCGTCTCCCGATCGGCCGGCGTGTCGACGTCCACCCACCGCACGGATCCAAGGTCGGCGAACGCGAGCGCGCGGCGCGCCGCCAGCTGCCGCATCGCCGACGACACGGTCCGCGGCTCCGGCGGCGAGACGCCGCGCAGCGCGTCGAAGACTCCGCGCGTCAGCGCGAAGCAGCCGGCATCGATCGCGTCCCACGGCTCCACGGCCTTGCCGATGGCCGTCACCCGATCGCCTTCGAGGCGCACCTTCGTCGCGTCCGCCAGATCGAGCTCGGGCCCGGGTGCGCGGTCGACGAGCAGGCTGCCGACCGTCCGGGCATCAGGCGTCGGAATGGAGAAGGGGAGCTGCAGGAGCACCGGCGCCGCAAACAGATGGTCGACCATCTGGAGATAGAACCGCTCGCGCGTGTACGGCTCGGCGACGAGCAGCGACTCGCCATTCGGCGTCGTCGGATCGGGATTCTCGACGAACCGGACGGCAAGCCCTCCGTCGAGCGCCTCCACCGCCTGCCTGACGCGCGCGCCCTCGTGTCCGATGACGATGACCGCCTCGTCGCATCCGGAGGCACGGGCGTGAGCGAGCGCGTGCACGACGAGCGGCAGGCCCGCGACCGTGTGCAGGGGCTTGGGCGTGCCGGCTTCGGCGCCGGCCAGGCGCGATCCCAGTCCCGCCGCGAGAATGACCGTCTGGCTGATGCCGGATCCGGGCATGGTTCGCATCTTATCCGAAGTGTGCGTGGCGCCGCCTCCGGCAGGTCGCCGCGCGGCCTCTTACGATGCCGGCTGCTCCGCCGCCTCGCGGTACACCGCGAGCGTCTCGCGCGCGCAGCGATCCCACGAGAACGCCGCCGCGCGGGCGATTCCCCGCTCCCGCAATTCCTCGCGGCGGCCCGGCGACGCAATCAGGGCTGCTGCGGCGCGGCCGAAGCCGTCGACGTCGCCGACCGGCACCAGGAGGCCTGCCTCCCCGATGACCTCCCGAAGCGTCGGCAGATCGCTTGCCACTACCGGGCAGCCGCACGCCATCGCCTCGACGACCGGCAGACCAAAGCCTTCGTAGACCGACGGCTGCAGCAGCGCGGCGGCCGTCTGCAGAAGCATGACGAGATCGGGACGACTGACGTGCGGCAGCCACACTATGCGATCGCTGATGCCCAGCCGGCGCGCGAGCGCGGCAAGCGGATCGCGAGCGGTCTGGCGCTCGACGAGCACGAGCCGCCACGGCGCCGCGACGTGGGAGGCAAACGCCCGCACGGCCGCTTCGTGCCGCTTCGTCGCACTGTGCTGCCCGACCACGAGCACGAACGGACCGGCGCCGACGAGGGAGGCGGCGCGCGTGCGGGCCGCCGCGGGATCCGCTGGCGGCCGGAATTCCCCGCCCGCGGCCAGCGGCACCACTCGCGTGCGCGGCGCCGTGCCGGGAACGAGCGTGCGAAGGCGATCGGCGGTCGCGCCAGTCGTCACGATGATGCGCGCCGCGTGACGAAGTGCGCAGCCGACCGCGCGCGGGTAGTAGCGGTCCTTCACGAACCCGCGGCGATCGAGATCCGGATGTTCGATTGGCAGGACATCGTGGAGGGTGACCACGCCGGGACACGGCAGCCGCCTGGGGAGCAGGTTGTGCGCGCCGTGGAAGACGTCGACACCGGCGAACGACGCGTACCGCCCGGCGAACAGGATCGTCCAGAGAGAGTTGGGCTCGATCGGCACGACCGCTTCCCGGACGTTGCCCGCGCGCGACAGCGGGTGCGGCGCACGCGCGTGCGCCCACACCAGGAACACGTCGGACGGCGCGAGAGCCGGCAGGCGCGCGACGAGCGCCTCGACGTAGGTCCCGATGCCGCTGGGCCGCTCGCGCACGTAGCGGCAGTCGATCGCAATGTGCATGATCGAGCCGGCGGGCCGGCCGGATCGGGCAGGCGCCGCCGGCACGACGGGCCGGGCGGCGGGGCGCGCTGCGCCGGCTGTTCGGCGCCCCGTCCATCCCCGTCGCCCCCCGCCCTCCCGGCGTGCGCACCCGCCTTCCCGGGGCACCTGTGGCAGAATGCATAGTACATTGCTCTGCCCGGCCTGCTCATGACACCCGGCTGCGAAGTGCCCGCGCCGGGCGACGGTTCATCCAACTTGTCCGATCGATTCGAAGACGACATCATCGCCATCCTGAAACGTATCAGCCGCCGGCCGATCAACCCGGCGCCCGACAGCGAATTGCTGGCCGATCTAGGCTTCGATTCTCTGCAGGTGCTCGAGCTGGTCGGCGAGCTGGAGGACCACTTCGGCGTCGCTGTCCCCCTGAACGACCTCACGCACATCCGCACGGTCGGTCAGGTCGTGGACGAGATCCGCGGCCTGGCGGCACGGCAGGAGTCGGCGTCGTGATCGCGCCGGGCTCCATCTCCGAGGCGCTGCTCGCCGCGAGCCGATCGCCGCGCGGCATCCGGACGATCGAGCACGACGGCCGGGCGTTACCACTTTCTTACGCCGAGCTGGCCGGCAACGCGCTGGCCATCGCCGGCGCGCTGCACGCCAGCGGCCTCGTGCCGGGCGACCGCGTGGCGCTGGTCGTGCCCGAGGTCGGCGACTTCATTCGCGCCTTCTTCGGCATCAGCGCCGCGGGGCTCGTGCCCGTGCCGCTCTGTCCACCGGCGCAGGCGGGCGACATCCCGACGTTCGCGCGCCAGTCGCGCCACATCCTCGAGGCCGGCCGGGTCGCCGCCGTGGTGACGGCCGCCGCGGTCGCGCCGCTGCTCGATCTCGACGGTCTGCCGCTCCGGGCGCTCCTCGCGCTCGAACGGCTGCCCGCGTCGCGGCCGCTCGATCGCCCGGTCCGTGTGGCGCTCGACGCACCGGCGCTCCTGCAGTTCACGTCCGGGTCGACGGCGGCGCCAAAGGGCGTCGTGCTGACGCATGCGAACCTGCACGCGAACATCGCGATGATCGATGGCCCGGACGGTCTGGCGGTCGGACCCGACGATATCGGCGTGAGCTGGCTGCCGCTCTATCACGACATGGGGCTGATCGGAATGCTGCTCACGGCGGTGTACGCGGCGGTCGACACCGTGGTCATGTCGCCCGTGCTCTTTCTCAAGCGGCCGACCGCCTGGCTGGAGGCCATATCGACGTATCGCGGCACGGTGTCGTTCGCGCCCAATTTCGCGTACGACCTGTGCCTGCGGCGCGTGAAGCCGTCGCAGGTGGAGGCGCTCGATCTTTCGAGCTGGCGCGTCGCCGGCTGCGGTGCCGAGCCGATCCGGCCCGACATCCTCCGGGCGTTCGCCGAACGCTTCGCGTGCGCCGGCTTCCGCGAATCGGCGTTCGTCGCCAGCTACGGCCTTGCCGAGCACTCGCTCGCCGTGGCCTTCGCCCGCGACGGTCTGCACGTCGACGCGGTGGATGCCGGGCGTCTCGTCCACCGGTCGATCGCCGTGCCCGCCTCGGACGGCTCGCCGGCGGTGCGCCTGGTCGGCTGCGGCCGGGCCTTTCCGGGACACGAAGTGCGCATCGTCGACGAGACGGGGGCCTTCGTATCCGATCGGCACGTCGGCTCCATCGTCGCGCGCGGGCCGTCGGTGATGGCCGGCTACTTCGACGACCCGGCGGCCACGGCCGAGGTGCTGCGCGACGGGTGGCTCGACACCGGCGACACGGGTTACATGGTCGACGGGGAGCTGTTCGTCTGCGGCCGCGCCAAGGATTTGATCATCCGTCAGGGACGCAAGTACCATCCTCCGGATCTCGAAGCCGCGATTGCCGACCTGCCCGGCATCCGGCCGAGCGGCGTTGTCGTATTCGGGTTCAGCCGTCCGGGCGAGGGTGACGAGGTCGTCGCCGTTCTGGAGGCGCGCGCCAGCGCCGCCTCCGGGGACATCGTCGAACGGGTGCGCCGGCGCGTCCGCGAGACGGCCGGCCTGGAACTGGATCGCGTGGTCGTGACGCCCCCCGGCACGATCCCGCGCACGACGAGCGGAAAGGTGAGGCGCGCCGAAACGCGGGAGCGCTTCCAGGCCGGGACGCTCCTGGCCGGACGGACCGCCGAGCGCCAGAGCGTGAGCCGATGAACCTGCTGGACAAGCTGACGCCGATTGCCGACCGGCTGCGCGCGTTCGGCAACGGAGCCGTTCCGTTCGACACCGTTGTCGACGAGGCCCGCACGCCTTGCGAGGTGGTGGTCGAGGGACGGCCCACGCTCATGTGCGGCTCGAACAACTACTTCGGCCTCAGCTTTCATCCGGAGGTCCTGGCCGCCGCGCACGCGGCGCTCGACACCTACGGCTCGGCCACGACCGGCTCGCGGGCCGCGAACGGGACGTTCGCCATGCACCGTGAGCTCGAGCGGGAGTTCGCAGCGTTCTACGGCAAGGCGCACGCGATGGTCTTCACGACGGGGTATCAGGCGAATCTGGGCGTGATCGCCGGCCTCTGCGGCCCCGACGACGTCGTGATCGCGGACGTGGAGAGCCACGCGAGCATCTACGACGGCGCCCGCCTGAGCGGCGCGACCACGTTCGTGTTCCGGCACAATTCGGCGGCCGATCTGGCGCGCAAGCTGCGCGCGCAACGCGACGGACGGCGCTCGCTGGTGGTGGTCGAGGGGCTCTATTCGATCGGCGGCGACACGGCGCCGCTGGCCGACATCGTGGCGGTGTGCCGCAAGGCCGGCGCGTACCTCCTCGTCGACGAAGCGCACTCGTTCGGCGCGTACGGCGAGCGCGGCCTGGGCTGCGCCGAAGCGCAGGGCGTCCTCGACCAGGTGGACTTCGTCGTCGGGACGTTCTCGAAGACGCTTGCCGGCGTCGGCGGGTTCTGCGTGTCCCATCACGCGGCGCTGAAGCTGTTGCACTTCGCCGCCCGCTCGTACGTGTTCACGGCGTCCGGATCGCCGTCGAACATCGCCGGGGTCCGCGCGGCGCTGGGCGTGGTCCGCCGCGATCGGACGCTGCGCCAGCGGCTCTGGGAGAACGTGCACCGCGTCCGGGCGGGTCTGACGCGGCTCGGCTTCAAGATCGGCGCGACCGAATCGCCGGTCGTGCCGATTCAGATCGGCGCCGCCGAACGGACCGTGGAGGTCTGGAAGGCCCTGCTCGAGGCCGGCCTGTACGTGAACATCGTTCTGCCGCCCGCGTGCCGGCCCGAGGCGTGCCTCCTGCGCACGAGCTATTCCGCCGCCCACACGCCGGAGCACATCGAGCGCGCGCTCGCGATCTTCGAGGCGGTCGGCCGCCGCCTGGCGGTGATCGAAGCGGCGGCATGAAGCTCGTCCTCATCAACCCCCGCAACCGGGTGTCGTTGTACGGCGACTACCTGTGGCAGCCGCTGGCGCTCGCGTACGTGGCGGGGGCCACGCCGCCGCACTGGGACGTGGAGCTCATCGACGAGCAGTGCGAGGGCGAACGCGACTACGCCGGCGTCGAGGCTGATCTCGTCGGACTGACGGCGTTCACGACGCAGGCGCCCCGCGCCTACCGCATCGCCGCCCAGTTCCGCGCGCGCGGCGTCCCGGTCGTCATGGGCGGCATCCATGCGTCGCTCGTGCCGGAGGAAGCCGCGCGGTACGCCGACGCCCTGTTCATCGGCGAATGCGAGAGCGGCTGGCCCGGGGTCATCGCCGACGTCGAGCGCGGCCGTCTTCAGCCGAGGTACTCGTCGGCCGGGGACGGTCTTCAGGCCGTCCCGAACCCCGGACCCGACCGCTCCATCTTCGGCAAGTACGCGTACGAGTACGCGTCGGCACAGACGTCGCGCGGCTGCCCGATGGACTGCTCCTTCTGCTCGGTGACCGCGTTCAACGGCCGCCTGTTCCGCATGCGCGAGATCGACGATGTCGTGCGGGAGGCCGCGTCGATTCGCGAGCGCGACATCATCTTCGTCGACGACGACCTGAACGGGTTCTCCCGCAGGGCGAAGCAGCGCTGCCTCGACCTGTTCCGCGCCATGGCTGCCGCGCAGCTCGACAAACGCTGGATTACGCAGGTCACCATCAATTTCGGAGACGATGACGAACTGCCCCGGCTGGCGCGCGCGGCCGGCTGCGCGGGGGTCTTCATCGGCCTGGAGAGCACCGACACGAAGTCCCTGACGCTGATCCGCAAGGACGGCACGTCGCAGCGGCGCGGCCTCGCCTATTACCGCGAGAACGTCGCGCGCATCCGCCGGCACGGCATCGGCGTGGTCGGCTCGTTCATCCTCGGTATCGACACGCAGAACATGGACACGATCGTGTCCGACATCCTCGGATTCGCGGAGGAGATCGAGCTCGACGGCCTGAATCCGACGATCCTGACGCCGCTGCCGGGGACGCGCGACTACGCGCGCTTCGATGCCGAGGGGAGAATCCTGTTCAAGAACTACCCGGAGGACTGGGAGAAGTACACGCTCGCGTTCCCGGTCACGAGCATGCCGAACGTGACCGGCGCCGGCCTGATGCGGCGGTACGTCGAGGTGCTGCAGTTCTTCCGCCCTGAGCACGTCGCCGAGATCTACTGGCGAACCCACGACACCGTCTCGCCGGACGCCGCGTGGCACACCTTCCTGTGGAACCGCGTGTGGACGAACTACTGCCTGCACCGCGGCGTCTTCCGCAAGTCGCCGCTCGCAGCGACCTACCCGGCGGCGATGCCGCGCGAGGTGCCCTGGAGGGAAGGGGCAGTCCGATCGCCTACAACCATCCTTCCTGCCTGTACCAACTCAGCGTCCGCCTGAAACCGTCCACGAGCGGCGTCTCGGCCCTGAACCCCACGAGCCCCTCGGCGCGATCGACCGCGCACACGAAGCCGTCGGCGGTCAGCTCCGCGTAGCGCGACGAATCGAGCGGCGGCGGCCAGCCGAGGCGCCAGGCGAGGTCGCCGCCGGCCGCGGCGAGCCGCAGCAGGACCGACGGCACCGCCCGGGGGCGGTACGGGCGCTCCATGACGGCGGCGAGAGCGCGCATGATCTCTTCGGCCGTCTGCGGCTGCGCGTGGCCGAGGAACAGCGTGGCCGCGCGCGCCGACGGCGTCCCGGCAATCAGGACGATCGCGCGCCCGAGATCGCCCGCCTCGATGAGCGTGAACGCGGTGCCGGGGCGCGCCGCGAGCGGGAACCGGCCGCGCACGGCGAAGCGGAACAGCGGGAGGAAGCCGCGATCGCCCGGGCCGTACACCGCCGACGGCCGTACGATCGTCCAGGGCACGCGCGACTCCTCCCGCACCAGTCGCTCGCCGGCGAGCTTGCTGCGGCCGTAGGCGTTGATCGGCCGCGGCTCGTCGTCCTCGCGGACCGGCCGCGCCGGCGTGCCCGGACCGGCCGCCGCGAGGCTGGACACGAACAGCAGATCGGCGCCCGTCCGATTCGCCGCCGCGACGGCCGCCCGGGTCCCGCCGACGTTCACCTCCGTGAACGTGCGCTCGTCGCGGGCGCGAATCAGGGCCGCGGCGTGGACGAGGAGACCTGTGCCGTGTACGGCCGCGGTGAGCGCGCCGGCTTCGAGCGGCGCCTCCACCACCTCGGTGTCGGGAGGGGCGGCGCGGGGCGTTCCGGGCCTGACGATGGCGCGGACGTGCCAGCCGGCGTCGCGAAACGCGCGGGCGATGTGCCGGCCGAGAAACCCGGTCGCGCCCGTCAGGCTAACCGATCGGCTTGTCATACAGGCGGTAGGTCTTGTGATGCCGGCCACCGGCCGCCTCGATCCCCGCGTTGATCGCGTCGTTGTCCTCGAGCGTCCACGACAGCTCGCCGCGCCGGTACCCGCGCGCGACCGCGCGGCGGTGGATGTCGGCGATGAGCATCGGGTAGAGCCCGATCCGCCGGAGCTCCGGCAGGACGCCGAGCAGCAGCAATCGCGCCTGATCGACGATCGCGCGCCGGCGCAGGAAGTGCACGATGCCGAACGGCAGGAGACGGCCGCCCATCCGCCTCAGCACCTGATTCGCGTCCGGCACGGCGACGGCGCACGCGACCGGCCGGCCGTCCATCTCGGCGAACAGCACGAGCTCCGGATCGAGCACCGGCTTCAGGTCGACCGCCAGCTGATCGATCTCGGCGTCGGTCGGCGGGACGAACCCCCAGTTGTCCTGCCAAGCCGCGCGATAGATCGTCTTCAAGATCTCGAGCTCACGCCCGAATTCCCGCAGACGCACCGGCCGGATGACGATGCCGCTGCGGCGGGCCAGGCGGTCCGCCAGCCGCGACGCGCGATCGCCGAGCGGAACGGTCAGATCAATCTTCCACGCCAGCAGGTCTTTCGCCTTGCGGTAGCCGGCCGCCTCGACGAAGGCGGGATACGTCGGCGGGTTGTATGGCATGAGGATGTACGGATCCTCGTCGAAGCGATCGACGAGCAGCCCGGCGCTTTCGTTGAGCGACGGGTTGGCCGGCCCGCGCACGACGAAGCTGCCGCGAGCCCGGCCCCACTGCTCCACCGTCCCCAGCAGCGCCGCAGCCGTCGCTTCGTCCTCGGCCTCGAAGAAGCCGAACCAGGCGACGCGCTCGCCGTGCGTCTCGTTGTGCAGCCGATCCTCGATGGCGGCAATCCGGCCGGTGGTGCGTCCGCCCGCGCGGGCGATCCACAGCGCCATCTCCGCATGCTCGTGGAAGGGGTTGTGGCGCGGCGCGAGGCGCCGGTACTCGTCGCGCCTCAGCGGCGGCACCCAGTGGGGCTGCGCGACGTACAGGCGGTATGGCAGCTCGACGAATTCCCGGACGAGCGCGTTCGTCGAGGCGGACACGACCGCCACCTCGTCCTGCGCCCGCTCGAATTGGTGCGTGACACTCACGTTCATGCGTGCCGAGGCCGAGTCGCTCCTGATCGTAGCCGTATCCGCGGCTATGCCCGCGCCGCGACCGCCTTGAGCCGCGATCCCACTTCGCGGCTGACGATGCGCAGCGGGTGCTGGTAGATGAGCGAGGTGCTGACGCTGCAGTAGACGCCGCAGCCGTCCTGGCAGGATTTCCGCCGGTGATTGCTGACGAGATCCTCCGGCGTGACGTCCATGATGTGGCGGTCGGTCCGGACCATGCTGCAGACCCAGAACATCCCCTGGGCCGAGACGAAGAAGATCTTGAATCCGGCCGTGCACGTCCAGTCCACCGGCTCGCGCCGCAGCAGGCTCAGCTGATAGCTCAGGATGGCGTCGCTCGTGTGAATCCGGACGCCCGACGCCTTTGCGTCGCGCATCCACTCGACGAACGCGTCGAGATCGCCGCGCGCGCCGGGATCCACGCGGAACTGCCGGTCGGGATCGGCGTGCACCAGCCGGACCTCGGTCGGAATGCCGCGCGCGATGCCGGTCTCGAGCACGGCCCGGCTCTCGCCCATCGTGTCCGCGCACAGCACGCCGGTGATGTGCAGGTTGATGCGCGAGCCGCGGAACAGATCCAGCTTTGGCAGGATCGTCTTGAACGACTTGCGCGTCACCTCGCCCGGCGTCATCCGATCGACGCTGATTTGCATCACCTCGAGGCCGGCGTCCTCGAGCGCGTCCACCAGCGGCCTGGTCAGGAGGAAGCCGTTCGTCGTCAGGCTCGTCGCCATGCCGAGCGCCCGCGCGCGGCGGACGATCTCGACGATGTCGGGATGCATGAGCGGCTCGCCGCCGACCAGCGCCACGCGCACGGTGCCGAGATCGCGGATCTTCGTCAGCCACTGCGTGAGGTCCTCGAGCGAGGGGTGCGGCCGCGAGTTGTCGTACTCCGTGCAGTATGCGCAGTCGAGGTTGCACTGGTCCGTGACGTACAGGCTGCACTGCAGCGGCTTGTCGTCGAACAGCCGCTTCGCCGTGCGCAACAGCCGGTATCCGCGCAGGGTGCGCGCGGCGTCCTGGACCAGGCTCATGAACCGACTATACCATCGCGCGTCGCGCCAACCGGCCGGGCCAGCAGCCAGGCGACGCGCAGCCAGTGCACGGCCGCGGTCGCCGCGGCCCAGACGACGATCGTCCAGAACGCCGTTCCCGGGGCGCCGGCCAGGACACCTGCCAGCAGTGCGAACGCATAGAAGTTGCGGCGGCCGGCTACCCGCCGGATCGCTGCGTCGAGCGGCGTAGCCTCGTCGAGCTGAAAGCCGCGCCGCAGCCTGAAGAGATCGTACGCGCCGCTGTCCAGGAGGTAGGCGGCGATCCACCCGATCAGACCGGCCGCAAACGTGCGGTCGGCGAACCCTGACGACAGCGTCCAGGCGAGCGCCGCCATCCAGGCGACCTCGAACACCTTGTCGAACAGGTGCTCGAGCCGGCCGATCGCGCTGCTCCGCACCTGCACGCGCGCCTGGCGGCCGTCCAGGCCGTCGGCGATGCCGACGACGATCTGGCCGATGGCCGCGGCGAGCAGGTGGCCGGTCCCGAGCAGCGCGACGACGAGGTACGCCAGGACGTTGACGCCGACGCTGATCTGGTTCGGCGAGACCCGCGTCTCGGCGAGCCACTCGAGCACGGCGCCCTCAACCGGGCGATTGACGAATTCCGCCGGCAGATCCTGGTGGCCCTTCCAGCTCGCGTCGACGAGCAGGCGGCGGACCGCTGCGCGGTCGTCAGCGTTCCTCACCGGCATCCAGAACGGTCGCAGCGAGCGCCGCAGCTCGCGCGAGTACGGGTCGATGTCGTCGATCTCGAGATCGCGCGCGCCGGCGTCGGACGCAACGCGCTCGAGGCCAATCGGCCGCCCGCGATCGACGAGCCGCACCGATCCCGGGGTGTCGAGCGCGGCGGCGTACAGCCGCGGATCGAACACGCGCTCGGCGGTGATCATCAGGCACGCGCGCGGTGTCCCTCGAAGGCGTTCGGGCCGGGCGGTCTCGGACTCTCCGGCGTGGACGATCTCCACGTGTCCGACTCCGGCGCGGCGCAGGATCTCGACGTGTCGATCGATCAGCGTGCGGCCGCAGAACCGCCCGTGCGCCACGGACCCGGACACGAGGATGACGGCGGGAATCGCGCTCACGACCACGGAGCGGCCGCAAGCGCGCGGTCGCTCGCATACGCCTGCTGAATGATCGACAGGCACGCGGCCCCTTCCTCGAAGGCGGGGCGCGCGCGCCGCGGATGCCTGAACGCCCCCAGGACGTCGGGCAGCATCGCTGCGAACCAGTCCGCGTGATGCGATCCGCTCGACAGGCCGCTCGGAAATCGCGTGGCGCCGCCCGGCTCCCGCAGGGTGTCGTCAGCCGCGACGATCTCACCGCGCTCGCCTTCGAGCCGCACGGTGTTGCGGCGCACGTCGGCGTTCCAGCTCAGGGAAATCGCCGCCTCGCCCGAAGGGAACGTGACGACCGCCTCGGCCTCATCCTCGGCCGCCCCGGGCCGTGGGACGTGGAATGCGGCGCGAACGCCGGTCGGAGACTCGCCGAACCAGTCGAGGGCGAGGTACACGGCGTGCCAGCCATGATCCATCAGGATGCCGCCGCCGGCGATCGCCGGATCGCGGCGCCAGTTCGGGCGTTCCGGGTCGGCGACGGCGCAGTCACGCAGCCGCAGCACCTCGATTTCGACGCGCCGGAGCCGCCCGATGGCGCCGGCGCGCAGGATCTCCGTCGCGCGGCGCAGGATGGGCGCGTATTTCCAGTTGTGAACCGGCAGGACGGCCACGCCGGCGCGGGCGGCGCACTGGCGCACCTCGTCGACCATCGCAGGATCGAGCAGAAACGGCTTCTCGCAGAGGACGTGCCAGCCGCGCGCGACCGCCGCGAGCATCGGGGCGCCGTGCAGCGCCGGCGGCGTGCAGACGTCCACGAAGTCGACGGTGGTCCGGCTCATCAGCTCGTCGAGCGAGGCGAACGTCGCGATCGCCGGATCGAGCGCGACCGCCGCCGCCCGTCGGTCGGCGGTCCGATCGACCACGGCCGCGATGCGCACGTCCGGACTGGCGGCATACGCCGGCCAGTGCCCGTGGCGGGCAACCTCCCCGAAGCCGATGATGGCGCCCGTCAGCATCGGTCTTCGAGACGCGCCAGCGCACCGTCGAAGACGCCGAGCGCTTTCGCCACGTCGTCGGGCGACAGCACGAGAGGCGGGTGGATGCGCACGCGCGGGCTGTAGCTCATCGCGATCACGCCTTCCGCCAGGCAGTCCTTGAAGAAGGCCACGCAGCGATCCTTTGCGAGCAGGGTCCGTGCAGCAGGGTCGACCAGGTCGAATCCAATCAGCAGGCCGCGCCCGCGCACGTGCGCCATCGCGGGGTGTCGATCCGCGAGCGCGCGCAGGCCGTCGAGGAACAGCGCGCCGATACCCGCCGAGTTTTCCACGAGATGTTCGTCGAGAATCGTCTGGATGGTCGCGAGCGCCGCGGCCGAAGCCAGCGGATTTCCGCCGTAGCTCGACGAAGAGGCGCTCGGCAGCGAGAACGGCTCCGCGGCCACGATCTCGTCGGTCGACATCACCGCGCTCACGGGGTACCCCGACGCCATTCCCTTGCCCATCGTCATGATGTCGGGCGTCACGCCGTCGTGGTTGCAGCCGAACATGCGGCCGGTCCGGCCGAAGCCGGTAATCATCTCGTCGGCGACGAAAAGCGCCCCGTACTCGCGGCAGACCTCCCGCAGCCGCGCGAGGAAGCCGGCGGGCGGGACGACGTTGCCGGCCGTGCCCTGGATCGGTTCCACGATTACCGCCGCCGGCCGGCCGCCGGCGCCGTGCTCGATCACCTGCCGCAGCGCGCGGATCGACTCGTCGACGCATTCGGCCGGCGATCCGTCGAACCGCGTCGGATCCGGATACGGCGCCAGGTGGTGCCCCGGCGGCAGGGGGCCGACCGCGCGCTTCCAGGCCACGTCGGAGAGCGGCAGGACGCCGGCGGTCTTGCCGTGGAAGCCTCCGGTGAAGCCGATGATGTCGGCGCGCTTCGTGTACGAGCGCGCGAGGCGGATGGCCGCCTCGACCGCCTCCGCGCCACCGCTGAAGAACTGCGTGCGCCGGAGATCGCCGGGAGCGAGCTCGGCGATCAGCCGCACGAGCTCGGCGCGCGGCCGCGACGTGAAGCTGCCGACGGTCACCTGCTGGAGCTGTGCGGTCAGCGCGGCGACGTAGCGCGGATGCCCGTGTCCCAGGCTGGCGACGGATACGCCGGCGTTCAGGTCGAGATACTCGCGCCCGTCGACGTCGACGAGCGTGACGCCGCGGCCGCGCTCGATCGCCAGGCCCGACAGGAGGGCAATCGTCTGGAGGCCCGGCGCGATGAACGCCTGCTCCCCTTCAAACAGCGCTTTCGTTCGTGCTCGAGACCAGAGGTCGGTTCCAGGCAGCATCCGCAGTCCTCGTCACGTGCTCGGCAATCGCGTCCGCCGCCGCGTGGCGGCACGGGGCGAACGACGGCCAGTCGTTCAGATCGATGAGTGTCAGGTCGCCATCGGGCGAGACGATCGCGTCGCCGCCATAGATCTCGAGGCCGGCGGCACCGGCCGCGAGGGCGGCGAGGGCGGAGAGATCCTCCGGGCGGAACGCGTACCCGCGCGACGGGCCGGGGTAGAACCAGTGAAAGAACGCGCCGTCCCCGACCGCGTAGAACTTCACCTCGTCGCCGTCCCGGTGCGCCTGCACGGCGGCGGTTGCGACGCCGCGGGCCGCCAGGCCGGCGCGGCCCTCGCGCAGCGCGCGGGCAGACCGGACCCGCTGCACGTCGGCCGGAACCGACGCGTGGACGTCTCCGCGCTTGAGCCACACGCCGTCGGCGAGGTCCGCCGGCACGTCGATGTCGCCGGCCGTCGGGATCAGGCGCGTCGCCGGATACGGCACGCCTGCCGAGCGCATCAACTCCGGCAGGCGCACGCGGTACGTATTGAGCGCCGCGCGCGGGCTGTTGAGGATGCGGACGCCCTGGGCCTCCCACTCGAGCAGCCGCTCGAGCGCAGCCGGTCCCTGGCACATCGACAGCACCAGAGCCACGCCGCGCGGCGGCGCGGCGACGCGATCGATGTCCGTGAGCGCCAGCGCGAGCCCGCGCGCGCCAAGACGCTCCGCCACGGCTTCGAGCAGCAGAGTGTCGTTGGACTGGTGGCGGCCCGGCGAGCACTCCGGCTCCCGATACAGCCCGAGCAGCCGCGTCACGGCGCCACCCGCCGCAGGAACCGCTCTGCGGCCGCGACGTCCGCCGGCCGATCGACGTCGATCGACTCCGCCGACACGATGCCGTCGATGCGGTAGCCGCGCGCGAGGATGCGCGCAAGAAACAGGCGCAGGGCCGACAGACCGTCGCGCCGCGCCGCGTTGGCCTCGCGAAGGACGGATGGGCGCACGAGATAGTACCCGCACGTCGCGTACGGCCCGCGGGCCCCGTCGCCGAGCGCCGTGACGCGCGATCCGTCGATTTCCACCAGCAGCGGCTTCTCGTCGTCGACCGCCGAGGTGAGCGCCAGCGTGACATCTGCGTCTGCGCCCGCCTCTGCCGCCAGACGCGCGAATGCGCCGGGCGGCGCGACGGTGTCCACGGTGGAGATCAGGTACGGCGCGGGATGGCCGCCGGCCGCGAGCCGTTCGACGACCCGCAGGAAGCTGTGCATCGAGGACGGCGTCGTTTCGACGATCCAGTCGATGGCGAACGGCCAGCGCCGCGCGTCCACGTGCTCGCGGACCGCGAGAGACGCCTCGTTGATGATGACGACCGTCTCGCGCGCGCCGGTCTCGGCAATCGATTCGAGCACGCGCTCGACGAGCGTGCGGCCACCGACCGCCACGAGCGGCTTCAGCGTGGACGCGCCGGCGCGCAGGCGCTCTCCGCTTCCTGCGGCGATCACGCCGGCGCCGCACACGCGAACCGGCGCGGTCATGACGCGACGATCCGTTCGGCCGCGGGCAGATGCGACCGCAGCGCGTCGAGGCTCGCGAGTCGGAAGTCGACGAGCGAGGGATCCGGGCAGACGCGCGTGCCGGGCCCTTCGAGCCATGCCGTCTGCAGTCCCGCCGTTTTGGCCGGGCGCACGTCCCGATCGAACGAGTCCCCGACCATCAGCGCCTCGGGCGGCGGCACGCCGAGCTGCGACACGGCATAAGAGAAGATGGCCGGGTCGGGCTTGAACAGACCGACGCGCCGGGAGTCCACGACGGTCGAGAGCGACGGCGCGAACCCGAGCTCGTCGCAGAGAACGCTCACATTGCCGCAGCCGTTCGAGACCACGCCGAGACGCAGGCCGCAGGCAGCGAGGTCGGCGAGCAGCCGCGCGTTGAGCGGGGCGGCGGCGCGCACGGGCGCCACGAATCCATCCACGATCCGCCGCCGGAGATCGGCATCGTCGAGGCCGAGGCTGGCGAACTGCCACTCCACGTGCCGCTCGACCATGGCGTGCAGATTTGCCGACGCAATCGACGCGTCGATGGCGGCGCGCCGTTCGGCCGCGTCGAACGCGGCGCGCAGCTCCTCGCGGGACCGCGCAACGCCGGCCGCCGCATACAGCGCGACGAAGCGATCCAGCCAGTGCCGGCCGTCGCCGTCGAGCGTCCCGCCCATGTCGAACAACACCGCGCGGATCATGCGTTCAAAAGCTCAGCGTATCACACGCTGCCGCCGTTTTTGGTTGACCGCTCCGCGCCGCCGGCACGACGATGGACGGTCGAACTCATGCTCTCCGCCGCTCCTTCCGCAGCGCCTGCCGGGATTGAATGCGCCGATTCGGCCGTTCGTCTTCTCGGGCTCGACACCTGCGAACGAAACCGTCGTGCGTTCCGCCGCTGCGGACGCGATGACGGACGCCTCACCGTTCCTGCCGGAGCGGTCATCACGCCGGCGCTCGGCGGATCGCTGCCGCGGGAGCCTGGGGTCTGGCATCTGGTCTGGGACGCGGCGAAACCTCCGCTCGTGTGGGCGGTCGGATCGCCTGACGACTTCGAATCTCCGCGCGCCGTCAGGGTGCCGGCCGGAGCGGTCCTCGACGTCTCGACGCCCTCGGCGCTCCGCCGCTCGGCCCTGGCGCTGCTCCGGTCGTCCGGCAAGCCAACGGACGGATGGATGTCGAGGCACGTGCACCGGAAGGTGAGTCGCACGTGCACGCGGCCGGCCCTGCGACTCGGCGTCAGCGCGAACCAGGCGACGCTCGCGACCCTGGCCCTCGGGCTCGTCGCCGCGTGGTCGTTCGCCCAGACGGGACGCTTGACGATGGCGCTCGGCGGCCTGCTGTTCTGGGTGACCTCGATGGTCGACGGTGTCGACGGCGAAATCGCGCGCCTGACGTTCACCGAGTCGGCGGCCGGCGAGCAGTTCGATACGTTCGTCGACGACCTGACGTACGCGTCGTGCTTCGCCGGCGTGATGGCCGGCTGGTGGCGTCAGGGTATGGGATGGCCCGGTGCGACGGCCGTCGTCGTCATCCTCGCGGCCCTGGTGATGACGGTGGTGTGGGCCACGCGCCTTGTCAGCGAGAACGGCCCGCCGGCCGAGGGGCGCTTCGTGTCGCTGACGCCGGTCGAATACGCCGTGGTCGATGCAGCCGGCGCGACAGGAAGGCCGCTGCTCCGCGCGGCCGCGGCAGTGTTCCAGATCTTCCGCCGCGAGCTGTTCTCGGCGGCGCTGTTCGTCGTCTCGCTGACAACGGCGCGACGCGCCGTGCTTCCCGTCGTGATCGCGGCCGGGCTCGGCTTCGCCCTGAGCGTCCTGATCGTCTATCAGCGGGAGATCCGGACCGCGATGCGCGCCCGGTATCGCGAACCTGACGGCAGGGGGACGGTCTAAAGACCGTCCCCTACCGGAGCTCGAACTGCTTGAGACCGTCCCCTGCCGGACCTCGAACTGCTCAAGACCGTCCCCTGCCGGAACTCGAACTGCTCGAGGCCGTCCCCTACCGGAACTCGGACACGAACAGGCGATCGGCCCGGCGCTGCCACACCCACAGCCCGGCGAGGACGGCGTTCGCGACGATGATCTCCCACCAGAAATACCAGGTCGGGCGCCCGAGGACCGCACAAATACCGACGGCGAAGCACCGGCCGTTGTCGCCGAGCGCGTTCCAGCCGCGCACGCGCGCGTAGAACACCTGGCGATATCGCTCGCGATCGGCGTCCGGAACCAGGCCGCCGGCCGCGCGGCGCGCGAGCAGCGATTCCACGGCCGCATGCTCGCCAATCAGCAGCCGCTGCGACGCGTCGTAGATTCGGAGCACGGTCCGCGCCCAGGCCGGGACGTGCTGCGGTGCGTTCGGGTTGCGCGCACGTCCCTTCAATACGACGTCGATGTAGGTCGTCCGGTGGTAGTCGTACATCTGCGCGTGCGCCACGGTCGAGATGCCGGCGACGATCGCAACCAGCCAGACGGTCTGGCTCGCTCCGCGCGCGACGGCGCCTGCCGCAATGGCCGCGTACAGCGCGATATGCGTGACGTAACCGCCCGCGCCGTCGAGCACGCGGCCCAGTTCCGACGTCCGGCCGGTGAGCCGGGCCAGCTGGCCGTCGGCCGAGTCGATGAGGCCGTGCAGGAGCAGCAGGAGGAAACCAAACACCCCGAGAGCGGCGTCATAGAACGAGAGCCCGGCGACGACCCCGACGAGCGCCCCCACGATCGTCAGCTGATTGGGAGACACTCCGGCGCCTCGCGCCGCATAGGCGATCAGCCCTCCGAGCGGACGGGAGACGTAAACGTCGTACGCCTCCTCGATTTCGTAGGCCTTGAACGCGAGCGCGCGCCGGACAGCCGAGAAGTCGATGAGAGTCAATTCTGTGCAGAGACGGGCGTGTAGGGCCGATACCAGAAATGGGGACGCGGCCGCGCCGCCGGGCCGGGTCGTCCCGATCCCGCAAAGCCGCAGTGTACAGCCATTTCGCGAGATTGTTGTTGACCGGCCGCGAGCGGGGGACCGACTATTGAAGTACATGGTTTGTATTCTTCGCCCGCGAACGGGCCGTCTGCCCGTGCGGGCGATGCTGATCGTATTGGCGGTCCTGTCCGGGCTGTCGGCTGTCGCCGGCGCGCAGACGCGCCCGGCGGCCGGGCACGCGTCCGCGCAGGTCACGGGCATCCACGGCGCAGTCACGACGCAGGGCGGCGCGGTGTTTCTGCCGGGCGTCGTCGTCACGCTGGTCGACCCGGCGGGCGCGACCGTGTCGGAGACCACGACCGACGGCGTCGGCAAGTACGCGTTCGTCGACGTCCGCCCGGGCGTCTACACCGTCCGGGCGACGCTCGACGGGTTCGCGGACGGGGTGAAGCCATCGGTGCTCGTGTCCGCGAACCAGAATCTGGCGATCGACTTCGACCTCGGCATCGCGAAGCTGTCGGAAAAGGTCGAGGTGCAGGGCGGCGTCGACGAGGTCCCCCTGAATGCCTCTCCCACGCTGACCACCGAGGGCGGTGAGGCGCTGGACATCGGCCCGATTGCAGGCGACAACTTCCAGGCCCTGCTGCCGACGCTTCCCGGCGTCGTCCGCTCGCTGGACGGCCACATCAGCATTAAAGGAGCGAGCCCGACCGAAAGCAGCGTGCAGGTGGATGCGGCCAACGTGACCGATCCGTCGACCGGCGAGCTCGGGTTCGATCTGCCGAACGACGCCGTGTCGTCCGTGGACGTGCTCACGAACCCCTACTCGGCCGAGTACGGCCGCTTCTCCTCCGGCGTGACGATGCTCAACACGAGCCACGGCGGGGCGAAATGGGCGATCACGCCCAATGGGTTCGTGCCGCGGCTCTTCCGGTCGCAGACCAACTGGTGGCACATCGAGGGCATCAGGTCCTTCCGGCCGCGCGTCGCGATCAGCGGGCCGCTGGTCAAGGACACGGTGTTCCTCTTCTCGAACGTCCTCTACCGATACTTCCGGACGCCGATTTCCGGTCTTCCCGACGACGAGACGCCGCGATTCTCGGAGGTGAAGACTTTCAGCCGAATCGACGCGAACGTCTCGCCGCGCAATCTGTTCAACGTCACCGTCGCGACGTTCCCGCGGCAGGTCGACATGGCGAACCTCAACACGTTCAACCGGAAGTCGGTCTCGACCAACTTCCGCCAGGGCGGCTTCAACGCGGCCATGACCGATCGAGCGACTCTCTCCGATTCGCAGCTGCTCGAGTCGACGATCGCCGTGAAGCAGTACAACGTGCGCGTCCTCGGCCAGGGAACGGCCGACATGGAGATCACGCCGGACGGAAATCTCGGCAATTACTTCAGCCGCCAGTCCCGCCGGAGCCGCACGTATCAGTGGGTCGAGTCGCTGACGATGAACATGAAGGGTGCAACGGGCGAGCACCTCGTGAAGATCGGCTCGGACATCCTGCAGGTCGGCTACGACGGGACCAGCGCCAGCAGTCCGGTCGACATCCTCGGCGAGGACGGGCGGCTCCTTCAGCGGATTGTGTTCGGAGCGCCCGGCCTGACCACGGCGCAGAGCGTGTCGAGCGCCGAGATGGCGCTGCTGGGCCAGGATCACTGGCGCGTGAACGACCGCCTGATGTTCGAGGTGGGCGGGCGCGTGGACCGCGACGGCGTGCTGCGCCGGTGGAACCTAACGCCCCGGACCGGCTTCGCGGTCGGCCTGCAGTCGCAGGCGCAGACCGTGCTCCGCGGGGGAATCGGCCTGTTCTACGACCGGACGCCGCTCAACGTCGGCGCCTTCGAGTCGTTTGAGCCGCGCACGGTGACCACCTACGGTCTCGATGCAGTGCCGCTCAGTTCGATCGCCTACGTCAACCGGACGGCCCCGGACATGCGGACGCCGCACAGCCGCATCTGGAACCTCGAGCTCGACCACCGCTTCAACGACCAGTGGTCGGCGAAGGTGAACTATCTGCAGCGCTTCGGACAGAACGAGTTCATCGTCAACCCGACGATCACGGCCGGGATGCCCGAACTGCTGCTCTCCTCGACCGGCCACTCGCGGTATCACGAGACCGAGATCACCATTCGATACGCGCGGCCGGGCGGCTCTGAGACGACCGTGAGCTACGTCCGGTCGAGGGCGGAAACGGATCTGAACAGCTACGACGCCTTCTTCGGCAACTCGCGGAACCCGATCATCCAGCCGAACCAGTACGGCCTGGCGAACACCGACACGCCGAATCGGGTGATCATCCGCGGCAGCTATCTGCTGCCGTGGAACGTCAGCTTCCAGCCGCTGCTCGACCTGCACAACGGGTTTCCGTACTCGATCGTCGCCGAGGATCAGTCGTTCGTCGGGCGGCGGAACAGCGGCGGCCGCTATCCCGTCTTCGCGAGCTTCGATTTCAGCGCATCGAAGCCGGTGAAGATCTGGAAGTACCGCGCGGTTCTCGGCGTGCGGCTGTTCGACGCGCTGAATCGCTTCAACCCGCGCGACGTGCAGAACAACCTGGCGTCGCCGGCGTTCGGCTCGTTCTACAACACCGTCCCGCGCGATTTCCAGACCTTCGTCCAGCTCCAGGTCGGCAAGCACTGACGTGCGGTCGCTTGCAGCGGCCCTGCTCATCGCCCTGACGGCGGCGCCGTCCCTCGCGCAGC
This sequence comes from Betaproteobacteria bacterium, assembly GCA_050257855.1. Lineage (GTDB taxonomy): Bacteria > Acidobacteriota > Vicinamibacteria > Vicinamibacterales > CAVVIG01 > JBLMXQ01. The sequence goes on along the minus strand of JBLMXQ010000148.1, from coordinate 19,671 downwards.
GGGATCCCGGCGTTGCGCTCCTCGAACAGGCCGGCTGGAACGCGCTGTCGGCCGGGCGCGCTCACGAGGCCGCCGACGCCTTCCGCCAGGCAATCGCCGCCGATCCGGACAATCCACGCCTGTACCTCGGCGCCGCGACAGCCGCGATCCTCGAACGCCGCGACGCCGACGCCCGTGACGCCCTCGAGCATGCGCTGACGCTCAATCCCGAGGAGGGCGACGCCGCGTACCTGCTGGGCCAGGTGCTGCACCGCCTGGGCGACCTCCCGGGCGCCATTCGCACGTACGAAGGCCTCGCCCGGCTCACGCGCCAGCCGTCGACGCGGCTGGGGCCGATCCCGGGGATCTCGACGGGCGACGCGCCCACGGCCACGATGCTCGACGACGACCTCGCGCGCTGGCGGCGGGAACTCACGCTCGCCAACCGGATGCAGGAGGCGGTCGGCGCGCACTTCACCGTCTCGTTCAACGGACCCGAGGATCGCGCGCTCGCCGACCGAGCGCTCGCGTCGCTTGACCGCGCGTACTGGCGCATCGGCAGCGTGCTCTCGACGTACCCGAACGAGCCGATCGCCGTCGTCCTCTATACCCGCGAGCAGTTCCGCGACATCACGCGCTCGCCCCGCTGGGCGGCCGGCGCCTACGACGGCACGATCCGCGTGCCGATGCGCGGCGCGCTGGGCGATCCGCGCGAGCTCGACCGGGTGGTCGCGCACGAATTCACTCACGCGCTCGTGCGCACGCTCGCACCGCGCCGAATCCCGACCTGGCTGAACGAAGGCCTGGCGACCGCGCTCGAATCAAACGACCTTTCCTGGGCCGACCAGCACGTATCGGCGGGCGCGGTCCCCCTTTCGGTGCTCGCCGGCCCGTTCGGCCGGTTTGGTCCCGGGCAGGCGCAGGTGGCCTACGCCGTGAGCGCGCTCGCCGTCCGGCGCCTGCTGGATCGGCAGGGCGGGTTCGCCGTCGCGAACCTGCTGCGCGACCTCGGCGCCGGCGAGGACTTCGAGACCGCCTTCGCGCGCCGGATGCAGTTGACGTTCGCCGATTTCCAGGCGTCGCTGCGGTAGATCAGACCGACCGGGCCCAGCCCGGACCCCAGCCCCCGAGACCCCGTCAGTCGTCCACGACGCTCCGGATGAGCGCCTTGACCGTGTCGAACCGGTACCGGCCGTTCTCCGCATTGTGATAGCCGATGGCGCGCTCCGCGTCGGTCAGCTGCGCGTAGTTCTTCATCGGCTCGAACTGGTGGCCTTCGAACCACTCGTTGAAGGAGGTGACGTACGTCAGGAAGAAGCCGCGCCGCGCGTTCGCGAGCATCCGCTGGGTCTGCACGCCGACGGTCGTCTCGAACGACTGGGCGATGCGGCCGGCGCTCGCCTGCGCCGCGGCCTCGCGGTCGGTCGCCTGCGACCAGTCGTACGACCGCCGGCCCGGCAGGAACGGCAGCGGCGCGTAGCACGACCCCTGGGCGACCTGCCGCAGCGCGACGCTGTCGTATCCCGGGTTGATGTTGAACGAGAAGACAAGGTCTTTCTTCGAGAACTCGCGCGCCCAGCCGGGCCACGTGGACGGCTCGACGAAGTTGTCGTAGATGGCGATGCCGTCGAACCCTGACGCGAGCGTGCGCAGCAGGTTGAGCGAGTCGGCGAGCAGCGTCACGTGATCGAAGTCGTGGGCGAACAGCGTGCGTACGGTGTCGGTCTGCCGACGCCATACATCGTCTGCCGCATAATCCGGCACGGGCGTCGTGATGCCGTGGCAGTCGGTCATCTGCGGGGCCAGAATGGTCCGGAACGACTTGAACACCGGCCCGACCTTGCCGTTGGCGTCGGCGACCAGCAGGAAGCAGTCCCAGCTGCGCCGATCGCCGTACTGCCGGATCAGATACGCGATGTCGCTCGCGTACGCCTCGGCATGGCGGTCCTGGTACGGCTCCAGGTGAAACGTCACCTGGATATCGTGCGCGCCCATGACATCCATCAGCGCCGGCACCAGCCGATCGATGTCGCTGTCGCGCCCCCACCAGCTCACGTTGATGGCCCCGACGCCGAGCTCGGCAAGCCAGCGTGCGTGCTGCTCCATGACGGAGGTCGCCCGCGAGTCGTACGGGCCGAGGGCCGGCATGTAGTTCGATCCGATATCGACCGGCGGATGCCGTCCCCCCTCGTCCCAGTGCCGCCAGGGCGAGGTCGCGTACCACGGGTAGTACTCGGCGATGAAGTGGCGGCGGAGGTCGCCGAAGCGCTCGGCGAGGCGTGAAGGGCCGGAATGCGGTCTCGGCTCCTCGACATCCGGCGGCACGCGGGGCGGCGCGATCGCTCCCGCGCCACCCCGCAGCGCCGCCGCAACCGAGGAGTCGCCGCGCCAGCGGCGCGCCGGAACGGGAAACCCGAGGGCCAAACGGTCGATGGCCATCGAGCCGACAAGTCCCGGGAGCGGGCGCACGGACGCCTGCGCGGCCAGCGGACCCAGCGCGGCCCGCGCGCAGGCACCCGCGGCGGCCAGGAACCGACGTCTGGTGATGCCCATGACGACCGGGGACTTTGTGATCATACCGCGTTGCTCATACACTGAACCCGTGATCGACGAGCTCAGGACCCTGCTCGGGTCGCGCGCCACGGACGCGGCCGCCGTCCGCGACCACCACAGTCGCGGCGAGTCGTACCATCAGCCGGCGCCGCCCGACGTCGTCTGCTTTCCGCACACGACGGACGAGGTCGCGGCCATCGTCCGGATCGCGGCGCGGCACGGCGCCGCCGTCGTTCCGTTCGGCGCGGGCACGTCGCTCGAAGGGCACGTCAACGCGATTCACGGCGGCGTCACGATCGATCTGCGCGAGATGAACAAGGTGCTCCGCGTCAGCGCCGAGGACATGGACGCCACCGTCGAGGCCGGGGTGACGCGGATGCAGCTCGCCCGCGCGCTGCGCAACACCGGCCTGATGTTCTCGGTCGATCCCGGCGCCGATGCGACCATCGGCGGCATGACCGCGACGCGCGCGTCCGGCACGACGGCCGTCCGCTACGGGACGATGAGGGAGAACGTCCTCGGGCTGAAGGTGGTGCTGGCCGACGGCCGGATCATCTCGACCGGCACGCGCGCGCGGAAGTCGTCGGCCGGCTACGACCTCACGCGCCTGTTCGTCGGCTCGGAGGGCACGCTCGGCGTGATCACCGAAATCACCGTGCGGCTGCATCCGCTTCCCGAAGCCGTCTCCGCGGCGGTGTGCCCGTTCACGTCGATTGAAGGCGCGGTCGAGACCGTGATTGCCACGATCCAGCTCGGGGTCCCGGTCGCGCGCATCGAGCTGCTCGACGAGACGCAGATCGACGCCGTCAACCGGCACTCGAAGACGAGCTATGCCGTCGCGCCGACGCTGTTCTTCGAGTTCCATGGGGACAGCGAACGGCACGTCCGCGACCAGGCGGAGGCGGTCCAGGCGCTGGCCGCCGAACGCGGCGGCAGCGACTTCCAGTGGGCGACCCGTCTCGAGGATCGCGAGAAGCTCTGGCAGGCGCGCCACGAGGCGATGTGGGCGGCCATCGCGCTGCGGCCCGGGTCGCGCGCCTGGACGACCGACGTCTGCGTGCCCATCTCGCGCCTCGCCGAATGTATCGTCGAAACGAAGAAGGACAATGCCGGCGCCCCGTTTCCGATCGGACTGGTCGGACACGTCGGCGACGGGAATTTTCATCTGGTCTACGTTCTCGACCCCGACAGCGCGGAGGAGCTCGACGTCGCGCGGCGCCTCAACGAGAAGATGGTGATGCGGGCGCTGGCGATGGGCGGGACGTGCAGCGGCGAGCACGGCGTCGGGTACGGCAAGATGAAGTATCTCGAAGCCGAGCACGGGCCGGCGCTCGACGTGATGCGCACGCTCAAGCGCGCGCTCGATCCGGACAATCGCATGAATCCGGGGAAGATGGTCGAGCTCGTTTGAGAATTTGAGAATCTGAGGATTCTAGAACTTGAGGGAGCTGGAGCCGGTGATCTCAGGCCTGGGGCGACGGCGGTCGGTTACGCATCCGCGCTACGTTCGGGCGCTCATCGCGGCGGTCGTCGCGGTCGCATCAGCCGCGCCACGCGCCAGCGCGCACAGCTTCATCTGGAAGGCCACGAGCCCCGACCACCATGTCGTGTATCTGGTCGGCTCGGTGCACCTGCTGACGAAGGACTTCTACCCGCTCAGCCCGGCGCTCGACGCGGCGTTCAAGGACTCCGACCTGCTCGTGGAAGAGGCCGACATGGGACAGATGCTCGGGCCGTCGGCGCAGCTCGAGCTGCTCACGCGCGGGATGCTGACGGACGGCCGGACGCTCGACCAGGTCATCTCGCCGGCCGCGTATGACCTGGTGACGAAGCGGTCGACCGCCCTCGGCCTGCCCATGGCCGCTGTCGATCGATTCAAGCCGTGGATGGCGGCGCTGACGCTGCTCGGCCTCGAATGGCAGAAGGCCGGCTTCGATCCCACCCTCGGCCTCGACAAGCACTTCTACGATCTGGCGGCGACCGCCAAGATGCCGGTCCAGGGTCTGGAGACCGTCGACTACCAGCTCGCGCGGTTCGACGGCATGACGGCGGAACAGCAGGAGAAGATGCTGACCGACACCTTGAAGGAGCTCGACACCGAGAAGGGCAACGTGGCCGTCCTGGCCGATGCGTGGAAGGCGGGCGACGCGCCGACCGTCGAGCGCCTCGTCGTCTCCGATCTCAAGCAGGATCCGGCGATGTACCAGCGGCTGCTCGTCGAGCGCAACCGGAACTGGTTCCCCAAGCTCCAGGCGCTGTTCGCCCGCGCCGGCCACGCGTTCGTCGTCGTCGGCGCGGCGCATCTGGTCGGCCCCGACGGCCTGCTCGCGATGCTCCAGGCGAAGGGCTACACGATCGAACAACTCTGACGGAGAAGCGGCATGCGAAAAACTCTTGGGGCCACCGCCCTGCTGGTCCTGGTCCTTCTGGCCGGCGGCGCGCTGCGCGCGGACGATGCCGCCGGTGCTGCTGCGGGGCGGTGGTGGGCGGACGTGAGCGTCCTGGCGGCCGACTCGATGCAGGGCCGCAACACCGGAAGCCCGGAGTACCAGCGCGCGGCTGAATACGTCGCCTCGGAATTTCAGGCGGCCGGCATCCGGCCGGCTGGCGTTCAGGGCTTCATGCAGCCGGTTCGCTTTCGCACCCGGCGGATCCTCGAGGACAGGTCGAGCCTTGCGCTCGTCCGCGGCGCGACGGCCGAACCGCTCGCGCTCGGCGAGGACGCGACGCTCAACATGCGGATCGATCCGGCGCCGTCGGTCGAGGCCGGGCTCGTGTTCGTCGGCTACGGCCTGCGCGTCCCCGAGTACCGCGTCGACGACTTCACAGGCCAGGACCTGCACGGCAACGTCGCGGTCTATCTGACCGGCGGACCGTCGACCGTGCCGGGCGCGCTGCGCGCACACTACCAGTCGGCGGGCGAACGGTGGGCTGCGCTCCGGAGCGCCGGCGCCATCGGCGCCATCGCCATTCCGAATCCGAAGAGCATGGACGTGCCGTGGGCGCGCTCCTCGCCGTCGCGGCTCCTGCCGGCGATGACCCTTGCCGACACCGCGCTGGACGACACGGCCGGCGAGCGCTTCGCGGCGACGTTCAATCCGGCGCATGCCGACAAGCTGCTGGCGGGCTCCGGGCACACGTTCGCGGAGATCCTGGCGCTGGCCGACGCGGGAAAGCCCCTGCCGCGCTTTCCGCTGCCGGCGCGCCTTCGCGCGACGGTCCACGCCGAGACCGGCGCCGTCGAAGCGCCGAACGTCGTCGGCGTGCTGCCGGCCGCGCGGCCCGAGAGGCGGAACGAATACGTCGTCGTGTCGGCCCATCTCGACCACGTCGGCGTCGGCGCCCCGATCAAGGGCGACCGCATCTACAACGGCGCGATGGACAACGCGTCGGGCGTCGCCGCCCTTCTCGAGATCGCCCGGGAGCTGAAGTCGCAGCGCAACGGGCCGGCGCGGTCGGTTCTGTTCGTCGTCGTCGCCGGCGAAGAGAAAGGGCTGCTCGGGTCGCGTTACTTCGTCGCGCACCCGACTGTCGCGCGCTCCGGCATCGTCGCCGACGTGAACATCGACATGTTCCTGCCGCTGTTCCCGATGAAGGAAGTCATGGTGCTCGGACTCGACGAGTCGAATCTCGGTGCGGACATCCGGGCCGCCGCGGCACAGCAGCACGTCGGCGTGCAGAACGACCCCGAGCCGCAGCGCAACCGGTTCATCCGCAGCGATCAGTACAACTTCATCCGCGCCGGAATCCCATCGCTCGCGATGAAGGTCGGATACGAGGAGGGCACGCCGGAAGCCGGGATCGCGCGCCGGTGGATCGCCGAGCGCTATCACGCGCCGTCGGACGATCTGAATCAGCCGATCGACAGGGGCGCGGCCGCCGCCTACATCGCGCTCGTGCGCGATCTCGTGACGAGAATCGCCGCGCGCCCGGACAAGCCCGCCTGGAACGAGGCCAGCTTCTTCAGGCGCTTCGCGGCGAAGTGAAGCTGGCGATCTGGCAACCCCGTCGCCTGCGGGACGGCTTGCGGCCGTTTCGGTAGCGGACGGCCTTCAGGCCGTCCGGCGACGCTCACTTTCGTCAGGCGCCCGCTATTTTCGCGCGATCGGCAGATCGTCGCGATTCCCCCACTCCTCCCACGCGCCGTAGTAGTTGCGCAGGTGGTCGTATCCGATCAGGCGCAGCGCGAACAGGTCCACGGACGCGCGCATGCCGACCTGGCAGTACGCGATGACCTCCTTCGACGGCACCACGCCGCGCGACTCGTAGATCCTCTTCAGCGCGTCGGCGGACAGGAACGTCTTCGTCTGCGGATCGAGCAGGTCTTCCCAATACACCGGGACCGAGGACGGCACGAAGCCGCCGCGTCTGATGTTGCGCAGGTCCTTGCCGTCAATCTCCGCCTGCGTGCGCGCGTCGACGATGACCGTCCCCGGCTTCCCGATTGCGGCGACGACGTCCGCCGCCGTCGCGATCCAGTGCGGCTCGGGATGCGCGGTGAAGCGCCCGGCGGCAACCGACGGCGCACCAGCCGGCGCAGGGCGATGCTCCGCGCTCCATTTGTTCCACCCGCCGTCGAGCAGCGCCGCGTTCGCATGGCCGAAGTAGTTGAGGATCCACCACAGGCGCGCCGCGTACAGCCCCCCGCGATCGTCGTACGAGACGACGCGCGTCGTATCGGAGATGCCGAGCGACGCCATCATCTGCTCGAATTTCGCAGCCGACGGCAGGAACGTCGGCGGGTTGTGCGCGTCGCGGATCGCCACGGGGTCGAGAGGCACGGCGCCGGGCACGTGCCCCTCCTCGTAGCCGCTGCGCCGCATGTCGACGATGCGGACGTCCGGATCGGCGGCGTGCGCCGCCACCCAGGCCGTCTCGACGAGTTGTTCAGGACGCGCGTAAGACGTGGCGCCTGCGGCTGCCGCCAGGGCGGCACACACCAGGATAGATGGCATTGCGGCATTATAAAGCGCGTTAAGATCTCCGTATGCCATCCGGCGATGGTCCGCTGCGCGGCGTGTCGGTCGTCGTGGCCGGCGCCGGCCTGGCCGGCCTCGCCGCCGCGCGCGATCTCGCCGCGAACGGCGCCGAGGTCACCGTCATCGAAGCGCGCGATCGCGTCGGCGGCCGCGTGCACACCATCCGCGCACCGTTCGTCGACGGCCAGCACGCCGAAGCGGGCGGCGACATGATCGATGCCGAGCAGCACGAGATTCGCGCGCTCGCCGCCGAGCTCGGCCTGCCGCTCTCGCGCATCCTGCGCGGCGGCTTCTCGTACGCGCGGCCGGACGCGTCGGGCCGCACTCGCATCGTGCCGCGCGGGGCCGCACGCGGCTGGGAGCATCTCGCGCGCAGCCTCGGCGGCCTGACGCGGCGATACCGGCTCGCCGAGCAAAGGTGGGACTCGCCGATCGCCGTCGATCTCGGCCGCCGCTCCGTGGCCGAGTGGCTGGATGCGTCCGGCGCCGATCGCGATCTGCGCGACACCGCCACCGGCCTGCGCGGGTTCTTCCTCGCCGACGCCGACGAGCTCTCCCTGCTCGCGCTCGTCGACCAGTTCTCCGCCGACGATGCGCCGGCGCCGGGACCGATGCACCGCATCGAGGGAGGCAACGATCGCCTGGCGACCGCCATGGCTGCCGCGCTCGGCGATCGCGTGAGGCTGCAGACCGAGCTCGTCGCCGTTTCGCAGCGCGGGCGCGTCGTCCGCGCGAGCGTCAAGAACGGCGGCCGCGTCGGGCAGATTGCGTGCGGATACCTCGTGCTGGCGCTGCCGGCCGTGCTGCTCAGACGCATTCCGATCACGCCGGCGCTCCCCGCGCAGCAGCACGAAGCCATCGTCCGCCTGCAGTACGGACGCGCGACGAAAACACTCCTGCAGTTCGCGCGGCCATTCTGGCGCCGCGCCGGCCAGCCGCGCGCGTTCGGCAGCCCGCTGGCGTTCGGCGCGGTCTGGGACGGCAACGAGGAGCAGCGCGGCCGGGCGGGCATCCTGACGCTCCTGGCGGGCGGATCGGCCAGCGATCTGACGCAGGCAATCACGGGCAAAGAGGGGCCGGCCGGCCTCGCGCGCGAGCTCGAGTGGCTCGGGGCCAACGGCGCGGATCTCGTGCGCTCGCACCAGACCGCCTGGGAAGCGGACCCGTGGGCGCGCGGCGGATATGCGTACTTCGATCCCGGGTTCAATCCGGAGTGGCGCGCCTGGCTCGCGCGGCCGGCAGGGCGCCTGTTCTTCGCCGGCGAGCACACGAGCGTGCGCTGGCAGGGCTACATGAACGGCGCCGTCGAGAGCGGCCGGCGCGCCGCCGCGGAAATCGAGGCGGCGCACCGGCTCGGAGTCGGGACCCGGGACTGATATCGTGTCACTGCACGAAGGAAGCCGGGTCGATGAAGGTGAAGTCCAGAATCGCCCCGTCGGCGGATCCTCCGCGCAGACGAAGGATCAGGTGCCGGTTGTAGGTGTACCCGCCCCGCTCGGAGAAGACGTCCTTCAGAACCACGTCGCCCGAAAATGACATCGTGCGATCGTCGAGCGAAAACGAGATGCTGTGGTCGCCGCTCAACGTGCCGGTGAAGTGCGACTGGTTTCCGGCCGGGTGCGTATAGAAACCGCTCACCTTCGAGCCGTCCTGCGAGTCGAAGGCGATCTTCCGTTCCTCGTATTTTTGGTCCTTCGCATTTTCGTAGGAATTGTCCCACCCGTACAACAGCGAATACAGCACACCTTCTTGATGAACGAGGCTCAGGCAGGCGTACTGTGCCGTAGCCGAACTGGTTCGACCGAACTTGTCAGTGATCGTGACCTGGCTGGTCAGCAGGCCGATCTTCCGACATTGATGCACGGACACGGGATCCGTCGTCTGCGTGCCGTCGCCGTAATCGACGACGTACGTCGGCGTATCCGCCGTCGAGGCAGCAGCGCTGAAGTGGACCGGAGTGAAGCCGATGAGTGCGCCGGTCGATCCAGAGCCATCGATCTCGACGTCCAGGTGAGCGGCGGGCGCGGCGCTCGTCGGAGTAGTCTGGGTTGGAGCCGTAGGAGTGACTGGCTTATTGCCGCTGCATCCGAAGAGGGCGAAGACCGTGAAGCCGACGAGAAGGAGTTCTGCAATCCGGCGCGAGGGTTCCGGAATCGCCTCCATGCTTCCCCCTTTGAATGGTGCCGCCCGGACAACGGACTTCAGCCGCCGAAGACCCGTCATCGAGCCAGCCAGACGGTTCGGTCATTATCAACGAGCCGTTCGGAGGAAACAAGCCTGGCCGTAAATGCTGTTCACAGACCGTGAAGATCAGGAGTCCAGAAGAATGGAGATGTCCTGCGCCCCCTATCTCCTGAACTCCTGTGCGGACCCGCGACGGGCCCTATTTCTCCTTTACAGGTTCGAGGCCCATCCGCTGCGCGAGCCGGTTGAACGTCGGCAGGTCCGTCGTCAGCTCCTGCTGGAGCTTGTCGGTCTGCGCCTTCAGCTCGCCCTTGATGTCCTCGAAGATCGGCCCGACGTTGCTCGTCGGCGCACCGTCGCCCGTCTCCACGACGCGCAGCAGCGACGCGAGCCGGTTGTTGATCCTGATCGGGAAGTTCAGCGGGTCCTGATTGCTCTGGTTCTGGACCTGATACACGTTCTCCTCGATCACGCTGAGATTGCGCGTCAGGCGGTTGCCGATCGCGCGCAGGTCGCTGTCGTCCTTCTTCTTCAGCCGATCGTCGATGTCCTTCTTGATCCGCCGGATCTGGATGACCGCCTCGTTCGCCTCGTCGACCTTGTCGCGAATCTGCAGCGCCACGTCGAGCTGGGTCTGCAGGTCCGTGAGACTGATGTTGCGCAACGGATGCTTCTTGATCGTGACCGGCTGCGTGAGCGTCTGCCCGTCTACCGTGAGCCGCACCTGATACGAGCCCGGCAGCGCCATCGGGCCGTTCGTCGTCGCGCCCCAGAGGATCATGCCGGGGAACGACTTCACCGACTCGTAACGCAGGTCCCACGGGAAGCGGTTGAGCCCGGCCGCCATCGACGGATGCTGCGGTCCGCGACGCGGGAAGCCGTCCTCGCTCTCCTGGGCGTCCTTCTTCGGCATCTCGCCGGTGTAGGATCGGATCACCTGCCCTTTGGCGTCGAGGATGTCCAGCGCCAGCTTCTGCGCCGGCTTCTTGAGCCAGTACTCGATCGTCGCGTTCTCGGCCGAGTGAATGGCGTCGCCCGGCTTGAACAGGTACGCTTCGGCCGCGTCGGTCGCCTCCGCCCCGTACTGCCGGAGCGCGGCGATGTTGTCGAGGATGTAGAACCCGCGCCCGTGCGTGGCGATCGCGAGGTCGTTCGCCTCCACCCAGATGTCCGACACCTGCGTGTCCGGCAGGTTCAGCCGCAGCGACTGCCAGTGATCGCCGTCGTCGTACGAGATGTAGAAGCCGTGCTCGGTCCCGGCGTACAGCAGCCCTTTGCGCGTCGGATCCTCGCGGACGACGTGCGTGTAGTCGTTCGGCGCGATGCCGTCGACGATCTTCGTCCACGTCCTGCCGAAGTCGTGCGTCCGGTAGATGTACGGCGCGTAGTCCTCGAGCAGCGGCTTCTTCACGGCCATGTAGGCCGTGCCCGCGTCGAACGCCGAGCCGTCGATCTGGCTGACGCGCCCGAGGTCCGGCATGTCCTTCGGCGTCACGTTGGTCCAGGTCTTGCCGCCGTCGCGCGTCACGTGCACGAGGCCGTCATCGGAGCCGGCCCAGATGACGTTGACGTCGGTCTTGCCGGGCGCGAGCGAGAAGACGGTCGCGTAGATCTCCGGGCTGTTCATGTCGTGCGTGATTGGCCCGCCCGACTCGCCCATCGTCTTGGGATCGTGGCGCGTGAGATCACCGCTGATGCGCGTCCAGGTCTGGCCGCCGTCGGTCGTCTTCCAGACGTGCTGCGACGAGACGTAGAGGACGTTCGGATCGACGTAGGAGAAGATGATCGGGAACGTCCACTGCCAGCGCTCCTTCACCGCGTCCGACGGCTCGCCGGAGAAGAACCGCGGGTAGGCGCCCACCTCCTTCAGCTCGCCCGTGCGGCGGTCGAGCCGCGTCGTGAACGCGCCGTTGTTCGCGCCGGAATAGAAGACGTCCGGGTTGCGCGGATCGGGAGCGATGTAGCCCGGCTCGCCGCCGCCGACCGGGTACGGCGCCTCCGGCGGAATCCGCCCGAAGCCGCCGCCGACCGCACCGACGCCGCCGGGCCCGGTGTCGCTCGGCACGCACAGCGTCGTGTTGTCCTGCTGCGCTCCGCACACGTGATAGGGCACGTGCTTCGTCGTGATCACGTGATAGAACTGCGCCGTCGCGTAGTCTTCCTCGGACCAGGTCGGCGGCTTCGCGGCGATGTCGAACGTGATCGCGCCGCCACCGTCGTTGCCAATCATCACGTGCTTTGCGTCGTCAGGATCGATCCAGAGGTCGTGGAAGTCGCCGTGCGTGCCGCGGCCGATGTTCTGGAGCGTCTTGCCGCCGTCGGTCGACCGGAAGGCGCTCGTGTTCAGCATGTACACCGTGTCCTTGTCGACCGGGTCGGCGAACACGTGCGTGTAGTAGAACGCGCGCTGCCGGATGTTGTGCCCGTCGTTCACCAGCTTCCACGTCGCGCCGGCGTCGTCGGAGACGAAGAGGCCGCCGTGCGCGTTCTCCTCGAGCAGGTAGACGCGGTTGGAATCAGCGCCGGAGACCGAGACGGTCATCTTGCCGACCACGCCCTGCGGCAGCCCCGGATGACGCGTGATCTCGGTCCACGTGTCGCCGCCGTCGGTGGACTTGAACAGGCCGCTGCCCGGGCCGCCGCTCGACATCTGGTACTCGACGCGGTACGCCTCCCACAGCGCGGCATACATCACGGTCGGGTTGCGGCGATCGAACTCGACGTCCACGGCGCCCGTCTTCCCGTCGCGGAACAGCACGCGCTTCCACGTCTTGCCGCCGTCGGTCGACTTGTAGACGCCGCGCTCGTCGCTCTGCTTGCCGTACCGGCCGAAGTCGGCGACGAAGACGATGTCCGGGTTGGTGGGGTGAATGCGGATCTTCGAAATGGCATCCGAGTCGGAGAAGCCGACGTGCGTCCAGGTCTTCCCGGCATCGGTCGACTTGTAGACGCCGTCGCCCGGCTGGATGTTGCCGCGGATGCACGACTCGCCCGTGCCGATGAAGACGATGTCGGGGTTGGATTCCGAGACCGCCACGGCGCCGACCGACCCGCTGTGGATCTGACCGTCGGTCACCGGCGTCCAGTTCTGGCCGCCGTCGGTCGTCTTCCACAGCCCGCCGCCGACCGCGCCGAAATATCCTTCGTTGCGCCGTCCCCTCACGCCGGTCACGGCAATGGAGCGCCCGCCGCGCGCCGGCCCGATGCTGCGCCACTGATAGGCGTGCAGAATGGCCGGATCGAGCGCCGCACCGGCCGCCGGCGGCTGCGCTGCCGCCCTGAACTGGTCGCTCGCGACGAGCGCCGCCACGATCGCGCAAGCCCACAACACGCGATATCTGAAGATGCCGAGCATGCTCTGTCCTCCCGGAAGTGCCAAGGAGTCTAGCACCGTCGTCGCGGATTGGTTCATGCGCGGTTGCCGTAAAATGTCACGGAACGTCACGACTCCGCTGTCGAAAGGGATCCGATCCGCGGGATTGCCGCGGAAGGCGGATGGGGCACCTTGGAGACGAAGGACGCTGCACCGGCGACTGGGACGCGGAACAACGCGCCGAGCACACGAGAGCCGTGCGCTGGCTCCAGCCGTGATCCTGCCGCCATGACCCTCGTCGACGGGCCCCCTGCATGGTCCCGGACGCCGGACACCGCCCATCGTTTACGTGAGCTGGGTCCGCTCGGCGTACTCGCGTTTCTCGTGATCGTGGCGGGCAGCCTCGCAGGACCCGTGGCCGGCGCCTTTCTCGTGCTGGTGTGGGCACAGCTGTCCGACACGCCGCTTCGCGCCCTCGGCTTCGCTGCCCCGCGCAGCTGGCCCGCGACCGCCGCGGCGGGCGCGGCGCTCGGGATCGGTCTGAAACTTGTTCTGAAGGCTCTCGTCATGCCGATGCTCGGCGCGCCGGCCGTCAACGTTCGATACCAGTACCTGGCCGGAAACGCAGCCGCGCTGCCGTGGATGCTGACAGTGGTTCTCGTGAGCGCCGCATTCGGCGAGGAGGTGCTCTTCCGCGGCTACCTGTTCGAGCGTTCAGGCAAGCTGCTCGGCCACGCCGGCGCGGCTCTCGTGGCGACCGTCGTGCTGACCGCGGCCCTGTTCGCGGTCGCGCACTACGGCGACCAGGGCCTGCCAGGGGTCGAGCAGGCCGCCATGACCGGCCTCGTGTTCGGCGGAATCTTCGCGTGGCAGCGGCAGATCTGGATCGTGATGATCGCGCACGCCGCCTTCGACATCACGGCCATCGCGTTGATCTACAACGGCTGGGAGCGGCCGGTGGCTCACCTCCTCTTCCACTAGTCGAGCCGAGGCTCACTCCGCAACATGGCTACAATGTCGTGATGGCCAACCCCTCGAATGACGAACTGAGGCAGCTCCTCACCGACGCCAGGACGATCGCGATAGTCGGCGCCTCCTCGAACCCCGACAAGGCTTCGCACGGCATCATGAAGAAGCTGTTGAGCGTCGGGTACCGCGTCGTCCCCGTCAACCCGCGCGAGACGGAGGTGCTCGGCGAACGCTCCTATCCTTCGCTCCTCGACGTGCCGGAGGGCATCGACATCGTGGATGTGTTCCGGCGTTCGGAGGACACGCCGCAGATTGCAGACGAGGCGGTGAAGATCGGCGCGAAGGCCCTGTGGCTGCAGACGGGGATCGTCAGCGAGGAAGCCGCGGCGCGCGCGCGGAAGGGAGGGTTGGTCGTCGTGATGGACGCGTGCATCGGCGCGACGCACGCGATGCTCCAGGTGCAGAAGAAGCAACGGTAGGGGCGGACCGTCAGGTCCGCCCGCGGGTCCTGCGGGCCTGCCGGCCCACCGTCATCGTTTCGGCAGCGCGGCGATCTCGTGCTCGAGGCGGCTGACCAGCGTGTCGAGCTGCGCGACGACCGCCTTGACCGGCTCCGGCGTGCTCAGGTCGACGCCCGCGCGCTTCAGCAGCGTCATCGGGTGATCGCTGCCGCCCGACTTGAGCAGGGTCAGGTACCGGTCGATGGCGTCGCGGCGCGAGGCCTCCGTGCCGCCCGTCAGCTCCGTGATCAGCTGCGCGCTCGACGCATAGCAGGTCGCGTACTGGTAGACGTAGTACGGCGTGCTGAAGAAGTGCGGAATCCGCGCCCACGTGATGCGCGACAGCTCGTCGTAGTCGATCGCGTCGCCGTGATACGCCTTCAGCAGGCCGAAGTACATCTCGCTCAGCCCGTCGCCGGTCACGGGCTTCCCCTCCTCCACCAGCCGATGCGCCTGCAGTTCGTAGTCGGCGAACATCACCTGCGTGTAGAAGGTGGACACGATGCCGTCGATGGCGTGCTGCAGGAGGACAATCCGCTCGCGCTCGTCCGTGGCGCGCGCGAGCATGAACTCCAGGAACAGCGCCTCGCTCAGCGTGGACGGCACCTCGGCGACGAAGATGGTGTAGCCCGCGTACACGAACGGCTGGTGCTCGTGCGAGAGGAGCGTGTGCATCGAGTGCCCCATCTCGTGCGCGAGCGTGAACACGGCGTCGAGCGTATCGTTGTAGTTCAGCAGCATGTACGGGTGCACGCCGTACACGGGCGCCGAATACGCCCCGCTGCGCTTGCCCGGATTTTCGTACACGTCGATCCAGCCGCCCGCCAGCCCCTCGCGCATCCGGCGCTCGTAGTCCGGCCCGAGCGGCTTCACCGATTCGGTCAGCCACCCGAGCACGTCGTCGTACCGGTACTTCTCGTCGAAGTCGACGAGCGGGATGGTCGTGTCGTACGAGTGGTACGACTCGAGGCCGAGCACGCGCTTGCGCAGCCGGTGGTACCGGCGCAGCGGCTCGGTCCCGGCTTTCGTCGTCTCGATCAGGTTGGTCACCACGGCCGGCGGGATGTTGTCGCCGTGCAGCGCCGCGTCCAGCATCGTCTCGTAATGGCGTGCCTGCGAGAAGAACCAGTCGCGCTGCAGGACGGCGTTGTAGAGCGACGCGTACGTGTTCACGTCCTTCGCGTACAGCTCGTGAAAGGCGCGGAACGCGAGCGCGCGGTCGGCCTGATTCCGGTTGGTGGCGAGAATGGCTCGATACTGCCCGTAGGTGAGCGTGACGTCCCCCGTCGAGAGCGCGACGCTCGGATACTTGACGTCGGCGGTCGACAGCGCGGAGTACGCATCGTGCGGCGTCGAGGCGAAGCGGCTCGCGAGCGACAGCAGGTGCTCGCCCTTCTCGTCGAGCACGTGCTCCTGCTGGCGGTAGAGATCCTCGACGGCAAACCGGTACACCGCCAGGCCCGGGTGCTCCTTCATCCAGCCCTGCACGGTCTCGAGCGGAATCTGCAGCAGCTCCGGGTTGAACCAGGCGGTCGCCTGCGCTTCCTTCGCGAACAGGATCTGAACCTGCTGGCGCTTCGCGTTGATCTGGTTGTCGCGCTGGTCCTCGTCGTACTTCAGCGACGCGAAGTACCAGACCTTGTAGGTCAGCTGGCCAATGTCGTCGGCCAGGTTGAACGCCGCGTGAAGCGACGCCGCGCCTTTCGCGAGCGACCCCTGCAGGGCGGCGTACTCGCCGATCTTCCTGTCGAGCTCGTCGTACGCCGCCTGCCAGCCGTTCCAGTCGGCGAAGATGTCGGTCAGCTTCCACTTGAAGCGGTCGGGAATCTCCGTCCGGTCGCGCAGCGGCGGCGCGGCGGGGGCCTCGGCGGGAAACGTCAACGGATGCATCCGCCGATCATATCGCAGCGACTCCCGTCCTGGCGTCGAGCGTCGTCCATGTCGAAGACGGCCTTCGGCACGCATCGGCCGGGGGCCGACCTTTCGCACGCATCGGTAGGGGACGGCCTTCGCACTGCATCGGTAGGGGACGGCCTTCGCACTGTATCGGTAGGGGACGGCCTTCGCACCGCGTCGGTAGGGGACGGCCTTCGCACTGCATCGGTAGGGGACGGCCTTCGCACTGCATCGGTAGGGGACGGCCTTCGCACTGCATCGGTAGGGGACGGCCTTCAGGCCGTCCCGGAACCCCAGCCGCTACAGGTTCAGGCAGACCACCCGGGTCTCGGTCATCTCCTCGATGGCGAACCGAACGCCCTCGCGTCCGACGCCGCTCGACTTCGTCCCGCCGAACGGCATCACGTCCAGACGATAGTCGGTGGAATCGTTCACGATGACGGCGCCCACCTCGAGCTGCCGCGCTGCTGCGAACGCATCGCGCAGGCGCTCGGTGAATATTGCTGCGTGCAGCCCATAGTCGACGGCGTTGGCGCGCTCGATCGCTTCGTCGAGCGACGACGCGCGGTACAGCGACATCACCGGCCCGTACGCTTCCGCGCAATCGAGCCTGACGCCGCGCGGGACCTCTTCGAGCACGGTCGGCCAGACGACCGTCCCTTGCCGGCGGTTGCCCACGAGTACACGCGCTCCGCCGCTCACCGCCTCGGCGATCCACGAGTCCAGGCGCGCCGCCTGGCGTTCGCTGATCATCGCGCAGACGTCCACGGTCTCGTCGAGTGAGGATCCCGCCTTGAGCCGGGCGGTGCGCTCGACCACCTCGCGGCGGAACGGCTCGTAGACCGCCTCGTGAACGAACACCCGCTGCACGCCGAGACAGTTCTGCCCCGCCTGCGCGAACGCGCCGGCGACGATCGCATCGGCGGCCTGCCCGAGCCGGGCGTCGTCCAGCACGATCACCGGCGAGTTCGATCCGAGCTCCAGCAGAAGCTTCTTCACGCCCGCCACGCGCGTGAGCCGCTCGCCGGTCGCGGCGCCGCCGGTGAAGGTGAGAAGGCGCACGCGGGGATCCGCGGCGAGCGCTGCGCCGACCTCCTCCCCGCGTCCGGTGACGACATTCAGGCGCCCCGGCGGAAGGCCTGCGGCCATCAGATCGGCCGCCGCGCGCAGGGCCGACAGCGGCGTCGCCGAGGCCGGCTTCACGACGACCGCGTTGCCGGCGGCCAGCGCGGGACCAACCTTGTGCGCGAACACGGCCAGGGGATCGTTGAACGGCATGATCGCCGCCACGACGCCGACCGGAACGCGGAAGTAGTACCCGACGCGGTTCTCCGAGCCCGGCCGGCTGTCGAACGGCAGCGTCTCACCGCACACCTGCTGAGCCTGCCCGGCTGACAGCCGCAGGATGGTTGCCGCCCGCGGCGGCTCGCGCCTGGCCTCTCGAATCGTCTTGCTGCCCTCGATGGCGATCTGGCGCGCGTACTCCTCCTGCTTCGTCTCGATGAGCGCAGCTGCCCGCATGAGGACGTCGCAGCGGGCGTGCAGCGGGAACTCGATGGCCAGCGAGGCGCGGGCCGCCGCCACGGCGGCGGCCACATCGTCGCGCGTCCCCGCCGTTACGGTAGCGACCCACGCGCCGTCGAACGGATTCCGCACCTCGATCGAGCCCGGACGGTGGACCCACTCGCCGCCGATGAGGAGTCCAGACGGCTCGGTCGAGGCGTTCATCGTCTCCGGAACCCGTTGACGGGCCCGGGATGGAGCAGACTGTCTATCGTGATCACTCCGTTCCGCTTGAACACCTGCCCGTTCTTCATGACGAACTGGACGTTGCGGACCGCGTCGATGTCGGCGAGCGGATCGCCCTGCACGGCGACGATGTCGGCGAAGTTGCCGGCCTTGAGCGGACCACGCTGATCTTTTTCAACGTCGGCGGCCTTGTAGCCCGTGATCGTCAGCGCCCGCAGGATGTCCTTGTTCGGGATGCCGGCCGTCTTCCACGTCTTCAGAAACGCGATCGTCAGCTCGCCGCGGTTCATCCACTCCCCGTCCGGCCGCTTCATCCGATCGTTCCAGTAATCCATGTCGGTCGAGAAGGTGATGCCGACGCCTTTCTCCCAGGCGTCGCGAAGCTCGGCGGCCGCGTGCTGCTCTCCCTCCCGGGACCCTCGATACTCGGTGAACGGAGTGTCGGTGCTCGCGAGGTAGATGCCCTTCTGCGCCATCTGCGCGTGCTGTTCCGGCGTGAGCTGCTGGCCGTGGGAAATCACATGGAGGCCGGCGTCGATCGCGCGCTGGGCGCCGTCGCGCGTCTGCACGTGCGCGTTCACCTTGGCCCCGCCCTTGGCCGCCTCGCTCATGAACAGCCTGATGTCGTCGACGGAATACCCCCACGGCTTGCAGTCGAGGCAGATCTTGATCACCTTCGCGCCGAAGAGCAGGTTCTCGCGCACGGCCTTGACGATCTCGTCATGGCTGTTCGCCTCAAGGTACTCGGGATAGACGATGTCGTGGAACTTGTACATCTCGGGCGACGGCGTGAACTGACCGCCGGTCGTGCTGATGATCAGGCCGGACGGTATGATCGTCGGCCCGGGGATCCAGCCCTGCTCGATCGCCTGCCGCAGCGCCGTATCGGCGTAGAGGCCGTTGTTCCCGACGTCGCAGACGACGGTGAAGCCGGCCGCCAGCAGCTGCATCGCATTCGAGGCCGCCTGAATCGCCCGCAGCGGCGTGGGGTCGGTGACGTACGTGTAGTAATAGATGTTGTTCTCGGGGACCTCCTTGTAGGTCAGCGCCTCGTGCGTGTGGGTGTCGACGAACCCGGGCAGCACGGTCAGCTTCGAGAGGTCGATGACGTCAGCGCCGGCCGGAATCGTCACGTTCGAGCCGATCTCCCGGATGCGCTCGCCCTGGACGACGATCTCCTGGTTCGTCGCGACCGCGCCGGTTTCCGGGTCGATGATCCGGCCGGCGCGTATCACGGTCACCTTCTGCGGCGGCATGGCCTGCTGCGCGCCGGCCTGGGCCTGGAGGCCCGCGACGGCGGCGCCGGCGATTGCGATTGCGAGGATGATGCGCGCGGACATCGTGCTCCTTTCTTCGCTCGGCCGGAGCGTCGGGACGGCCTGAAGGCCGTCCCCTACCAGTCCGTCGAGCGTCGGGACGGGGTGAAGGGCCGTCCCCTACCAGTCCATCGAGGGTCGGGACGGCCTGAAGGCCGTCCCCTACCAGTCCGTCGAGGGTCGGGACGGGGTGAAGGGCCGTCCCCTACCAATCCATCGAGCGTCGGGACGGC
>JBLMXQ010000147.1:0-18695 GCA_050257855.1 Betaproteobacteria bacterium | reverse complement strand
GGCGGGACGGCCTGACGGCCGTCCCCTACCGGTCCCCGCGGCGGGACGGCCTGAAGGCCGTCCCCTACCGGCGCGTCACACGTTGTTCAGAATCGACAACGCCGTCCCTTCGAACATCCGCTGCTTCTCGCCGGCCGGGATGTCGAGCGTCTCGATCGACGACACGGCACGCTCGATCGATCCGAGCAGGTGCGGATAGTCGCTGCCCATTACCATGTGATCCGTTCCGGCGACGTCGCGCACCATCATCAGGTTGTGATGGCTGAAGGTCACGCCGTCGTAGTAGAGCCGCTTCAGGTACGTGCTCGGCGGCTCGTGGATCTTCACCTTGCACTCGGGGAAATCGTGGAAGCCGGTGTCCATCCGCTCCATGAGGAACGGCACGGCCCCTCCGGCGTGCGCAACGAGCCACCTGATGTCGGGGAAGTCACGGAACAGGCCGTCGTAGCACATGCGCGCGACGGCGAGCGTCGTGTCGTACGGAAAGCCGATGATCGGGCCGAGGACGTATTCGCGGTACGCATCCGCGTCGACCGGCAGCATCGGATGGAGAAAGATGCAGAGCTTCATCCGGTTGGCCTCGGCGAAGAACGGTCGGTACTCGGAAGCGGTCAGGGCCCGGCCGCGGATGTTGCTCAACAGGATGACCCCGTTCAGCTTCAGCGTGTCGAGCGCGCGGTGCAGCTCCTCGAGCGCCGCGTCCGGCGCGTCCATCGGAATCGACGCGAACGCCTTGAAGCGCGACGGGTGGGCGGCGACCAGCTCGGCGTAGGCGTCGTTCACCATCCGCGCGACCTCCGGCTGGCCGGCTGCGTCGGTGAAGAACACGTTGGGCGTGGAGAGCGAGACCACCTCGACGTCGACGCCGACGCGGTCCATGTCCTCGAGGCGACGGGCCACGTCGGTCATCGGCGGCGTGATGCCGAAGAACCGCGCGCCTTGATACTTGATGATGGTCTGCCCGGTCGGCGACCGGTCGAACCCGAACGCGCCGCCGCTGTCGCGGATGCGGTCGAAGAACGCCTGCGGATAGAAATGGGTGTGCAGGTCGAGGCGCCGGCCGGGGCCGCGGGGCTCCTCGGCGGCCAGCTGCGCCGCCCCGAGCGCCGCCACGCCGCCGATCGTTCGGAGGAAGTCGCGTCGGAACATCGGTCGCCTCCCGGTGAGGAGGCGACTATACCTCACCGGGGGCCGGGGGCTGGGGCTAGGCCCCGCGAGTCACTTCGCCGCTTCGACCTTCGTGACCGTGATCGCGTCACCGTTGAGGGCCCCGGTCAGCTTGACCGTCTCGCCGGCGTGCTCCTCGATTCCCTTCAGCCTGGGGTTGGCCAGCTTGAACACCTTGCCGCCGGTCACGAACACGAAGCTGCCGTCTCCCTTGGCGCATTCGAGCGTGCACTGCTTGTCGGTTTCCCCCTTGTCGAGCATGTCTTTGTGGGACACGCCGCACATGGCGTCGCTGATCTGTCCGGTCCAGGTCATGTCGGCGGCCATCGCGGGGGCCGTGAGGGCAAGGGCGGCAACGAGGGTCGCAATCGGCTTCAGCGTCATCGAGCTTCTCCTCCTGGAATGCCAGCTTGGATCATCTCTCTGGCCGGTCGCATCCTGAGAACTCCGCAGGGCCCTGGAATATTCCCACGTCCGGCGGGTCGATGGCTAGACGCGGGCCGTGACTTATCATTGGATGCATGCCCACACTGGTCAGCGCTCCCGTCATCGTCGAGGCGGCCGGCAACAAGCCCAAGATCATCGAGGAATATGTCGGCCGCGCCAGCTCGAAACGCCCGGACGTCAGCATCGCGCGGATGAGGAGCCCGACGGGATGGACCGAGCCGGGTCAGACGCCGGAGTTCGACGAGTACACCCTCGTGCTGCGCGGCTGTCTGCGGGTGACGTCCAGGAGCGGCACGCTCGACGTCCGGGCCGGGCAGGCCGTCCTGGCGCACAGGGGCGAATGGGTCCAATACTCGACGCCCGAGCCCGATGGTGCGGAGTACGTCGCCGTCTGTGTACCGGCGTTCTCGATCGACGCCGTGCATCGCGATCGGGACCGCTAGCGACCCGGACCGGTAGAGGACGGCCCTCAGGCGTCGGTAGGGGACGGCCTTCAGGCCGTCCCTCACTCGCGACGTCGGTAGGGGACGGCCTTCAGGCCGTCCCTCACTCGCGCAAGGCCTCCGCCGGATCCACGCGCAACGCCCGCGCGACCGGCACCGCCTGCGCTGAAACCGCTACTACGAACAGCACGAACAGCACGATCCCGAATGTCAGGGGATCGGTCGGCGCCACGGCATAGAGGCCGCCGCGCAGCAATCTCGTCGCTGCCAGCGCGCACGCCACGCCGATGGCCAGTCCGCCCCCGACCAGCGCCAATCCGCCGCCGAGCACCAGCCGCACGATCGCCAGAGGCGTGGCGCCGAGGGCCGCGCGGATGCCGATCTCGCGTCGCCGCTCCGTCACCGAGTACGACAGCACCCCGTACACGCCGACCGCGGTGAGGACGAGCGCGAGCCCGCCGAACAGCTCCAGCAGGATCATCACGAAGCGCCGCGTGGCAGCGGAACGCGCGACGAGGTCGGCGAGCGGAGCGACGTCGTAGACGGGTACGCCGCTCACGACCGAGGCGATCGTCCGCCGTGCCTCGGCCGTGAGAATCGACGGATCGCCGTCGCTGCGCATCACTACGGTCACGTAGGAGTCGGCCGTCTGCGCCTCAGGTACGTACATCTGCACGGTCGGCGGCTGGTCGAGCGCCAGATGGCGCACGTCGCCGACGACGCCGACGATCGTGATCCAGGGACCGTCGAGGCCGCCGATCTTCACATGTTGGCCGATGGGATCGCCGTCCGGCCACAGCCTGCGTGCGGTTCGTTCGCCGACCACCATGACCGGCGTCGCGGCAACGTTGTCGGCATCGGTGAACAGACGTCCGCGCCGCAGGGGGATGCGCATCGCCGCGAAGTAGCCGGGCGTCACCGCAAAGCGTTCGACCGACGGATCGTCCATCGGGTTGGAGGCGGTCCGGCCCTGGACATGGAAGCCCCAGTGGTCGAAGTTGCCGCCCAGCGGGACCTGGCTCGCCGTCGCGACTGCCTGTACGCCGGGCAGGCGATGGAGCGCCTCGATCATCCCGTTCACGGCGCGCACTGTCGCCGCATCCTCCGCGTACTGCTTTCCGACGAACGCCGTCTGCATCGTCAGCACGTGGTGTGGATCGAAGCCGGGATCGACGTCGAGCAGGCGCACGACGCTGCGGATCATCAGCCCGGCTCCGGCGAGCAGCACGACCGCGAGTGCGACGTCGACGGTGACGAGCACCCGCCTTGCCCGCCAGTCGGTGCCGGTGGAGGTCCGGCGCGCGCCTTCGTGCAGGACCGCGGTCAGATCGACGCGCGATACGCGCAGCGCCGGCAGCAGCCCGAACACGAGCATCGATCCGAGCGACAGCGACGTCAGGAATACCAGCACGCGGCCGTCCACCTGTGCGTGGTCGAGCCGCGAGATGGCGACAGGCGAGAGGTGTGTGAGCAGCGGGACGCCCCACGCACAGATGAACAGCCCGAGGCTGCCGCCGATGAGGGCAAGGAGGGCGCTCTCGACCAGCAGCTGACGGATCAACCGCGCGCGGTTCGCGCCGAGGGCGGTTCTGAGGGCGAAATCGCGGGCGCGCTCGGAGGCACGCGCCAGGAACAGACTCGCGACGTTGGCGCAGGCGATGAACAGCACCAGCGCGACCGCGCCCATCAGCACGAGCAGCGCCGGCCTGATGCCGCCGTTCAGCTCGTCCTCGAGCGGGATGAGCGTCATCGTGGATTTCGTGTAGCTCGTCGGATACTCGGCGAAGAGGGCCGACTGGACCGCGTCGAGATCGGCGCGGGCGGTCTCGCGGGCGATGCCGGCCTTGATGCGGCCGATTGCCTTCAGGTGCTCGCAGTCACGGCAGGCGTAGGGCAGCGAAGGTTCGTAGCCGACGAGCGAGAACATGTCCGCGGGCTCGTAGAAGTGCTCGGAGATGAGCGGCTCGAACGACGGCGGCAGGATGCCGACTATCGTGAAGGGCATGTCGTTCATCATGAGGACGCGCCCGACGATGGACGGGTCGGCGCCGAAGCGCCGCCGCCAGAACGCGTCCGTCAGGATGACCTCGCGCCAGTGGGCCGGGTCATCGTCCGCGGCGCGGAAGTCGCGGCCGAGCGCCGGATGGACGCCGAGCGTGTGGAAGTAATTCGCGGACACTCGCATGCCGGGCAGGCGCTCGGCGCGGCCGTCGATCCGCAGCGTGAACGCATACCGGCGGATGAGCGCGATCTCGTCGAACGCGTGTGTCCGGCTGCGCCAGTCGAGCGCCGTCGTGTAGCCGACGTTTCCGGCAGCTCCATCGGGCTGGCGCTCGCCGACCATGACGAGGCGCCCGGGATCCGCGTAGGGCAGCGGCCGGAGCAGCACGGCGTTGACGACGCTGAAGATGGTACCGTTGGCGCCGATGCCGAGCGCAAGGGTCAGGATGGCCGCGGCCGCGAATCCGGGGGTCCGCGCCAGCAGCCGGAGCGCGTAGCGGATGTCCTGCAGCAGGCCGCCGAACACCTCGTCGCGCGCCGGCGGGGGAGGAGGCAGCGCAGGGGAGCGCTGGCGATCCGCGCGTGCGATCTCTGCCGCCACGCGGTCGCCGTCCTGGAGCGGCGCGAGCGCGCGCGTCAACGCTTCACCGTCGGGCACGCCGGCGGCGACGAGCTCGGCGTGATGGTCGGCGACGTGCTGCGCGAGCTCGGCGAGGACGTCGGCCGCGCGAGCGGGATCGAGCGGGAGCGAGGTCAGACGCCGTCGGACGAGCGCGTTCCAGTCGCGAGCCATGGCGTCAGGCCGGTTTGATGCGCGCGACCTGGTCGAGCGCGGTGAAGAAGTCGCGCCAGCCGCGGCGCTCGGCGTCGAGGATCTTGCGGCCATTCGGTGTCAGGCGGTAGAAGCGGCGGCGCCGCGTGCCGGCTCGCTCGACCCAGCGGCCGATGATGAGGCCGCGGCGCTCGAGCCGGTAGAGGGTGGGGTAGAGCGACGCGACGTGAAACGTGATGGCGCCGCCGGATCGCTCGTCGATCAGGCGGGCGATCTCATAGCCGTGGCGGTCGCGTTCTTCGAGGAGCGCGAGGATGAGGACGTCGGCCGTCCCCTTGCGCAGGTCCCGCTCTGACATATGCGAGCACTATAGGTGTGTGGCGCATATATGTCAAACGAAGCTGTCAGCTCTCGGCTGTCAGCTCTCGGCTGAGCCGATCAGGACCCGGGCCGCAGCATGCGCTCGAGATATCCGGTGGTTGCGGTCGCGGCGGTCTTCCAGCTGCGCCACAGCAGGAAATCGTGGATGTCGTCCGGGATGACGACCTCCTCCACGCGCACGCCCTGCGCGTCCAGGCGCCGCTCGAGATCGACCATCTGGTGGAAGTCGACGTTGCGGTCGTCGTCGGCCTGAATCAGCAGAACGGGCGAGCGCCATGTCTTCACGGCGGAGATCGGCGACGACTCGTAGCTGACGCGGGCAGCCTCCCTCAGGTCCGCTTCGGTGATGCCGTCGCCGGCGAGCGCGGCCTTCAGATCGGGCGTGCCGCGCCCCTGCATCGACCAGTCGTGCACGCCGTGGATGTCGACCCCCGCCGCGAAGATGTCGGAGTTGCGCCCGAGCGCGAGCGCCGTCAGGTACCCGCCGTACGAGCCGCCCCAGATCCCGAGGCGCGCGGCGTCGACGTCGCCGCGCGACTGCAGGTACCTCGCGCCGGCGAGGACGTCGAGGTACTCCGAGGCGCCACGCGGGCCCGCGTGCTTCGGGTAGTGGAACGCGCGGCCGTAACCGATGCCCAGCCGGTAATTGACCGACAGCACGATGAATCCGCGGCTCGCGAGGTACTGGTTCGTCGCGTAGTCGTTCGCGTAGTACTCCATGTAGTGCCAGCCGAGGAGCATCTGTCGCGGCGGGCCGCCGTGTACGTAGACGACCGCCGGCCGGCGCGCCGGGCCGTCCGCGGTCTTGAACAGCTGTCCATGGATCTCGAGGCCGTCCGACGCGCGGAAGACGACCGGCTCGGGCGTGACGAGGGCGTTCGCCGGGAAATCGGCAGGCAGGCGATCCGCCGCGAGCTGGCGCGAGGCGCCGCCCTGCACGGGGATCACCGCCGGCAGCGGCGGCCGCTGCGCATCGGCTCCGATGTAGGCGACCCACTGCCCGTCGGCCGTGACGACCGGCATCCACTCGAGGCCCTTCCCGGACGTCAGCTCGATCGGGGCGGCGTGATCGACCGGTACCTTGAACAGATGCCTGCGATCGACGTCGGTCGCATCGCGCCCGGTGTTCGCGTTGTACACGATGGAGCTCCGGTCGCGCGACATGGCGACATACTCGACCATGAACTGGCCGGGCGTGAGCAGCGTGGCGGCGCCGCCGCCGGACGGCACCGAGTAGAGGTGCGGCCATCCGTCCTGGTACGACAGGAACACGAGCCGATCGCCGCTGCCCCAGTGCAGGTTCACCCCGCCCTCGACGCGCGGGATCGAGTCCGCCTCGCCGGTGCCGCTCTTCCACGCCTGACGGGCGCCGAGCGTGCTGACGTCGCCGACCCACAGCGCCCATGGCGCGGGCTGTGTCTCGAGCGGCGATCGCGGCACGCCTCCCCGTCCCGGCTGCCGCACGAACGCGATCGTCCGGCCGTCCGGCGACCAGACCGGATCCGAATCGCGGGACGTGGTCGGCGCGATGTACCGCAGCGGCTCGCTCGCGGACGTGAAGAGCGCGATGAAGCTGTGGTCTTCGCGGTCCGACACGAACGCCAGCGTGCGGCCGTCCGGCGACCACGCCGGCGAGCGGCTCGTGCCGCGCGCGAAGAAGGCGGCCTCCGCCGGCTTCGACCCGTCGAGCGGCGCGATCCAGATCTTCCGGTCGCGCTCGAACGCGACCCGGTCGCCCCGCGGCGAGACGACAGGCGCGTCGCCTTCGCCGAGCAGTGCCGGCGCGCCGCCGCTCGCCGACACCGCCCAGACCTGCATCTTCTGCTGGATCGGGCTGCTGGTCGGGTCCGGCATCAGATTGCCCTCGGCCGGCCAGTTGGAGCCGTGATCGCCTCCGCGCACGTAGACGATGGTCCTGCCGTCGGGTGAGAACGACAGGTTCGTCAACTCCTGCCCGTCGTCCTCCGTGAAGGACGTGATCCGGTGCGCGACGAAGTCGGGTGCGTCGGCGACATAGATGTTGCGCACGCCCCGTTCGTTGAGCGTCCACGCGATGCGGGAGCCCGCGGGCGACGCAATGAGGTTGTCGGGAAATGGAAAGCTGAGGAGCTTGTCGAGCGAGATCGCCGGCCGGCTCTGCGCCGCCGGGCGTCCGGCGGCGGGAAGCATCAGCACCGCCGCGAGCAATAGCGCGAACCGAACCGGGCGATGACGGCGTATCATAGAGCGCTCCTGGAAATCCGCCCGCCGGATTATATGCTGCTGGCCGACGTCCGTTTCGCGCTGCGATGGCTGCGCAAGAGCCCCGGCTTCACGCTGGTGGCCGTCGCCTCGCTGGCGGTCGGCATCGGCTTCAACACGGCCCTCTTCGCAATCGTCGACGCGCTCCTCTTCCGGCCGCTCCCGGTGGCGCACCCGGACCGGCTGGTCGACGTGTACACGAGCTCGCCTTCCGGCGGGGTCGGCCGATACGGCACGAGCTCCTATCCCGACTACCTGGATCTGAAGGCGGGCAACGCCGTCTTCGAGGACCTGATCGGCTACTCGCCGATGTTCGGCGCGATGAACCTCGGCGAGCGCTCGCGGCTCGCGCTCGGCGAGATCGTCACCGGCAACTACTTCCGCGTCCTCGGTGTCGATGCCGCGGCCGGGCGGACGCTCCTGCCGGAGGACGCCGCGCCCGGCGCGCCGCGCGTGGCGATGATCTCGTACCGGTACTGGACGCGCGATCTCGAGCGGCGACCCGACGTGGTCGGCCAGATCCTCAAGCTGCGCGGCAATCCCTACACGATCGTCGGTGTCGCGCCGCGCGGCTTTGGCGGCATGACGCCGGCGCTCGCGCCCGAGCTGTGGGTGACGACGGCGGCGGCCATGGAGGTGGAGCCGGTCGGCATGAACGACGTCGTCCCGTCGCCGACCGGCACGACGCGGCTCGACCGGCGCGGCGAGCGCTGGATGTTCCTGAAGGGGCGGCTCAAGCCTGGCGTGACGGTTGCCGCGGCTGGCGCCAATCTCGAGGTCGTCATGGCGCGTCTCGCGGCGGCCTACCCCGAGACCGACAAGGATCGCCACATCGCGGTCAAGGCGGGCGGCGACGTGCACATCCATCCGGCCGTCGATCCGCTGCTGACCTCGATCGCCTTCGGCCTGATGCTCGTCGTGGCGCTCGTGCTGCTGACCGCCTGCGCCAACGTCGCGAGCATGCTGCTGGCGCGCGCCTCGGCGCGGCAGAAGGAGATCGGCATCCGCCTGGCCATCGGCGCGACCCGCGCGCGCCTGGTCCGGCAGCTCGTGACCGAGAGCCTGGCGCTGTCGGTCGTCGGCGCGGCGGCCGGCGTGGCGCTGGCTTGGGGGCTGCTGCGGGTCGTCGAGTCGATCAGGCTGCCGATTCCGATTCCGCTCGCCTTCGACCTGCGAATCGACGCGCGCGCCCTCCTGTTCACGATCGGGGCGACCGTGTTCGCCGCCCTTGCGGCCGGTCTCGTGCCGGCGCTGCGCGCGTCGCGTCCGAACCTGACCGCCGACCTGCGCGGAGAAGCGGTCGTCGCGACCGGAATCGGCCGCCGCTGGACGCTGCGCGACGGCCTGGTCACGGCGCAGATGGCGATGACGGCGCTCCTGCTCGTCGTCGCGGCGCTGCTCACGCGCAGCCTCATCGCATCCGAGGCGGCCAGGGTCGGCTTCGAAGTCGACCACCTGGCCGTGGTCTCGATCGACACCGGGATGCTGCGCTACTCGAGCGCGCGCAGCCGGCAGTTCTTCGACGAGGCGCTGGCGCGCGTGCGGCGTATTCCGGGGGTTCAGGCGGCGGCCACCGCGACGCGCGTGCCCTTTTCGATCAACGCCAACACCTGGGACATCTGGGTGCCGGGCCGGCACCGGGCGGACCAGCACGGCGATACGATCCAGGTGACGAGCGTCTCGCCCGACTATTTCAGGACGATGGGGGTACCGATTCTGCAAGGGCGCGGCTTCACCGACGCCGACACGCCCGACACGCCCGCCGTCGCCATCGTCAACGAAACGATGGCGCGCCGCTACTGGCCGGGCGAGAGCGCGGTCGGCAAGACCGTTCGCGCGCGCGGCGCGGACGGCCCGGAGTTCCAGATCGTCGGCGTCGCGGCGGATCACAAGGTGACGTCGGTCGGCGAGCCGCCGACGCCGTTCCTCCACCTCGCGCGCACGCAGCGGCCGGGCCCGTACACCTGCCTGATCGCACGGACCGGCGGCGACGCCGCGGCGCTCCTGCGCGAGATGCGCCGGACGCTCCTGCAGCTCGAGCCGAACATCGTATTCGTCGAGAACCAGACGATGGAGGGCGAAGTCGAGACGACGCTGTTTCCGGTGCGGGTCGGCGCGTGGACGGTGGCTGGCGTCGGACTGACGGCGATGCTGCTCGCGGCCGTCGGCCTCTACGGCGTCATCGCCTATTCGGTCGCGCGCCGAACGCGCGAGATTGGCATCCGCCTCGCCCTCGGGGCGCGCCCGGCGTCGGTGGTGGGACTGGTGATGCGTCAGGGCCTGGCTCTCGCGCTCGTCGGCCTGACAATCGGCGGCCTCGCAGCCGCTGGCGCCGCCCGTGCCATAGCTGGAGCGCTGTACGGCGTGAGCATCGGCGATCCGGTCTCATGGGGGACGGCCGTCCTCGTCCTGTTCGGTGTTTCGCTGCTCGCGAACCTGGTGCCTGCCAGGCGTGCCGCGCGAGTCGACCCGTCCGAAGCGCTGAGGACGGAATAGCCGGATAGCTGTCGGCCCTCGGCTCCCGGTTGGAACACGACCGGCGGCGGTCCGTCTAACGAGCCATGGAACACCTCCTCCAGGACCTTCGCGTCGGGGTCCGTCTGCTCTGGAAGACCCGGGCGTTCAGCCTGACCGCGGCGGCCACGCTGGCGGTGTGCATCGGCGCGAACACGGCGCTCTTCTCGGTCGTGCACACCGTGCTGCTCCGGCCGCTGCCGTTTCCGGGCTCCGATCGGCTCGTCGTGCTCATGAACGCGTATCCCAGGGCCGGCGCCGATCGCGGCGGGGCCGGGGCGCCCGACTATTACGATCGCCTGCGCGAGACGGACGTGTTCGAAGAGCAGGCGATGTACAACTCGAACAACGTCAGCATCGACCGCCGCGGCACGCCGACCCGGATCCGCGTGATGAACGTCACGCCGTCGTTCTTCCGGCTGCTGAAAGTGCCCGTCGCGCTCGGCCGGACGTTCGCGGAGGACGAAGGCCAGATCGGGCACGAGCAGAAGGTGGTGCTGAGCTACGGGTTCTGGCAGACGAGCTACGGCGGCGACCCGTCGGTTGTCGGTCGGACCGTCCGTCTCGACGGCCAGCCGTACACCGTGGTCGGCGTGATGCCGCAGGGCTTCACGTTCCTGAACCCGAACATCATGCTGTGGCGGGCGCTCGCGTTCACGGACCAGCAGAAATCGGACGCGTCGCGGCACAGCAACAACTGGCAGGAGATCGCCCGGCTCAAGCCGGGCTCGACCATCGCGCAGGCCCAGGCAGAAATCGACGCGCTGAACGCCCGGAATCTCGACCGGTTCCCGCAGTACAAACAACTCTTGATCAATGCCGGGTTCCACACGATCGTCGCCGACCTGCAGGGCGACCTCGTGCGAGACGTGAAGCCGACGCTCTATCTGATGTGGGGCGGAGCGCTCTTCGTGCTGCTGATCGGCTGCGTGAACGTCGCGAACCTCGTGCTCGTGCGGTCACGCGCGCGGCTCAAGGAACTCGCCACGCGTCTGGCGCTCGGCGCGGGACGCGCCCGGATCGCGCGGCAGCTCGTGACCGAGAACGTGCTCCTGACGCTCGTGTCGGCGGTGGCGGGGCTGCTCGTCGGGTTCGCCGCGCTCCGTCTCCTCGCGTCGCTCAGCCTTCAGGATCTGCCTCGCGGATCGGAGATCGCGCTCGACGGCACCGTCGTGGCATACACGCTGGGCATCGCGGCCGTCATCGGCCTGGTGCTCGGCCTGATCCCGGTCGCCGCGGTGCTGCCGGCGAACCTCACGACCGTTCTCCGGGAGGAGGGGCGCAGCGGGACCAGCGGACGCGGCGCGCGGTCGCTGCGGCGCGCGCTCGTCGTCGCGCAGGTGGCGTTCGCGTTCGTGCTGCTCGTCGGCGCCGGCCTGCTGTTCGCGAGCTTCCGCCGCGTGCTCGCCGTGGATCCGGGCTTCAATCCCGACAACGTGCTGACGGCGTCCATCAGCCTCCCGCGCTCGCGGTACGGAGAAGACCCGGCCGTGCGGACCTTCACGTCCGACCTGTTGAGGCGCGTGCGTGCGCTGCCGGGAGTGACTGCGGCCGGCGCGACGACGATGATTCCCTTCGGCGGCAATCACAGCGACAGCGTGGTCCTGGCCGAGGGGTATCAGATGGCGCCCGGCGAGTCGGTGATCTCGCCGGTCGTCGTCCGCATCACGCCCGGCTACTTCGAGGCCATGGGCACGCGGCTCGTGAGCGGCCGCTTCTTCGACGATCGCGACGGCGCCGGCGCGCCGCGCGTGGTGATCGTGGATCAGAGGCTCGCGCGGCATTTCTGGCCGGACCAGGATCCGATCGGCCGCCGGATGTACTTCCCGACCGACATCAACAACCTGACGGCCATCACGCCGAAGACGGTGTTCTTCACGGTCGTCGGCATCGTTCGCGACGTGAAGGTCGAGACGCTCACCGAGACGAGCTCGGCCGTGGGCGCGTACTACTTCCCGATGGCCCAGGATCCGCCGCGGTACATGACGCTGGCGCTGAAGACGTCCGGCGATCCGTCGGAGCTCACCGGCGCCGTACGCGGCGTCGTCACGTCGCTCGATCGGGAGCTGCCGGTGTTCGACACGCAGTCGATGGCCGACCGGACGGACAAGTCGCTCGTGAGCCGACGGTCGCCGATGCTCCTCTCGCTCGCCTTCGGCGTGGTCGCGCTGTTCCTCTCCGCAATCGGACTCTACGGCGTGCTGGCGTATCTCGTCACGCAGCGCACGAAGGAGATCGGCATCCGGATTGCGCTGGGAAGCAGCGCCGGCGCGATCTTCGAGCTCGTGCTGTGGGAGGGATTGCTGCTCGTCGGATCCGGCCTGGTGCTCGGGGCGGCCGGCGCCCTGGCGCTCCGGAAGAGTCTCGAGAGCCAGCTGTTCGGAATCAGTGCTACCGATCCGACCGTGCTCGTCGGCGTGACGGCGATGCTCGCGGCTGTGGCGCTCGCCGCGTGCGCCCTGCCAGCGCGCCGGGCGACCCGGATCGATCCGATCGTGGCGCTGACCGAATGACGGTTCTCCGAGCGGATTCCGGCGTCCTCCCTCAGCTGTCGATGCGCACGACGACGTTGCCGAGCGACTCGCCGTGCTCGATTGCGTCGTGCGCGTCGGCGACCTCTGTCATCGGGTACTCGCGATACACATGGTGGCGCAGGTATCCGGTGTCGAGCAGGTGCGTGATGGCGCCGATGGCCGCCTCCTTCGCCTCGTGCGGCATCACGTAGACGAGCACGAAACGCACCGTCACGTCCCTGGCGAGGAACGGCCGGAAGGGCACGACCGGCTGCATCACGGCATCCGACGCATAAGTGGCAATCGTGCCGTTCGTCTTGATCACCTTCTCCGCGACCGGAAGGTTGGCGCCGAAGGCGACTTCCACGATCCGATCGACGCCCGCTCCGCCGGTGAGCGCCACGATCCGTGCCGCGGCGTCCTCCGTCCGGTAGTTGACGATATGGTCCGGGCGGGCCATCCGCGCCACTTCCGCCTTTTCGTCGGAGCTCACGGTCGTGATGACCGTGGCGCCGCCCCATTTCGCGAGCTGCACGGCATAGTGCCCGACCGCGCCCGCGCCGCCCGTCACGAGCACGGTCCTGTCTTTCACCGGGCCGTCGGCGAAGACGCACCGGTGAGCCGTCATCACCGGGATGCCGAGGCAGGCCCCGTCGGTGAAGCTCGCCGCGTCGGGCAGCCGCACCGCGCGCCCGGCCGGAAGCGCGATGTACTCGGCGCAGGTGCCGAAGGGCCGCTGCCACTGCCCCTCGTAGATCCACACGCGCTCCCCGACCCGGTGGGGCGGCACTCCTTCCCCGACCGCCTCGACGACGCCGGCGCCGTCCTGGTGCGGGATGATCCGCGGGAACGGCATCCGCGCCACTCCTGCCCAGCCGCTGCGGCTCTTCGTATCGGAGGGATTCACCCCCGAGGCGCTGACACGGACGAGCACTTCGCCGGGCCCGGGCTTCGGCGTCGGCATCTCGCCGATTTCGAGGACTTCGCGGGCAGGCCCCTTGCGGCTGTAGGAGATCGCGCGCATCTGTCCATTATGCGCAATCCTGTGGGATTCTGCGGCCCGCGAAAAGTTTCGCCGAATAGAACAACGTACCACGTCGCCCGGGCAGTTCTCCCGGTTTCTCCGCGCTGCGACGTGCCCGCGATCGGGAGTTCTGGCTGGACTTCTACCGTCGCGCATCGCGGAGACGTCCACGTCCGACGCGGCGGCGCGCTACGGCCCGAGCGCAGACCTGGATCGCCTGAGGCCGCCCGCGGCCGCCGCGCTCGCGGGTTGGACGGCCGGTTGTTGATTGTTGAAGGCAATCGGGACAGGATAGCGAGCCGCACGGCCCGCGAGGCGCTCGAGGGCAGCTACCCGGACGCGCGCGTCTGCACGATCGCCCGCGGACGCCACGCCGTGTCGGCCGATCGGCGGCACGAGTGGGCATCGGCCATCGCTGAGTTCCTGACCCGAGGATTGATCCTATGACCGTTCGACAGACGTTTCGCCGTGCCGCCACCTCGTCATCCGTGCGTGCTCTCGTCGTCACAGTGTTGTTGGCCAGCGCGGCGCCGCTCGGGGCGCAGGCGCCCCGGCTGTCGCAGGCCACGCGCGCGTTCGTCAGCGTGGACGCCCCTGTCCTCGCGCTGACCCACGTTCGCGTCGTCGACGGCACGGGAGCGCCGCCGGCGGCCGATCAGACCGTGGTCGTGCGGGACGGCCTGATCGCCGCCGTCGGCCCCGCGGCATCCGTTCAGGTGCCGGCCGGCGCGCGCACGATCGATCTTTCCGGCAAGTCCCTCATTCCCGGGCTCGTGATGCTGCACGAGCACATGTTCTATCCGGCCGGGGGACCGGGCGCGTACAACGAGCTCGTCTACTCGTTTCCGCGTCTCTATCTCGCCGGCGGCGTGACGACGATGCGCACGGGCGGGAACATGTCGGGCTACACGGATTTCAACATCAGGCGCGCCATCGACGCGGGCGAGGTGCCCGGACCCCACATGGACACGACCGGCCCGTACCTCGAAGGGCCTGGCCTGCCCATCCCGTACATCCATGCCCTGACGGGGGCGGACGATGCGCGGCGGATGGTGGGCTACTGGGCCGACCAGGGCGCGACGTCGTTCAAGGCCTACATGCACATCTCGCGCGCCGAGCTTGGCGCGGCCGTCGAAGAGGCGCACAAGCGGGGGCTGAAGGTCACCGGCCATCTCTGCTCGGTTACCTTCAGCGAGGCGGCCGATCTCGGCATCGACGATCTCGAGCACGGCCTCGTCGTCTCGACGGACTTCGTTGCGGACAAGAAACCGGACGAATGCCCGCCGGGCGACGCGGTCCAGACGTCGATTGCCGCGCTCGACGTGAACGGCCCGGCGCTCCAGGCGCTCATCAAGAAGCTGGTCGACAAGCACGTCGCCGTCACGTCCACCCTCACCGTGTTCGAGACGTTCGTGCCGGGCCGGGCGCCCGCGTCCAATGCCGCGCTCGACGCGATGGCGCCCGAGGTGCGCGACGCGTACCTGCGGCGCCGCGCGCGAATCGCGGTCGACGCGAAGTCGCCCTGGGCGACCCTGTTCTCGAAGGAGATGGCGTTCGAGCACGCGTTTGCGAAAGCTGGCGGCCTGCTCGTCTCCGGCACCGACCCGACCGGCTATGGCGGCGTGGTCGCCGGCTTTTCGAACCAGCGGGAGATCGAGCTGCTCGTCGAGGCCGGGTTCACGCCGGTCGAGGCGATTCAGGTCGCGACGATGAACGGCGCGACGTACCTCGGACGCCAGTCGCAGATCGGATCGATTGCGGTGGGCAAGGCCGCCGACCTCGTCGTGGTGGATGGCGATCCCGCGTCGAAGATCGAGGACATCACGAAGGTCGAGACGGTGTTCAAGGACGGCATCGGGTACGACTCGGCGAAGCTCGTCGCGGCGGCGAGGGGGCTCGTGGGGCTGCGGTGACGGACGTCCGGCCGGAGCCCCGCGCTCGAATTCCAGCGAGCGCGGCGGCCGTCGCCAGGGCACGGCGGCGTGTCGTGCCGCTCCTGTTCTTCGTCTACATCGTCGCGTACCTCGATCGGATCAACGTCGGGTTCGCGGCGCTGCAGATGAACGCCGCACTCGGCTTCTCGGCTGCGGTCTATGGATTCGGTGCAGGAATCTTCTTCCTCGGGTACGTGCTCTTCGAGATCCCGAGCAACCTGATCCTCGCGCGCGTGGGCGCGCGCATCTGGATTGCCCGCATCATGATCACCTGGGGCGTGATCTCGGCCGCGACGATGCTGGTGCGCGGCGCGAGGGAGTTCTATGCGCTGCGATTCCTGCTCGGCGTGGCGGAGGCCGGCTTCTTCCCGGGCATCATCTACTACCTGACGAAGTGGTTCCCCGCGCGCGAGCGCGCGGGGACGATAGCGGCGTTCATGACGGCCGTGCTCGTGGCCGGCATCGTCGGCGGTCCGGTGTCCGGCGCGCTGCTGTCGCTGCACGGCGCGGGCGGCCTCGCCGGATGGCAGTGGCTGTTCGTGCTCGAAGGCGTCCCCGCGGTCGTCCTTGGCGTCGCCATCCTGTTCGTGCTGCCGGACGGCCCGTCCGACGCAACGTGGCTGAGCGTTGACGAGCGGCAGGCGCTCGTCGCGACACTGCAGCAGGAGGCGGCGGCCCTGCCGCCGCACGCGCATCGCATCGGCGCTGCTCTCGCGAGCGGCCGTGTGTGGCTGATGGCGGTCGTGTACTTCACGATTCCGGTGGCGCTGTACGGCATGGGATTCTGGCTGCCGCAAATCCTGAAGGGCGCCTCCGGCGCGACCGACTTCCAGGTCGGCGTGCTGAGCGCCCTGCCGTACTGCGTCGGCGCCGTCGGCATGGTCGTCAGCGGCCGACACTCGGATCGCACCGGGGAGCGTCGGTGGCACGTCGCGGTCGCCGCGCTGGTCGGCGGCGTGGCGTTCGCCCTCGCGGGCCTCGTGACGGGCACGGCTCTGCCGCTCGCGCTGCTGTCGATCGCGATGCTCGGCCTGGCATCCATGTTCGGTCCGTTCTGGTCGCTGGCAACCTCTTTCGTGAGCGGTGCCGGCGCGGCGGCCGGCATCGCGCTCATCAACTCGGTCGGCAATACCGGCGGGTTCGTTGGCCCGTACCTGGTCGGGGCCGTCAAGGACGCGACGAACGGCTACGCGGCGGGTCTCGTCGCGATAGGCGCCGTCCTGGCGTGCGGCGGCGTGCTCGTGCTGGCGGTGCGGGCCGAGCCGGTCAGAGATGCGGTCCGCCGTCGCGGTGCGAGCTCGTCTGCCAGTTGTCCCTGAGTGAGTGCGCGCGGGACCACGCGGGCAGCGGCATGACCAGCAGGCGGCCGAGGCCCGCGACGAACGGTTCGTACGAGCGCCGCAGCTCGATGAACCGCGCATCGGCATCGGCCGACCGCCGCGGATGAAGGCCTGCCAGTTCGAGTTGACGGCGCAGCTGTTCCAGACCGTCCGCCGTCAGCCGATCGACGCCGTCGTCGGGCACCGCGTGCAGGACCTGCGTGAGGTCCACGGCCGCGTGCCTGGCGATCGCGAACGTGACATGCGCCTGCCAGGCCGACACGCCGTCGTCGATCCCGACGCTGACGAGCGCCGACAGATCGAGAATCGTGGTCAGTGCGGCGACCCAGGACTGCCGCTGGTGCTGGGAGCGGAAGAAGGCGAGCAGCGGGTACGAGATGTGGCTCTCCAGGAGGTCCGAGCACCAGTACTCCCAATCGGTCAGGAACCGCTCCAGGGCGTTCAGCTCACCGGCTTCGGCGAGACGCCGGAGCACTTCGGCGGCGGCCGGCGGCGAGCCGGCCCATGAGTCGAGCAGCGTCAGCCGCACTTCTCTCCGCGAGAACGACTGGTACAGCACCGGAAAGTACGCAATCACGAGCGCGAGAAGTCCCAGGCCCATCCCGCTTTCCACGACCGTCAGCAGGCGCGCCGTTGCGCCGATGGGCCGGAGGTCGCCGAGGCCGAGCGTGAAGAACGTGGTGCCGCTCATGTACACATCATCGGCGAACGCGGCAGGGCCGGGCGTCGAACCCTGCAACATAGACCCGGCCGCCCAGTGCAGCGCGGCGAAGCTCAGAACGAGGCCGACGGCCCAGACCGTGAGCAGCCCGATGAGCGACACCGGGCCGTAGATCGCGAGGAACCGCTCGCGGCGTCCATCCGAGCCGAAGGCTCTGCTGATGTACGCCCACGGCCACCACGTTCCGCGGAAGAAGACCCGCGCCAGCCGGAACCGGCGGCTGACCGTTCGGGGCAGGACGATCGTCTCGAAGGCATCCCAGAGGACGGTGGCGGCCACGAGCAGCCCCGCGACGAGAGACACGACGCGCATGGAGAAGATTCTCTCACCGTGCGCTAGAATCGGCCCGGGAGATCGCACATGCCAACCGCCAGCCGCGTTCGCCATCTCGCGCTCGCCGCCGCCGCCGGCGCGCTGCTCATCGGGTTCGGCCGGCCGCTCGCCGGCCAGGGCGCTGCCGACGCCATTTCGGCGCACGCCCGACAGCTCCACGATCAGGCGATCGTCGTCGACACGCACGACGACACGACCCAGCGCCTGCTGTTCGAGAAGGGCTTCGACATCGGCGCGCGCCACGACAACGGGAACATCGACATCCCGCGGATGAAGGAAGGCGGCCTCGACGCGCTGTTCTTCTCGATCTGGGTGCCGAGCGACGTCACGGGTCCGCCGGCGGTCCGGCGCGCGCTGGATCTGATCGACGCCGTGCGCGAGGCCGTGCGCACGCATCCGAACGACCTGATGCTCGCCACGAGCGCCGCCGACATCCGCCGCGCGGCCGCCGAGCACAAGATCGCCGCGCTGATGGGCGTCGAGGGCGGCCATATGATCGACGACGACCTGCGCGTGCTGCGCGACTACGCGGCGCTCGGCGTGCGCTACATGACGCTGACGCACTTCAACAACAACGACTGGGCCGACTCGTCCACCGACAAGCCGGCGCACAACGGACTCACCGACTTCGGCAAGGACGTCGTCCGCGAGATGAACCGGCTCGGCGTCATCGTCGACATCTCGCACGTGTCGGACAAAACCTTCTACGACGCCGTCGCGGTGAGCCAGGCGCCGGTGATCGCGTCGCACTCCTCGGCGCGCGCGATCGCGGCCGCGATTGGACTGAGCCTCGCGCTCGGCGCGACGCCGATTGCCGCGCAGCAGCCGCCGCTCAAGATGACCCTGTTCGGCCAGCCCTCGGTC
>JBLMXQ010000146.1:0-31805 GCA_050257855.1 Betaproteobacteria bacterium | reverse complement strand
GACGTTCAGGGCGCGCGCGCCGTTGATCGTCGCGATCTTCAGGGCCGCCGCGGGCGGAATGCCGGAGGCGACGAGCGCCTGCAGCTCGCGGTGCGACCCGAAGCCCGAGAAGAACTCGCCCCAGCTGGGATGATCCGTGCCGAGCGTCATCCACGCCCCGCCGCCCATGTCGTAGAACTTCTTCGCCTCCTTGTGCTTCACGCGGTAGATCTTCTCGAACTGCCGGTTAACCTTGCGCGGCAGCTTCGATTCGACCACCGAGCGCGCGTACGGCGTCAGGAACTCGCGCTCGTTGATCCAGTACGTGTACACCGACGGATCCTTCTCCCCGAAGTACCCGTACGCCGTGATCGTCGCGTCGTAGAACACGTGGTGCTCGATGAAGAGACGGATTTCCGCCGCCACCTCGGGCCGATCGACGTCGAGGTCCTCGAGCGATGCGTAGGCGGGTTTGTCGGCCGTGATCGCGTCGCCTCCGGTGAAGTGCTCGATGCGATCGATTCCCATCAGGATGGCATCGCGCGGGTTGACACTGTTCCTGAACCCCGAGTCGAGGTGCGCGGTCACCGTCAGGCCATGCTGGTGCGCACGCTCGATGAGCGCCTGGAGCTGCGCCGGCTGGATCCCCTTCGCCTTGAAGCCGCGTACGCCTTTCGCCGCCCACTCATCGACCTCCGTACGGATGCGGTCGGGCGTCTCGGCCGCGGCGTCCCAGGTGGGCCGTGCCGTGCCGAAGTACGGTCCCGAGTTGTAGATGCGCGGCCCGATCTGTTCGCCGGCGTCGATCCGTTCGCGGGCAGCCTTCATGCCATCGGGGTCGACCTCGCCGGCCGGGAAGGTGGACGTCACCCCGTTGGCCAGGAACAGCACCGGGTTGACGGTGTACTCGTCCACGCGCCCCTCGCCGAACAGGTCGACTGCGTAGTGCGCGTGCAAATCGAACAATCCTGGCAGCACGTACTCGTCGTCCCGGAGGTCGACGACGCGTGCCGGGGAGAGGTCGCGACCGGCGAGAGTGGCGCCGACCTCGAGGAGTGTGCCGTCGCGCACGACGATGCCCGTGTTGCGGACCACGTTGTCGCCAACCGCGTCGAACAGCCATCCGCCACGGAGGACGATATCGCCGCTCCGAAGCGGTGTCGGCGTCTGGGCGCGCAGGAGGGCCATGGAAGCCAGCACGGTCAGGAACGCGGAGGCCAGCAAGCGAGGGCGGGATGTCATGACTTGACAGCTTACTCTGCCAGGGCCCTCAGCCCTGAGTCCTGGACACCCCGGCCCTGATCGATAATGTGCCCCCGTGAGCCGCCCGACCCTCGTCGTCATGGCAGCGGGAGCCGGATCGCGCTTCGGGCGCGCCAAGCAGTTCGAGCCGGTCGGGCCCGCTGGCGAGACCCTGCTCGAGTACGCGGCGTTCGACGCGCGACGCTCCGGCTTCGGTCGCATGCTGTGCGTCATCCGCAGGGCATTGGAGGAGGACTTCGATCGGATTGCGCGTGCGATGCCGGCCGATTTCCCTGCCGCTTCTGTCGTCCAGGATCCTGACGCGCTGCCGGCTGGGCTGGCGCGACCTTCCGGGCGCACCAGGCCCTGGGGGACCGTGCACGCCGTCCTCGCCGCGCGCGCCGCAGTCCGCGGGCCGTTCGCGGTGATCAACGCTGACGACTTCTACGGGCGCAGGGCGTACCGGCTGGCGATCGATGCCTGCGGCGCCGCAGCGCGCGGCGAGGCGGCGATCCTGTGCCTGCCGCTCGAGGAGACGCTGTCGCCGCACGGCGCCGTGGCGCGCGCGATCTGCGTCGCGGACGGAGAAGGACGCGTTCGACACGTCGAGGAAGTCCTGCAGGTCGAGCGCGGAACCGATGGCCTGAGTGGCCGCACGACGGACGGGAAGGCGAGGCGCCTCACGGGTCGCGAGCTGGCCTCGATGAACTTCTGGGTGTTCCCGGACACGATCTTCGCAGGCCTCGAAGAGCAGTTCGCCGGGTTCCTGCGAGCGCATGACCGTGATCTCGCGGCGGAACTGACGCTGCCCGACGCCGTGGGCGCCCTCGTCGTGTCTGGCGCGTTGACGGTCCGCGCGCATCAGGTGCCCGGTCCCTGGTTCGGCCTGACCCATGAGCGGGATCGCGACGGGGTCGTGCAGGCGCTGCGGAGGATCGTCGAGGCAGGGGAGTATCCGTCGCCGCTGTGGTCCCGGACGACGGGGACGGTCTGAAGACCGTCCCCTACCGGACTCCGCAGTCCCGGAGTCCGTGGCCCGGTAGGGAACGGCCTTTAGGCCGTTCCAGCCGGTCCATCGTCCGGTAGGGAACGGCCCTCAGGCCCGTTCCAGCCGGTCCATCGTCCAGTAGGGAACGGCCTTCAGGCCGTTCCAGGCGGTCCATCGTCCAGTAGGGAACGGCCTTCAGGCCGTTCCAGCCGGATCGGCGAGGTGTGCGCCGTCCGACGGCTGCACCACGAACAGCGTGCCCGTTCGTCCCGTGTCGCGTGCGTACTCGCGCTCGACGGCGGCGACGAAGTCGTCCGCTTGCGCGGAGGCGACGAGCGCGATCGCGCAGCCGCCGAAGCCCGCGCCGGTCAGCCGTGCGCCATAGCACGACGGCTGGCGTTCGGCCGCAGTGACCATCGCGTCCAGCTCGGGACACGAGACCTCGTACAGGTCGCGCAGGCTCGCGTGCGAGTCGTGCATCAGGCGTCCGGCGCCTGCGAGGTCCCGGGCTCCGAGCCGCTCCGCCATGGCCGCCGGACGTCCATTCTCCGCGACGACGTGACTCGCCCGCCGGAACGCCTCGTCGTCCATGCGGTCGCGCGCGCGCGCGAGGAGCGCGGCGTCCACGTCGCGGAGCGCCGCCACGTCCGGCGCCAG
Source organism: Betaproteobacteria bacterium (assembly GCA_050257855.1). Lineage (GTDB taxonomy): Bacteria > Acidobacteriota > Vicinamibacteria > Vicinamibacterales > CAVVIG01 > JBLMXQ01. The sequence continues at coordinate 28,939 of JBLMXQ010000146.1, read as the reverse complement.
CTTCCTGACAGCCGCGACTGCCCGCGCGCACGCGGCGCGGCGCGCGTTGTACGCGCTCGAGGAGAGCGCTCGCCGGACGGCGGTGTCCATGACGACGACCGCAGCGTCTGCCGGCACGGGTACCGGCCGCGCGCCCAGCGAACGGCAGTCGAGGAGCAGCGCGCAGCCGGACCGTCCGAGGGCCGAGGCGAACTGGTCCATGACGCCGCAGGCGACGCCGACGAACTCGTGCTCGGCCTCGCGGGCCCGCGCCGCCATCGCGCGCGCATCCCACTCCGCACCCGCCGCGAACGCCAGTGCCCGCATCACCGCCAGTTCCAGCGCCGCAGACGAGGACAGACCCGCACCAATCGGGAGATCGCTGACGATGGCGAGATCCGCGCCGGAGATCGGGAAGGCGGTGCGGGTCAGCATCCAGACGACGCCGCCGACATATGCCGACCAGCCCCGAAGCCGGCCGGGCGCGAGCGCTGCGACGTCGATCTCGCACGTCTCGTCGAAGGCGGCTGCGTGCGCGCGGACGAGGCCGTCCGTCCGGAGCGCGACGGCGACCCGGACTCCGCGGTCGATCGCCATCGGCAGGGCGAAGCCGTCGTTGTAGTCGGTGTGCTCGCCGATCAGGTTGACGCGCCCGGGCGCGAGGGCGATTCCAGCCGGCTCACGCCCGAACGTCCGGGCGAACGCCGCCCGCACCGGCCGTTCCATCCGGCGATGATAGCAGCGGCGCCGCAGGCGCGGACGCCGGCTTCGCGGCCGACGCGGCGCTACAGCGACTCGTGCTCCGTGCGGGCGATGATCTCGTCCTGCAGGGCGCGCGAGAGGTCGCAGAAGTAGTCGCTGTAGCCGGCGACGCGGACGATGAGGCCGCGGTAGTCGTCCGGGCTGGCCTGGGCGGCGCGCAGGGTGGCGGCGTCCACGACGTTGAACTGCACGTGATGGCCGTCGGTTTTGAAGTACCCGCGCACCAGCGTGCCGAGCGCGCGCAGTCCGTCGTCGCCGGCGACCAGCGACGGCGTGAACTTCATGTTCAGCAGCGTGCCGCCGGTGCGCACGTGATCCATCTTGGCGGCGGACCGGAACACCGCCGTCGGGCCGCGGCGGTCGGCGCCCTGCACGGGTGAGATGCCTTCGGACAGCGGGCGTCCGGCCCGACGTCCGTCGGCGGTCGCCCCGGTCAGCGATCCGAAGTACACGTGAGAGGTCGTCGGCAGCATCTCGATGCGGTGCACGCCGCCGCGGGGCGCCGGCCTGCCGTCGACCGCGTCGAAGAACGCCTCGAACACGCGCCGCATCAGGCGGTCGGCGCGCTCGTCGTCGTTGCCGTACTTCGGGGCCCTGTTCACCAGACGCGCCCGCAGCGGTTCGTGGCCGTCGAAATCGGCAGCGAGAGCGCGGGTGAACTCGGTCATCGACGCGCGCGGCTCCTGGAACACGAACGCCTCCATGGCGGCGAGGCTGTCGGTGATGGTCCCGATGCCGACGCCCTGGATGAACGTGTTGTTGTAGCGCGCGCCGCCGGCGTTGTAGTCGCGGCAGTCGGCGATGCAGTCGTCGATGAGCACCGACAGGAACGGGGCCGGCATGAGCCGACCGTACATCTGGCCGATGGTCTGATTGCCGGCAATCTTGATGTCGATGAAGTGGCGGAGCTGGGCTTCGAACGCACCGAAGACGTCGTCGACCGACTCGAAGCGCGCCGGGTCGCCGGTCGTCGGGCCCAGCTGTGCGCCGCTCCGCGGATCCCGTCCGTCGTTGAGCGCCAGCTCCAGCACCTTCGGCAGGTTGAAGTACCCGGTGAGAATGTACGCCTCCTTGCCGAAGGCGCCCACTTCCACACAGCCGGAACAACCGCCGGCGCGCGCGTCCTCGACGCGCTTGCCCTGCCGGAGCTGCTCCTCGACCACCGCGTCCGCGTTGAAGATTGAGGGGAAGCCGTACCCCTTGCGGATCACTTCGAGGGCGTGCTTCAGGACCGAGTCCGGCGTCTTGCGCGAGAGCTGCAGGTTGCTGCTCGGCTGCAGCAGGTGCATGTCGTCGATGACGTCGAGCAGCAGGTGCGTGACGGCGTTCGAGCCATCCGACCCGTCGGCGAGCAGACCGCCGAGATTGATGTTCGCGAAATCCGTGTAGGTGCCGCTCTCCGCCGCGGTCACGCCGACTTTCGGCGGCGCCGGATGATTGTTGAACTTGACGAAGAAGCACTCCACGAGCTCGCGGGCCAGCTCCGCGGTGAGAGAGCCGTCCTCGAGCCCGCGCTCGTAGAACGGCAGCAGGTGCTGATCGAGGTGACCGGGGTTGAACGCGTCCCAGCCGTTCAGCTCCGTGATCACGCCGAGATGACAGAACCAGTACGCCTGCAGCGCTTCCCAGAACGTGCGCGGCGCGTGCCTCGGCACCCGGCCGCAGACGCCCGCGATGGCTTCGAGCTCGCGGCGGCGGACCGGATCGCGCTCGGCTGCGGCGCGCTCGCGGGCGAGACTCGCGTGGCGGTCCGCGAAGGTCATCACCGCCTCGCACGCGATGCGCATCGACGCCAGCGCCTGGTCCTTTTCCCACGCTTCGGGATCGCGCACCCGGTCGAGGCGTTCGCGCGCGCGGTCGATGTCCGCGACGAACTCCGACAGGCCGCGCGCGTAAATCTTGCCGTCGAGCACGGTGTGCCCGGGCGCCCGCTGCTCCATGAACTCGGTGAAGATGCCCGCTTCGTACGCGGCGTGCCACCCGGCCGGCAGCGCGGCGAACAGCCTGTCGCGCAGCGAGCGGCCGCGCCAGTACGGGATGACGACCCGTTCGTAGTCCTCGAGCACGGACGGCGGCACGGCGTACGACGTCAGCGGACGCGTGTCCAGGATCTTCAGGTCCTCGAGGCTGTGGCAGGTCAGCTCGGGGAAGGTCGGCACCGCCTTCGGCGCCGGGCCCCGTTCGCCGACGATGAGCTCGCCCTCGCCGAGGTAGATGGTCTGATGCTCGCACAGGTGCCGGAACGCCAGCGCCCGCATGACCGGCGTCGAGTGCCTGCCGTCGTGCTCCCGGTAGAAGCTGGTCACGAGCACCGCCCGCTCCGAGGAGATCGACGGCGTCGTGCTCAGGCTGCGGCACCGCAGCGTGTCGGTTCGCGAGGTCACATCAGCCTCCAATGCGCGTCTCGACGTGATGGGCCTCGAAGATGCGCGCGAGCGCCGCCAGATGATCGGGACGCGGCGGCTGCACGTCTTCGAGCAGATAAGGGCGATGCAGCCGGGCGAACTTGGATGCCCCGGTCCGGTGATAGGGCAGCAGGTGCACTCGGCGCACGCCGGGCGTCCGCGCCGCAAGGCGCGCGGTCGCGTCGAGCGAGGCTTCCTCGTCCGTGAACCCCGGCACGATCGGCACGCGCAGCCAGATGTTCCGGTGCACGGCGCCGAGCGCTTCGAGGTTGTCGAGAATCGGCGCGAGGGGCAGCCCCGTCAGCGCGAGGTGCCGCACCGGATCGGCGAGCTTGACGTCGTACAGGAACACGTCCACGAGCGGCGCGACGGCGAGGAGCGCCTCCAGCGCTCCGGCGCCGCACGTGTCGACGACCGTCGACAGCCCTTCCGATTTCGCCGCCCCGAGCAGGGCCCGGAGGAAGGCGGGCTGCGAGAGCGGCTCGCCGCCCGAGACGGTGAGGCCGCCGCCGGACTCTTCGAAGAAGACGCGGTCGGCCAGGACGTCCTGCATCACCTCCGCGACCGTCATCATTCGACCGGCGAGCTGGCGCGCGCCGGTGGGGCATGCCTCGGCGCAGCGGCCGCAGCGCGTGCACCGCGTTTCGTCAGTCCCGTTCGGGCACGCGTCGCGGCAGCTCCCGCAGTCGATGCAGCGGTCGGCCAGGCGCAGGATCTCCGGATCGGGCGACTGGCTTTCGGGGTTGTGGCACCAGACGCACCGCGCCGGGCACCCCTTCAGAAAGACCGTCGTCCGCACGCCCGGGCCGTCGTGGACGGCAAAGCGCTGGATGTTGAAGACGCGTCCCGCCTGGGTCATCAGATGCTGCCCGGTTGCAGCACGATCCGGACCAGCCGGGGAAACGGCGGCCGGAAGAGTCCCGGCGCGAAGCGGGGCAGGCAGTGTGCCGGAAATCCGGCAGTGGGCCCCAAGCCGTGGAGGCCAAAGAAGCCGGAGCCGCCCGGCTACGCGAACAGGTTGTCGATCGAGCCGGCCTGCCGGGTGAAGAACTTCGGGCCGTCTTCGGAGATGTGGATGCAGTCCTCCAGGCGGATGCCGAACTCGCCGTAGATGGCGATCATCGGCTCATCGCTGAAGCACATGCCGGGCGCGATGGGCGTCTTGTTGCCTCGGACGAAGTTCGTCCACTCGTGGCCGTCGAGGCCGATGCCATGGCCGGTGCGATGCGGCAGGCCGGGCACCTTGTAGCCCGGCCCGAAGCCCGCGTCGGTGATCACCTTCCGCGCCGCGGCGTCCACGGCTTCGCACGCCACGCCAGGCCTGGCCGCCTCGAACGCGGCGGTCTGTGCCTTCTTTTCGAGGTTCCACACATCGATTTGCCGCTGGCTCGCCTTGCCGAACACGGTGGTGCGCGTGATGTCGGAGCGGTAGCCCTCGACGCTGCAGCCGCCGTCGACGAGGACGACGTCCCCCTCCTGGAGCTGCTGGGGCGTGATGCTGCCGTGCGGAAACGCCGAGTACTGCCCGAACTGCGCGCCGGCTGAACCGTCCGGCGCGCCAAGCGCCTTGAACGCGGCCGAGACGTTCCGCCCGAACTCGAACTGCGTCATCTTCGCGTGCAGCGTGGCGAAGGCTGCCTTGTAGGCGGCGATGGTGATGTCGTTGGCGCGCTGCATCAGCGCGATTTCGGCCGGCGACTTGATCGTGCGGCAGCCAGCGGTCACCGAGACGGCCTCCACCATCCTGGCGGCCGGCGCAGCCTTGGCGACGCCGTCGACGATGAAGAAGCGCAGGCGCTCTTCGACGCCGATCCGGCCGGCGAGGACGCCGCGGTCTTTCAGGATGGCTGCGACCACGGCGTAGGGGCTTTCGTCCTCCTGCCACACGCGGACGTCGTTGCTGAAGCGCGTCTGCTCGCGGGCGCGCTTCTCCTCGAACCCGGGGCAGACGTAGCCGATGTCGCCTCTGACCGGCAGCACGGCGACGAACGGCCGCTCGCTCAAGCCCCACTTCACGCCAGTGAAGTAGAAGAGGCTGGACCCCGGTTCGAGCAGCAGCGCGTCGATGCGGTTCTCCGCCATCAGCTTGCGCGCTTTCTCGATGCGCGCGAGCCGTTCGCTGTCGGCAATCGGGGACACGCCGGCCGTCATCGGCGTGAGCGCGCGGATGGACGCGGGAACCGCATCCGGGGACTCCGCGGCCGGCGGCGGGGCGCCCGTGCCGCCACCGCCGGCGGGCGAGCAGGCGGCAGCGCCCGCGCCGACGCCGGCTGCGGCCGACCATCTCAGGAACGCTCGCCGGTTCATGCGCATCGCGTTGCCGCCTCCCAGTTGAAGCTGCGCACGATCTTGATCAGCTCGCGCGCCGAATCGCTCAGATACCCCTGCTCGCGATAGATCATCAGCGTCCGCCGCGGCACGTTCAGCTCCAGCAGCGGAATCGAGACGATCGTGCCGGCGCGGAGATCCTGGGCGACGGTGATGCGCGGGACGATGGCGAGGCCGACCTCCGCCTGCACGAAGCTCTTGATGTTCTCGAAGCTCCACAGCTCCGCCACGACGCGGCAGCGCGTGCCGTGCGCCTTGAACAGCGACATGATCATTTGCTCGGTCGTGCCGCACAGGTGGTGCAGCACGAACGGCTCGCCGTCGAGCTCCCGTACGCGCACCTGCGGCCGGCCGGCGAGCGGGTGGGCAGGCGAGGCGATGAGCACCATGTCGTCGACGTGGACGTCGACCGCCTTCAGCTCGTGGAACGCCGGCTCGTCCTTCACGAACCCGACGTGCACCTCGCGGTCCATCACCTGACGCGGGATGTCGGTCAGCCGGCTGCGGTAGATGCCGACCTTGATGTCGGGGAACTTCGCCACGTACGCGCGCAGCGGGCCGGGCAGCAGGTACACCGCCGCGGATTCGTGCGCCGCGATGTTGAGCGTGCCCATCCGGAGCTCGCGCAGGGCGCCGATCTGCCGCATCGCCTCGTCGCGCGCCTGGACCATCCGGCGCGCGTAGTCGGCGAGCACCGTGCCCGCCTCCGTCAGCGACACGTCGTGGACGTCGCGCGCGAAGAGCGGCGCGCCGACTTCCTCTTCGAGCTTCTTGATGCTCTGGCTGACCGCCGGCTGGGTGCGGCTCACACGCTCGGCCGCGCGCGTGAAGGTGCGCTCCTCGACGACCGCCAGGAAGTGCTCCAGCTGTTGCAGGTCCACAGGCCACCCTGGTTCTTGCGAGGACGAGGAAGCCGCCGGCCGTTACAAATCGTGACAAGTCAGCGACTTAGCAGTGGGTTGAGCTTACGGGAGACGCGCTCCTGGAGCAACGATCTTCTTACGGCCTTCACCAGCAGCAGGACCCGGTCATCGCGCATGCCGTTGTGCGCACTTCGAATCTGACCCTCGATCGGCGGTACGCTCACGTAATGCGGCCCCTTCGCTATTCCATCAACGTCACATTGGACGCGTGCTGCGATCATCGTGCAATTCCGCCGGACGAGGACTTACATCGTCACGCGGTGGAAAACCTCGACCAGGCCGATGCTCTCCTCTTTGGCCGGATGACTTACGAAATGATGGAGGCTGCGTTTCGGCCGCCGGCGCGGACGGGAGCGAGGCCTGATTGGATGGAACCCTTCGCCCGGACGATCGACGCGGCAAAGAAGTACGTCGTGTCGAGCACCCTGGTGGGCCACGGGCCCACGTTGTTCGCGGGGCTATCGAAGCGTATCGACTTGAAGCTCGTGAGCCGGCTGGAGTTCGGCTCGGGGGCGGTGGCGATGCGGTATGAGCCTAGAAGGTAGCCATCGGGCTTGTCGGCGAAGAGCCTCTTCTCAGGTGCGAAAGGGCCAAGGGCTGGAGGGCCGAGCCCTCCAACCCTGAGCCCGTGCTCCTTACTGGTTGGTCGTCGTCCGCGCCGGTCCGCTCGTGGCGTGGATGAACTTCGCGATGTCGGTCTTGAGCGCCTTGTGCGCCGACGGGCGGATGTAGATCATGTGGCCCGCCTCGTAGTAGCCGAACGACACGCGACCGGTGATGGCGGGGTCGTACGCCAGGTGCGAAAAGTTGAACTCCGAGCCGCCCAGGTACGTCGCCATGTCGTAGTAGCCGCACGCCACGAACACCTTGAGGAACGGGTTCTTCGCCATCGCCTGGCGCAGGACGTTCGTCTCGTCCATGTAGCGGTTCTCGACGTACTTCCACGGCCGCACGTTCCCCGACGTCGGGTAATGGAGGTCGCTCTCCCACTTCAGATCGTTCTTCAGGTAGTCGTGGAACATCGCCGTGTAGGCGCCCTGGAGCGCGGTGTTCGACGGATCGAACTCCTGCCGCTCGCCGGCGGCATCGGCATCGAGCGCGGTGAACCGTCCGTCGAGACGGCCGAGCATCAGCCGTTGATCGCGGAGCAGCTCCTTGCGGAACCGGCCCGAGTCGACCCGGAGGTTCGCCTCCAGGATGAACTTCGACGACAGCCCGGTGTAGCGCGCCAGCTTGTCGGCCATCGCCTTCCGTTCCGCATCGGTCAGCGTGTTGCCTTTCGTCAGCGCCTCCAGGTAGTCGCCGAACGCGAAGGTGCGCGCTTCGTCGACGACCTGCTTGACGGTCTTCGCCTGCAGGTCGGCCGGCAGCTTCTTGTGATACCAGGCGGTGGCGGCGAAGGTCTGAATCTGGTCGGCGTAGGCGATGTCGTTGTCGGGCGCCGGCGACAGCGTCTGATACGTGAGCAGCGAAGAAATCAGGACGATCCCGTTCAGCTCGATGCCATGGCGGCCCTGCAGCTCGCCTGACAAGCCGGCCGACCGGATCGTGCCGTAGCTCTCGCCGATCAGGTACTTCGGCGACGCCCAGCGGCTGTATTCATTCAGGTACTGTGTGATGAACTCGCCGAACGCGCGGATGTCGCCGTCCTGCCCGTGGAACTGGCTGTTGTTGATGCCGGGCATCGCGCGGCTGTAGCCGGTGTCGATCGCGTCGACGAACACCAGATCGCTCGTGTCGATCAGCGAGCTCTCGTTGTCGACGAGATGGAAGGGCGGCGCGGGCTGGAAGCCGTCGTCGGCCATCTGGACGCGCTTCGGCGCGAACGATCCCATGTGCAGCCACACGGTCGCCGACCCGGGACCACCGTTGTACAGGAACGAAATCGGGCGGGTCTTCACGTCCTCGCCGTCCTTCGTGTAGGCCACGAAGAACATGCGGGCCGCGACCTGGCCGTCTTCCAGGCGGATGGGCAGCGTGCCGACGGTCGCGGTATAGCGGATTTCGCGGCCGTCGAGGCGGATGACGTGCTGGGTCTGCGAGATCTTCTCTTCAGCCGGACCGGCGACCTCGTGACGCGGCGGCTCGGCCTGCGCGCCCGGCGCGGACGGCCGCTGCGCGCCCGGAGGGCCTCCGGGCCGCTGCTGGGCCAAGGCGGGCGACAGCGCGAGGCTGAGGGCGGCCGCCAGGAAAACGGAGCGTTTCAGCATTCCTTCTACTCCTGAGGTAAGAGGCGGAAAGAGAGATGATACACCTCGCCGGCCCGGCGGAACCGGCCTACTCCTCTTCCAATGCGCCGCCCGCTCGGACGACGTCTTCCTGCCTCACGCGATCGACGTTGAATTTCCGGGCGCTGGCGATGATCCGATCCAGCGTCTCGTCGAAGTCGAACGACGCGGCCTTGGAGAAGCGCGTGTAGTTGACGCGCGCCACGACGAACGACTTCAGGTACGGGCTCGTGAGGCCCTTCGCCTTCAGCTTCTCGACCGCCGCGCTCACCGCGTCGTCGAGCTTGAGCAGCTTGCGGCCGCGGCGCTCCCGTTCCTTGAGCGCCGCCCCGATTGGCTCGTCCCGGAAGTCATCGATGCGCCGAAGGATGGACTGGTACGCGCCGCCGCTCAGGCGCGGCCGCTGCTCGTAGCAGACGCCGAGCGTGAGGAACGCCGGCTGCTCGAACTCGAACGCGAACGACGCCTCCGTTTCGTGGGACGTCCGGGCGAGATCGCGTGCCATGCGGATCGTCTCGAGCGATTTCTCGCGCAGGTTGTGCGCCTTCTCGGTGTTGAGCGCGAGAATCTTGAACGCCACCTCGGGCTCCGGCACGAGCAGGGCGACCACCGTCTTCACGCCGAGCTTCCGCAGCGCCTGCAGCCGATGGTTGCCGTTCGGCGTCCAGTACCGATCCTCGTGGCGCACGACGATGATCGGATCGAGGAAGCGGCCGATCTTCTCGATCACCGCCATGAGGCGCTTGACGTGCGTGTCGGACGGATCGCGCTGGTACGGCGTCGGCTCCACTCTCGCGACCGGCAGCGCGACGAGCAGCACCGGCGTTCCTGCGAATGGTTCGTTGTAGGCGGCGAGAACCGCTCCTTCGTCCACCTCCACCTGCGCGGCCAGGCGATCGACGGCATCACTCCTGACTGACCTGGTCTCGGCCGGCGTGAGGCCGATCGAGGCGGGCGCGACCTTCTTCCGCCGGACGGGCTTCTTGCGAGCGGGCATGGGGAAATCTTATGTCAGGGGCCGGGGGGAGGCGGGGGCGAGTCTCCGGCGTTGTATCCTACAGACATGCGCCGCACGTCCGGTGCGCTGCTCGGTGTCGTCGCGGTGGCCGGCCTGGCTGCCGCGTGGGTCGTCCTGCGGGCCGACGAGGCGCCCGGCGTGCAGGTGGCTACCGCGCGCGTCAGCACGGGGCCTGTCGTGCGCCGCGTCATCGCGACCGGCACGGTCGAGGCCGTGACGACCGCCGAAGTCGGTTCACAGGTCTCCGGCCGCATCGTCGCCCTGTACGTCGACTTCGACAGCCCCGTCGACAAAGACCAGATCCTGGCGCGCATCGACCCGTCCATCTACCAGGCGCGTCTCGCGCAGGCCCGGGCGGCGCTCGCCAAGGCGCGGGCCGACGCGGAGCACGCGCGCGTGGCGGTTCGTGATGCGCGGACTCGCCTCACGCGCACGCGTCAGCTGACCGTACGCCAGCTTCTGACGCAGGCGGACCTGGACAGCGCGCGCACGGTCTTCAACCAGGCGCAGGCCGACCAGACGTCCGCGGACGCCGCGGTCGCCCTCGCACGTGCGGCGCTCGATCAGGCGCAGGTCGATCTCGATCACACCATCATCCGATCGCCCATCGACGGCAACGTCATCGCGCGGAGCGTCGATGTCGGACAGACCGTCGCTGCGACGATGTCGTCGCCGACCCTGTACACGCTCGCGGATCTGGACCACGTGGAGGTGGACGCGCAGGTCGACGAGTCGGACGTCGGGCGCGTGCACCGCGGCGAGTCGGCCGCCTTCGAGGTCGATGCGTACCCGGATCGCGAGTTCGCCGGGACGGTCACGCAGGTCCGCATCGATCCAATCGAGGAAAGCACGGCAGCCAACACCGGGCCGTCCTCGGCGGCAGGGAAGATCGTCCGCTATACGACGATCATCTCCGCCAGGAACGACGACCACGCCCTGCGCCCGGGCATGACCGCCACGATCACGTTGACGGTCGGCGAGCGGCGGGACGCGGTCCGAGTTCCCAACGACGCGCTCACGTTCCGCCCCTCGGCGGACGTGCTCGCCGCCGCGGGCCAACCGGCCTCGCTCGCGGACAGGGCCGCGCCTTCGGCCGGCTCCCGGCCGGGCGGCGCACGGGTGTGGCGGTACCGCACCGGCCGATTCGTCCCGGTGACGGTCGCGGTCGGCCTCGTCGGCGCGGGATACGCCGAGCTCGTCGGGGGCCCGCTCCGGCCGGGCGACGCGGTCGTGACGAGCGCCATCATCGCCCGGGCGCGCGTGCTGTCAGCCCGCTCCCCGCTCGTTCCGCAGAGGCGCCGCTTCTTCCGCGGCCGCCGTTGACCCGTCGATCATTGAAGGGTCGCCCCTGCCGTGGCCGACGCGTCACCGCAGGCGCGACTGCGCCTGCTCCATGCGCACGGACTTGAGGAGGACGGGCTGGATCGCGTAGTTCTCGAGGACGATCAGCCTGTTCTCCTTGTCGCCCGTGACCTTCGTCGCCAGCGACAGCTTGCCTTCGCCCTGTCCGTCCTTGTCGATGTGCAGTTCGACGACCGTGAACGGATAATCGACGGAGCGGGTCCGGTTCGCCAGCTCCCAGTAGTTGATCCGGCGGTCGGTGCCGAGCACGATCCGCCAGCCGCCGTCCTCGCCGGGAACGGCGCGGGCGTAGTGCAGGTCGTACCCCAGGCTCGTCGCCGTGCGGATGTAGCCGACCTTCGGCGCCTTCTGCAGCGCCGACAGGAGCTTGTCGGGACCGTCGTTCATCAGGACGTTCATCAGGCGGTCGCGTTCCGCATCGGTCGTCCAGTTGTCCACACGGATCTGGACGGTCGCGGTTCCGCCGCTGGACATGTTCACGGCCATCGCCGTGAAGCGTACGGGTAGCGGGATCTGGGGCTGCTGCGCCGCGGCCAGGCCGGCGGCGAGCACGATTCCGGCGGCGGCCATCGAGCAGCGGACCGCCGATGATGTCGAACAACGCATGAAAAACCCCCTATAGTTGAAGGCTGCGACGCAGCGGCTGATGCAAACACACGTCCACTGATGGAACGCCACCTCATCGAATGGCTCAGCCGGTATGGGCCGTCCGTGCTGTTTGCAGCACAGATGTTCGGGATTTTCGGGGTGCCGATTCCAGACGAACTGCTGCTGACGGTCGCGGGCGCGCTCGTGCGCCGCCAGGAGCTGCAGCCCGTGACGACGGCCGCCGCCGCGGTTGGCGGCTGCATGACCGGCATCACGCTCAGCTACGTTCTCGGGCGCACCGTCGGGCTGGCCGCGATTCACCGGGTCGCGCGGCTGCACGAAGCCTCGCTGCAGCGCGGCCAGCGGTGGTTCCGACGTTTCGGCGGCTGGCTGCTGACCTTCGGGTACTTCGTTCCGGGCGTCCGGCACGTGACCGCCATCGCCGCCGGCTCGACGTCGCTCGAGTACTCGCGGTTCGCGGCGTACGCGTATCCGGGCGCCGTGCTCTGGTGCGCGACGTTCCTCCTGCTGGGGTACTTCGCCGGCGACGAGTGGGAACGGATCGCGCGCGTCGCGCGCCATCATCTGGCGCTCGTCAGCCTCGCGCTCGTCGCCGCGGTCGTCGTCTACGCGATCATCTCGCAGGCGGGCGAGCGCTCCCGGAGCGCCTAGCTCTCATCCTCGCAGTACGATGTGCCGCGCTTCGGCGAAGCTGCGGCGCAGTTCCGGGCGAAAATCCGGGTGGGCGACCGCGATGAGCGCCTCGGCGCGCTCCCGCAGCGTCTTCCCGAACAGATCGACCGCACCGTACTCTGTGGCGACCCAGTGGACGTGCCCGCGCGTCGTCACGACTCCGGCTCCGATCCGGACGCTCGGCACGATGCGGGATGCCGCGCCCCCGGAGGCCGTGGAGGGGAGCGCGATGATCGGCTTCCCGCCGTTCGACAGCGCCGCCCCGCGGATGAAATCCATCTGCCCGCCGATCCCCGAGTAGATCCGATGCCCGATTGAGTCGGCGACGACCTGCCCCGACAGATCGATCTCGATCGCCGAGTTGATCGCGACGACGCTGTCGTTCTTGCGGATGACCGCTGTGTCGTTCGTGTGATCGCAGGGGAAGAACTCGACGAACGGGTTGTCGTCCACGTAGTCGTACAGGCGCCGCGTGCCCATGACGAAGCTCGTCGCGATGCGGCCGGGGTGCACCTTCTTGTACCGGTTGGTGACAACGCCGGCCTCGACGAGATCGACGATGCCGTCCGAGAACATCTCCGTGTGGACGCCGAGGTCGTGCTTGTCGCCGAGGCGGCGGAGCACCGCATCGGGGATGGCGCCGATGCCCATCTGGAGCGTGGCGCGGTCGGGGACGATCGCGGCGACGTGCTCCCCGATCGCGCGCTCGACGGCTGTTTCGGCCGCCGGCGCGTGCTCGGCGAGCGGCCGCGACGTGTGGACGAAGGCGTGGACCCGCTCGAACGGCACGAGCGTGTTGCCGTGCGTCCGCGGCATGCGGTCGTTGATCTCCGCGACGATGAACCGCGCGCTGCGCGCGGCGGCGAGCGCCGTGTCCACCGACGTGCCGAGCGTGCAGTAGCCGTGCGCGTCGGGCGGTGACAGCTGAAGCAGCGCGACGTCGAGCGGAACGCGTCCGGTCATGAAGAGCGCCGGGATGTCGGAGAGAAAGATCGGGACGTAGTCGGCGCGCCCCTCGGCGATCGCGTCGCGAACCGGGTCGGCGGCGAACAGCGAGACGGACAGGAACCGGCCGGCGTGTTCGGGGGCGACGAAGGGCGCCGGCCCCGACGTGTGCATGTGATAGAGCCGGACGTTCTCGACGTCGCTGCGCCGCGCGAGCGCCTCGACGAGCGGCGTCGGCGTCGCGGCGGCGCCGTGCACGAACACGCGCATGCCGCTCGCGACGCAGCGGACCGCGTCGTCGGCCTCGACGGCGCGCGTCGTCCAGTGGGGCGCTTCGGCCACACCACGGGCCATGTCACCCATACTAACGCGGCCGGGCGGCGGCGCCCGACACGAGGCGCCGAACCTCGGCGACGCCGAGCCGGACCTTGATGTCGTTGAACATCCGGCCGAGCTCGGGCGACGACCGGCGCGGATCGCCCTCGACCCCGCTCGGCCCGATCGTCACCTCGCCATGCGGTCCGCGGTCGATCGGGTCGCCCATCGCGATCTTGCCGGGCCGCACGTACCGCGCGCCGACGGCCCACAGTTCGGACGTGTCCGCCACGCCGCCGTGGTTGCTCGGCGGAAAATGGTGCGCCTGCAGGTATGCCTCGACCTCGGCGTCGGCTTTGGCGTAGACATCGCCGGCGAAGAAGACGCGGGCGCCCTGTGGACGGTAGCGCGCGTCCAGCTTCGGCGCGAGCGCCTGGAGCGGCGCCTGGTTGCCGCCGTGGTCGCCCATCAGAATGACGTACTTGAAGCCGGTTCTGACGAGGCTCGCCGTCACCTCCTCGTTCACCTGCGAGAAGGTGTCGGCCGAGAGGTCGATCGTGCCCGGAAACCTGTCGAGCGCCGCGCCGGTCGGCGCGAACGGCATCACCGGCGCGAGCAGGGCGTTGCCCAGTTCGCGGGCGATCCGCTCGCCGAGGTAACGGGCTTTGTATACGTGTTTGCCGAGCACGACATGAGGACCGGTCTGCTCGATGCTCCCGTTGAAGACGAGCACGGTCGTCTTGCCGGCGGCGACCGCGTCGCGCACTTCCGTCATCGTCATCTCTGGCATGTAGACGGGCGGAAGGGCGGCGCGACGTGCCTGGGCCCGCACGGATACGGCGACGAGGAGGATCTGGAGGGTGATCAGCGCACGTGTCATGCGCGCAGTATAACCACCTGCGGACGCCGGGTGGTGCGCCACGCTACGGACGCCGCTGGACGTCGCGAAGGTGTTCTGTCCGGAACCATCCGAATATCGCGCACAGCACCGCAGTCATTCCAGCGACGATGGCCGGGATGGAGACAATCCAGCTGAACGAGAACGTCAGCGCTCCGAGCACGAGCAGAACTACGGCCGCTGTCGCCGCGTCGCGCGTGAACCGGTCCAGCGCGTCAACGGAGTTCCAGAACGTTTCCAAGGTGAATCTGGGCATCCGGGCATCGGTCATGCGGACATTCTGGGCCCACGGCTCGCCTTCCACCAAATGACCAGATAACCAGATGCCCGGATGGTTGGATGATAATGGGCGTCCGTGGGAGGACCGAAGATGCATCGAGGACTCGTGCTCGCCGCAGTGTGCCTGACGCCGGCGCTCGTTGTCGCCGCCGGACTGACCTACACGACGCCGAGCGGCTGGCGCACGCAGCCGCCGGGTTCGTCGATGCGCGTTGCGCAGTTCGTGCTGCCGCGCGCCGCCGGCGACCCGGCCGACGCCGAGCTGGTCGTGTACTACTTCGGCGGCGAAGGCGGCGGCGTCGAGGCGAACGTCCAGCGCTGGATCGGTCAGATGCAGCAGCCGGGCGGAGGGTCGTCGGAGAAGGTCGCCAGGCGCGAAACGAAGACGGTCAACGGCCTGAAGCTCACGCTGCTCGACGTCACCGGGACCTACGTCGCGGAGATGATGCCGGGCGCGGCCGAGCATCATGACAACCCGCACTACCGCATGCGCGCCGGGGTCGTCGAGACGCCGCGCGGACCGTATTTCATCAAGCTCGTGGGACCGACAAAGACCGTCGCGAAGTGGGACGAGGCATTCAATGCGTTCGTCGGCAGCCTCAAGTATCAGTAGCTTTTCCCTTTGTCGCCGCGTCCTGGACGGTGAACAGGCAGCCGCACGTCGAGCACCGCACGACGAGCGTCGCCGGTTCGTTCTTGCGGCCGACGACCTGCGTGCGGTGACTGCCGCATTTCGTGCACGTATGGGGCAGGGGCCGCGGCATAGTCATGTAGAGTCTCTCTAAGTCATACAAACACGATTCCGTTGCCGGGACTGCCAAGTAACTCACACACAGTCAATCGCTTGCGGGTTGGAATCGCCGCACCGGCCGGCTAACTTTGTCCGGGAACGGCACACGGGCTCACCAGAAGTGAAACGCGGCCGGGTGTGGTCACGTGGGCGCAGATCGCCTACATGCTGCCGCTCGCGTCCTCGGGCCGCTCTCGGGCGTCTTCGTGGACCGATGGCCGCTCAAGCCGACCCTCGTCGTCGGCGACCTGACGCTGTGGATAAGAGTCCGTGCGGTGTTCGTGTCTAGAAGGTGATCCGCGCGCCGAGATGCACGGTGCGCGGCGGCTGGACGGCCGTGATCGTCCGGAACGCGGTCCCTGTAATCACCCGTTCCTCGACTTCGTTGCCGAGGTTGACGACGTTGAACCCGTCGGCGATCAGGTCCAGACGGCGACCGCCGATCCTGAAGCCCTTCTGCAGCCGCAGATCCAGCGTTCCGATATAGGTGAACCGCGAATCGCCGTTCGGAAACGCGCGAATTGCTTCCGCGCCCTGGTTGAGCGAGGGCGCGATCACCATGCGCGCGAACGGCTGACCGTCCTGATACCGCGCGATGGCGCCGAGGCGGATGTCGTGCGCAAAGCGGTAGATCGTCGTCAGCTTGATGGTGAACGCGCGGTCGGCGAACTGGCGCCCGCGCGCGAACGTCGTCGCGTTCGGATCGACGTACAGCTCGCCGACGAGGTCCTGGTCGTTTTCGGTCGCGTGGTAGCCGCGATTGGCGCCGGACGCCTGGGCCAGGCTGGCGGTTGCGCCGAAGAGCACGAACAGATGCTCCGTCGCAGCCCGGGCCGACGCCTCGAGCCCGGCCAGCAGCGGCGCCTTCTGCGCCGGGTTCGTGAGGAGATACCGATCCTGGCCGAACGTGGAGGGCAGGCGGTTGTACACCGGCAGCACCTGATCGTCGGTGGTATGCAGCAGATCGAGGCCGGGGTCGGGAATGCCCGACGTCGCGTAGCCGGTGATCGGCACGCCGGCGTCGACGAGTGCAACCGGGTCGTGCTCCCAGCGTGCGAAGCCGGTCAGGGCCATCGTCAGCGTGCTTCGCGGCTCCGACTGCAGGCCGATGACGATCTCGTCGGTGCGCGGCCGCACGAGGCTGGAGTCGATCGCGCTGAACTGCGGATTGCCGCCGGTCCCTGGGCCGACCTTCGCGACGAGCACCGGCGACGGTCCGCCTGCGCGGAACATTCCGCCGACAGGGGCGGCAGGGTCCCCGTACGCGAGCAGGTTCAGCCGCAGGCGGTACGCCGTGCGACGGTATCCCGCGAAGGCCGTCATGTGGGCTCGACCGGCGAACCGCCACCGGAGGACCGCGCGGGGAAGGAAGGTGTGCCACGCGATGCCGCTCGCAGCGCCGTCCGCGGACGCCGTCACGCCGTCGTACCGCACGCCCGCCTCGAGCGACATGCGGGAGAGCAAATCGAACCGGTCGTTGATGAATGCGCCGACCGTCGTCGCGTGGCGGGTCGAGACGATGCCGGGGCTCAGGTACCGCCAGATGCGCACCGGGGTCGCGTCGAGCAGTTCGGTGATCGCGCCCGCGAACGGCGAGGGCGTGTGCATGCTGTCGCGTCCGGCTTCCACGCCGATCGCTGCCGCATGCGTGCGTCCCATCAGCACTTGCGGCGACGGCGTCAGTCGGGCGCCGAACGCCCAGCGCCGATCCGTATGCTCGACGTTTTCGGTGACGAGCGACACCGGTCCGTCCTGCAGGCGCTCGACGACAATCGAGGTCGTCGAGACCTGCGGAGTCCGGGTGCGCTGGCTCAGGCTGCCGTACGCGCGCCAGCTCGTCCCGGTGGCGGCCCGGTGTTCCCACGCAGACTGGACGTGCACCGAGTCGTTGCGCTCGGACGCCAGCGGCTGCTGATATGCAGCGCGATCCGCGAGCGGAAACCGGGCGCGCTGGACGAGCGCGAATGTCCGCATCTCGTCGCCCGACGGCGCCGAGAACAGCAGGTTGGCGAACGCAGTCGCGACGCTGCCGTCCCCGGCCTGCGCGATTCCGCGGTCGAACTGAGTGTCCGCCATCCAGCCCGCGCCCGCCGCGAGCCCCAGTCTGCCCGCCAGCGGTCCGCTGGCCAGGGCCGTCGCGCGGCCGTAGCGGTCCAGCCGCGCAATCGAGGCGGCGTTGTCCGACGAGCGGTTCGACGCGAGCGCGGGCGTCGAGAATGAGCCGTCGGCGCGTCCGGTCCAGGTGTTCCCGGGCCGCGGCGGCGCGAGCGACACTTCGATCGCCGGCGCGTTGACGTCCAGCGGCATCATGCCGGTGCGGACGTCGACCTGCTGCCACAGGAAGAGCTGGGGAAAGAACAGCGGCGAGCCGCTGCCGTCGGGATCCGTGACGTCGGCGTCGCCGACCAGGAACGCGGTCTGCGTCCAGGATCCGAGGAACGCGCCGAGTCGTGCGGGCTGTCCGGTGTAGAGACCCCCGAGGTCGAACCGATCGCCGATGATCTGCGGCTGGGTCGTCTCGAGCAGGCCGAACAGGTTGTCGGCCGTCGGCAGCTCCGCGAGCACGTCCGCGGACAGCGTCGACTGGACGGCGAGCTCAGGCGTCTGCTGCGAAACGGCAGGAGGGGTCTGGGCCGGCGGCGCGCCCGCCGGCTCCTGTGTGAAGCCCCGGGAAACGGCGAACAGAATAAAGAGGAGCGCGAAGAACGTCGAACGGGCGGCGTGCCTCAACGATCCCGCCTTCCGAGCAGCGCGACCGCGGCCGCACAACCGAGCGCGAGCATCAGACGCAGCGCCCAGGTCGCGAACGTGTCGACGCGCGCGACAGGGTCCGGCAGATGAGCGCCGTCGTACCGGACGACCGGATTGAGGTACATGAGGATCTTCGGCGTGCGGATCTCCGTCCGGACGTAGGCGTCGTCCGGCGCGATGTCGTAGGACGCGGTCGTGGTCTTCTCGACCGTCTTCCGAACCTGCCCGTCCTGGCGGATGAAGGAGAAGGTCGCCGGCGGGCCCTCAATCGACACCGTGAGGCGTCCGTCACGCACCTGCACGCCGCTGACGACGGCGTCGTTGCGCGTACTGGTGCCGCTCGTGGCCGACACCGCGTAGCTGCGTCCACGCCGCAGGGCGCTGACGACCGCCGCCGCGTCCACGGCGTCGGCGTCGATCATCGTCCACGCGACCGCCATGCGATGCGGATCAGTGATGTCATGCGTGTCGTCGTCGCCGATGGCGCCCACGAAATGGCCGCTCGAGAGCGCCGCGTCCCAGAGATCCTCGGCGGGGAAGCGGCCGTTGATCACTTCGAACAGGTCGTATCCCGTCAGTTGGTGCAGGTCGTCTTCGCTGTAGGCCAGGCGCGCCGACGGGTGCACGAGGGCGACCAGGTCGGCCCTGGCTTTCACGCGATCGATGACGAACTGTTTCTGGCTGGTCCACTGGAACAGCGGGAAGTCGAGCCAGTCCACCGCGCGCGCGCCGATCGCGAGCTGGTGGATCTTGCTCACGTTGTACCCGTGCTCGTACGCGGGAATGGTGGGAACGCCGTCCAAGGCCGCGATGCGCTGGTAGTCGGAGATCTCCGCCACGTCGTAGCCGCGCGTCCGGTACGCCTCGACGACCGCATCGTCGGACTGGCGGCCGTTCGTGATGCCGCCCCAGGCCGCGCCGTGCGCGTGCAGGTTCGCGAGCAGCCATGTGCTGTCGACGCCGGCGTACGGGTTCCAGATCGCGGGGCCGGCGAACGGCTGGGGCGGGGGAAACGTGTAGACGGGCGAGAAGAAATACGGCAGCACGACGAGCAGCACGACCCCGAGGAAGAGCCGGCGCAGCACCAGGCTGCGGGTCCGCGAGCCGGACGCCGCCAGTTCCGATCTCGGCCGGGCGGGGACGTCGAGCGGAATGTAGAGCGAGTCCTCTATCGCACTCTCGCGCGGGTTGGATCGACGCATCGGGCTTCGGGAATCGTGCGATTGTACCAGAATCCACGGTCTGCCAGGGCGGTGGCCGAGACCGGGCGCGACCGGATCGTCACGGCGTGAAATCGCGAATACCGGCGACCGTCGGGGCGTCGAGCCTCTGGAGCGTCGCCACGAGCAGGTCCACCATGCGATCGAAATCGTGCCGGTTCATGACGCCGTTGTGCGAGTGTGTATAGCGCACCGGCACGACGAGGTTCACCGTCGGAACGCCGCCATTGCTCTTCTGGATTTCGGCCGAGTCGTCGCCGTAACCCTGCACGAGATCGGGCTGCAGCGGGACGCTCTTCGCCGCTGCCGTTTCCTGCACCAGCGCAACGAGCTTCCGGTTGGGCAGGGCCGACGAGTCGAACAGAAAGATTCCCGGACCCGCCCCCAGCTTCTCCTGCGTCTCTTCGGCATGTCCGGGAAACACGTCGCCGGTGATGCCGCCTTCGAGGGCGATGCCGACGTCCGGCTTGATCGTCTCGGCCGCCGTGTGCGCGCCGCGAAGGCCGATTTCCTCCTGGGTCGTGATGGTCCAGAAGATCTGATTGGCGTGCGGCAGGCTCGCCAGCCGGCGCATCGCCTCGATGACGACGGCGCAGCCGACGCGGTCGTCCCAGCCCTTGCCCAGGTAGTTCTGGGTGCCGTTCAACACCATGAAGGGCGCGTCCGGCACGACCGGATCGCCCGGCGAGACGCCCATCGCGCGCACTTCGTCTTCGCTTGCCGCACCGACGTCGAGGAAGAGGCCGTTGCGCGGGAACACGCGCGCGCGCTCCTCGGCGGGGACGACGTGCACGTCGCGGATGCCGGTGACCGCGTGCACGGGTCCCTTCGAGCCGACGATGATCCAGCGCTGATCGACCAGTGCCTGATCGAGCCATCCGCCGAGCATCTGCATCGTCAGCAGGCCTTTGGGCGTGACGCGGCGAATCACGCCGCCGAGCTCGTCCATGTGGGCGTCGACCATGATCCGCGGACCCGAGGTCCCCTGGGCGGCGATGATCGAGCCCAGCCCGTCGAACTTGATCGACGTGGCGTACGGCTTCATCTCGTCGAGCATCACCCTGCGGATCGGCTCCTCGAATCCCGGCGGCCCGGGTGTGTCGGCGAGCCTCTGGAGCAGTTGGACCGTGCGGTCCGGTGCCTGGGCCCGCGCAAAGCCAGGCACGGCGAGCGCCGCAGCGGCGGCAGCAGCGACAGCCGGAGCGAGTCGAATCATGGGGCGTAGCTTACGCCCACAGGAGGCCGGGAGACCAGGACCGGAGTACAGGACGCAGGAGGCGGGGAGGGTGAGGGCTCAGGGGGCAGGGCACGCAGGGCAGAGCTCAGGGCTCAGGGTGCACCCGTCGGCGGCTGATTTGCACCGAATCGAGGAGCGACTGCCGCTCTTGCAGGTAGTTTGCGGATAGCCGCGAGATCCGGGAGCGCGCCGCCGGATTCTCCGCACGTCGGCGGGACGGTGGCGGAGTTCCGTTGGCGCGGTGGGAGCAGACCCATGAGGAACAGTCCACTTGCATTTGCCACACTCTTCGCGCTCGTCTTCGCCGCGGCGGGGCCGGCACGTGCGCCCGGCATCGATTCGCGCGGCGATTCACCAGGAGTTCAGAGCTCTCAGGATACCCAGAAGCCGAAGGCCAAGCCCCGTGCGCCGGCGCCGTCGCCCGCTCCGAAAGCGGCCCCGCCGCGGACGCGCCAGCCGTCATCGCCTCCGACGGCGAAGCCGCGGACCGGCCAGCCGCCCTCGCCGCCGACAGCCCGGCCGCGGCCTTCTCGACCGTCAGCGCCTCCGACCGCGCAGCCCGGCGGACGTGTCGTGCCGCGGCCGCCCTACAGTCGGCCGCCCTACGTCCGGCCGGACCGATATCCGTATCCGAACCGCTACCCGTACCTGGACCGGTACAGCTATTTCTTCTTCGGCCCGTACGGCAGCTACTGGTACTGGGGCTACTACCCGTATCCGCGCTACTGGTATCCGACGTACGTGCCCGGCTACTACGATTTCGATTACCTGCCCGGGCAGCTGCGCCTCGAGGTGGTGCCGCGCGACGCGGCGGTGTTCGTCGACGGTTTCTTCGCCGGCATCGTCGACGACTTCGACGGCGCGCTGCAAGGTCTGGCGCTCGAGCCCGGCCCGCATCACATCGAGATATTCCGGCAGGGATACGAGGGGGTTGCCTTCGACGTGAACGTCCAGCCCGGACAGACGATCAAGTACCGCGCGACGCTGCAGCCGATGCACTAGCGCGGCCGTCGTGGGGCGGCCTGTTCAGGGCCGCCTCACCCCACGTAGGCGATCGAGTACCCGCGCTCCTGGGCGCGGTCCACCGCCACGATGCCGGCCGCCACGAAGTGGCAGTTGCCGATCGTGTTGGCGGTCATCTCCTTGTACACGGCGTCGCCATCGAGCGCCGCCTTGACCGCGACGTTCCGGGCGAAGAAGTGCGTCGCCATGTCGCAGACGGCGAAGCGGCCGCCGCGCTTCACCAGTTCGTCGAGCCTGCTCTTGTGCGGATTCGCGTCCACCTTCTCCCCGTTGTACTTCGCGAGGTCGGCGAGCGTCGGCCCGTACTTCTTCCAGACCGCGTCGTTGAAGGCGAACGGCGTCGCCAGGTGCCGCAGGCAGACGACGACGGCGAGGTCGCGGTCGGCGAGCCCGTAGGCGTTCCTGTTGGCGGTGTAGTAGTTATCGGCGAACTGCGCGGCCTGGCTCGCGCCCGATTCACTCAGCGCGTCGAGGAAGAGGCGATGCTTGCCAGGAATCTGGTCGAACCAGTCGTCCTGCGGGTGGCGCGCGGGCTCCCAGTGCGGGTTCGGCGCGGCGCCGTCCTGCGCGCCGAGCGTGACGCCGCTGACACCGAGGGCTGCCGCGGACAAACCGATTCGGGAGAGAAACGAACGGCGTGGATTCATGGCGGGTAGCTTACGTCAGGAGGCCGTACTCGCGCACCTTGCGATACAGGTTGCGCTCGCTGATGCCGAGGATTTTCGCGGCGGCGCCGCGATGCCCGTCGGTCGCCCGGAGCACCGCCTCGATATGCGCGCGCTCGAGTTCGGCGAGGGTCGGGAGCGGCGCGTCGCTCCCCTGAACGGGCGTGGCGCCCTGTCGCCCCGCGGCCGGCAGATGCTCGGGCAGGACTTCGGGGCCGCTGCTCACGATCATCGCCGCTTCGATCGTGTGCAGCAGCTCGCGAACGTTGCCCGGCCAGGCCTGGCGCTGCAGGGCCTCGAGCGTCGCCGGCGCCATGGTCTTTCGGAATCCGAAGCGTTCGTTGAAGAGCGCGGCGAAGTGCACGGCCAGGCGCGCGATGTCGCTGCGCCGCTCGCGAAGCGGCGGCACGTGAATCGCGATCGTGCGCAGGCGATAGTAGAGATCCTCGCGGAAGAGCCCCTGCCGCACCATCGCCGCCAGATCGCGGTTCGTCGCGGCCACCACGCGCACGTCGACGTGGATTTCCGCCGTGCCGCCGAGGTGCCGGAAGGTCGACGTGTCGAGGACGCGCAGCAGCTTCACCTGCGTCGCCTGGCTGATCTCGCCGATCTCGTCGAGGAAGATCGTCCCTCCGTGCGCCACCTCGAAGAGGCCGGGCTTGGTCCGCTCGGCGCCGGTGAAGGCGCCGCGCTCGTGTCCGAACAGCTCGCTCTGCAGCAGCGTCTCCTGCAGCGCGGCGCATTCGACCACGACGAACGGACGCGCCGCCCGGGGGCTGCGCGCGTGCACGAGCTTGGCGAGCAGCTCCTTGCCCGTGCCGGTCTCGCCGGTGATGAGCACCGTCGAGCTCGTGGGCGCGACGCGCGCCACCATCTCGATCACGCGGCGGAACTCGGGGCTGTCGCTCACGAGCTCGCCGCCGAGATCCGGCGGCGTCAGCGCGCGCTCGAGGAGGCTCGTGCGCCGGCGGAGCGCCTGTCGTTCGAGCGCCCGCTGGATGCGGACCTCGAGCTCGCCGAACGGGCACGGCTTCGCGACGTAGTCGAACGCGCCCATCCGGATCGACTCGATGGCGGTGTCGATCGATCCGTGGCCGGTCAGCATGATGACGTCGCTCGCCGGGCTCCTGTCGCGGATCGCGGTCAGCACCTGCATGCCATCGACGTCCGGCAGGCGCAGGTCGAGGAGCACGATTTCGGGCTCCCGCGCGGCTGCTTCCCGGATCGCCTCGGCGCCGGTTTCGACGGCCGTGACGCGGAATCCATGGCGCTCGAGCTCACTCGACAGGACCTTCCGGAACGGCGCGTCGTCGTCGACGAGGAGAATCGAGACCGGGTGGCTCATGACGCGGGACGGATGCGGGCGGCCGCGGCCGGCGGCAGGCGGACCTCGAACGTCGAGCCCCTGCCCGGGGCGCTCGTCACCGAGATGTCGCCGCCGCACCCGCGCACGAACGTGAGCGCGAGGAACAGGCCGAGCCCCGTGCCGCCGGCCCGCAGGCCGAAGAACGGCTCGAAGATGCGCTGC
Source organism: Betaproteobacteria bacterium (assembly GCA_050257855.1). Lineage (GTDB taxonomy): Bacteria > Acidobacteriota > Vicinamibacteria > Vicinamibacterales > CAVVIG01 > JBLMXQ01. The sequence continues at coordinate 5,002 of JBLMXQ010000146.1, read as the reverse complement.
TGGTCGGCCGGGGAGATGCCGCACCCGTTGTCGGCGACGCGGATCGCGATCGGATCGGCGGCGACGAGCGAGACGCGGACCGAGCCGCCCGGCTGACACGCCTGCACGGCGTTCAGGAGGAGGTTGATCAGCGCGTGTTGCAGCGCGGCCTCGTCGGCGCAGACGAGGGCGCCGTCGGAAAGCGGCTCCAGCTCGATCGTCACCCCGTGCTCGCGCGCGGCCGGCGCGATGAGCCGCGCGACGGCCTCGATCGGCCGGCGAAGCTCGAAGATGTCGCCGCCGGCCGACTGTCCGCGCGACAGCCGCAGGAAGTGCTGCGTGACGGTCCGGCAGCGCAGGATCTGCTCGCGGGCGATGCCCGCGCTCTCGCTGATGCGCGCCCATTCCTCGCCGTCGCCCCGCGCGCGGGCGTCGCGCAGGATCCCCTCGACGCAGGTCAGCACGGTGCCGAGCGGCGTGTTCATCTCGTGCGAGAAGCCCGAGGCGAGCAGCCCGAGCGACGCCAGGCGGTGCGACTCGGCGAGGCGCGCCTCGGCCGCGCGCCGGTCGGAGATGTCGCGCCAGACCTCGACGACCTGCGTGACGTCGCCGGCGGCGCCGCGGATCGGCGACGCGTGCACCTCCTCCCACACGCGCGAGCCGTCGGGGAGCGTGCGCTCGCAGATGCGTACCTGCCGTTCCCCGCTTTCGATGCACGCCAGCGTCGGACAGTCGGCCGTGGCGGTGCAGCCGCCCGGCGCAACGTCGCGGCACGAGCAGCCGAAGAGGCGGCGCGTCTGGCCGGCGCGCCGCAGGAACGCGTCGTTGGCCGCCACCACCTTCCGCTGCGGGTCCAGCACGACGATGCCGTCGTCGATGCTGTTGATGACCGTCTCGAGCCGTTCGCGCTCGTTGCGCACCTCGCCGAGCAGCCCCGTGACCGAATCGGCCATCGTGTTGAACTCGCTCGCGAGCCAGGCGATGGTGTCGGAGCCGGCGGCGGGCACGCGCCGCGCCAGATCGCCCTGCGCGATCTGCCGCGCCGTGGTCTCGAACCGCTGCAGCCGCCGCAGCACGACGAAGCGCACCAGCAGGGCGATGGCGGCGATGAGCACGAGCGCCAGCGCCGCGCTGCTGCCGACCAGCCACCGGAGGTCGTGGTTCATCGTGGCGCGCAGTTCGCCGGCGTCGCGGTCCAGGATCATGACGCCGTTGATGCGATGCGAGGGATCGTGGCAGCGATGGCAGGCCTCGCGGTTGCGGAACGGGACGACCGTGCGGAGCACCATGCCCTCGCGCGTCTCGAGCACGCGGCTCGAGCCGCGCTGCTCGGGCGGAAGGCGGTGGCACGCCTGACAGGTGGGCGAGTCGAGGCGGAATTCCGTCGGGTCCGGCGGCGCGCTCGAGTACTGCACGCGGCCGGTGCGATCGACCAGCACGACGTTGACGACGCCGGCCTCGCTGCCGAAGGTGCGGACGAGCTGTCCGATCAGGCTCCGGTCGTTCTCGATCATCTGGTGCTCGAGCGCGGCGCGCATCAGCTCGCCCTGCTCGAGCGCCGTCCGCCGCTCGCCGTCGAGCAGCGTGCGGAAGTGATGCGTCGAGTAGAAGTACGCGCCGACGCCCGTCGCGAGCGTCACGGCCGCCGTGACGCCGATGGCGAGGCCCGCGGTCATGCCGCCGAGACGCGGTCTCATGGGGCGCTGCACGGGATCGAGGGCATAGTGGCAGACTCGCCGGGACGCGTCAATCTGACGGAACGTCAGTCGCGCGCCTGACATCCTGTCAGGACCGTCGGCGTCGCGCCCCGCCGGACCGCGCGATTCCGCGCGCGTCGGCTGGCATCGCGCGTGCTCTCCTGCTCCTCGAATCCGCCCGGGAATCAGTCCTGAAATGGTCCCGGAATCCGTCCGGAAAGGAGCGATGCCGATGGAGATGTTCCTGATGGCCGCGGCGCTCAGCCTGCTCGGCGTCGCCGTGTCGGCTGCGGTCTTCGCAGCGACCGTGCGCGACGACCAGCCGCCGGCGATCGACCTGCCGCGCGTCGTGCGCGCGCCCGAGGGGCAGCGGTTCTTCGTGGATCCAGCGATCCTCGCGCCGACCGGCGTTCCAATCGAAGCACTGCTGCTGCAGATCGAGCGGCACGTACAGCTCGAACAGGCCGCCGCCGAGTCGTTCTTCGAAGACCCGACCGCGGAGTCGCTGCACCTGCCGTCCATGTCACCGCTGGTGCACTAGCCAGGGAGGCTGCGATGATGACGCGCGCCAACGAACTGTTGCACGGGCTCGATGATGAACAGACCGACGCCCTGCGCGCACTGGGCGTGCGCCGGCGGGTCGCGCCGGGCGAGCGGTTGTTCAGCCTCGGCGATGCCGCAGACGATCTGTTCCTCGTCGAGCGTGGCCGTCTGGCGCTGACGCTGCCCATGCGCGTGGGCGACCGTGACGAGGAAGTGCTGATCGAGGAGCGGCAGGCGGGGCAGGCGCTCGGGTGGTCGGCGCTGATTCCGCCGCACCGCTTCACGCTCACGGCCAAGGCGCTCGCAGATACGGAGGTCCTCGCGCTCGGGCGCGACCGCCTGCGGACGCACTTCGAGGCGAATCCCGAGGTCGGCTACATCGTCGCGCGGAACGTGGCGGCCATCGTCGGACAGCGCCTGCATGTGTTCCAGGCCATGTGGCTGCGCGAGATGCAGCGCGTCGTGCGGTTCAGCCATGCGTAGCATGCTGGCGGCGGTGACGGCGATCGCGGCGCTCTCGCTCGCCTTGCCTGCGGCGCGCGACAGCGCCTCGACTGCCGCGCCGGCCGCGGCCGCGGCGCAGTCGGCTCCGCAAACGCCGGGCGAGCACGTGGAGGTCCCGCCGCCCCCGTTCTCCGACGGCATCTTTCCCTGCTCCGGCTGCCACGCCGAGATGCCGGTGAACCCCACCCGGCGCAAGCTGACCGACATGCACGACGACATCGTGCTGAAGCACGACGAGGAGCACCGCTGGTGCCTCGACTGCCACGACGCCACGAACCGGGATTTCCTGCACCTCGCGAGCGGCGAGCGCGTGCCGTTCGACGAGTCGTACCGGCTCTGCGGCCAGTGTCACGGCGAGAAGTACCGCGACTGGCGCGCCGGCGTGCACGGGCGCCGCGTCGGCCAGTGGAACGGCCACAAGCGGTATCTGTTGTGCGCCCACTGCCACAATCCGCACCAGCCGCGGTTCAAGCCGCTCGTGCCGAAACCTGCCCCGATCCCGCCGTCGCGGGAGCCTTGACGAAGAAGGACGGGCGTCGTGGATAAAGAAAAGGATTCGAGCGTCACGCGCCGGGAGTTCACGTCGGTTGCGGCCGCGGCGGCCGCCGGGTGGCTGCTCACCGGATGCGGACCGCGCCGGCTGCACGATGTGCCGCGCGATCGGCTGCGACAGCTCGTCAAGGAGCTGGAAACCGAGTACTCGGCGAAGTATCACCGGCCGGTGACCGTCTCCGACACGCCGGCACAGCCGGGCGTGCTGTTCGGCTATGCGCTCGACCTGTCGCGGTGCATCGGATGCCGGCGGTGCGTCTACGCGTGCGTGGACGAGAACAACCAGTCGCGCGACCCGCAGGTGCAGTGGATCCGGGTGCTGTCGATGGACAAGGATCGCGGCATCGACTTCGAGCACGCGAACCTGTACTACGATCCGCCGACGGTGCCCGAGGAGGGCCACTTCTACGTACCCGTCGCGTGCCAGCAGTGCCGCAATCCGCCGTGCGTGAAGACGTGCCCGACCGGCGCCACGTGGGTGGAGCCGGACGGGATCGTCGTCATCGACTACGACTGGTGCATCGGGTGCCGCTGCTGCATGGCGGCATGCCCGTACGGCGCCCGCCACTTCAACTGGCGCGAACCGTCGGTGCCGGACGCCGAGATCAATCCGACGATGCACGTCCTCGGCAACCGCCCGCGGCCGCGGGGCGTCGTCGAGAAGTGCACGTTCTGCATCCAGCGAACCCGTGCCGGCCGCTATCCCGCGTGCGTCGAGGTGTGCCCCGTGGGCGCGCGCAAGTTCGGCAACCTGCTCGATCCCGACAGCGAGATCCGCTACATCATCGAGAACAAGCGCGTGCTCATGCTCAAGGAAGAGCTGAACACGATGCCGAAGTTCTTCTACTTCTACGCGACGTGAGGTGGACTGTGGGAACCGTGCGGCGCTTCTCGCGCTTCGTGACCGGCAGCGTCGGCCTCATGCTGCAGGGCAACAAGAAGTACTGGGCATGGCTCGCCGTGCTCGCCCTGCTCATCGCCTCCGGCGTGTCCGCCTACGCCAGGCAGCTCAGCATCGGCCTCGGCGTCACCGCGATGCGCGACCAGGTGAGCTGGGGCTTCTACATCGGCAACTTCACGTTCCTGGTCGGCGTGGCGGCGGCGGCCGTGATGCTCGTCATCCCGGCGTACGTCTACGACTGGAAGCCGATCCGCGAGATCGTGATCTTCGGCGAGCTGCTCGCCATCAGCGCGATCGTCATGTGCGGCCTCTTCGTGATGGTCGACATCGGCCGTCCCGATCGCGTCTGGCACCTGATGCCGCCGTTCGGGCACCTGAACTTCCCGCGATCGATCCTCGCGTGGGACGTCATCGTCCTGAACCTGTACGGGCTCCTGAATTTCGTGATCGTCACCCACATCCTGTACCGGGCCTTCTCGGGGCGCCACTACGTGAAGCGGCTGGTCGTGCCGCTCGTGCTCCTCTCGATCCCGGCGGCGGTGAGCATCCACACCGTGACCGCCTTCCTCTACAACGGGCTCGCCGCCCGCCCGTACTGGAACTCGTCGATCCTCGCGCCGCAGTTCCTCGCGTCCGCGTTCTGCTCGGGGCCCGCGATTCTACTGATCGTGCTCCAGCTGCTGCGCCACTTCACCTCGTTCGAGATCCAGGATCGCGCGATCGACAAGATCGCCGAGCTCATGGCGTACGCCACGTTCCTGAACCTGTTCCTCCACGGCGTGGAGGCCTTCAAGGAGTACTACTCGGACACGCAGCACCTGCTGTT
>JBLMXQ010000145.1:0-16700 GCA_050257855.1 Betaproteobacteria bacterium | reverse complement strand
CCGCGACGGTTGCCGTATCGGTCACGGTGACGCATTCGCTCGTGGCGGAGCTCATCGCGCACGCCGGGCGCGCGCCCCAGAAAGAGCAGTGGCTGCGGAGGCTCGCGACCGGCGACGCGATCGGCGCCTTCGCGCTCTCGGAGCCGGACGCCGGCACCGATGCCGCGAACCAGCAGACCAAGGCGGTGCGGACCGGCGACGGCTATCGCATCACCGGCCGGAAGGTCTGGGTCGCGAACGCGGACGCGGCGTCGCTGGTCGTCGTCTTCGCCGCGACGCGGCCGGCGCTGCGCGGCCAGGGCGTGACGGCGTTTCTCGTCCCGATGGACGCCCGCGGCATCACGCGGACGGCCCGCGCCGATTCGCTGGGCGTGCGCGGCCTCGGGTGTCAGGATCTCGAATTCGATCTCACGGTGGGCGACGACCAGGTGCTCGGCGCCGTCGACCAGGGCTTCCGGCTCGCGATGTGGGCGCTCGACGGCGGCCGCATCGCGATCGCCGCGCAGGCGCTCGGCATCGGCCGCGCGGCGCTCGACGAAGCCCTCACGCACGCGAAACGGCGCGAGACGTTCGGCAGGCCGATCGCCACGTACCAGGCGATTCAATGGATGCTGGCCGACACCGCCACCGAGCTCGACGCCGCGCGCCTGCTGACGCTGAAAGCAGCCGCAGCGAAGGATCGGCAGGAACGCGCAACCGTGGAAGCGTCGATGGCGAAGGTTGCGGCCTCCGAGGCGGCGCACCGGGCCGCCGACAAGGCGATGCAGGTGCTGGCGTCAGCCGGCTACCGGCGCGGCTCCGTCGTCGAGCGGTTGTTCCGCGACGTCCGCGCGACGGAGATCTACCAGGGCACGTCCGAAGCGCAGCGGATGATCATCGCCCAGCACATCGTCGCGGGCGCCTGACGCGGAATCCGCGCGGGGCGCCCGGGGCGCCGGCCCGGGGAATCAGGTCTTCGGGACGAACCCCTGCTTGAACGTGCCGGTGCCGAACTCGGCCGACCTCCCCTTCGGGATGCTGAGCGACTGCCACTTCGGCCCGGCGAAGTGTTTGGCCAGCAGCACGATCTCGCCCACGTGATAGGCCGTGTGCGTCACCGAACGATTCAGCGCCTCGACGACCTGAAACGCTTCTCCGCGGATGTAGACGGTCCGCTCGAGATCCTCCGGCGCGAGGCTTTCGATTGACGCCAGCGCGACAGCCCATCCGGACTCCCACCAGCGAATGATCTCGGCGCGCCCGACGCGCTCCGGCATCTCGAACTCGCCATCGCGGTTGCGGTCCGGCTTCTCGCCGTCGCTCGTCAGGAAGTCGGCGAAGCGCGAGCGCAGATTCCCTGCCACGTGCCTGACGACGATGGCGATGCTGTTGGCGTCGGGGTCGACGAGCCGGTGCAGATCGTCGTCCTCGATCTGAGCCATGGCCCGCTCGCCGAGCGTCTTGTAGTTGCGGAACATGCGCGTGATGTCGCGAAGGTAGACCGATCGGATGTCGCCTTCCATGCTTCTCCTGCTCACTCGACGCGGATCACCCGGCCGTGCTGGAGTTGGTACGTCGAAACGATCGGCCGGCTGTGTGTCGCTGTGAGGAATGTAGACGGCGGCCACGAACAGCGCCCAGACGAGAACGGCCGTGGCGCGCAGGACGGCGTCCGGCGCGCCCCCCACCTGCTACGTCATGATCTGCTTTGCGATCGTCTCGAGCTGCAGGTTCGACGTGCCTTCGTAGATCTGGCCGATCTTCGAGTCGCGCCACAGCTTCTCGACCGGGTAGTCCTTGACGAAGCCGTAGCCGCCGTACAGGTTGACGGCCATCGACGTCACGCGCTCGGCGACTTCGGACGAGCAGACCTTGCACATCGCGGCTTCCGTCAGGAACGGCTGGCCGCCGTCGCGGAGCCGCGCGGCGTTGTAGACCATCAGGCGGGCGCCTTCCAGCTCCGTCGCGGCACGGGCGATCTGGTGCCGGACCGCCTGGAAGTCGGCGATCGGCTTCCCGAACTGCTTCCGCTCTTTCGTGTACTTGATCGTGTGGTCGATCGCTGCCTGGGTCAGCCCGAGCATCTGCGCGCCGATGCCGATGCGTCCTTCGTTCAGCGTCTCGATCGCCACCTTGTAACCCTTGCCGACTTCGCCGAGGACGCTCGCCTTCGGAACCTTCGTGTCCTCGAGCAGCAGCTCGCAGGTGCTGCTCGCGCGGATGCCGAGCTTGTCCTCCTTCTTCCCGACCGTGAAGCCGGGCATCCCGCGCTCGACAACGAACGCCGTAATCCCCCGGTAGCCCGCCTCCGGATTGACGTTGGCGAAGACGATGAAGATGTCGGCTTCGTTGCCGTTGGTGATCCAGAGCTTGCGGCCGCTGAGGACATAGTGGTCGCCCTTGTCCGCCGCGCGCGTCGCCAGGGCGAAGGCGTCAGAGCCCGACCCCGCCTCCGACAGGGCGTAGGCTCCGACCGTATTGGCGGCGAGCTTCGGCAGATACCGCTTCTTGATGTCGTCGTTGCCCCAGCGCATCAGCGCGTTGATGCAGAGCGTGTTCTGTACGTCCACGAGCACGCCAATCGACGGGTCGACCCTCGAGACGGCTTCGACGGCGAGCACGGCGTGGAAGAACGTGGCGCCGCCTCCGCCGTAGCTTTCCGGGATCTCGATGCCCATGACTCCGAGATCGAACAGCTTCGGCAGGAGCGTCTTGTCGATCTTGGCGTGCTCGTCCATGTCGCGGACGAGCGGACGGATTTCGCGGTCGGCGAACTCGTAGACGCTGTCGCGGAACAGCCGTTCGTCTTCGGACAGCGCGGTCAGCGCCTGAGGCGCCAGAGTCGTATTCGGTGTGGTCACCGGGCGATTTTATCATCTGGCCATCTCGCCAGGGTGCGCTGTGCCGGCGCGCGCCGGCCGCGATTTGTCGCTCGCCACGCTCGAAGGCGGGCTTCCATCACCCGGCCGCTGATGCAGGCCGCCGGACGTGCCGATTGCGTCTAAAATCAAGAGTATGGCCAGCTTCATTCGGACCATCGCCGCGACCGGGATGCTCGCGGTGACACTCTTCGGGCTCAGCGGAGACGCGCAGCAGCCGAACGTCCGGCTGGGGCCTCGCGCTCCGTCCGCCTCGCCTCGGGCGGCCCAGCAGCCGCCGCCTCAGCAGCCAGCGCAGCAACCAGCGCAGCAGCCATCCTCTCAGCAGCCTGCGCCACAGCAACCGGTGTTTCGCGCCGGCATCAACTTCGTCCGCGTGGACGTGATTGTCTCGGACAAGCAGGGGAATCCGGTCGACAACCTCAAGGCGAGCGACTTCTCGGTGTCGGAGGACGGCAAGCCCCAGACCATCCAGACGTTCAAGCTCGTCAGGCTCGACGGCGGCGCGGTACCCGGTCCTGACGGTCCCCCGCGGCAGATCCACAGCGATTTCGACGAGGAGACCGAGGCCGCCAAGGACGACGTGCGGCTGTTCGCGATCTTCCTCGACGACTACCACGTCCGGCGCGGCACGAGCATGCGCGTGCGCGGCCCGCTCGAGCGCTTCGTCGAGGACCGGCTCGGGCCGTCCGACATGGTCGGCCTGATGTACCCGCTGGAGTCGCTGTCGTCGGTGCGCCTGACGCGCAATCACGACGCCATCGTCAAGGGGATCGACCAGTTCATCGGGCGCAAGTTCGACTACGAGCCGAAGAACCAGTTCGAAGAGCAGTACGCGATGTACCCGGCCTCGACCGTCGAGCAGATCCGCAATCAGGTCTCCCTCTCCGCCATCAAGGCGCTCATCGTCCACCTCGGCTCGCTGAAGGAGGGGCGGAAATCGCTCATCCTCGTGAGCGAGGGCTTCACCAACATGCTGCCGCCGCAGCTGCGCGACCCCATCGCGGACATGCCGGGCTTCGGCAACCCGGATCGTGGCAACCCGACGGCCGGCGAAAACGATCCGCGCGAGGACAGCGCGCGCTTCTTCAGCGGCATGGATTTGCAGACCGACCTGCGCGAGGTGTACGCGGCGGCCAATCGTTACAACGTGTCGATCTACTCCATCGACCCGCGCGGCCTGGCGGCGTCCGAGTTCGACATCAACGAGGGAGTGTCGCTCAAGACCGACCAGCAGTACCTGAACGCGACGATGGACACGCTTCGGGAGCTTTCGGACGAAACCGACGGGCGCGCGATCGTCAGCCAGAACGACCTCGACAAGGGCATGAAACAGATCGTGCGCGACGAGAGCGCGTACTATCTGATCGGCTACAGCTCGACGCAGGCTCCCTCGGACGGCAAGTTCCACGAGATCAAGGTGCACATCAACCGCCCCGGCGTGACCGTCCGGGCGCGCAAGGGGTACTGGGCGCTCACGCCCGAGGAAGTGACGCGTGCGACGGCCGCGCCGGAGCCGGGCCCGGCGCCAGCGGTCGAGAAGGCGCTCGCCAGCGCCAGTGAGCCCACGCGCGAGCGCGTCATTCGCACGTGGATCGGCACCTCACGCGGTGAGAATGGCAAGACGATCGTCACCTTCGTGTGGGAGCCGGTCGAGAAGACGCCGGGCGCCCGGGCCGCTGCCTCCGAGCAGCCCAGGCGCGTATCGCTGATCGCGATGAGCGCGGACGGCTCGGCGTCGTACTTCCGCGGCAGCGTGCCCGACGCCGCGGCCGCCGACGGGACCGATGGCAACGGCGGCGCGGCGGCGCCTCGCGCGCCGGCGCGTGTCACCTTCGAGGCGCCGCCCGGCAAGGTCGATCTGCGTGTGTCGGTCGAAGGTGCCGCCTCGGACGTGCTCGACACCGAGACAAAGGAGATTACGGTCCCAGACCTGACGTCGCCGCAAGTGACGCTGGGCACGGCCGAGGTCCTGGTCGGGCGCACTCCGCGCGAGTTCCAGCAGATCAGGAGCGACGCGAAGGCGGTGCCGGTGGCGACGCGCCAGTTCCGGCGGACCGACCGCCTGCTCATCCGGGTGCCGGCCTACGGGCCGGGCGGGCAGGCGCCGACGCTGACCGCGCGGCTGCTCAATCGCGCCGGTCAGCCGATGTCCGATCTGCCCGTCGCCCCGCTGCCGGCGACGAGCGAGCAGCAGGTGGATCTGCCGCTCGCGAGCCTTCCGCCCGGCGAGTACCTGGTCGAGGTGAAGGCCGGCGGCGACTCCGGCGCGCGTCAGCTCGTGGGATTCCGCGTGACCAGCTGATCGCCATGCGCCCGCTCCTTGCCGCGGCGCTGGCCGCGGCGCTGGCCACGCCGGCGGCGACCTCCGACCGCATCGTGCACGTCGACGTCTTCGCGACCGATGCGCGCGGCCGGTTCGTGACCGGCCTGACCGCCGCCGACTTCGATCTCCGCGAGAACGGGGTGTTGCAGCGGATCGACAGCGTCACCCTCGTGCGGCCCGGCGAGCGTGCGGACGCATCGCTGCCCCAGGCGCCGGCGGATCGGCAGCCGATCCTCGACGGCGGCGGGCGCGCGTTCGGCCTCCTCCTCGACGACTTCCACCTGACGCCGGACGGAGCCTCGCGCGCACGCGAGCTGCTCGCGTCCTTCGCCGCTCACGACCTCGGTCCCCGCGATCTGGTTGCCGTCATGAAGCCGCTCGACTCGCTCCTTGCGATTCGCGCGACGCGCGATCGGGATGCGTTGCAGGCGGCGCTCTCGGGCCTGCAAGGGCGCGAGGGGGACTACGAGCCGCGCAGCGCCTTCGAGCGCAACTACATTGCCGGCGACCACGCCCGGATCGACGCCGCGCGCGCGCAGGTCACGCTGTCCGCGCTGAACGCGCTCGTCGTCCATCTGGGCCGCCTGGGCAACGGCCGCAAGACGCTGTTGTTCGTCAGCGAAGGCCTGAGCGCTCCGCCCCGGCGGCGGGGATTCGAGCCGATGGCGACGCTCGACACGGTCCTTCGATCCGCGAACCGCTACGATGTCGCGATCTACGCGATCGATCCGGGCGCAGGGCTCGAGGACGTGCCACCGATGCTGCAGCGGCTTGCCGCTGACACCGATGGCGCCGCGATCGGCCGCGAGGCGGACGCCTCGGATCGGCTCGCCCGGACGATCGCCGACGCGAGCACGTACTATCTCGTGTCGTACCGGTCGGTGCAGCCGGCCGACGGCATGTTTCGCGGCGTGCAGGTCGGCGTGAAGCGGAAAGGCGTCCGCGTGCGCGCACGCAAGGGATACTGGGCGTTGTTTCCAGACGAGCTGCTCGCCGAGACGATCGCCGCCGGAGGCGCGGCGACGAAGCCGGCGCTGCCGCGCGAATTCAACATGCCGTGGCGCGCCAGCCCGCTCATCCGGCCCTGGTTCGGCATCGCGCGCGGGCAGGGGAACACGACCCGGGTGACGTTCGTGTGGGAGCCCGCGCCGCGCGTGCCCGGCGACCGTTCGCGCCGGCCGACGCCGTCGCGCGTGCAGCTGAAAGCGCTCGCGCCCGACGGCACGATCGCGTTCGACGGCTTCGTGAACCCGGCCGACGATGCGGTCGCCGGTCGCGACGTCGAGGAGCAGGCCGCCCGGGCGGTGTTCGACGTTCCGCCTGGACCGCTGCGCCTGCACATGGCCATCGAAGACGCCGCGGCCGGAACCATCGACACCGACGTCCGCGAGATCGCGGTGCGCGAGCTGAAGTCTCCCGTCGCCCTCGGAACCCCGCAGGTGTTTCGAGCGCGCACCGCGCCCGAACTGCGCACGATTGCCGCCGACCCGGATGCGGTGCCGGTCGCCTCGCGCGACTTCAATCGGACCGAAACGGTGTTGATTCGCTGCGCGGCGTACGCGCCCGGCGGCTCGCCACGCGTGACCGCCCGCCTTCTGAGCCGCTTCGGCCAGCAGATTCGCGCGCTGCCCGTGAGCGCGGCGCCGGAGCGGGCGCTGCAGATCGAGATCCCGCTCGCGCCGTTCGCGCCGGGCGACTACGTCGTCGAGGTGACGGCGTCGAGTCCGGCGGGGGTCGCCCGGGAACTCGTCGACTTCCGCGTCCGCGGCTGACCGGCGCGTCCCACGCGGCGGGATTCTGCGCAACGCCCCGCCGGATTGCGGTAATCTGCGCGTGGAGGCCCTCATGATTGTGCAACCGCCGGAGTCGTCGACAGGCGCGTCGTCATTCGCGCGGGAACTGCTGGCCGATCTCGCCGCCAGGAATCCCGCCGAGCCGGAATTTCTCCAGGCCGTTCAGGAAGTGGTCGAGTCGCTGGAACTCGTGCTCGAGCGCAGGCCCGAGTACCGAAGCATGCGCATCATCGAGCGGATGGTCGAGCCCGAGCGCGTGATCATCTTCCGCGTGCCGTGGCAGGACGATCAGGGCCGCATCCAGATCAACCGCGGATACCGCATCGAGATGAACAGCGCGATCGGACCGTACAAAGGTGGTCTCCGGTTCCACCCGTCGGTCAACCTCGGCATCCTCAAGTTCCTCGCCTTCGAGCAGGTGCTCAAGAACTCGCTGACGACGCTGCCGATGGGCGGCGGCAAGGGCGGGTCCGATTTCGACCCGAAAGGGAAGAGCGACAACGAAGTGATGCGGTTCTGCCAGAGCTTCATGACGGAGCTGTGCCGGCACATCGGCCCGAACACCGACGTGCCGGCCGGGGACATCGGCGTCGGCGGGCGCGAGATCGGGTACCTCTTCGGCCAGTACAAGCGTCTGCGCAACGAGTTCACCGGCGTGCTGACCGGTAAGGGACTCAACTGGGGAGGCTCGCTGATCCGGCCGGAGGCGACCGGGTACGGCGCCGTGTACTTCGCCGCCGAGATGCTGGCGACCCGCAACGAGACGCTGGAGGGGAAGGTCTGTCTGGTGTCGGGCAGCGGCAACGTCGCGCAGTACACGATCGAGAAGCTGCTGCAGCTCGGGGCGAAGCCCGTGACGCTGTCCGATTCGGACGGCTACATCTACGACGAGGCCGGCATCACGGCCGACAAGCTGCAGTTCGTGATGGATCTGAAGAACGTGCGGCGCGGACGCATCCGCGAGTACGCGGACAGGTTCAGAGGCACCGTCTACACGCCGACTGATCCCCGTCTCGACTACAGCCCGCTCTGGAATCACAAGGCGCAGTGCGCGTTCCCCAGCGCAACGCAGAACGAGATCGGCAGCAAGGACGCCGAAAACCTGCTGAAGAACGGCGTCTACGTGGTCTCGGAAGGGGCCAACATGCCGACCGTGCTCGACGGCGTGCGGCGGTTCGTCGACGCCGGCATTCTGTACGGACCGGCCAAGGCGGCCAATGCGGGCGGCGTCGCCACTTCCGGACTCGAGATGGCGCAGAACAGCGCGCGGATCTCCTGGACGCGCGAGGAGGTGGATGCGCGGCTGCACACGATCATGAAGGCGATCCACCGCAACTGCCACGAGACGGCGGCCACCTTCGGCACGCCGGGCAACTACGTCAACGGCGCGAACATTGCCGGCTTCCTGAAGGTCGCCGACGCGATGATGGATCAGGGGCTCGTCTGAGCGTTGCGAATCGCTTCATTGATGGCATCTGGTTGTCTGATCATCGCCGCGTGCGTGAAGTGACCAGATAACCAGATGTCCACCTTCCAGAATTCGAGCGGAGCCGCGTGGCTTGGCTCGGGCGTGCGGCTCGCCCGTGTGTCCGACATCGCCCGGGCCCGCGTGCACGACATCCTGCTCGTTTCCAGTTTGTACGACTCGTTCATCATCGCGGAAGACGGCGAGCTGCAGGAGGTCATCCTCAAGGAGTTCCTCGACCTCCAGGTCCGCCACACGCCAGGGATCACTCACGTGTCGAGCGGCGCGCAGGCGCTGGCGCTCGCCTGGGACCGCGCGCGGTACAACCTCGTGATTGCCTCGGCGTGGGTCGGCGACATGTCCGCGCTCACGCTCGCGCAGCGCATCAAGGAGGCCGGCCTCGACACGCCGGTCGTCGTCCTGGCGTACGACGCGCGCGAGGCCGGTCGGCTCGTCGAGCGCGCCGCCGGCCTCCCCGTGCACCGCGTGTTCCTCTGGCAGGGCGACGTCCGGATCGTGCCGGCGATCGTCAAGTCGATCGAGGACCGCTGGAACGTCGCCCATGACACCAGCGTGCTCGGCGTGCAGGTCATCCTCGTCGTCGAGGACAACGTCCGCTACTACTCGTCGTTCCTGCCGACGATGTACTCGGAGCTGATGCACCACGCGCACAGCCTCGTGCCGGAGGGCCTGAACCTGTCGCACAAGCTGATGCGGCTGCAGGCCCAGCCGAAGATCCTGCTCTGCGGCAGCTACGAGGAGGCATGGCGCGACTTCGTGGAGTACGAGGATTACATCCTTGGCATCATCTCCGACATCGAGTTCCGCCGGGGTGGCGTCGTCGCGCCGGACGCCGGCCTCGAGCTCGCCCGCCGCGTCCGCGAGCGCCAGCCCGACGTTCCGGTGATGCTCCAGTCGAGCCGGCCGGAGAACCAGGAGCTGGCGCGCTCGGTCGGGGCGTCGTTCCTGGTCAAGGGCTCGCCGACGCTGCTGCAGCAGCTGAGGCGGTTCATGGTCGAGAGCCTCGGGTTCGGCGACTTCGTCTTCCGGACGCCGGACGGCCGCGAAGTCGGGCGCGCGCGCGACCTGCGAGAGCTCGAGGAGCAGCTGGCGAGGGTGCCGCCCGAGAGCCTCGCCTATCACGGCGAGCGCAACCACTTCTCCAACTGGTTCAAGGCGCGGACCGAGTTCGCCCTGGCCGAGCGCCTGCGGCCCCGCAAGGTCTCCGACTTTCCGACAGTCGAGCATCTGCGGCTCGAGCTGATGCGCGCGATTCAGGAGTACCGCCACCCGCGCGGCCACGGTGTCGTCGTCGACTTCGATCCCGCGAGCTACGACCTCGAGACGACGCTGTGCCGCCTCGGTGGCGGATCGCTCGGCGGGAAGGCGCGCGGGCTCGCGTTCATGGATCTGCTCGTGAGCGAGTCACACCTCGCCGAGCGGTTCCCCGGGATTCGGATTGCGGTGCCGCCGTCGGTCGTGATCGGGTCCGACGTGTTCGACGAGTTCCTCGACAGGAACCGCCTCGGCGACATCGCGTTCAGCGCCGCGAGCGACGCGGAGATCGAGGCGCGCTTCGTCGGGGCGGAGGTGCCGGCGGCTGCCGTTCGCGATCTGGCGGCGCTGGTCGCGGCCGTGCGCCACCCGCTGGCCGTGCGGTCCTCGAGCCTCCTCGAGGACTCGCAGTACCAGCCCTTCGCCGGCATCTATCGCACCTTCATGCTGCCGAACGACCACGGCCGCGCGGACGTGCGGCTCCGTCAGCTGCTCACCGCGGTCAAACGCGTGTACGCGTCGATGTTCATGCACGCGGCCAAGGAATACCTCGCCGGCAGCCCGTATCGGCTCGAAGAGGAGAAGATGTCGGTCGTGCTGCAGCGGATCGTCGGCCGCGCGCACGCGACGCGCTTCTATCCGGACTTCGCCGGCGTGGCCCGGTCGCACAATTTCTACCCGCTCCCGCCGATGACGGCTGCCGACGGCATCGCGGCCGTCGCGCTCGGCCTCGGCGAGACCGTCGTGGAAGGCGGCGCGTGCGTGCGTTTCTGTCCCCGCTATCCGCGCCACGTCGTCGAATTCTCGTCGGCGGCCGACACCGTCAACAACGCCCAGCGCACGTTCTACGCCCTCGAACTCGGCCGGCTCGACAGCGTCGGCCGGTTCTCGCCCGCGCAGTTCGACCTGCGTGCCGCCGAGGAGGACGGCACGATCGACCGGCTGGGGTCGACCTATTCCCCCCAGAACGACGCGGTGTACGACGGCGTGTCCCGGCCGGGGATCCGCCTCGTGACGTTCGCGCCGCTGCTGAAACACGGTCTGTTCCCGCTCGCCGAGCTCCTCGACGCGGTGCTCGGCGTCGCGTCGGAGGGGGTGAACGCGCCGGTCGAGATCGAGTTCGCCGTCGACCTGCCGGGCGGGCCGCGGCCGCCCGAATTCGCCCTGCTCCAGCTGCGGCCGCTGGCCCGGCTCCGCGAGCTGCCGGAGGTCGGGCTGGGCGCCGTGCCGCGAGACCGCCTGATTTGCCAGAGCTCGAGCGCGCTCGGCCACGGCACCATCGACGATGTGCGCGATCTGATCGTGGTCGACGCGCACAGATTCGAACGCGGACGCAGCCACGACGTCGCCCGCGAGGTCGCGCGCTTCAACGCGGAGCTCGCCGCGCTGCGCCGGCCGTACCTGCTCGTCGGGGTGGGCCGCTGGGGCACGGCGGACCCACTGCTCGGCATCCCGGTGTCGTGGGATCAGATTTCCGGAGCGCGCGCGATCGTCGAAGCCGGATTCCGGGACCTTCGGGTCAAACCGTCACAGGGCAGCCACTTCTTCCAGAACCTCGTGGCCGGCAATATCGGATACCTGACGGTCAATCCGGACGCCGGCGACGGCTTCATCGACTGGCCGTGGCTCGCGGCCCAGCCGACCGAGCGCGAAGGGGAGTTCGTGCGCCACCTCCGCCTGCCCGCCCCGGCGGTCGTCACGATCGACGGTCGCACGCACGCCGGGGTCATCGTCAAGCCGGTCGCCAAGTCTGTCTAGCGGCGCTGCCGGCCGCGTGCCGGGTCCGGCGGCGCTTCCGGCGGCACGAGCGCGCCGACGGCTTCGTCGAGATCCGCGTTCATCCAGATGCGAAGGACGAGTCCGCCGGTCGCCTGCGGCACGTCGATGACGCGCACCACGTCGGCGAGGCCCGCGTACTCGGGGAGCAGCTCGCCCAGCAGGTTCGGCGCACCCCGCAGGAAGCTGACGTTGTAGATGACTCCCGGGTCGTCCGGGTACAGGGGCAGGTACCTGATGTCGGACTCGACGAGGTCCTGGAAGAAATGCGTCCCGAACGACAGGTCCGGCACGTAGCTGCCCCGCCGCTCCGCCACCTCCAGCAGCATGGCCGTGTTGTTGATGTCGGAATAGGTAACCGCGACTCCCAGCTTGATGTCGCCGCGGCTGCCCCAGCGGCCGGGGCCGATCAGGACGAACCGCCGCTTCGGCAGAAGCTGGTTGAGACGGCCGACGGCCTGCCCGACGGCGCGCAGCTCACCAAGGCCGCCGAGCGCCCGGTACCGATCGGGGTCCACGCAGACGACGTGCGTGATGTCGGGGACCCGGCCGTTCGACACGAAGCGACTGGCGGTGAAGAGAATTCGCTCGTTCGGGAGATCGCGCGGGATTTGCGCCGGCGCTGCGTCGTCCGCGAAGCTCTGGGCGCGGCACTGCAGCAGGTACAGGTCGCGGCCATCCGACGCGAACTCGACGTCCACCGGGCCGCCGAGCTTCTCGGCGAGGAGCCGGAGCAGCGCCCGCAGACGCCCCAGGAACGGCGTGCCGGTCACGAGGCCGTCGAACGTGGCGAGCGCCGGCTCGCGGACGGGATCCCACTCGAATCCGATCGGGCGCCGCGTACCGTCGCGGTCGAAGCGGGAGAAGATCTGACTGGCGGCCGGCAGATCGCGGCCGCACTCGCGCAGCAGCGCATCGAGCGGCACCGTCTCGAATCGTTTCGCTTCGAGGTTGATGAGGTCGACGCGACGCGGCGAGTACCGAAGCACCTCGTCGGCGCTGGTGTTCACGCGCAGCCCCGGCTGACCCGGCGCGAAGAGCACAGGGTAGTCGTCGGCGAGGCGGTCGACGGCGCGCGTGCCGAGCCCGGGGACCAGGCGCACGAGCCCGTCCTCGCGGCGGATGCGCGGCGACCAGCGCAGCTCGTTGTTGCTGAAGGCCACGCCGGCGTAGGCCGGCAGGAAATAGCGGCCCGCGCGCGCTCCGACCACCTCCTGGATCATCACCGCCATTTCCTCGTGGAAGTCGAGGAGGCCGCGCTCGGCGCGGTACTCGATCGGGTCGGGCCCGAACAGCGAGGCGTAGACCTCCGCGACCGCGTCGAGCAGGGCGCCGAGCCGTTCACGCTTGGTGCCCTGGTTGGCGAGGAAGAGGCTCTTGTACTTCCCCGAAAAGGCGGCGCCCATCCGGTCCTCGAGCAGGCTGGAGCTGCGCACGATGAGCGGCCGGTCCTGGAACTCGTCGAGCGCGACCGAAAGGCCCTTGACGATCTCCGGCGAGAAGTGCGAGTGCTTGAAGACCTGCACGACGTGCGGGTAGTCGCGCCGGATCTGGTCGAGCTCCATGTACTTGCGGTTGTAGACGTCCTCCAGGTGGTTGTACTCGACGAAGTCGAGCAGACCGTCGGAGGCGAGATACCACGTGCGCGGGACGCGCACATCGCCGACGACGTCGGCGAACTCGGTCGATCGGCGGATCACGGCGGCCGCGAGCAGCAGGCCGGCGCTCTTGCCGCCCAGCTTGCCGTGCCCGTTCGGCGGCGTGATGACGCGGTGCAGCAGACTGGCGTACTCCGGCACGGTCAAATACGCCCGCGCGGAGTTCACGAAATCCGTGTCGTCGGTCAGGAGGCGCCGCGCCAGGGAGACGCGCAGGCCGATGCGCGTCGCGCGCGACAGGTCCTCGTCGTCGATGGCGAGCTGCTGGAAGCGATCGAGCGCCTGCGCGATGTCGGCGATCGTGCTGCCGAGGTGATCGAGCGTCTCGATCAGGAACGCGCTCTTGTCTTCGCGGATCCACTTTTCGAGCGCCGCGAGGATCTCGTCGCCGGTCATGTGACGTGCCGCGAGCGTGAAGACCTGCTCCGGCGCGGTCGGCAGTGCGTCGGCCGTGTGATCGAGCGGCCGGTTCTCGTCGAGTGCGTTTTCGTCCCGGTCGCGCGCCGACGAGGCGTACGACGCGAGCATCGCCTGCGCGCGTTCGACGCCGCTCCAGCTCAGGTGGTTGAGCATCCGGTGTGACAGCCGCGCCAGCTGGTACGGATCGGTGCGCCGGAGGAACTCGACGATGATCGGCCACTCCTCGTAGCGGGCGGCGGCGCCGGCCCGTTCGGCGCGCCCGCCCGCCAGCCCGCGCTGGACCGCCCAGTCGGCCAGCTGCTCCGCGATCGTGTCGATGAGCTTCCGCTCCTCCTTGAGGAACGGCCCCTCGTCGGCCGCCGGCTGCGGCTGCGAGTAGAAGATCTCGACGGTCCCGATCCTTTTGTCCGCCGCCACGATCGGCGCCCGCTGAACCCAGGGCGTGTCAGTGGTCCGCGGCGGCTGGAACACTTCGTGGCCGAGCGTGATCTTCGCGAAACAATCGGCGGGGAAGCGCCAGCCTGACGGCATCGCCTCGACGAGCCCGCGGCACACCTCCGAGAGCGGCCGGTCCGGGTGCGACAGCAGCTCGTGAACCGTGTAGAGGCAGTGCAGCTCCTTCGCGCGCTCGCGCAGCGAGTCGATGATGATCCGATCGGCGCCTTCCTCGTGGGGGCTCACGAGGCGCCTCCACCGGCGTCGCGCCGCACCAGGCCCTCACCGGAGCGGCCGTCCACCTTCACGACGAGCGGCGCCTTCAGCGAGACGTGCCGGACGTGCGCCGTCTCGTGCGCGATCCGCTGAGCGCCCAGCCACTCCCAGTCGATCGGCGGGTCGACGCCGGCTCGGACCGTCAGGTAGAGCACGCCAAAACTGGACAGGTTGTGGAAGAAATGCGACCCCTGGCTCGGAGCCACGTTCATGCCGGCAATGCCGGTCTCGACGATGGCGCGCGCGCCCGCGATGCTGGCCCAGTCCACCGGGATCCCGAGCCACGGATCGCTGCTGCCCCAGCGCCCGAACCCGATCAGCAGGTACGGCCGGCTCGCGTCCACCAGACGGCGGTTCATCTCGGCGACCTCCGCGGCAATGGCCCGCGTGAGGCTGGCATCGAACGTCTCAGGGCGCACGAACACGACATCGCGTATCTGCGCCTCGCCGTTCCCGAGGGCCGCGTGCGAGGCGAGGAGGCGAGACGGGATGCGGGCTTCCGCGGCTTCGATCGTGACCGGCTGCGAGGACACGAGCATCGGACGCACCTGCAGAAAGCCGAAGCGGCCCGGCGGCTGCTGGTCGCGCGCCAGCGTGGCGGCGAACTCGATCTCCACCGGTCCGCCGACGGCGTCCTCGCTGATCGAAAGCAGCGTGCGCACGAGCGCGTTGACCGGGAACTCCTCGAGCACGAGGAGTGGCGCGAAGGTGACCGCGCGCGCTCCGCTGCCGCGCAACCCAGGGTAGAGCCGATCCCCATCGGGATCGTAGCTCGACGCCGTGAATCGCAGTCCTCCGTCAGCTTCGGCCTCGGCGAGCCCAGCCCGAACGAGGTACTCCGTTTCCTCGACCGGGTCGTAGCGCGGCGTGCCCTCCATGCGAACGCTCCAGAACGAGGTCTGCGTCCGGTCGAGGAGCTCGCCGGTCGAGGCGAACGGCGGCGTGGCTCGCGGATAGGCCGGCGAGTAGCTCCAGACGAGCTCGCCGTCGACGATCGTCTTCCCGAGGCCGACGGCCAGATCGACGACGCCGTCTTCGGGACGTGCCGTGCCGCTGCGGTAGAAGCTGTACGAGCGGGCGACTCCCGACAGATCGGGGTAGAAGCGGGTCCGATGCCGCCGGCCGACGACCTCCTGGACGATGACCGCCATCTTCTCGTCTGCGACCCCGCGCCCGGCGGCGGCGAGGTACCGCCTCGCCTCGACGAAGAAGGTCGACGCGTAGACGAGCTTGATCGCTTCGGCCAGCCGTCGGAAGCGCGAATCCGCGTCCGGCTGATCGTTCGGGATCATCTTGGTCGCGTAAACGCCTGCGAAGGGATGCCGCAGCGCGTCCTCGAGCATGCTCGACGAGCGAATCGCCAGCGGCGACCGCACCTGCTCGACGAGCGCGCGCAGGTCGCCGACGATTTCGGGCGGCAGTTCGGCTGCCTGGAACGCCAGCGCGATCTGCCGGTCGGCGAGCGGGTCGTCGACGATCCGCTGCAGATCGTTGTGCGCCATGAACCGATCGAACGCGTCGGTCTGGAGCACGGTCATCGCCGGCACGTCGACCCGGAACTGGGGGAACAGATCGGCGGAAAACCGATCCGCCAGGAGGTCGTGGACGAGAAGCAGCCCGCGCGCCTTGCTGCCCGGCGACCCGCCGGCGATCGCCGTCACGCGCTCCGGCGCGTCGAGAAAGCGCCGGCCGAAGCGCGGCACGGCACGATGGCTCCCGCCGCTCATGGGTGCCTGCGCCCGGTCAGATCCACCCGCGATCGCGGCACGCCTGCGCCACGCGGTTCACCGCGATCACGTAGGCGGCGTCCCGCATCGAGAGCCGGCGTGCCGCGGCGAGCTCGCTGACCGCGTGGAAGGCGGCGGTCATCTTGACGTCCAGCTTCGCGAGCACCTCGTCCTTGTCCCAGTAGTAGTTCGTGTTGCTCTGCACCTGCTCGAAGTAGCTGCAGGTGACGCCGCCGGCGTTGGCGAGGAAGTCGGGGATGAGGAAGATGCCGCGCTCGCTGATGATCTTGTCGGCCTCGGGCGTCGTCGGGCCGTTGGCGCCCTCGGCAATCAGCTTCACCTTGCCGTGAATCTTGTTCACGTTGTCCCCGGTCACCTGGTTCTCGAGCGCGCACGGCAGCAGGATGTCCACCTCCTGCTCGATCCACGCCTCGCCCGGGAGCACCTCGTAGCCGAGGTCGGGGGCGCGCTTCCTGTCGATTCCGCCGAACGGGTCGGTGATGGCGAGGAGCTCGTCCACGTCCACTCCCCTGGAGCGGCGGAACGCGACCGAGGTGCCCGACGCCTGGTCCCAGCTCGAGACGCAGGTCACCGTGCCCCCGAGCTGCTGGTACAGGCGGATGGCGAACTGGGCCACGTTGCCGAACCCCTGAACGCTGGCGCGCGTCGAGGCGGCGGGAAGCGAGAGCTC
>JBLMXQ010000144.1:0-5960 GCA_050257855.1 Betaproteobacteria bacterium | reverse complement strand
GAGGTCAACGGATCCGTCGACCTGCGCGCGACGCTGCCGGACGTGACCGCTCCGGTCGCTCCGGCCGCCGTGCAGGCAGGCGGGACGGTGACGCTGAAGCCGTCACGCATCGCGGGGCTGTCGCTGAACGAGGCCACGCTGACGGGCCGCTACGCCGAGCGCGCGGCGAGTATCGATCGGCTCGACATCACGGGTCCGGATCTGACGGCGCACGCCGCCGGCTCGCTGGCGCTGAACGACAGCGGCGCCTCCGACCTCACGCTCCAGGTGGCCGCGCCGAGGCTGGACCAGATCGGCAGGATCGCGAACGTGCCGCTCACGGGCATCGCGAAGCTCGAGGCGACCATCACCGGCAACCGGCAGGCGCTGCAGGCAACGGGCCGCTTCACCGGCGACGGTGTGCGGTACGCCGGCAACGGCGCGCTGACGATCGGCACGGACTTCACCGCGCGCGTCCCCGACCTGCAGCCCGCCGACGGAGACGTGTCGGCGACGACGCACGCGACGTTCGTGTCGCTCGGCGGCCAGCACATCAACGAGCTCGACGCGAAGACCGATTACCGGGGGCAGCAGCTCGCGTTCGATGCCACGGCGCGGCAGCCGGAGCGCACGCTGACGGCAGCCGGCAACGCGGGGTTCGATCCCGCCGACCAGAACGTGCGCCTGCGCCGGCTCGCGCTCCAGTCGCGCGGCATGTCGTGGCAGCTCCGATCCGGGGCGCACCCCGTCGTGCGGTGGGGTCACGGCGCGGTGGCTGTCAGCGACCTGCAGCTCGTCGACGGCGGCCAGCAGATTGCCGTCGACGGCACGGTCGGTCAGCCGGGGCGCGCGTTGAAGGTGCGACTGAATCACGTGCAGCTCGCGACGATCGACGCGCTCCTGCTGCGGCCGCCGCAGCTGACGGGCACGCTCGACGCCACGGGCACGATCGCGGGGACGCTGACGTCGCCCCACGTCGAGGCGGAGGCGCACGTGGCCGACGGCGGCTTCCGCCGGTTCAAGTACGACGCGTTGAACGCGACGGCCGCCTATCGGGACCGCACGGTCGATCTCGACGCGCGTCTGCAGCAGAACCCGGCCTCCTGGATCGACGCGCAGGGAGCGGTGCCGATCGACCTGTTCACCGGTGCGGCGGCCGGCTCGACGGCGCCCGTCGATCTGCATGTGGACAGCAGTCCGATCGACCTCGGCCTGGTGCAGGGGTTCACGACGGCGCTGAGCGGAGTGAAGGGCACGCTCCAGGCCAACGTCCACGTGACCGGCACGGCGGGGGATCCCCACGCCAGCGGCTCCTTCTCGATCGACAACGGGGCGTTCACGGTACAGCCTACCGGCGTCGGCTACCGGCAGCTCGACGGGCGAATCGACCTGCAGCCCGACCGCATTCATATTCCCGGAGTCCGCGTGCTCGACGATCGGCAGAAGCCGCTGACGATCAGCGGCGACCTCGCGTTTCACGAGCGGCAGGTGGGCGAGATGTCGATCGCCGTCAAGGCGGACGACTTCAAGGTCCTCGACGACAAGATGGGGAGCCTCCGGATCAACAGCAACCTGCAGATGACCGGCGAGCTGAGCGCGCCGCGCGTCGATGGCGATCTC
Source organism: Betaproteobacteria bacterium (assembly GCA_050257855.1). GTDB lineage: Bacteria > Acidobacteriota > Vicinamibacteria > Vicinamibacterales > CAVVIG01 > JBLMXQ01. The sequence goes on along the minus strand of JBLMXQ010000144.1, from coordinate 4,361 downwards.
GGGATCGTCACCGGCGAAATCCGCCTGGACCCCATTCTTGCGAAGGTCGGCACGTCAGTGTACGCCACCAAGCCGACCGAGTACGCGTCGGCCGCGACCAGCGAAGGGCAGAAAGGCGCGTCGAGCCGCTTCGATCCGATGCAGGTCGAGCTGCACGTCACGATCCCGGACGACCTGGTCGTCAAGGCGGACAACCTCCAGGCGCCCGGCTCGCCTATCGGGCTGGGCGCGCTGAACCTCACGCTCGGCGGCGACCTCTGGATCAGCAAGACGCCGTGGGACCAGGTCCGACTGGTCGGTCCGGTGCGGACGATCCGCGGGACGTACGACTTCCAGGGACGGCGCTTCACGATCCTCCGCGACGGGACGGTCCGCTTCGAAGGGGGCGACGAGATCGACCCGGCGCTCGACGTCCGGACCCAGCGCGTGATCCAGGCCGTGACGGCGTACGTGACGCTGGGCGGGACGCTGAAGAAGCCGGCCATCACGCTGAGCAGCGTGCCGCCGCTCGAGCAGGCCGACGTCCTGTCGCTCATCGTCTTCAACCAGCCGCTCAGCAACCTGGGAGAAGGGCAGCAGATCTCGCTGGCTCAGCGTGCCGAGTCGCTCGCCACCGGGGCCATCGCGGGAGAGCTCGCCAAGTCGATCGGCAACGCCCTGAATCTCGACACGTTCGAGATCAACGTCGCGCCGGTGACCGGCGGGGGGCCCGAGGTGACGCTGGGCGGACAGCTGGGGCAGAACCTGTTCGTGCGGGTAGAGCAGGGAATCGGCGCCGAAAGCGTGACGAACTTCGTGCTCGAATACGAGATCGCCAGGTGGCTGCGGCTGCGGACCAACGTGCTCGAGGGTTCGACGCCGCAGCAGCAGGTGTTCCAGCGGAGCCAGGACAGCGGCGTGGACATGCTGTTCGTCTTCAGCTACTGAGAAGCCGCAGAGGACGCAGCCTCAGAGGACCGGGGCCAGAGGCATCACAGAGCTCACAATGCTTCCGGCGGACGTTCACCGAAGCGTTCTTGAGGCGCCGGCCTGAAATCGAGGGCGTGACTGCGTTGTCGCGGCAGCGTCGGGATCAAGGAACCATCCGAACACAATGGAATGTTCGTTGAGCAGCCTTCTGACACTGGGGCTGTCGATGGTTCGGTCAACGCTACGGCGTCAGTGAGGAGTCCGAGGTGATCTGCGTACTCGCGAACTGCTCCTCCGCCGATACACTGCGTGCGTGCCCGCCTGTCAAGTGGTTGCCCGTGGTGTACGAGTCGCGTGCGTTCACGGCTCTTACCCGTGACGATCCGGCGCGCAAGACCGCCTATAGCCTGTGAAGCCATCGCGGAAGCAACAGAGCCCATGCCAAGAACGACGAAAGTGGTTGCGTATTCCCTGATTTCCGGATGCGTCTGGGCCGCCATCGGCCTCGCGATTGTCTGGCTTTCATCGCCCGCGTCACCTGTTCGAACTCCGTTGGGCGAAGTAGCGCGGATGGTCAGCGGTGGCCTCATTGCGGCGCCAGCGATCGGCGTGTTGATCGGTCGGATGTCGCGCACGTTCTTAGCACGTCGTCGGTCAACGAGACTCGCGATCGCACTGGCGGACGTGTATCTGGCCAGCCTGCTATTCCTTATGGCAGTCAACCTCCTGCATCTTTTCGAAGGAGGCGTCGCCAGGCAGCGACTATTCTCGGCGCTGCTTTCTGGGCCGATCTTCGGCGCCATCTTCGGGCTGACGTATACCGGCTTCGTCCTCGTGCTGTGGCCATTGTCGTACGCGAACCACTCAGTGATCGGTCGCGCGTGGCAGCGCCCATGATGGGCTAACACGTCAGCGCGCAACGCCCTGGGATAACGCCTGGTCGCTAGCGTTCATCGGAAGTGCCTCGGCGCGAGAGGCCGGACACGCAGCCCCATGCGGATGCCGAGGCACTTTCGATAACGAGACTTGAAGGAAGCCGCTGGCGCGGCGGCCGGCTATGGAGCTGGAATCGAGATCCCCGAGCGTGGACCGATGTGAATCGAGAGGCCGGCGGCGCGCGAGCGGCGGCGGCGTCCACCCGGGTGATGGCGCGTGCGCCAGCGAGTGTCGCGGGGCGGTGCTGGATGGGCGCGGGGGCGCGCACCTCTCCCGAGACGTGGGCGATCACGTTGTCGAAGACGCTGGCTCTGACGAGAGTCGGTCCTCATGAGCTGTCGAAACTCCATGTGACGGTCGCGAGCTGGAGCGCTGACAGAATCGGCCCGACGATCATCGCCGCGCCGCAACGGGGACAGGCCCACGTGGATCGCGTCGTGGTCTCCGGGATGACCGTCGCGGTCGCCTCCGTGGATGATCGTGCGGTCGCCGGCGTGGCGAGGAGGGTTCGTGCGAGGGCCACCCGCGCCGCGCGACAGGTGTTCGCGAGAAACCCCGACTGCCGGATGCGCACGAAGCGGCGCGGCAGGATGTGTTGGACGAAGCGGCGCAGAAACTCCATGGTGGAGAGCGTCATCGTGCGCCGTTGATCGTCGTGGGCATAGTCCTTCCATTGAAAGGTGACGCGGTCTCCATCGAAGGCGAGCAACCGGTGATTGCTGATCGCGACCCGATGGGTGTAGCGCCCCAGGTAGCGGAGGACCGCCTTGGCGCCACCGAAGGCGGGTTTCGCATACACGACCCAGTCGGTCTCGAAGAGCGCGTCGATGAACGCGCGCCAGGCCGCCGGATCGCGCAAGCCCTCGGTCGCGCCCCAGAGGTCCAGCTCGCCGCGCACGTAGGCGCGACGGAGGGCGGCGACAAACTTCCCGCGAAAGACACGACTGAGCACCTTCACCGGCAAGAAGAAGTCGGCGTACCGCGGCCGAATCCAGCGACGGTGATCCGGGGACAGGCCGCCGGCCGGTACGACGCAGTGGACGTGCGGATGGCGGACGAGGGTTTGCCCCCACGTGTGGAGGATGCTGAGCACGCCGATCTCGGCTCCGAGATGACGCGGATCGGCCGCGACCTCGCGCAGGGTCGCGGCGCTGGCCTGAAACAGCCACATGTACAAACGGGGGCTGTTCCGATAGGCCAGCGGCAGGAGCGCATGCGGCAGCGTGAAAACGACATGCACATAGGGCACATCGAGCAGGTCGCGCTCCCGCGCGCGGAGCCAGCGCTCGCGCGCTTGCGCCTGGCACTTCGGGCAATGCCGTGATCGGCACGAGTTATAGGAGATGGCCTGATGCCCGCACGCGTGACACCGGTCGACATGGCCACCGAGCGCAGCGGTGCGACAGCGGGCGATCGCGCGGAGGACTGATCGCTGTTGCACGCTGAGCCACGGATGCTGTGCGACGAAGGCGTCACCCTGCGCGTGGAGGAGATCGGCCACCTCCACCGCAGGCCGGCTCATGCCGGACTCGGCTTCCGCTTCAGGCGTGACCGCGGGAGGACCACGAGCGCGGGGACCTTGAGCTGCTCCAGGGGATTCGGCGCGGCCTGCAGGTGGCGCCGCGAGAGGTGGAGATAGACAGTCGTGTGCGACAGGTCCGCGTGACCGAGGAGCAGCTGAATCGTGCGCAGGTCGGCGCCCGCTTCCAGGAGATGCGTCGCATACGAGTGCCGCAGCGTGTGTGGCGTGACCCGTTTATCGAGCCCGGCCTTCCGCGCGGCGAGGCGCACGGCCTCCCAGATGACCTTCGTCGTGATCGGCGCATCGGCCCGCCAGCCGTGGCGTGTCCCCGGGAAGAGGTAGGTCTTCGGGCGCATCCAGCGGTAGTACTCGCGGAGCGCGGCGAGGAGCGTCGGGCTCAGCGGGATCTCGCGATCGCGGCCGCCCTTGCCCTGCTCGACGCGGAGCACCATGCGTTGGCTGTCGATGTCGCGGACTTTGAGCTGGCACGCTTCGCTGCGACGCAAGCCGGCACCGTAGAGGGTCAGCAGCAGGGTGCGGTGGTAGAGATTCTTCGCGCCCGCGATGAGGCGCTGGATTTCGTCAGGACTCAGGACGACGGGCAGACGCAGTCGTTGCTTCGGATACGGCAGATCCTCGCGGACATCGCGCCGATGCAGCACATAGCGGCAGAAGAACCGCAGCGCACAAATCTGCGTGACCACCGTCCCCACGGCGAGCCGCCGCTCTTCGAGGAGAAACAGGTGGTAGCGTCGGAGCTGCGCCGGAGTGAGGCGATCGAGACGCGCGCCCGTGTGCTGGCGAAACGCGTCCAGGATCTGGACGTAGCTGCGGATGGTCGAGGGCGCGTAGTCGCGACGGACGAGCTCGTCACGCAGGTCTTGCAGTAGCTGGGTCACAGACACCTCCTGTGACCCCGCACCCTATCCTGTTACGAACTACCCGGCTGCCCGTCGGCCGCCGCGCCAGCGGCTTCGTTCTGGTCGCCAAGTGT
>JBLMXQ010000143.1:0-41670 GCA_050257855.1 Betaproteobacteria bacterium | reverse complement strand
GTCGAACGCGTTCACCAGCCCCTGGACGATGCTGAGGCCGATGATCCACGGGATCGTGATCCGCCCCGACAGCGTCAGCGCCGCCAGCGCGAACGACTGCAGCATCGAGATCGTCTGCGTCACCACGAGCAGCCGGTGGCGGTTCCAGCGGTCGACGAAGAGCCCCGAGAACGGACCGAGCAGAAAGGCGGGGAACTGCCCGGCGAAGCCGACCACGCCCAGCAGGAACGGCGAGCCGGTGAGCCGGTACACGAGCCAGCTCGTCGCGGTCGTGGTGATCCACGTCCCCACGAGCGAGACGACCTGGCCGCCGAAGAAGAGCCGGTAGTTGCGATAGCGGAGGGCGCGCAGCGCGAACGCGACGCTCGCGCGGCGCCCGCCGGCTACGGCCGGCGGACGGGCAGTGGAATCGGTTGAACGCGCGGTGGCCACTCGTGTTTCTGCATGAGATCGGAATACAGTGCCGGCATGTCGCTCTGCAACAGCCGATCCAGATCGCGAATCGTCTCGGTCACGTCCGCGAACGCCCAGTCGATCTGACGCTGCTGGTCAGCGGTCGGCACTCCCGAGTATCCCTCGATTGCGCGCGACAGACCACCGGCCCTGCCCGATTCGCGTCCGAGATCCCGTTCGAGCGACGCCAGGCGATCGGCCAGGCCGGCCGCCACGCCATCGTCGACCTCCTTCCTGACCGCCGCGAGCACGGCGCTCGCGCGGCGCGCGGCATCCCGGCCGCGCATCGACGACCGCTGCAGCTCGTAGAGGTCGAGCAGCGCGGCCTGACGGGTCCGGCGGTCGGCGTCGCTGAACGTCACGAGCGGGTCGCCCTCGACCCGAATCGACCCGCGCAGTTCCTGCGCGCCCGCGGTCACCGTGAGCCGGTACGTGCCCGGCAGCACCATCGGGCCCGGCGGCTGCCCGGCGGGTCCGCCGTTTCCCGTCGGCGGCGCGCCCGCGTCGACGGGCGCCAGACGCAGATCCCACACCGCCCGATTCAGGCCCTTTCGTCCCGGCCCTTCCAGCGTCCGTACGACCGCTCCGCCCGCGTCGGCGACGACGATCCGGACCGGATGCGTCGCGGCTTCACGCAGGTAGTACGTGATCGACGCGCCGAACGGCGGATTAGGAGCGAAGAACTGCCCGGCGCCGTACCAGGCCTGCGGGGTGTGCATGGTCAGGAGACGCGCCGGACGCACGGGCAGCAGCGCCGCCGGCTGCTTCAGCAGCTCCGGCGTCAGGGCCTCGAGCGCGCCGATGTCGTCGAGGATCCACAGGCTGCGCCCGTGCGTGCCGGCGACGAGGTCGTTGTCGCGCGGATGGATCAGCAGATCGTCCACCGGCACCGCGGGCATGTTGAGGCCGAGCGGCATCCACGTCGCGCCGCCGTCGATCGAGACGGCGAGGCCGCGCTCGTGGCCGACGAACAGCAGCTTCGGGTTGCGCGGGTGCTCGCGAATCCGGTGCACGGACGTCGGCAGGCCGGCCGAGATCGACCGCCACGTCTGCCCGTAGTCCTCGCTCACGAACACGTACGGCTCGTAGTCGTCGTCGTAGTGGCCGTCGAACGTCGCGTAGACGCGCCCGGCCGCGTGGCGCGACGCCAGCACGCTGCTGACGTACGTGCGCGGCGGCAGGCCCGGCACCTTCGACGTCAGGTCGGTCCAGCGTGCGCCGCCGTCGCGCGTCGCCTGCAGCTCCCCGTCGTCGCTGCCGACGTAAAGGACGCGCGCGTCGAGCGGCGATTCGGCGATCGTCGTGATCGTGCCGTAGGACGCCTGGCCGTCGTGGCGCGACAGGGCGTCGGGCGGAACGCGCCCGCCCATCATCTGCAGGCTGTCGCGATCGATGTTCGCCGTCAGATCCGGGCTGATCGCCTTCCAGGTCAGCCCGCGATCCGCCGACCGGAACAGGACGTTCGATCCGGTGTAGATCACCTTCGGATCGAACGACGAGACGACGACCGGCGTGTCCCAGCTCCAGCGCTCGCGCTCGTTCTTCGCGGGTCTGACGGCCGGCGCCGGCGCAATCACCTGACGCTCCAGCGTCCGCAGGTCCACGCGGCTGCTCCGCCCCTCCTGCGAATCGATGTACACCGTCTGCGGATCGGCCGTGTCGATCCGGGCATAGAAACCGTCGCCGCCGCCGATGTTGTACGCGTCCGCATGGGAGATGCCGTTGCGGTTGCGCGTCGCGCTGGGCACGCACCACATGCCGTTGTCCTGCAGCCCGCCGCAGACGACGTACGGCTCCTGCAGGTCCGCGCTGATTTCGTAGAACTGTCCGATCGGCAGGTTGTCGCGGAACATCCACGTCGCGCCGCGGTCCCAGGAGATCGACACGCCGCCGTCGCCGCCGACGATCAGATGATTCGGATCCCGCGGGTCGATCCACAGCGCGTGGTCCTCGGAGTGCACCGTGCTGAACACGTCGCGGAAGTTGCGCCCGCCGTCGTCCGAAATGTAGAAGCCGCGGTTCGAGCCGAGCAGGTAGATGCGGTCCCTGTCCTTCGGATCGATCCGGATCTGGCTGTAGTACATCGGCCGCGGGTTCAGGGTGTTGATCTGCTCCCACGTATCGCCGCGGTCCAAGCTGCGGTAGACGCCGCTCTCGACGCCCTTCGCCTCGACCGTGGCGTACACGATGCGCCCGTCGCCTGCGAACACGGCAAGGCCGATGCGCCCCTTGTCGCCCTTCGGCAGCCCGTTGGCGAGCTTCGTCCAGGTCTCGCCGCCGTCGTGCGTGCGGTAGATGCCGCCGCCCGGCCCGCCGCCATTGAAGCCCCACGCCTTGCGCTGCCGCTGGTACATCGCCGCGAAGATCGTCTGCGGATCCTGCGGGTCCATGACGAGATCGGTCGCGCCGGTGTTGTCGTCCACGGCCAGCGCCTTGCGCCACGTGCGTCCGCCGTCGGTCGTCTTGAAGACGCCGCGCTCGGCGTTCGGCCCCCAGAGATGGCCGACCGCGGCCACGTAGACGACGTCGGGATCGCGCGGGTCGATGAGGATGCGAGCGATGTGCTTCGTGTCGGCGAGCCCGACGTGCTGCCACGTACGGCCGCCGTCGACCGATTTGTAGACGCCGTCGCCCCACGACGAGCTCTGGCGGTTGTTCGCCTCTCCCGTGCCGACCCAGACCACGTTCGGATTCGACGGCGCGACCGTCACGTCCCCGATCGACATCATCGCGTCGACGCCGTCGAACACCGGCGTCCACGAGGTGCCCTGGTTGGTGCTCTTCCAGAGGCCGCCGCTCGCCGTCGCGACGTAGATGGCGTCCGGCGCCCCTGGCACGCGCGCGACCGCGAAGTCGTCGATCCGCCCGCCGGTGTTCGCCGGCCCGATGCTGCGCCAGGACAGGCCGGCCAGGATCCCGGGATCGAGCGTCGGGGTGGTGGCCTGAGCCCGAACGGCGGGCTCCTGGGCCACCGCGGCGAGGCCGACCACCAGGAATGCTGCGATCGATGCGCGCGCCATGTTTCTCCTTGAGCGACAGCATGATAGCGGATCGGAGGTGCCAGCTGAGCCGAGCAGGTGCGGGAAATCCGGCACTACCGCCGACAATTTCCCGCCGCTGGCCGGTCGCCGGGCGAGACAGGCGCAGATCGTCAGGGAAATGGCTGATTGCGCCGCTGGCGCGGCGCGTGCATGGCCCGTTTACATCGTGCTTCGTCTCGCCAGGAAACTGTCGGCGCTGATGCTCGTCACGGCCGTAATCGGCCTTCAGGCGAGCACGCTCGTTGAAGCGAACGGCAGGCACCCGGTCTGCGCCGCCCGTCAGCACGACTGCGGCGGGACGGCCAGGATTGCCCGCTGCTGCTGCGGCGGGAACAGTCAGTCCACGAATCCGCCGGCGCCCGTGCAGACGCAGGTGCAGGTCGGTCCCGACGTATCGGTCGCCGTGGTCGCGCTCCCGCCCGCCCCGCTCCCCGCCGCCGACTCCTTGTGCACGGCGGGCATCGATCAATCGCCTCCACACCGCGCCACCATCGACATTCCGACGCTCTTCGCCTCGCTCCTGATCTAAGCGCTCCACCTCTGACGTGACGCGGCCGGCTCGAGGTCCGACATGGCGCTCGAGTAATCCGCGCACGAGGGCCTGGTGTCCCTGTCCTGCCCGAGGTTGTGATGCGTGTGTGTTCCGTTCTCCTGATGTGTGTCGCGTCTGCCGCCGCCAGTACCGCACCCGCTGCGGCCCAGTCCGCGGGCCGCGTGGCCGTCGACGCGCTCGTCGAGCGCGCGCTCGCGGCGAACCCCGAGATTGCGGCGGCGCGCCAGCGGCTCGCCGCCGCCCGCGAGCGTCCGGCGCAGGCGCGCAGCCTGCCGGACCCGATGATTTCCGCCGGCTATCGCAGCAGCGGCAATCCCCTGCCGGGCGCCGGGCTGGGCAGCGTGCCGAACGCGGACGTCTCCGTGATGGTCACGCAGGCGTTCCCGTATCCCGGCAAGCGCGATCTGCGCGCCGCGGAGGCCTCGCACGAAGCCGACGCGGACGCGCAGCAGCTCGAAGCCGTTCGCCTGCGCGTCGCCTCGCGCGTGAAGCAGGCCTACTACCGCCTGGCGTACGCCTACGGCGCGCTCGACGTGCTGGCGCGCGACAAGACGCTGCTCGACACGCTGCTCGAGGTGAGCGAGACGCGGTACAGCGTGGGCCGCGCCGCACAGCAGGACGTCATCAAGGCGCAGACCGATCTCAGCCTCCTCGAGCTGCGGCGGCGTCAGGTACTGCAGGAGCGCGCGTCGCGCGAAGGCGAGCTGAATGCGCTGCTCGATCAGCCCCTCTCGACCGCCATCGGACGCCCCGAGGATCTGACGCTGCCGGAATTCAGCGTCTCGCTCGATCGGATCACGGCCCTCGTCGCCGAGCACGCGCCGGCCCTTCGGCGCGACGGCGACCTCATCGCGGGCGCGGAAACGGCGGTCGCGGCGGCGCGCAGGGACTACCGCCCCGACTTCGCCGTGTCGGGCGGCTACGCCAACATGGGCGCGATGCCGCCGATGTACGAATTCCGCTTCGACGTCTCGGTGCCGCTGCGGCGCGCGCGTCGCGCGGCGGCCGTCGCCGAACAGGCCGATCGGGCCGACGAGGCGCGAGCCACCCGCGAGGCCACGCGGCAGGCGCTCGTCGCGGCGGCCAACGACGACTACCAGACCGCCACGACGGCCGCGGAGCTCGCGCGGCTGTACCGGGAGACCGTGCTGCCGCAGGCGCGCCTCGCGCTCGACGCGTCGCTGTCGAGCTACGAGACCGGCACCGTCGACTTCCTGTCGGTGCTCACCAGCTTCGACACGGTGTTCGAGTACGAGCTCGGCTATCTCGACCAGCTGGCCTCGTTCCACACGGCCGTGAGCCGGCTCGAGGAAGCGACTGCGACGTCGCTCGTGCCATGAGGGACCCCATGAAGTTCATCAAGTTCGCCGCCGTCCTGGTCCTCGCCGCGATCGTGTTCGGGGCCGGGTATCTCGCGCGCGCTGCGCGCAGCGGCGCTCCGGCCGCCGTGCCGGCCGGCCGCCGCGTCCTCTACTACGTGGACCCGATGCACCCGGCGTACAAGTCGGACCGGCCGGGCGTCGCGCCCGACTGCGGCATGCCGCTCGAACCGGTGTACGCCGACGAGGACGCGAGCTCGCAGCCGCCGCGCCGCATTCTCCGGTACCAGGATCCGAAAGATCACGGGTACACGTCCGACAAGCCGGGCGTGAACCCGGAGACCGGCAACACGCTGGAGCCGGTGTACGACAAGACGCCGGTCCACGCCATCCGCATCTCGCCCGATCGCCAGCAGCTCGCGGGGGTCCGGTTCGCGACGGCGGCGCTCGAGGACGGGGGGCGCACCCTGCGCACGGTCGGCACGGTCGGATACGACGAGACGCGCATCGTGCACGTCCACTCTCGCGTCGACGGGTGGATCGAGCAGGTCACGGCGGACTTCACCGGCGAGCTCGTGCGCAAGGGCCAGCCGCTGCTGACCATCTACAGCCCCGACATGCTGGCCTCCGAGCAGGAACTGCTCCTCGCGGCGCGGGCGCGCGACGCGATGCGGAACAACCCGCTGCCCGATGCCGCCGCGCACGGCGAGTCGCTCTTCGAGGCGGCCAGGCGCCGGCTGCAGCTCTGGGACCTGTCCGACGACCAGATCCAGCGCGTGCTCCAGACCGGAAAGCCGGTCCGCACGACGACGCTGTTCGCGCCGGCGGCCGGTTTCGTCACGATGCGCAACGCGTATCCGAACCAGCGGATCACGGCAGACACGGATCTCTACACGATTGCCGACCTTGCCCGGGTCTGGGTGATGGCCGACGTCTTCGAGTCCGACATCCCGTCGATCCGGGTCGGCGATCGAGCGCGGGTAAGCGTGCCGAACACCGGCGCCCCTGCGGTCAGCGCGCGCATCAGCTACATCCAGCCGGACGTCGATCCGGCGACGCGAACGCTGAAGGTCCGGCTCGAGCTGCCCAATCCGGGCCTGCGGCTCAAACCGGAGATGTACGTCGACGCAGTCTTCCAGATTCCGGGAGCCCGGCGGCTCACGATTCCGGCCGGCGCGGTCGTCAACACCGGCGATCGCCAGACGGTGTTCCTCGATCTCGGGCACGGATACCTGGAGCCGCGCGAAGTGCACGTGGGCGAGCAGCACGACGGCCGCGCGACCATCCTCTCGGGCCTCTCGCCCGGCGATCGCGTCGTCGCCTCGGGGACCTTCCTGATCGACTCGGAGAGCCAGCTCAAGGCCGCCGCCCGCGACATGGGCGCGGGAACGAAGGTCGCCGCGTCGGAGCGCCACCATGATTGACCGCATCATCGAGGCATCGGCGCGAAACCGGTTCGTCGTCCTCGTGCTCGTGGCGGCCGCCGCGGTCGCCGGCGTGTGGTCGATGCGGACGATCCCGCTCGACGCGATTCCCGACCTCAGCGACACGCAGGTCATCGTCTACTCGAAGTGGGACCAGAGCCCGGACATCGTCGAGGACCAGGTGACCTACCCGATCGTGACGGCGATGCTCGGGGCGCCGCACGTGAAGGCGGTGCGCGGCTTCTCCGACTTCGGCTACTCGTACGTCTACGTCATCTTCGACGAAGGCACCGACATCTACTGGGCGCGCTCGCGGACGATGGAGTACCTGGCGGGCGTGCTGCCGAAGCTGCCGGCCGGCGTGACCACCGAGCTCGGGCCTGATGCGACCGGCGTCGGCTGGGTCTTCCAGTACGCACTGGTGGACACGAGCGGCCGCCAGAGCCTGGCAGACCTGCGGTCGTACCAGGACTGGTACCTGCGCTACTACCTGAAAGCCATACCGGGCGTGTCCGAGGTCGCCTCGCTGGGCGGCTTCGTGCGGCAGTACCAGGTCCAGGTGGATCCGAACCGGCTCCGCGCGTTCAACATCCCGATCGAGAAGGTGGTGGCCGCGGTGCGCGGCGGCAACGCCGACGTCGGCGGCCGGCTCGTGGAGATGAGCGGCACCGAGTACATGGTGCGCGGGCGCGGGTACGCGAAGTCGTCCGCCGACATCGGCGACATCGTGCTCGCGACGAACGCGAGCGGCGCCAGTGTCCGCGTGCGCGATGTCGGCCAGGTAATGCTCGGCCCCGACCTCCGGCGCGGCGTCGCCGATCTCAACGGCACCGGCGACGTGGTGTCGGGCATCGTCGTCATGCGCCAGGGCGAGAACGCGCTGCAGGTCATCGATCGCGTGAAGGCGAAGCTGCGCGCGCTCGAGCCGTCGCTGCCGCCCGGCGTCAAGGTCGTGACCGCGTACGACCGGTCCGACCTGATCCTGCGATCGATCGACAACCTGAAGCACACGCTGGCCGAGGAGCTGGTGATCGTCTCGCTGGTGATCCTCGTGTTCCTCTGGCACGTGCCGAGCGCCCTGATCCCGATCGTGACGATTCCGATCGCGGTGTCGATCGCGTTCATCCCGATGCGCCTGTTCGGCATCTCGTCGAACATCATGTCGCTCGGCGGCATCGCCATCGCGGTCGGGGCGATGGTGGACGCCGCGATCGTGGTCGTCGAGCAGACGCACAAGAAGCTCGAGGAGTGGGACCGGACCGGCCGGAGTGCGCCCTACCATCGCGTCATCGTCGACGCGGTGAAGGAAGTCGGGGGCCCGAGCTTCTTCGCCCTGCTCGTAATCGCGGTGTCGTTCCTCCCGGTGCTGACGCTCGAGGCGCAGGAGGGGCGGCTGTTCCGGCCGCTGGCCTACACCAAGACCTTCTCGATGATCGTCGCCGCCGCGCTCGCGATCACCCTCGACCCGGTCCTGCGTCTCCTGCTCCCGCGGATGAAGCGAATCCGCGGCGAAGGGGCGCATCCGATCAGCCGGCTCCTGATCCGCGCGTACGAGCCGGTCTGCCGCCGGGCCCTCGAGTGGAAATGGGCGGTGCTCGCCGCTGCCGTCGCGCTCGTCGCGGTCACCGTGCCGGTGTATCAGCGGCTCGGCTCGGAGTTCATGCCGCCGCTCGACGAGGGCACGCTCCTGTTCATGCCGGCCACGCTGCCCGGCATCTCGATCGCGGAGTCCCAGCGCCTGCTGCAGGTCCAGGACCGGATCATCAAGAGCTTCCCGGAAGTGGCGCTCGTGCTCGGCAAGGCGGGCCGCGCCGACACCTCCACCGACCCGGCGCCGCTGTCGATGATGGAGACACTCGTCGTGCTGAAACCGAAGACCGAGTGGCCGGAGGGGCTCACGACCGAGCAGCTCGTCCAGCGGATGGACGACGCGCTGCGGCTGCCGGGCGTGACCAACTCCTGGACCATGCCGATCAAGGGGCGCATCGACATGCTGACCACCGGCGTGCGCACGCCGGTGGGCATCAAGATCTTCGGCGCCGACACGACCGAAATCGAGCGGATCGGCACCGAGCTCGAGTCGGTCCTGCCGGTCGTCACCGGAACGCGCAGCGTGTTCGCCGAGCGCACCTCGGGCGGCTCCTTCGTCGATTTCGTCTGGCACCGCGACGCGCTCGCCCGGTACGGGCTGTCAATCGACCAGGCGCAGGCCGTGGTGATGTCGGCGATCGGCGGCGAGTCGGTGACGACCACGGTCGAAGGCCGCGAGCGGTATCCCGTGAACGTGCGCTACTACCAGGACTACCGCAACGACCTCGGGCGGCTCCGCAACGTGCTCGTCCCCGTGCGTGACGGGCGCGTGCAGGTGCCGGTGGGCGATCTGGCCGACGTGCGGCTGGCCAGCGGGCCCGCCATGATCCGCGACGAGGACGGGCTGCTCGCGGGCTATGTCTACGTCGACGTCGCCGGCCGCGATGTCGGGAGCTACGTCGCGGAGGCGAAGCAGGTGATCGGCGCGCGCGTGAAGCTGCCGCCCGGCTACTCGCTCGTCTGGAGCGGCCAGTACGAGTCGATGGAGCGCGTCCGGCAGCGGCTCGCGATCGTGCTGCCGCTCACCCTGCTCCTCGTCCTGATGCTGCTCTACGCGAACACGCGCTCGGTCGCGCGCACGCTCATCATCGTGCTCGCGGTCCCCTTCTCGGCGGTCGGCGCCGTCTGGCTGCTCTACGCGCTCGGCTACAACATGAGTGTCGGCGTCTGGGTGGGGCTCATCGCGCTGCTCGGCGTGGACGCCGAGACCGGCGTGTTCATGCTGCTCTACCTCGATCTCGCGTACGAGGAGGCGCGCCGCGCGGGACGCCTCCGCTCGTCCTCCGACCTGCGCGAGGCCATCATGCACGGAGCCGTCAAGCGGATCCGGCCGAAGTTCATGACCGTGGCGACCATGTTCCTCGGCCTCGCGCCGATCATGTGGTCCCACGGCGCCGGCGCCGACGTCATGAAGCGCATCGCGGCGCCCATGGTCGGCGGCATCTTCACGTCGTTCGTCCTCGAGCTCGTCGTCTACCCGGCCATCTACGAGATCTGGAGATGGCATTTCGGCCTGAAACAGGAGATCGCATCATGAAACGCACCACCGCCCTCTGGCTCTCGATGCTCGCCCTCGCCGCCCTCGGCGCCGCGCCGGCCCCGCGCGCCTACGTGGGCGTCGTCACCGACACGATGTGCCGTCTGAACCACGCGCAGATGAACGTCGACCCGCAGGACAAGTGCGTGCTGGACTGCGTGCGCTACGGCCGCAACGTGAAGTTCGCCCTCGCCGTCGGCACGAACGTCTACACGCTGAGCGACCAGCAGACGCCGTCCCGATTTGCCGCGAAGAAGGTCAAGGTAACCGGCACGTTGTACGCGAAGACCAACGTCCTCAAGGTGGACCGCATCGAGGCGGTCCGATGAGTCCGGCCGAACCAGGGAGACACCTCATGCGCACCACGCTGTTCACCGCCCCGGTCGTTGCCGCCGCCGTGCTCCTCGCGGCATGCGGCTCGGCCTCGGCGCCTTCGGGCTCCACGCCCTCGCTCCCGAGCGCTCCGTCGCCGGCCACGTCGCTGACCGGCACGTGGGTGGGCACGGCCGCCGATTCGAGCGGCTCGATGATGGGCGCCGGCATGTCGGCGTCGATGATGAACGCCATGACCTGGCAGATCACGGAGACCGGGAACACCTTCACCGGGACCATGCAGTTTCCGGGGTACGGCGGCATGGGCATGGGCCAGGGGAGGATGACCGTGTCCGGCACGATCAACGGAACCACGGCCACCTTCACGATGACGATGCCGGATGGCAGCATGATGAGCGGCGTGTGCAGCGCCGTGGCGACCGGCACCTTCGACTTCGACGACCTGATGGATCAGATGCACGGCTCGTACTCCGGGTCGAACACGTGCACCGGTTCATTCGGGCAGGGACAGGTTTCGATGATGCGGCGGTGAGGGGCTCTCGAAACTGGCCGTCTACATCACATGGCCGGCCACGGGGTCGGCCATGCGCATGTTCCACATCCGCCCCGTCGCTGACGGAGGACGGAGGCGGAAGAAGATCTGGAACGAGACGGGGTGCGCGCCGTGCGTCGGCTCGAAGACGTCCGGAACGGCGTAGAAGGTCAGCGCAGCGCCCACGCCGCCTTCGAAGCCGCGCCATGGCGCGAGGTCGCGGACGCCGCCAAGCGTGAATGCGCCCACCGTGTTCTTCAGGGCGGCATCCCGGGCGGTCGCGGGAATCCGGTCCGACAGGAGCAGCGCTGTCTCCACCTGCACGCCTTCGATACGGCCGAACAGCGACGTCGCGCCTGCGCGCCGTGTGATTTCCCCGAAGACGGCCTGCCGGTTCGCCTCAGGCGTGGTATTGACGCCGTAGCCGACGGTCGCGGCGGTGAAGTCGTCGCCGCGCTTCCGGAACCACGACGCCGACGCCGTCGTCCGCTCGATGTTGCCCGGGTCGAGCTGCTCGGGGTGAACCAGGTGTCCGGTCGACGCCTGGAATTCCCATTCCTCATTCGGCCGGTACCACAGCCTCACCGACGCGGAGTCGAGCGCGCCGAAGTCGAAGTTCCACCGGTGCTGGTCCGGCTCGCGGCCGTTGAAGACCGAACCTTCCACCGTCCACGGTCCGTGGTCCACGGCCATCGTGACGACGCCGAACGCGATGTGCGTGGAGTCGAACGTGTGATGGCTGAGCGGCGCGAGCGGCGTCTCGGCCGCCGAGGGGCGGTGCATGAACGCGACCGGACCGAGCGCCGGCTCGCCAGCCGGCCCGCCGGCAATCGTCAGCGCCGTCGCGGCGGAGATCGGCACTCGCCACACCGCCGCGAGCTGCATGAAGAGATCGTGGGGATGCTGACGGTCGATGAGAGGCACGCCGCTCAGCGCTTCGCCAGCCTGGAAGATCTCGCGGTAGCCGTCGGTGCCGACCGTCGCCGGGTCGAGGCTGAACATGCCCGTGAGCGTCAGCCTGCCCCCGCCGGCCTTCCGCGTGAGCATCCCCATCCACCAGTTTGGCGCTGACGCGTCGGTCCCGCCGCGCGGGCCGCCCTGATGATTGACCATCAGGCGCACGAGGCCGTCCTGCATGAACTGCCAGCCGCCCGCTTCGTCCGGCATCGGCATGTTCATGTGCTGGTGCGCCCCGGCGTCCTGCGCACGGAGACCGGCGGGCAGGCAGACGACCGCGGCCAGCCCCATCGAGACGACCCGGATCTTCGTCACACGCCCGAGCCGGGGACGCCGCGTCGCAGCTCTCGGCTGCTGGCTCTCGGCCATCATCTCGCAGAAGCCGGTTCCTGAACCATGAAAGAGGGAATCGATGAATGGGAGCAAGAGCGCAGCACGGGTGGGAATCAGGGCGTGACGGCCGTCGGGGACCTTCCGAACCCGACGGCCGTATCATACCGCACGGCCTGGCAACGGCGCACCGCGCCGCCTCGGCCCCGATCGCCGGCTACTTGTTCACCTGAATGGTGGCGATGTACTCGACGAGCCGCTGAACGGCGAGCGGCACCGGCGGCGTGTTCTTCGTGTACCGGAACACCTGCCCCCAGACCGGCATTTCGCGCGTGCCGTGCGGACCGCCTTCGCCCGTTCCCTCGATCGCGTGGGCGACGCGCTCGCCGGGGAACTTCTTGCCCGCTTCCTGAATCATCGTCAGGTCGGCGGGCGCCTTCTTGAGCGAGTCGGCGGTCGGCCCGTGGCCCTTGCCGTCGAGGCCGTGGCACGTCGCGCAGTACTGCCTGAACATGTTCTTCCCTTCGAGCCGCGCCGAGAGCTGTGCGGAGGCCGTCCCCGCGACGAACAGCGCCGCGCAGATCGTTCCTAGGGCCACCCAGATTGCTTTCATGATTGCGCTCTCCTTCGGATTACCGGTCACGCGCGCGGCGGATTGCCGGCGTTCGTGCCGTTTCGCGCCGCACACATCCGGGCGCGCTGCAACCCACGTTCCACGATCGTGCGCCGGCGATGGAGGATAACCTTAGCTCTTCCAATGGCTTGACCGGCTATGCTGGAGTGAACGGGCCGTTCGATATCCGCCGGAATTCCGGCAGCCCGGCTTCAACGCGATGTGCGCACGCAATCCCTGCCCTCGGCCGGCGCCGCTCGACGCGATGCTCGAGCGGACCGGCGCGCCACCGCTCACCATCCGTGACAGCACGGGGAGGTGAGCGGGGCGAGACTTGCCGGCCGGGCGAATCGATGATCAGCCGGGCAGGTTCCCGGCGGGCTATCGTGTCGAGACGAGCCTCAGATCGCGTGGTGCCGGCTTCGCGGCCGGCGTCTGCGTATCGGCCGGCTCGTTACGCCGGGTGCGCACGACCGCCTGCGCGACGTGCGGCGCGATCATCTCGACGAGCCGGGCCACGTCGCTCGTGAACCCGTCGGGCCGCGGCGAGTAGAGCGTCAGCACGCCCGCGAGCGTGTCGCCGTTCGCCAGGGGCGTGCCGAGGCAGCTGGCGAGCGGCGGATCCGTCGAGGCGATGTCGAGCGCGGCATCGGAGTTGACGATCGACGATCGGTTCGCCGCAACCCAGCCGGTCAGCCGTTCGCCCACCCTCATCGTCGTACCGCGGAAGTGATGCGCCGCCGGTCCGGACGCTTCGGCGACCGTCAGGTGATCGCACTCGGGGTCCAGCAGATACCACGCCACGGTGACGCCCGGGAGCATGGCGTCGAGCAGGCGCGACGCGAGGGCGAAGACGTCGGCCGGCGACGCCGATCCCGACGTCAGGCGCGCCAGGCTGACGAACGCCAGGACTTCGTTCGACGCGGCCGCAGGCGCGGGCGCCGGCGGCGCCGGCGCGTGGACGATCGGCCGCGCCCGCCCGATGGCCTGCAGCACGTCGCGGTGCCGCGAAGCGTCTTCGTCGGCGAGCGGAATATCGCGATAGATGCGCACGAACGTATCGACGACGCAGGGGTCGTACATCGTGCCGCGGCGCGCCTTCAGGATGTCGAGTGCCGCCTCGTCCGACAGCCGCGCGCGGTAGGGACGATCGGAGGTGAGCGCGTCGAAGCAATCGACTACCGAAAGGATGCGCGCCCCGAGCGGGATCTCTTCGCGTGACACCCCGCGCGGGTACCCGCTGCCATCCCAGCTCTCATGATGGCAGCGCACGATCGGCACGACGGGGTACGGAAAATCGACGAGCGACAGGATGTCGGCGCCGACCTCGACATGCCGCTTCATCGTTTCGAATTCGGCGCCGGTCAGCCGCCCGGGTTTGTTCAGGATGTGCTCGGGAACGGCGAGCTTGCCGGTGTCGTGCAGCAGCGCCGCGGCTTCGAGCGCCTTGATCGACGGTTCGTCGGTGACGCCGAGCGCGCGCGCGAGTCCGACCGCGTAGGCCTGCACCCGGCGGACGTGGCTGTGGGTGACGTCGTCCTTGGCGTCAATCGCCATCGCCAGCGTCTCGACCGTGGACCGGTACAGGCGATCGACGTCGGCGACATGGCGCGTCGCGTCCTCGAGCCGCCCGAACGACGCGCGGAGGGCGAGCTGGAGAATGACCAGTACCGGCAGCATCATCGCGGCCGCGGCAAGGCTGACCTGCTCGATGAGCAGCACGACACAGAAGGCGACCGAGCAGGCCGCCAGGTAGTTGATCGACAGCCACAGGAAGTGCTGGCGCCAGATCCGGTGCGGCGCCTCGCCCACGTCGAGGCCGATGGCCACGGCGGTCAGACCGGAGTTCAGGACGAAATAGATCGCCGTCAGGCAGACCAGCGGGATCGGCACGGAGCCAATCGGCTGCGGAGCGACAGCCCCGGGCGGCAGACCGGTGATGGCGAAGTACGTCGCCCCCGCCACCCACATCGAGAGCGCCGGCGCTGACGTGTTGAACGCCACGCGCTGCCAGGGATGCCCTCGCCGTATCGAGACGATGCAGCTCGCCACGGCGACGGCGAGCGTCGCCGGCGCCGGCCCGAAGAGGACGGCCGACGCGATGAAGAACGTGTCGGAAACGGAAATCGTCGCCGAGACCGGCGCGATCCTCAGCGTGAAGCTCCCGGCGGCAATGGCAAGCCCCGCGAACAGCGACCACAGGCCCGGCCGCGGCGCCGTGGGAAGACGCACTGCCGACACGACCAGGACGAGGGCGCCGGTGAGCGCCACCGTCCAGACGTAGGCGCCAAGGGCAGAGGTCGAACGCGGCGGCGACGGACGCGGCGGACGGCTCATTGCGGATCGCGCGAGGTCAGCACCGAGTCCCCCCAGAGAATCTGGTTGTCATCGGTCGTGCGCGAGTCGCCCCAGAGGATCTGCTGGCCCTGCGGATCGTAGATGGTGTCGCCCCACAGGATCTGGCTGCCCGAGCTCCACCCGGCGACCTGGCCCCAGAGCAGCGGGTTCGGTGGAACGAGCGCAAGGGGGTTCAGCAGTCCGAACAGGTTGAGATCGCCTAAGCCGAGCCGCGACGGATCGGCCCAGACGAGCGGAGCCTCGAGGAACGACAGCAGACGCACGCCGATGCCGCCGTACAGGCGCGAGCTGAGCGTTCCGGCGTCCCAGAAGACGGCGCCGCTCGGCGACGTCACCAGCCCGCCGATGAGCACCTGCGGCAGCGCCACCAGCCCGTTGGCGGCGATCTTCCGGCTCGCCCAGAAGTCGGCGCTGCCGGCGCCGGCCCCCATCAGGCCGGCATCGGGCATGTACGTCGCACCGGCCTGAATCGCGATCTTGATCTGCGCGGGTCCGAGCGACGGCTGCCCCTGCAGCAGCAGCGCCGCGGCGCCGCTCACCATCGGGGCCGCCATGCTCGTGCCGCTCAACCGCATGTAGGCATTCGACGGCGGCCCCGCCACGTGCAGGAAGCCGTACGTCGAAGCAAGATAGGACTGGCTCGCCTCGAGCGAGACGATCTTGTTCCCGGGCGCCGCCACGTCCGGCTTCACCGCGAGATCGTACCGCGCAGGCCCGCGCGAGCTGTACGTCGTCAGCGTGTCGTCGTTCCGCGGCACCGTGCCCCAGTGGTTCACCGCGCCGACCGTGATCGCGTATGGCGAGTTGCCGGGCGACGTGATGCCGCCCAGAATCATCGAGCCGTCTTCCGCCTTGCCGGCATTCCCTGCCGAGGCGACGACGACCAGGCCGGCGGCGACCGCGCGCTGGACGGCCGCGCAGAGCGGATCGGTCTCGGCCGGCTCGGTCACCGGGTGTCCGAGCGAGAGGTTGATGACGCGCAGGTTGAACGTCGATCGGTGCGCAATCGCCCAGTCGATGCCGGCGATGACGTCGCTCGTCAGACCCACGCCGTCGGCGCCGAGCACGCGGATGCTGACGATCTTCGCGTCGGGAGCGATGCCACCGGTGTACAGCGGCGTGATGCGCGCCGCGGGTCCCCCGCTGCCCGCGATGATGCCGGCCACATGCGTCCCGTGCCCGAATTCGTCGTCGACGTCCGAATCGCCGGAGATGACGCTGACGCGGGCGACGACGTTGTTCTTGAGCGCCGGGTGGAGCGATACGCCGGAATCGATCACGGCGACGCCGATGCCCTTTCCCGTCACGCCGGGAATCGCGCCGAGGCCGAACAGGCCGGAGCTGCCGGCGCGGACCTGGTCGGCGCCGGTCGAGGCAGGCGAGACGAACATGCCGGGCCGAACAGGGGCGTCGCCGGACAGGTGATCGACCGTCGGATCGGCAGCAAGAGCGGTCAGCTCGGCACTGTTGGCCTCGAGCACGGCGCCGTGGGCCAGGTACCGCAGGACGCGCAGGTGGTGGCGTGACGCCAGCGCGTCGATGTCGCCGGGCGTCCCGTCGACGATCACGCGGGCCGCCGCGCGCGTGTGCCGTGCTTCGTGCGCGAGCAGGTCGAGCGACAGACGGGCGCGGTGGGGAGCAGCCGACCCGCTGAGCGTCAGCAGGAAGACGGCGAACAGGCACGCCACCAGCGCGCCGATCGGGCGGACTGCGGATCGCTTCCCGTGAATGGCGACACCACGGATCATGAACTGACTCGGTGGTCACCCGGAGCAATCCACCGGCCAGCACGTGGGATTGGAACGTATCCCGTTGGAGCGGATGCGGTTAAGGCCTGATCGACTGGATGCGCGTGGCGCCGGGCGGTGTTCCGAAGAGGGTCACGATGCGGCGGGAAACAGGAGTGAATCAGGCCTCATTGGCCTGATTCACTCGATTCTTCGGCTGGTGCGCCGTTTCGGGGCAGCGTGATCCGAAACGAGTCAGTGGCGCGCGGGGACGTTCAGTTCCTTGAGCTTGGCCACGACGTCCTGGCCCGAGGTCGCGGGGTGCACCTGCTTGTCGATGTAGGCAATCTTGCCTTCCGGATCGATGTAGAACGTCCAACGGTTCGCGAAGGGCCGTTCGCCGAGCACGCCGTAGGCGGTCGCCACGTTCTTGTCCGGGTTGCTCAGGATCGGGAAATCAGCGTGCTCCTTCTCGGCGAAGGCTTTGTTGTCTTCCGGCTTGTCGACGCTGATCATGAAGTAGTGCACGTCGTACTTGCGAATCAGTTCCCCGCTCTCACGGAGCGAGTTGCACTCGGCCGTTCAACCAGCAGTGAACGCCTTCGGGAACCACGCGAGGACGACCCACTTCCCTTTCATCTGCTCGAGCGAGTACGTCTGGCCGTCCGTGGCCGGCAGCGTGAAACCTGGCGCGGCGTCGCCCGGCTTCAGTTCGCCGGCCGAGGCAGGGCCCGCGACGAGACCGACCGCAACCAGCGCGCCGGCCAGCAGGCAATATGCGTGATGCATCGAACCTCCCCGATGACGGGCCTCGAGACGACCCGCCCAATGGTGACACACTAGCACATCGCCGGGCTCAGCTCATATACCAGCCGCCGTTGACGTTGAAGGTCTGGCCGGTGATGTAGCTGTTGGTCGCCAGCAGCACGGCGACCGCCGCGACATCGTCGACCTGGCCGAGACGGCCGACCGGAATCACGTCGGGCCGCGCGCGGGCGATGCCGGCGATCATGTCCGTGTCGATCAGGGCCGGCGCGATCGCGTTGACAGTGACGCCTTCCGACGCCAGCAGTCCCGCATAGGCGTGGGTAAGGCCGAGCATCCCCGCTTTGGTCGCCGCGTAGTGGGGTCCGATGACGCCGCCAATCTGCGCCGCCGCCGAGGACACGTAGATGATTCTCCCCCAGCGCCGCTCGCGCATGCCGGGCAGCACGGCCTGGGTGGCCACGAAGGCCGCCGTCAGGTTGGTCGCGACATGCGCGTTCCAGTCGGCGAGCGTGACAGCATCGATCGGGATGGGCCGCGCGATGGCGGCGTTGTTCACGAGGATGTCGATCGGTCCCAGGGCCGACTCGGCCCCCCGCACGAGCCGCTCCGCCGTCTCCGGGCGGACGAAATCCGCGGCAATCGACGTCGTGCGGCGTCCCAGGCGGCGGATCTCCGCTTCCGCGGAGGCGGCGTCCTCCGACGCGGTCCGCCCGTGGACGACGACGTCAACGCCCACGCCGGCCAGGGCCACCGCGATGGCGCGGCCGATGCCGCGCGTGGATCCGGTGACCAGGGCAATTCGCCCGGCAAGGGGAGCGGATTCGGTCATGATGGCGCGCCCCCGCGGGGTGGACCCGCCGCGGGGCTTCGCGGATAGTCGCCGACACGGCAATCGAACGTCAAGATCGCGGCGGGAAGGCGGCGCCGATCTGCGCGGCGAAGGCCACCGGCCGGATTGGCCCAATCCCTGCATCCATTCGGGCCATGCGCTACGCGCGTGCTCTCGGGATCGCCGGCGCACTCGCCTTGACGCTGGCGGCCTGCGGCGGCTCGAAGAGCTCGACGGCGCCGACGCCGACGGCCATCAACCTGACCGGCACCTGGTCGGGAAATCTGACGTTCGAGAACGTCAGCGGCGTGATGACGTGGACGCTGAACCAGTCCGGCAACTCCGTCACGGGGCCGGTGCTGGTCAGCCTGCCGAACGGCATCGTGCTGCTGAACGGGACGCTGTCGGGAACCTTGTCAGGAACGCTGCTCACTTACACGATCGCCGTCGCGCCCGGGGGGCTTCCCACCGAGCCGTCATGCTCCGGGCAGCTGGCCGGGACCGTAACCGTGACGGTGGCTTCGCCGTCCAGGCTCGCCGGGTCCTACTCGGTCAAATCGACCAACTGCAGAACGTCGATCTCGGGCGGCAGCTTCACGCTGACGCAACACTAGGGGCCCGGCTCTCCCGAACCTGCGATCAAGCGGTCGTCGGCGGAGCCGGTGCCGGTGCCGGCGCGGCAGCAGTCGGGCGGTCGAACCGCGTCAGCGCGACGGCGCCGAAGCCGACGGTCCAGGCGAGATACTCGACGGCGAGCCCCACCAACACCAGCGCCGCGGTGAGCGGGAAGAGCAACCCGTCGGCGAGCCCGACGAGTCGTGCGAGCACGAGCGGCGAGAGCACCGCGCACACGCCCACCACGGCATCGACGTACGGATTGTCCGTGGTCCAGCCGAACCTCGCGCTCGCGAGCCGGCCGACGTGGTACGCGACCGCGGTGAATCCGACCAGCAGGATGATCGCCAGGCCGAGCAGGGCGAACGGCACGAGCAGCAGAAGCGGGATGCCGATGATCGTCACCACGAGCACCACGATGGCGACGATGAGCAGCGGCAGGAACAGGAGCTGCGCGAGCAGGCCGATCACGCCGGCCTTCACCGGCTCGGCCGCCGCACGCGCGCCGATCCGCTCGACTGGCTCGCGCGCGACGAGCACGACGAGACACGCGAGCAGCGCCAGGATCACGAGGCGGGTGCCGGTCGACATCAGCGCGAACAGGCCGCCCCACATCGATCCGAGCCACCATCCGCCGACCCAGGGGAAGTGGCGGAAGCGGAGCCCCCGCAGGTCGACCGCGCCGACGCCGATCTCGTTGATCTGGCCGCCGATGCGCGCGCCCGGATCGCGCTCGAGGGTGCCGCCGACGACGACGACGTCCCGCGTCACGTTCGCGTGCGGGCCAAGCCTGGCCGTGCCGCCGATGACGACCACGTCGCCGAGCACTTCCCCGTCGACCTGCGCCGAGCCGCCGAACACGACGACGCTGTCGCTGACGATCTCATCCCGGCCGACGGTGACATTGCCGCCGAAGCGGACGCGCGCGCCCTCCGGCACGCGCCGCGACGATGGAGGTGACGGCGGCTCGGGGGCCGCTGGGGGCGGCTCCGCGGCCGGCGCTGCCGACGCCGGTGGTGCCGCCGGTGCCGGTGGCGCCGCCGGCGTTCCTGGTGCGAACAGAGCCCGGCGGGCTTCGGGGTCGAGATAGGACAGCCGCAGGACGAGCTCGGCGTCCGCGCCCAGCCTGCTGCGGAGCTCGGCTCCCGTCGCCGGCGCGCCGTCGATGGCAATCGCGTCGTCGGTGACCTCGATCGAGCGCACGCCGCTCGCCGGGGAGCGCGGGCGCAGCGCGATCCCGTTCTGCAGCGGCAGCACTTCGAAGCGCCGCTCCACCTGTCGCCGGAGCGCCTCGGCCCGTTCGGTCTGAGCGTGTGTGACCGGACCGTCGCCGAGGACCGCCGCCGCGACCGCCAGCGCAATCAGCGTGGACCTTACGACAATTCTCGGGGTCATCGGGAGGACTCCTCTTGTGAACCGAGCAGCCGCTGCAAGCCGTAAATGGCGAGCGCGGCCACGAGAATCAGGATCGCCAGCACCGCCGAACCCTGCGGGGTGACGAGCACCGCCGCACCCGCGCGGCCGACGGACGCCAGAACGGACCAGACGCTGACACCGACGCTGATCGACATGGCCAGCCACACGCAACCGGTCATCACCAGCTCGAGCGCACGAACGAACCCCCGGACCAGCAGCGGCAGCAGGAGCAGGATGCCGGCCGACGCGCCGGTCACGGCCAGAAGCACCAGGCCGACATCCCGGGCCCAGCGTCGCCCCGGAACGCCCGGCGGCCGTCGCCAATCCATCTACTAACTTTTACGTCAGTTTGGAGGTCGAGGTTGCACTCAAGCGGTCTGGCCGCCGTCCACGACGAGCACCTGGCCGGTAATATGCGCGGCCAGCGGCGACGCGAGGAAGACGACCGCGGCGGCCACGTCGTCCGGCTGGCCGGCGTGGCCCAGGGCCGTTTCGCTGACGGCGCGAAGCCGGACATCGAGCGGAAGGCGCGCGGTCATCGCCGTGTCGATGAAGCCGGGAGCGACGGCGTTCACGCGCACGCCCGAGGGTCCCAGCTCGCGGGCGAGCGTCCGCGTCAGCGCGATGAGCCCGCCCTTCGCCGCGCTGTAATTCGCCTGGCCCGCCTTGCCCCGCAACCCGTTAATCGATGCGATGTTGATGATGGCGCCGCTGCGGCGCGCGCGCATCGCGGGGATGACCGCCCGCGCCATGCGGAAGGCGCCGCTCAGGTTCACGTCGATGACTTCGGCCCACGCTTCGTCGGCCAGCCGCCAGCTCATCGCGTCGCGGGTGATGCCGGCGCAGTTGACGAGCACGTCAGCTGCCCAGCCGCGCGCCTCGAGGTCCTCGGCGACGCCGGCGACCGCTCGGAATTCGCGCACGTCGACGCCGACGCGAAGGTCGGCGTCGCCTTCCGGAACGACGCCCGCGAAGGTGTTGTCGAGACGCGCGACGCGGGCGCCGGCCGCCTTCGCCAGATCGGCGATGGCCAGCCCGATGCCCGAGGCGGCGCCGGTGCACCAGACGACGCGGTCCGTCAGATCGAGGGCGAGGGACATGGCTGCGCAGGCGTGGACGCGGCGAGGGTCTCGAGCCGCCGCGCCGCCGCCACTGCCGCCCCGAGCGCGCCGACGAACTGGACGACGTCGTCCGGCGGGCGATTGACGTGGGCGCCGAGCCGATCGGCGATGAGCTGCCCCATCGACTCGAACCGGAGGATGCCCCCGACGAGCGTGTACTCGGGCTCGAGGTGGACGCGGCGCATCAGCTGCACCGATCGGTCGACGAGCGACGACATGGCGCCCTGCATGATGTCGGCAGGCGCCGCGCCGAGCGAGAGATGGTTGATGACTTCCGATTCGGCGAACACGGCGCAGACGCCCGAGATGAACACCGGCGAGCGGGACGTCGCGGCCAGCGGGCCGATGTCCGCGGTCTCGAACCCCATGTAGCGCGCGGTCTTCTCGAGGAAGGCGCCCGTGCCGGCCGCGCACTTGTCGTTGAGGCGGAACGATCGCACCTTGCCGCTCTCGTCCACCCGGCTTGCCTTCATCGTCTGGCCGCCGATATCGAGCACGGTGCGGGTGCCCGGGAACAGCGCGCGGGCGCCTCGCGCCGCCGCCGTGAGGTCGGTGACGTTGGCCTGCCGGAACGACACCTGGAACCGGCCGTAGCCGGTACTGACCACGTACGCGACGTCCTCCTCACGCGCCCCGGCCGCGTCGAGCGCGGCGTCGAAGGCCCGGCGGGCCGCGTCGGCCAGCTTGAAGCCGGTCTTGACGAGGCTGCGGCCGCGAATGCCGTCCGGGCCGAGGACGATCGCCTTCGTGTAGGTGGATCCGACGTCGATGCCGGCCGTCAGAGTCATCTTGTTCACCGCTCGCGGGGCCCCACCCCCGCTCGCCTGTCACGCTGCACTCGTTGTCCCTCGGCACTTCGCGCTGCGCGCTCGGCCTCAGGTGTCCGCGCGGGGCCCCACCCCCGCTCGCCTGTCACGCTGCACTCATTGTCCCTCGGCACTTCGCGCTGCGCGCTCGGCCTCGGGTTGTCCGAGAGCCGGCTCGCGGCTGGCGCGGATCTGATCGAGAGCAAAGAGCGCGGCGCCAAGCGCGCCCATGAAATGGGAGTCCTCGCTCACGTTGACCGGGGTGCCGAGCGCGTCGTTGAGCTCCTTCACCACGCCGACGTTGCGCGAGACGCCGCCGGTGAAGGTGACCTCGGCTTCGATGCCGACCCGGCGCATGAGCCCGAGCGACCGCGAGACGATCGAGCGGTGCACGCCGAGGACGATGTCCTCCATCTTCTTGCCGCGGCTGAGCCACGACAGCACTTCGGACTCCGCGAAGACGGTGCAGGTGGTGCTGATCTTCACCGGGCGATCGGACCGGAGCGCCAGAGGCCCGAGATCGCCGAGCGGGATCTCGAGCGCGGCGGCGACTGCGCCGAGGAAGCGTCCGGTGCCGGCCGCGCACTTGTCGTTCATGCAGAAGTCGACGATTTCGCCCGAGGGCGACACGCGAATCGCCTTCGTGTCCTGCCCGCCCATGTCGACGACGGTCCGCGTGCGCGGAAACATGTGGACGGCGCCGCGGCCGTGACAGCTGATCTCGGTCACCTGCGCGTTGCCGAAGGTGACGCGGTAGCGCCCGTAGCCGGTGCCGACGACGTAGGCGACCGCCTCGTCGGGGACGCCGCCGGCGGCGAGCGCCTCCTGAAACGCGCGTTCCGCGGCCTGGACGACGTTCGCGCCCGTGTCGATGAGCGCGCGGGCGACGATGGCGCCCGTTTCGTCGACCACGATCGCCTTGGTCTGGGTGGATCCGACGTCAACACCGG
Organism: Betaproteobacteria bacterium; assembly: GCA_050257855.1. Taxonomy (GTDB): domain Bacteria; phylum Acidobacteriota; class Vicinamibacteria; order Vicinamibacterales; family CAVVIG01; genus JBLMXQ01. The sequence continues at coordinate 18,398 of JBLMXQ010000143.1, read as the reverse complement.
CGGCGTAGGCCATGCGTCACCCCGTGACGGCCGGCCGCCGCGCGGCGAGGCCCTCGAAGAATGCGTCGATGCGGTTCTTGAGCTGCGCCTCGGAGACGACGCGCTTGTCCATCATGTCCGACTCGATGAACAGGCTCGGCGTGCCGGCCGCGGCCATCACCGCGCGGCGCGCGTCGGCCAGGCCGGTCGAGACCGTGCGGCAGCTCTTGATCGCGTGGAAGACGACGCCGTCCACCGCGTACGGCTCGAGGAGGCCCAGGAGCGCGCGGTCCTGGAAGAACATGCTGTCCATGGCGTGCCGGACGCTCAGCAGCGTGCCCTCGGCGAGGCTGCGCAGCGGGTCGGCCAGGTCGTACTCGAACGGCACGTCGACGCCGCCAGAGGCGAACCAGAGGTACGTCGAGTTGACGAAGACACCGCCCCACTCGGAGAAGAGCTCGCTGAACCGGCGGAAGATCGGGTAGCAGGGGACGCCGACGAACAGCAGGCGGTAGGTCTCGCGATCGATCGTGCCGATGCCGTGGGCGGCCTTGTGCTCGAGCTCCTCGACGAGATCGTCGAAGTACTTGCGCCCTTCGGCGGTGCCGCGGAACGCATTGTGTACGCCGAGGTAGATCGTTCCCTCGGCGAGCGCGCCGAACACGGCCGGGGCGTTCGCGTTCAGCGCGAGCACGCGCCGCCACGCGCGGTTCATCGCATTGGCGTGGTCGAGCGACTCGCGCAGCCGGTCGACGTCGAACCGGCGCCCGCTGACGCGCTCGCAGACGGCAATCAGCTCGTCGATCTGCCCGGCCACGTAGGCGACGTCGGCCGCGAACTCGCCGCCGCCCTTCGCAGGGCCCGCCCCCTCCCCGCGCGTGCCGGGGATGTCGATGGTCACCGTCGGCACGTGGTAGAGGCGCTCCCAGATCTCGGCCCACTTGATGTACGTGTTGCACGCGTTGGTGAGGACGGCGAGAGCGGGCGGCGGCACCCGTCCCATCGGATGCGCGCCGTGCCGGAGCTGCACGGCGACGTCGGCTTTCACGTAGCCGCAGATATCCGGCGAGTACCCGTAGTCCTCGGCCTCGTTCAGGTACTCCTGCGCGACGTGCCGCACGGCGGTCTGCAGCGAGTTGATCTCGGGGAAGCTGACCTGGAGGTCGAACGTGCGCAGCAGCTCGACGAGGCTCCCCATCACGAACACGTAGGCGACCGGCTCGCGCGCGGTCCCCGCGGCGCCGAGCCGCTCGAACCACTCGCGGAACAGCGCCGCGCCGGCCGTCATCCCCCGCCCGACCAGTCCACTCGTGTCAGTCACGTCGCGCTCCGGAATCAGGCGAAGAGCACGTTCTCGACGAACGTCTCGAGCTGCATCTGCAGCTGCTCGAAGCTCGTCATCGACTCTTCGAATTCGCTGACGAAGTACGGAATCTGCTCGGCATCGAGCGCACGCACGTAGGCCACCTGCTCGTCGAGGCCCGGCTCGCACATCTTGGCGTCGCCGATGATGGCGGCCGACGCCCCGGCGCGCCTGATCCGCTCGACGAGCATCCGCTCCTTCGGTTTGCGGAGGTCGTGCTGCACCGGGCTGTAGCCCGACTGCTCGAGATAGGCGGTCGCCAGGCTGCCCCACGGGTCGCCGTCCGGCACGACGTCGCTCTCGAGCCAGCGCAGTCCGATCAGCAAATCGTCGTCGACGACATAGCAGAACTGGGCGATCGTGCGCAGGAGGTCGAGCGGCGGCTGCTCGCAGAAGCCGCCCTCGAACACGACACGCAGGCGGTCCTGCGGCCGGGCGGGGCGCGCGTCGATGAGCGGCAGCACGTACGCCAGCACCGCGTTGTGCTCCTGCCGCGGCACGAGGCCGCCGAGGGCGACCAGGACGTAGGCTTCGTCGGCCGTCACGAGCCACGGGCGCTCCCGCCGGATCGCATAGAGCCGACGCAGCAGGCGGCGGTTCTCGTTGAACACGCCGATCGACGCCGCCAGCGCCGCGTCGTCGATCGGGCGCCCGGCGATCTCGCCGATCAGCCGCCCGATGCGCAGGTACTCGTGCCGCAGGTAGGCGGCCGCGTGTGTGGAGTTCGCGTTCTGCGGCAGGTACAGGATCTGGCACGGGTACGAGACGTTGCGGCCGAAGACCGCCGCCAGATTGCGCGCGGAGTCGCAGATCGGATGGGTCACGAACAGGTCGAGCTCGAGCCGGCCCGACAGCACGAGCACGAGCGACGACTTCACGATCGAGCAGAGATAGGACCCGAAGCGCGCCTCGGCCTGGCGCGTTTCGATCTGGGCCCCGCGCACCTTCACCGGAAGCAGGCCGGCCGCGTGGGCGATCTCCTCCGGGAAGTACACCTGGAAGTGGCCGACCACACGGCCGCCACCTTCGCGCCAGCGGCGCACGGTCGGGAAGTCGGGGTCCTCGACGACATCGCGCAGCGTCGCCAGGAGCTCGTCCAGCGGGCGCCCCTGCCACGCGGCGAGCAGAGGGGCGATGGCCGTCATCGTTTCTCCACCAGGACAGTCAGCTCGGCGAACGCCCCCCTCAGCCGTTCGTCGTCCGCCGGCGTCAGGACGCGCGCCGCGATGGGATAGAGGCACTCGTCTTCGGTCTGGATGTGCGCCCGCAGCAGCTCGGCGTACGCCCGAGCGGCGTGTCCGAAGTCGACCGCCGCGCCGGGAGCGCCCTGCTCGAGCCGGGCGAGCGCGTTCCGCATCTCGCGGACGTGGAACCGTCCGGACTCGTGCTGCAGCAGCAGCGGTCCGACGATGCTCTCGTCGGGCATGACGCCGTGCTCGGCGAGCATCGGGAAGAGAAAGCGCTCCTCCTTCTCGTGGTGCACCCCGTCGGCCACCCGCTGAAGGAAGTCGATCAGCGCCTCGACGGTGTCGAGCGGCACCGGCGCGCGCTTCTCGAGATCCGCGGCGACCTCGAGGAGGACGTCGATCTCGCGCTCGATCGCCCGGTGTTCGTCCATCAGCATGTCAAGAGCGGTCATGCGTCCCTCCATTCGGGTGCGCGCTTATCCAGAAACGCGGCGATCCCCTCGCGGGCGTCCCGCGTGTGCATCAGCTCGTCCAGGTACTGGCGCTCGAGCTCCGGCAGCGCCGTCTCGAGCTGGCGCCGGATCGCCAGGCGGCTCGCCCTGGCGGCGGCGGCGAGCGCCGTTGCCGAACGCGGCTGCAGGTGCTGGCGGAAGAAGCCGTCGGCCGCCTCCTGCAGGTCGGCCGCCGGCGCGGTGAGCGTGATGAGCCCGGCCTGCTGCCAGAAGGGCACCGGCCGCACTTCGCCGGTGATGACCGCCGCCGCCGCCCGCGAAGCGCCAATCCGGACCGGCAGCAGCACCGAGGCGAGCGGCGGAAAGACGCCGAGCGCGACCTCGGGCACCCCGAGGAGCGCGGTGTCGGCCGCGAAGACGAAGTCGCACGCCAGCGCGATCTCGAAGCCGCCGCCGAGGCAGCGTCCCTTCACGAGCGCCGCCGTGGGCGCGGGAGCGGCCAGGAGATCGCGGACCAGATCGTCGAGCGCCGCGAGGACGCGCGCGATCGTCGCCGGCACGTGTTCCTCGACGGCCGCGCCGTAGCTGAAGTGATCGCCGGCGCCCTCGATGGTCACGAGGCGCGTGTGCGCCCCGCACACGCCGGCCAGACCGGCCCGCAGGTCCTCGATCACGGCGAGCGACACCACGTTCGCCTTCGGACGGTCGATCACGAGGCGTCCCCACGTGCCATCGAATCGTGTTTCGACGCGCACCGTCATGGCGTCACTCCACTCGCCCGACCGGCTCGGGCTTCGGCTGAACGGCGTCGACGAGCGCGTCGCTCCACGGCTCGCCGCGCGCGAGGCGCCGGCGCAGCTCGACGAAATCGACCTCCCGCCGGCCGGGCGGCCCTTCGTTGAACGCCCGGAACCCGGCCTTCGCTTCGGTCATCATGTTCAGCGCGAGCCAGCTCCGGTTCGTCTCGCAGTTGCGCTGCCAGTGCTCGAGCTTCTTCTTGCGCAGGCTCTCTAGCGTCTTCGACAGGCAGTCGGGCATCGTGTGCAGCAGCTTCGCCGACAGCTCCGCGACCGCGGCATCGAGCGGCGAGAGGTCGATGGTGCACCGGGCCATCAGCGCCTTCGCTGCCGGCACCTGCGCCGGCGGCACCGGGTCGCCGTAGACGATCTGCCCCTGGTCGTCGAGGAACCGCTCGGTGACGACCAGCGGATTCGGCACGTAGTGCCCGTCGTGCCGCAGCACGGCCACGGTCCGGTTGATCAGGCCGAGGCGGACCGCCTTGTACGCCGACCACGGTTCGCAGATCGTGCAGCTCTCGGTCGCCTGTCCGATGCCGACGAAGAGGTGCAGGAAGTCGGTCGAGCCGCCGTCCGGCGCCGAGCCGTGACGCGGGCCGGCCTGGCCGAACCGCGCGAGGTCGGAGGCGATCGAGAAATCGCACGCCATGCCGATCTCCTGCCCGCCGGCGATCCGCAGGCCGTTGACGCGATTGATCACCGGCTTGTCGCACGTCAGGATGCCCGTGACGACGTCGTTGAAGAGGCGCATGTACTGCTTGTATTCCGCCGGGCGCCCCGCGTAGTACTCGGCGTACTGCTTCGTGTTCCCGCCGGAGCAGAACGCGCGATCGCCCACGGCGGTGAACACGACGCTGACGACCGCACGGTCGCTCGAGGCGTCGCGGAAGGCGAGCACCAGCTCGGCGAGCGCCTCGGTGGTGTAGCTGTTCAGTTGGTCGGGATTGTTCAGCCAGATCCAGGCGTCGTACAGATCCGGCACCGCGGCCCCGCGGGGATCACGCGCGGGACGGCGTTCGTACTTGATGTGCCGGTACGACGGAACGTGAACGAGCCGGTGATCGATGAGCTCCATCATGGCCTCGGTCATGGGATGAGAATCGGCCGGCGCCCCGAGCCGCCGTGCCCCTGCGTCGCGCGCTCGAACAGCAACGGCGCCTCGTCCAGCGGATGCCGCTCGACGAGCGGCCCGAGCCTGACTCGTCCGGAGCAGACGAGATCGACGACCGCGGGATAGAGGCGCGGGCTGCAGCCCCAGCTTCCGAACGCCGTCGCGTCGAACGCCATCAGGTTCGAGAGCCGCACCGACGGCTTGTCCATCGTGAAGCCGATCACGCCGATCGTGGCCGCCGGCGCCATCAGTCCCCAGGCCAGTTCCTGCCCTGCGGCCGTACCGCTCATCTCGAAGATCCGCCAGCGGGACGTGGACACGCCGGCCGCGCCCAGCGCCTGCCGGATGGCAGGGGCGGCGATGTCGCGTGCGTTGAATCGCCACTCGGCGCCGAGATCGCCGGCCTGATCCAGCCGCCCGTCCTCGATGTCGACGGCGGCGACCTGCGCGCCGAGCGCGCGGCCGATCTGTATCGCGTAGCTGCCGATGCCGCCTGCGCCGATGATCACGACGAGATCGCCCGCGGACGTCCCCGCGCGCATCAGCGCCTGATAGGGTGTCGTCACGGCGTCGGCGATGACCGCGAGTTCCGCGAGGCTGTACCCGCCGCGGTCGGCCGGCAGCGGCACGACGGCGCGCGCCGGCACGACGACGTGCGACGCGAAGCCGCCGTGCGCGTGGTTTCCCGGCATGATCTGCGACTGGCACGCGTTGTCGCGTCCAGCCCGGCACAACTCGCACTCGCCGCACGGGATGACCGCGGGGACGATGACTTCGCGCCCGACGAGCGCCTCGTGGGGCGGGGGCGCCTCGACCACGGTCCCGGCAATCTCGTGACCGAGGACGAGCGGCAGCGCGTGCTTCGTCCGGACGGCGCCGGAATAGAAGCTGACGTCGGTGTGGCACAGCCCGCAGCCGGCCACGCGGACGCAGACCTCCCCCGGCCCGAGCGCTCCGAGCTGGAGCGGCCGGAACTCGAACGTGCGCGGCGCTGTCAGGAAGAGACCGCGACCTTCAATCACACACACCCCCGTCGAAATCCGCCCCCGCATCGCCGGGACCTCGAGGAGGCTCCAGCCGATCCGGCCCCGATGGAACGCCGTATCAGCCGGGCGTCCGGCGGCTGTCTGCCGGAAATCCGGCAAGAGCGATTCGATAAGGCACCAACGGGCAACGTTCGTGCCGATTGCGAGGTATCTGCGATTCCGGAGGAATTTCGTGCCAAAACGGAAGGCCGTCGGAAGCCGGCGACGGAAGTCCGACGAACCATTCGGGATACACTTTTCGAATCGGGAGGTGTCGACGTGCGTCGAGCCAGATGGATCGCTCTCGTCGGTACAGCAGCGGCTGCGGCCTGGGTCGGCACGGGACGGCCGGCCGCACAGGTCCGGACGGTGGATCCCGGGCTCTACGCCGGCCTGCACTGGCGCCTGATTGGACCGTTCCGCGGCGGGCGTACGGTCGGCGCGGCGGGAGTGCCGCAGCAGCCGAACGTGTTCTACGTCGGCGTCAACAACGGCGGCGTCTGGAAGACGACCGACGCAGGCCGCACGTGGCAACCGGTCTTCGACGACGCGCCGACGCAGTCGGTCGGGACAGTCGCCGTCGCCCCCTCGGACCCGAACGTCATCTACGTCGGCAGCGGCGAGGGACTCCAGCGTCCCGATCTCTCGATCGGCGACGGCATCTACAAGTCGACCGACGCGGGCCGCACCTGGCGGCATCTCGGTCTCGACGGTGCGCGGCAGATTGGAGCCATCCTGATCGATCCCGCCGATGCGAACCGCGTGTTCGTCGCGGCGCTCGGCCATCCGTACGGCCCGAACCCCGAACGCGGCGTGTACCGGTCCACCGACGGCGGCAGCACCTGGCAGCAGGTGCTCTACAAGGACGAGAACACCGGCGCGATCGATCTCGCCTTCGACCCGTCCAGCGCGCAGACCATCTACGCGGCGCTGTGGGCCGCGCGTCAAGGACCCTGGGAGTACAACAACGCGTACTCGGGACCCGGCAGCGGCCTCTACAAGTCGACCGACGGCGGCACGACCTGGCGGCCGCTGACCGGCGGCCTGCCGACGTTCGGCGACGGCCTCGGCCGCATCGGCATCGGCGTGGCGCCGAGCGATCCGAACCGGATCTACGCGTGGGTCACCGCGGGACCCGGTCACGGCGGCATCTACCGCTCCGATGATGCCGGCGCGAGCTGGACGAAGACGAACGACGAGGCGCGGGTCATCGGCCGCGGGGACGACTTCGCGAACCTCCGCGTCGATCCGAAGAACCCGGACATCGTCTACGCCGCGAACACGTCGACGTACCGATCGACCGACGGCGGGCATACGTTCACGGCGATCAAGGGCGCGCCCGGCGGCGACGACTACCACACGATCTGGATCAATCCGAACGATCCGGACATCATCCTGCTCGCCGCCGATCAGGGCGCGACGATTACGGTCAACGGCGGCCGGACCTGGAGCTCGTGGTACAACCAGCCGACCGCGCAGATGTTCCACGTGACGGCCGACAATCGCTTTCCGTACCGCGTGTACGGCGGCCAGCAGGAGAGCGGGTCCGCCGGCGTGGTGAGCCGCGGCAACGACGGCGCGATCACGTTCCGCGACTGGCATCCGGTCGGCGTCGAGGAGTACGGGTACGCGGCGCCCGATCCGCTCCATCCGGGCATCATCTACGGCGGCAAGGTGACGCGTTACGACGAGCGGACCGGCCAGGTGCAGGAGGTCGGGCCGGTCGTCCTGCGAGACGGGCAGTACCGCTTCGATCGCACGGCGCCGATCGTCTTCTCCCCCGCCGATCCGCACGTCCTGTTCTTCGCGGCGCAGGTGCTGTTCAAGACGATCGACGGCGGCCGGCACTGGACCGTGATCAGCCCCGACCTCACGCGCCCGCATCCGGGCGTGCCGCCGACGCTCGGCATCTACTCGTCGGATGCCGCGAAATCCGCGCACCGCGGCGTCATCTACTCAATCGGGCCCTCCCCGAAGGACATCAACACGATCTGGTGCGGAAGCGACGACGGCATGGTGCAGGTCACTCGCGACGGTGGAAAGACCTGGACCGACGTCACGCCGAAGGATCTCACCCCCTGGAGCAAGGTGACGCAGATCGACGCGTCGCACTTCGATCCGGAGACGGCCTACGTCTCGGTCTCGCGCTTCCGGCTCGACGACATGACGCCGCTCGTCTTCCGGACGCACGATGGCGGGAAGACGTGGACCAGGATCGCCGACGGCCTCTCCGACGCCGTGAACGTCGTCCGCGAGGATCCGGTTCGAAGAGGACTGCTGTACGCCGGCACCGAGCGCGACGTCTACGTCTCGTTCGACGACGGCGATCGGTGGCAGCGCCTGACGCTGAACCTGCCGCACACGTCGATGCGCGATCTGGCCGTCCACGGCGACGACCTGATCGTCGCCACGCACGGGCGGTCGTTCTGGATCCTCGACGACGTCGCGCCGCTCCGGCAGCTCGCCGGCACGCAGGATGTTTCGGCGCCGTTGCTCTTCAGGCCCGCGCCGGCGTACCGTGTGCGGCGGAACAACAACACCGACACGCCGCTGCCGCCCGAAGAGCCGGCCGGACAGAATCCACCCGACGGCGCGATCCTCGACTACTACCTGCCGGAGGCGCCGGCCGGCCCCGTGACGCTCGACATCTTCACGGCCGCCGGCAGGCTGGTGCGGAGCTACGCGAGCACCGACACGCCGGAGGCGATCGACCCGAAGGAGCTGAACGTGCCGACCTACTGGGTGCGTGAGCCGCGCGTGCTGCCGGCGACGCGGGGCATGCACCGCTGGGTGTGGGACCTGCACTATCCGCCGCCCGATGCCGTGCGGCGCCAGTACCCGATTTCCGCGATCGTTCAGGACACCCCGCGAGTGCCGCTCGGGCCGACGGTTCTGCCGGGCACGTACACCGTCAAGCTCACCGTCGGCGGCCGCACGTACACGCAGCCGCTGACGGTCAGGATGGATCCGCGGGTCAAGACTCCGCTGGTCGATCTGGAAGAGCAGTTCAACCTCGCCACGAGGCTGGCGAGGCTGATGCATCGGGACATGGACGCGCTCGCGGGCGCCCGCGCGTCCGGCGACGCGGCCCGCGTGCGCGAGCTGACGGCGCTCAACAGCGAGATCGCGTCGGTCTACGAATGGGTCGAAGGCGCGGACCGTGCACCGACGTCGCAGGTGGTGAAGTCGGCCGCGGAGCTCGAGCAGAAACTCCGGTAGGGGCCGGGTGGCGCCGGTAGGGGCCGGGTGGCGCCGGTAGGGGCCGGGTGGCGCCGGTAGGGGCCGGTCTTCAGACCGGCCCACCACTACATGCCTCCGCGCGCGTCGAGGTCGTAGAACTCTGTCTCGTGATCGGCGGGTCGCGCGCGGAGAGTTGGTGTCTCCCCCTCCCCTCCTCCCTGTTAGTCCTCCGCGCGGCTACTGCGATCGCGCGGCCGTCCGCGCCTTCGCCACCATGTCGCGCACGTCCTTCAGGAGCATCTGCGCGTCGAACACGACCCCGTTGCGGATCGTGTACTTGACGCACTTCTCGTTCGTGGCCTTGCGGTCGAGGCCGACCTTCGTGATGCCGGTGCCGTAGAGCACCTTGAGGTTCGCCAGCGGATTCTCCGAGACGACGACGAGATCGGCGAGGTAGCCCGGGCGGATGAGTCCGAGCTTCGGGTTCTTCACCAGACGCCCGCCGTTCTCGGTCGCCGCGTGAATCGCCTCGAGCGGCGTGAAGCCGGCCTCCTCCAGCATCTCCATCTCGCGGATCGTGCCGAAGCCCCAGACCGTGAACAGCGAGCCGGCATCCGATCCCACCGACACGATGCCGCCGTGGTTCTTGTAGTCGTTCACGAAGTCGAGCCAGATGCGGTAGGCGCGCGCCCAGTCGGCTTCCTTGTTCGAGGTCCAGTTGAAGAAGTACGACGCGTGGTGCGACGGGTCCGGCCGGAACGAGTCCATCACGATCGGCAGCGTGTAGTCGTGGTGCCACGGCAGGTTCTCGGCGCGGGCCACGTCGCGGTTCGCCTCGTAGACGACGAAGGTCGGCTCCATGATGAAACCGCGCGTCCGCATCGAATCGAGCAGCGAGGCGATGACGTCGGTGTGGAGCTTGTGGACGTTCGCCTGCAGCCACGACCGCCCGGTCTCGAGGAACCGCTCGGCCTCGTTGTTGTAGTTGTAGTCGTCGGGCAGATGCTGGATCGTCCGATCGGTGTAGGACGACTCGGGGTAGCCGTAGTGGTGCTCGACGGAGGCGCCTTCCTTCGCGACCTCGACGGCGTTCATCGGGTACACGCTGTCCTGCGCGATGTGGACGGCGATGCCCATCCCGAACCGGCGCGTCTCCTCGCCGATCGCGTGGTAGACGTCGGGCCACAGGCCGGGCTTGCCGACGATCTTCACGCCGTCGACGCCGAGCGCATGCCACTCGTCCACGACCTGCCGCGCGCCCTCCGGCGTCGTGAAGCGCGGATCGGTTCCGCGCCAGAACGGGTAGATGTACATCCGCGGCGCGACGATCTGGTTGGCCGCGCTCTTCTCCCGCTCGGCGACCATCGCCTTCGGATCGTCGTTCCCGATGTTGAACACGCGGATGGTGGTGACGCCGTGGCCGAGAAACAGCTTGTAGATGTACTCGGCAGGGACGGCCGTGTTGGAGCTGACGTGCACGTGGCCGTCCACGAGGCCCGGCATCACGTACATGCCGGTGCCGTCGATCACCCGGTCGGCCTGGACCGCCGGGCCCGCGACGCCGCGGCCCCGGTTGATCGCGTCCACCGGCTCGACGCGATCGATCACGTTGTTCCTGACGATGATGTTGGCCGGACCGAACGCCGGCGCGCCGGATCCGTCGATGACCGTGACGTTGCGAATGAGCAGCGTGGGGTAGGGGCCCGCCTGCTCGGCCGCGCCGCCGCCCGCCTGCGCCGAAAGCGCAGGGGCGCCGCTCCTGGTCACCAGAACGACGAGCGCAACCGCCGCCGCGGATATCCACCTCACGCGCGGGAAACGGATCATGGGACCTCCTCGCGCGGACATTCTACTCATGCGGCCGGCGCCGTCTGTCTCCGTGTGTCTCCCTCCTACCGGCCCTGCCGTCATCTTTCACTGCTCGCGGGGCCGCACCCCCGCTCGCTGCGGCTCGTCTCGCTTCGCTCGCTCGCCGCGGCCGCAGGCGCTAACCCGCCGCACCAGCTCCACGCTCCGCGTATCATGTGACCCCATGACCATCCCCGTTGCAACCGGCCCCGGCCGTCGAGGCCTGCCCTGGTATCGCCAGGTCACATCCGATCAGTGGAAGGCGTTCGTCGCGAGCTTCCTGGGGTGGGTGCTCGACGGCTTCGATTTCACGATCCTCACCTTCCTGCTCGCGGACATCCAGCGCAGCTTCGACGTCAGCAAGGCGCTCCTCGGCGCGCTCGGCACCATCACGCTCATCTTCCGCGTGATTGGCGGCATCGGCGCGGGGACGGCCGCGGACCGATGGGGCCGCAAGGGCCCGCTGATGTTCTCGATCCTCTGGTATTCCCTGTTCGCCTTCCTCAGCGGCTTCTCGACGTCGTACGGGATGCTGTTCGCGCTGCGCGCGCTCTTCGGCATCGGCATGGGCGGCGTCTGGGCCGCGGGCATGCCGCTGACGCTCGAGCACTGGCCGGCGCACCTGCGCGGCAAGGCGTCGGGCCTGCTGCAGGGCGGCTACTCGCTCGGCTTCATGCTGTCGTCGCTCGTATACCAGTTCGGATATCCGCTGGCGAACCGCCGGCCCGATCTCGGCTGGCGCGCGATGCTGTGGATCGGCGTCCTGCCGGCTTTGATGGTCTTCTGGATGATCTCGGGGGTGAAGGAGAGCCCGGTGTGGCTCGATCGCCAGCGTCACCTGCGGGACCGCCAGGAGCGCGACCGCATGTCGCTCGGGCGCCTGTTCCGCCGGGACCTGCTGCCGGTCACGATTCAGACCTCGGTCCTGATGGGCGCGTTCATCTTCTCGTATCACTCGATCACGTTCTGGTACCCGACGTTCCTCGCATCCGTGAAGCGCGAGCCGCTGCCGTATCTCGTCGCGCTCAACCTTGGCGGCATCCTCGGGAGCATCGTGTGCGGGTGGCTCTCGGAAACCGGCCTCGGCCGCCGCGGCGCCGCGACGCTGACGATGCTGCTGGGCGTGATGACGACGCCGATCTATCTGTTCGCGGGAAGCGCGTCGATGCTTCTCGCCGGCGCGTTCCTCATCGGCCTCCTCGCCGCGGGCGCATGGGGCATCGTGCCGGGCTATCTCTCAGAGCGCTTTCCGACCGCCGCGCGCGGCGCCGGCGCCGGCTTCGCGTACCACGTGGGCGCGGGCCTGGGATCGTTCACGCCATACCTCATCGGCATGCTGCAGGACCGCGGCCTCGCCCTCCCCGCGGCCATGTCCGCCTGCATCGTCGTCTCCGGATTGCTGGTCGTCGGGCTGGTCTGGATGGGCCCCGAGACGCGCGGCCGCCTGTTCCACGCCACCGACCAGCACGCGTAATCGAGCGCGGGGCCGGCGCCCGCGCGTGTCCTTCGCGGTTACGGCTTGAATCCGACGCTCTTCCACAGCGCGGCGGGGTCGTAGATGCGGCCGTCGCGGATCGTCCAATGGACCCGGCGGATGTTGTGGATGTCCTCGAGCGGGTTCGCATCGAGGACGACGAGATCGGCGCGCTTGCCGCGCTCGACGGTCCCCAGCTCTCCATCCAGCTTCATCACCTTCGCCGGGACGATCGTCGCAGCCTGGAGCGCGGCCAGCGGCGTCAGCCCGGCCTCGACGTACAGCTCGATCTCGCGGTCCACGCTGTATCCGGGAACGCCTTCGTCGGTGCCGGCGACCACCGGCACCCCGGCGTCGTGCAGCTCCTTGACGATGCGGAGGCCGCGCTCGAGACGCGCCCGCGCCGCGGCCGGGGCGATGCCCGCGACTCCCGCGCTCCCGAACACGCGCTGCAGCGGCGGTGGAATCTTCGCGAACCCCGGCTGGAACGACGCGATCGGCGTCGCGGCAGCGCGCCCGAGCAGCTCGTTCCACGACTGCGTCGGATCCATGACCGTCTGGTGCCGGGCCATGAAGCGCGCGATCTCGTCCACCGGTTCCGAACCGGCTTCGCCCTGGATGGCCAGGTGCGCGATGCCGTCCATGCCCGCGTTCACCGCTTCAGGAATCGTCATGCCGTTCGGCAGGTGCCCGGTGACGCTCATGCCGAGGCGATGCGCCTCGGACGACAGCGCCGCGACGATCGGCGGCCGCACCAGGCTGTAGATCTTGATCTGCTCGAATCCGGCGTCGTGATATCTCGCGACGACCTGCCCCGCCTCCTCCGGCGTGTCGGCGTACACGACGCCGAACGCGTTGGGGCCGCCGGCGTCCACGAGCCCGGCCATGAGCAGCCGCGGCCCGAGCACCCGCCCCGACTCCACGGCATCCCGCATCGCCGTGATGAACTCGAATTCGTTCCCCATGTCCCGCACGGTCGTCACGCCGGCGGCGAGGTAGACATGCGCCCACTCGACCTGGGTGAAATGCGTGTGCATGTCCCACAGGCCTGCGACGATCGTCCGCCCGGCGACGTCGACCTGCGGAGCGCGCGGCGGGATGTGCACCGCCGTCCGCGGCCCGACGTTCACGATGCGGCCGTCGCGCACCAGCACGGCGGCGTTCTCGATCGGCGCGCGGTCGGTGCCGACGACGACCGTGCCGCCGACCAGCGCGTACGTGCCCGTCTGGAGCGGAGGCGTCTGCGCGCCGAGCGCGGCGAGATCGGCAATCCGATCGCGCGCGGCGATCCGCACCAGATCGACGAGCGCCGGCTCGAGGTCCTCCCGCACCGCCTCGAAGCTGAGGCCCCCCGCGCGCGTGATCAGTGCGGCGAGCGAGCCACGCCGGTCGAGCCACGCGGTCTCGCGCCCCCACACGACGCCGTCGATGACGTACTGCGTCAGACGCACGCTCCGGTCGCCGACGCGCACCTCGTCGCGCCCGCGCGCCTCGATGACCACGTCGTTCAACGGTAGCCCCGGCACGGTCTGGAGGACGCGCGGGCGGCCGTGGCGCAGCCAGTACCTGACGAGCAGCAGCTGCGCGCCGAACGGCGCGTAGCCGTCCACCGTGAAGAATCGCGCCGGCAGAGGGACCTTCCGGTCGACGCCGTCCGCCCTGACGGTGGCCGTCCGGCCGTCGATGGTCACGTCCGAATCCACGTTGACGAACCGGTAGCTCTTGCCGCGGGCGGTGAAGTGGCGGGGCGTGTAGTCGCGGGCCGTCTCGAGCGTCGCGTCGAGCGCGACGCTGCCGCCGCGGTCGAGGAACGCGAGATGTGACGTCAGGCGCAGGCCGTCGCGGGTCGCCGCGATGGCATCGTCTTCCCAGCCGATCGGCTTCTGTACGTAGTGGAGGCGCAGCCGCTCCCGTTCGACGGGCGCCGCGTCCCGGAGCCGGGCGGCGGGCCGAACCGGCGCGATGGCCGTGAGCGCGAGAAGAACGGCACCGGCCGCCAGCCGAAAACGATCTCGCATGGGGCGCCATCATATCCGTATGATCGGCATATGACCTACCCCGTGACCGTCACCGTCGAGCCGCAGCTCACCAGCCGTGACCGGCTCACGACCGGTCTCCGCCCGATCCTGGCGATCCCCCACGCGATCCTGGTCGGGCCGATCTACGGGGGATCGGACTGGGGTTCGAGCGAAGGCCTGCTCGGCACCGCCGCGTTCCTGCTGGCCATCGTCAGCTGGTTCACCATCCTGATCAAGGGCGAGCATCTGGCGGGCATCCGCCAGTTCACGCTGTACTTCTTGCGCTGGAAGACGCGCTTCATCGCCTACCTGATGCTGCTGGTCGATCCGTATCCGCCGTTCGGCGACGGCCCGTACCCGGCATCCATCGAGGTGCAGGATCCGGCCCTCCCCCGGGACAAGGCGACCGTGGCGGTCCGCCTGTTCCTCGCCATCCCGCACTTCATCGTGCTGTTCTTCGTCTGCCTGGCGTGGCTGCTCGTGACGATCTTCGCGTGGTTCGCGATCCTCTTCACCGGCGAGTACCCGGGTGCGCTCGTGCCGTTCAGCCTCGGCGCGATGCGGTGGGTCCTCCGAGTCGAGGCGTATCTGCTGCTGCTCGTCGACGAGTACCCGCCGTTCTCGCTCGACTGAGGCCTCAGCCCCGGACCCGGCGCTATCTCACCGAGACGCCGGCGCCGAGGACGAGGAGCGCGGTTCGCGGGCTCCCCGGAAGCCCGGGCGCGGGGATTCCGGGATTGATCGCCCAGATTCGGACGTCGAAGGTGAACGCGAGATGGCGCTTCGCGAACCAGCGCGCGCCGCCGCCGTAATCGAACGTCCGCAGCCGTGCGCGATCGGCGGGGAGCGAGGCCGCTCCGTCCGGCACGACCGACCACACGGAGTTCCCGACGCCGCCGCTGATATAGCTCCAGCCGCGTCCGGTGCCGAAGTTGAACGAGATCTGCGGCGCGATGGTGGCGAAGCGCTCCGTCACCGGACGTCCGAACGCCGCCTGGCCGGCGGCCGCCGCCGGCGTGAAGTGCGCGCGGCTCGCCATGCCCTCCCCGCCGACGCCGAACGTGATCGCGCGCCACTTGAACAGGTACACGTGCACGCCGAGATCGAGGCCGATCCCGAGTCCTGGCAGCTCCACCTGATTGAGGCCGCGGCTGTCGGCGAGCTGGAGATTGTCTGGAAATTTCGGGAAGGCGCCGCGCACGTCCACGACGAAGGGACCAATGCGGGGCTCGCGCTCCTGTGCGCCCGCGGGGACCGCGGCGAACGCGCACGAAGCCAGCACGACGGCCGCCAGCGCGGGATGCCGCATCACGAGGCCGTCAGTGTACCAGCTGCCGCAGCTCCGTCCGAAGCTGCTGCTGCAGATCGTCGGCAATCACGAGGTGCGACACGTCGCTCTCGCGGCGCGCGCGCGCGTCAGCCGACGCGCAATCCCGGGGTGGAGCGAATTTCGAGGCCGCGAGCGCATAGCAGGAGCGCGCGAGGTCCTCCGGCCTGTCGGCAGGCATCAGAAGGTAGTCGCTGTCGAGCCACTCGCCGAACGGCCGGACCACCGGAGGGTCGCCGGGCTCGCCGAGCAGGTTGCGGCCGACCCACGGCAGCGGCGCCGGATCGATGCCGAGCAGGGCGAGGAGCGTCGGCGCGAAATCGGTCTGCCCGGCCGGAATCCCGATCAGGCCGTCGCGCTCGGGCGGCCCGCTGCCGGGCACCCGGATGAAGAACGGCACGCGATCGACCAGCCGCCAGGTCGCCTCGAGCGACCCGGCCGGGAGGTGCGCCTCGGCCAGATGCGCGAGCGCCGGGTTCCACGGGAGCCCGGCGTCGTGGTCGCCGAACAGCGCGATGACCGTCTGGTCCAGCAGGCCGTCACGCTTCAGCGCCGCGATGAAGTCAGCGAGCGCCTGGTCGAAGAAGTGCATGCCGTGCAGGTAGCCGCCGAGCGGTGTCTTGTCGAGCGCGCCGAGCTTCAGCACCTTGTCCCGGTCGGGGAAGTCGTCGAACGGATGGTGCAGCGACAGCGTGATCAGCCACGTGAAGAACGGCCGCTGCAGCCGCTCGAGGCGGGGCACCATCTGCTGCAGGAAATCCCGATCGTTCAACCCCCAGCCGATCTGCTCCGTCATCTGGAAGTCGTCGTCGAACAGGCTCCGCTCGAATCCGTACGTGGGATGCAGGAGCCGGCGGTTCCAGAAGCCCGGCTCGAAGGGGACGGCCGAAAGCGTCGAGTAGCCGTGCTCGGCGAGCACGCGCGGCAGCCCGACGTACTGGTCGCCGGGATAGCGGAACGCGACCGCGCCGCGGTCGAGCGGCAGGAGCGACACCAGCGAGGTGAACTCGGCGTCGGACGTCCGCCCCTCGTTCGTCTGATCGGTCACGTCGGTGAAGCGGAGCGCGTGGTCGCTCCAGCGCCGCAGGTGCGGCATGACCTCCTGCCCGTCGACCGTCGCATCGACGGCGAAGTCCTGCAGCGACTCGACCTGGATGACGATCAGGTTGCGGCCGCGCGCCGCGCCGAACCACGGCCCCACGCCCCGGCGCAGCGGCGCCCGCGCGGCGAACCACCCGCGCACCTCCGCGCGCTGGGCCTCGGTCGGCGGAGGCGTCAGCATCGTGGCCTTGAAGTACGTCCAGCCGTCGACGACGTGATAGCCGAACGGCCCGAGGGACTCGACGACCGCACGCGCGCGGAACATCCGCCCGAGGTCCACGTCGGCAAGCGCCCGAGGCACGCCGGCCGCGCCGGCGGCGACGAGCGCCGCCAGGCCGGTGGCCGCGATGGCGCGCAGCCGCGCCGGCGATGGCGGGGCCGGCACACGCGACATCCGGAGCGCCAGCCAGGCCGCGAACGGGATGTCGACGACGAGCCAGATCAGATCGGGCGTCAGAAGCGACCGAATGGACTGCCAGACGGCCGGCGTCTGGCCCGCCGCGAGCACCGCCGCCGAGGAGACCATGTCGCCGAAGTAGCGATAGTAGAGGACGTCGGCCGTGATGACGAGCGAGCCCGCGACGCCGACGATCAACGCCAGCCAGCTCCGGCCGCGCCGCGGCGTCAAGGCCAGCAGGAGCGGCGCCGCGACGGCGGTGCCCATCGTCAGCCAGTACCCGGCGGGAGACGGTTCGAGCAACGCGGTCTGGAACAGGACGAAGGGCTTGCCCACCAGCGCGGCCGCGCACCAGACCAGATCGGCGACGCCAGCGAATGCGGTGAGAGGCGGCGACAGCACGCGCCCTTTCCCGAGCCGGCCGATCACTAACAGGCCCGCCAGCGCCGCGAGCAGCGGAAACGGCACGACCATGGACGCCACCGACGGCAGGACGACGACGAGCCGCCGGGGTTGCCGGGGCGACACCTGGACGAACCAGGTGACACCCTCCTCGACCATGTCCCACTGCAGCCAGTAGATCCCCGGAAACGTCGGGGCGAGAATGCGCCCCCGGAGCGCCACGTGCTCGCCAGGACCGATCAGGCCATCGAAGTTGCTGCGGATCCCCTCCTGGTACGGCAGCCGCCGGGAGCGCGACGCGAGCTCGCGCGGCACCAGCCACAGCCAGTGGTACGAGAGGTGGACGCGCCCGGGATCCCAGGCCTGCAGGCCCGTGTTGGTGACCACGAGGGGCACGTCGGTCTGCTCGGACGTCTGGAGCAGGCGCGGTGACGCGCCGGACAGGGAGAAGTCCAGTGCGTACGGAGCGGCCGGCCTGCGAGCGCACGCCGCGACGGCGAGCGCGAGCAGAGCGAGCGTGACGAATGCAAGGCGGCGTCTCACATCGATTATCGGACATTAAACCATATCGGAGGCGATCCTTCACCCGGTCTGCGGCTCCGTTCCCCGCTCGTGCGGCACTCGTGATGGATTAGCATGTCGCCATGCAGACAGCGCTCGTCCACGACATGTTCTATCTGGGCGTGCCGCTCGCCGAAAAGGTCCTGCGGCCGGTGGTGGTCTATGCGTTCCTGATC
>JBLMXQ010000142.1:0-6573 GCA_050257855.1 Betaproteobacteria bacterium | reverse complement strand
AGGTGAAGTACGACCACATGCAGGGCCCGCGCTTCCGCCATGCTGCGGTCTTCCTCCGCTGGCGGCCCGACAAACGTCCGGCCGACTGCCGCTACGACCAGCTCGAGGTCGTCGCGCCGTACGAGCTCGCAAAGGTGTTTGGCGCGGCGACCCGCCAACGCTGAACCAGCGCGCGTCGACGCTATGGCTCCGGCGGCCGGCCCCGGTCCTCCGGCGTATCGTCCGGGTCCATCGGCTCCGGGTCCGGACGCAGCGCCGGAGGGACGTGCTGCAGGTTGATCCGGATCCGGGTCCAGGTGCGAAACCGCCCGCGCATGGCGTCGACGAGCACGTCGGCCGGCTCGAGGTGGGCGTTGGCCTCGGGGTGACGCTGGCGCCAGCGCTCGAGCCCGTCCAGCGCGTCTTCCTTCCGCCGCGCCCGGGCGATCTCGAGGAGCGGGTGCTTCGGGACGCGCCGCCGTGAAGGCGCGACGCGCGGTCCTTCGCCCGCCTGCTTGCGATAGTGCGGCGGCCACGGCGCGTCACCGAGGCCTTCGGCTTCCTGCCGGGCCGAGAGCTCGAGCAGCGCGTCGAGCGTTCCGGCGTGGCGATCGATCGCCTCGTGCCGGTCGCCGACAGCCGCCACCCGAGCGGGCATCGTCGCGAGGGTGAAGTCCGCCGGGTCGCAGCCGTCGATCTCCTCCCACGCGAGCGGCGCCGAGACGCGGGCGTCCGGACGCGGTCTGACCGAGTACGCGCTCGCCACCGTGCGGTCCCTGGCGTTCTGGTTGTAGTCGAGGAACACGCCGCTGCGCTCCTCCTTCCACCACTTGCTCGTCGCCAGGCCGGGCGCGCGACGCTCGACCTCGCGCGCCAGAGCCAGCGCGGCGCGCCGGACCTGATCGAACGTCCAGCGCCGCTCGATGCGCACGAGGACGTGCAGGCCGCGCGAACCCGACGTTTTCGGCCAGCCGGCGAGGCCGAACTCGTCGAGGGTCGCCCGCACGACGCCGGCCACGGTTCGGATCTGCGGCCACTCCACGCCGGGGACCGGATCCAGATCGACCCGCAGCTCGTCGGGGTGATCGAGATCCTCGGCGCGGACCGGGTGCGGATGCAGCTCGAGACAGCCGAGGTTTGCCATCCACAGGAGGGCGGCGGCGTCGCGCGGGACGATTTCCTCGGCGGTTCGGCCCGACGGGAACTGCAGCGCGACCACCTCGATCCACGCCGGCCTCGCGTGTGGCGCGCGCTTCTGGAAGAAGAATTCGCCCGTGATGCCGTTCGGATAGCGGACGAGCACGTTCGGCCGGCCGCCGGCCCCGCGCAGGGCGCCGTCCGCCACGGCGAGGTAGTACCGCGCGACGTCGAGCTTCGTGTAGCCGGCCTCCGGGAAAAGCACCTTGCGCGGGTTGGAGATGGGGATTTCCCGCCCCGCCGCCGTCAGGATCTGCCGCTCCGCCGATCCAGCCATGCGCCGACCGTTCCTACTTCACCGCCGGCGCCCGCTGGCGCAGTTCCTCGAACCAGTTGGTCACCGTGGCGATCGTCGATCCGCCGGGGCTCTCCGGCATCTCGACGAGAAAGCGGTCGGGACCCGGCACCATGTAGGCGGCCGTGCCGAGCAGGATGCCTGTTTCGGTGCCTCGCGTCAGCGTCGGCGAGTTGGCCAGATCTGCTGATGCGTCCGCACCCTCCGGCGTCAGGGACTTGGCGAGGCCGAAATCGAGGACTTTGACGACGCCATCGTCCCGCACCTTGATGTTGGAGGGCTCGAGATCGCGGTGGACGATTCCCTTCTCGTGCGCCGCATCCAGCGCCTCGGCGATCTGCCGGGCGATCGGCAGCGCGTCGCCCGCCGGGATTGGACCCTGCGCGATGTGCGTATGGTTGAGCGAGGCGAGCAGCATGGCCTCGCGACGGAATCGCGCGATCCGGTCCGCGCCGATCGCACCGAGAACGGTATATCGACCAACGCGAGCTCCGGCCGCGAGGGACATCGACCGGAGTTTACCGCAGGCCTCGAGCGACGCCCCCGGCGATCAGATGCCGGCGTACCATGCGTAGCCGTATTCGGGCTCGGCCGAGCCCAGCCCCTTGCCGAACCGTTTCAGGCTGTCGGTGACCGTCAGGCGGCTGATGTACTTGAGGCTCTTGTATCCGAGCTGCCGCGGGACGCGCAGGCGGAGAGGGCCGCCGAACGGCACCGGCAGATCGCCGTCGTTCATCGCGTACGTCACCAGCGTCTGCGGATGCAGCGCGTCGGCCATGTCGATGCTCTCCCACCAGTCGGGCTGGACGGAGAAATACACGACATAGCGGGCCTGCGGCAGGATTCCTGTGGCGTTCAAGACCTCGATCAGCGGCGTTCCGATCCACTCGGCGACGTACGACCAGCCCTCTTCGCAGGCGATCTGCGTGATCTGACGGCGGACCGGCAGGCGCTTCAGATCGTCCAGCGACAGCGAGGCGGGGTGCGCGACCAGGCCGTCGACGGCCAGCCTCCATTCTTTGAAGCCGCCGGCCTCGAGGCGCTTGAACGCGTCGGTCGGCGGCGTGGTCTCGTTCGGGAACGGCGGATTCGAGATCTCGCCACGGCTGAACTCGCGCGCGAGCGAATGCCGGGTGAGCAGCCGCTGGGCCGCGTAGGTGAGTGTCTCGCCGGGTCCGTAGATGCCGCCGGAATCTGGCGGGATGAGCCCGTATCGATCGGCAATCCGCTCCGCGACCGCGAGGCCCGACAGGCCGGCGGCGGCGGCGAGGCCGCGCGTGAGCAGCGTGCGTCGGGAGATCCCGCTCATGCAGCCTCCCGCCGGGCGCGGATGCGTCCGGTGATCATCGGCAGCGTCCGGTTCGCGAAGCCCGCGAGCCAGATCATTCCCACGTGGACGACCAGGAACATCACGAGCACCAGGGTCAGGACGAAGTGCAGCGTCCGCGCCGACTGCCGGCCGCCGAGCAGGACCACAGAGGATGGCACAGCCGACACGAACGCCGGAGACATCGCGAGGCCGGTCCAGACGATCAGCGGAAACAGCCCGAAGATCACGACGAGGTAGGTGAGGCGCTGGAGCGGGTTGTAGGACCAGGCCTCGTCGTCCGGGGGCCGCGTGAACCGCAGGTGCCTGGCCAGCGTGCGGGAAAGGGCGCGCCACGAACGTCCGGCGCGATCGGGGACCAGGTTCCGGCGGAAGTGGCCGCTGAACAACCCGAAGGCGGCATACAACAGGCCGGTCAGCACCAGGATCCAGGCGGCCTCGAAGTGCAGGTACCGGCTCCAGCCGTTCTGATCCGGGAGTACGTAGCCGTATCCGGTCGGGACCAGCGCGCGCGATGCGGGGATCGGCAGCGAGAAGAGGGCGGGCGTCAGGTCGTTCCCGTTCTCGCCCCAGTAGAAACGCGGGTGCGAGACGACGATCTCCAGACCGCTGACGAGCAGCGCGGCGAACGCGATCGCCGTGATCCAGTGCGTGACCCGCACCATCGCGCAGTGCCGCGGCGCGACGGGAAGGCCAGGGACGGCATGCGCGCGGCGGGCGGCGACGGCGGCGTCGAACACGCGCGGATCCTAGCATGGCGACCGCGTTTCTGGCGCGGAAGCTTCGCCGACCGACGCGACCGGAAGGACGTCACCCCGATGATTCGAGCGATCGGACGCTGCGGGTCGGCGCGCCAACGCAAGCGCCCTCATGGGAGCTTCTCTGTCAACCGGCCGCGACGGCGACGGCCGAGGCGTCGCCGACGCGCACGACGCGCGTCGCCCAGCCTCGCGCGAACTCCTCGTCGTGCGTGGCGATGAGGAGCGTCCGTCCCTGGCGGCGCAGCGTGTGCAGCAGCTCGCCGAGCTCGACGCGGCGGGCCGGATCGAGCGACGCGGTCGGCTCGTCCATCAGCAAGAGCGGCGGATCCATCGCGAGCGCCCGCGCGATGGCGACCCGCTGCGCCTCGCCGCCCGACAGCTGGCGCGGCAGCGCATGCGCGCGGTGCTCGACGCCGAACGCCGCCAGCAGCGCCCGCGCGCGCTCGGCGGCCTCGGCCGTTCGCACGTGCCGGACGTGAATCGGCGCGAGACAGACGTTCTCGAGCGCCGTCAGGTGCTCGAAGAGGCAGTGGAACTGGAAGACCATCCCGACGCGGCGCCGCAGTATCTGCAACGCGGCCGGCGGCGTCGGCCCGGGCTCCAGCCGCACGTCATCGACGACGACCGCGCCCGCGCGGAAGCCATCGAGTCCCGCGACGACGCGCAGCACGCTCGTCTTGCCGGCGCCCGACGGCCCCATGATCGCGACCAGCTCGCCGCGAGCGACCTCCAGCGAGAGGTCGCTGACGACCCGGCGTCCGCCGCGCTCGATGCCGAGCCCGCTGATGGTGACGAGCGGCGGCGTCACGCGGCAGCCGCCTTCCACCGCACCTCGAGCCGGCGCGCCATCGCCGCGAGCGGCAGCGACATGGCCAGATAGAGCGCCGCGCACAGCGTCCCCGGCACGACCCAGCTTCCGAGGTTGGTCGCGAAGATCTGCGTCTGCTTGGTCAGCTCCATCACCGTCAGCACCGAGACGAGCGAGGAATCCTTGAGCAGCGCGACGAAATCGTTCGTCATCGGCGCCAGCGCCAGCCGGAACGCCTGCGGCCCGCGCACCAGCGTCAGCACCTGCCGCTCGGTGAAGCCCAGCGTGCGCGCCGCCTCGAGCTGCCCGACCGCGACCGCTTCGAGCGCGCCGCGGTAGATCTCGCTCTCGTAGGCGGCGTAGTTCAGGCCGAGGCCGAGGAGCGCCGCGGCGAAGGCGGGCAGCCGGATCGCGGCCGCCAGGCCGTAGTAGAGCACGAAGAGCTGCAGCAGCACCGGCGTGCCCCGCATCAGCTCGACGTAGCCCGACAGGGCGATCTGCGTCGCCCGGCCGCCGTAGACGCGGCCGGTCGCGATCAGGATACCCAGGCCGACGGCGAGCGCCATCGCGAGACAGGACAGCACGACCGTGACGACCGAGGCGCGCAGCAGCGAGGGCAGGTAGCTCCGCATCGCTTCCCACCTCGACATCGTGGCGACCGAAGCCGACTCGTCGACGCCGGTGACGGCCGGCACCGGTTTGCCGGCGAGCAGGCGCGCGTACAGCCGCGGCTGGTCGTCGTTCCACACGTTCCACTTCCGGAAGATCCGCTCGAGCGTGCCGTCGCGCATCGCGCGGCGCAGGATGTCGTTCATGGCGTCGCGCAGCGGCGCCTGGTCGGGCGCCAGGACGGCCACGTAGTGCCCGACGGCGACGGTGCCCGGCTGCACGGTGAAGCCGGGCATCATGCGACGGCGGCGCGCCGCCAGCACGTTGTCGAGCAGCACGGCGTCGACCCGCCCGAGCACCAGATCGCTGTACGGATGCACGTCGTCGTCGTAGGAAATCGGCTCGACGCCGTGATCGCGCGCGGCACGCAGCAGGATGTCGTACGCGATCGTGCCGCCGAGCGTGGCGACGCGCCGGCCGCGGAGATCCTCGAGCGTGCGGAACCGGCCGGCGTCGGCGTCGCGGACGCTGAGCACCTCGCGAAACTCGTAGTAGGGGATGGTCGGCGCCATCGTGGCGCGGCGCGCCGGCGTGTCCTCGATGCCGCTCAGGCCGACGTCGGCGTCGCCCCGCGCCACCGACTGGTCGATCGAGGTGAAGAGTATCTGGACGAACCGCGGCGTGCGGCCGAGGCCGCGCGCGAGCAGGCCGGCGACCTCGACATCGAATCCGACGAGCGTGTCCGGATGGGCCGGATCGGCTTCGACGAACGGCGCGCCGCCCTCGGCGTCGCCCGCCCAGCGCAGTTCCGCCGGGGCGCTCTTCACGGACGCGACGCCCGGCGCCAGCAGCGCGGCGACGACGAGCGACGCGACCAGGCCCAACCGGCTAGCCAACGGCGCGGGGCCGGGAGAGCGCCCGGAGGAGGGGAGAACCCGGACTCGACATGCGTTTCCGAAATTGTAACGCTATACGCGAACTCGTAATCCTCTGGCGGCCCCGGCCGTCCAATCCGGGCCGTTCTCGGAGAGCGCGCTGGCCTCGAACTTGCCGCGCCCGCAACGATGCGCTACCGGACTGCCTTCGTCGCCACCGCCGTCATCCTGGGATGCTCGGTGTTCGTCCCCCTCGAGATGCGCGCTGCCGGCGTCGACGTGATCACGTATCACAACGACAACGCCCGAACGGCCCAGAACCTCTCGGAGTCGATCCTGACGCCGACGACGGTGAAGGTGGCCACGTTCGGGAAGAGAACCTTCCTGCCGGCCGACGGCAGGGTGGACGCCGAGCCGCTCTACCTGTCGGCGGTGACGGTCCCGAACCGGGGCACCGTCAACGTCGTGTACGTGGCGACGGAGCACGACAGCGTGTACGCCTTCAATGCCGACAACGGCGATCTGCTCTGGCACGTATCGCTCCTCGGCGCGGGGGAGACGACCAGCGACACCAGGAGCTGCGGCCAGGTTGCGCCCGAGATCGGGATCACCGCGACGCCTGTGATCGATCGCAGCCGCGGACCGAACGGGGCCCTGTACGCGATCGCGATGTCGAAGGACGGAGCGGGACACTACTTCCAGCGGCTCCATGCGCTCGACGT
>JBLMXQ010000141.1:0-3195 GCA_050257855.1 Betaproteobacteria bacterium | reverse complement strand
GCCCGAGACGAGGAGCACGGTCCGGTGGGGCCGCGTCACCGGTTCGTAGAGCCGCGCGCGAATCGGGCCGCTCGCCAGCGGGATCGTCAGCCCGTGCTCGCTCGTCTCCGCCGCATCGATGTCGGCGACGCGGCGCGCGAATCCATGGACGTCGGCGGCGCGGATGACGAAGGAGAGCCCGCGCCAGTACGGCCGTGCGAGCACGCCCGCCACCGCGAACAGCGCGAGCGCGACCACGACGAGCACGCGGCGGCGCATCGTCCGATGTTACACTCAACGGGAATTGCCGAATTGCAGAATGCCGAATTGCAGGAGGTAGACATCGGAGCGACCAGGGCCGTCATCGCCATCGACGGGCCGTCCGGCGCCGGCAAAGGGACCGTCGCGCGGGGCGTGGCGGCGCGGCTCGGCTACCGTCACGTGGACAGCGGCGCGATGTATCGCGCGGTGGCGTGGAAGGCCGAGCGCCGCGGCGTGCCGCCCGACGACGAGGAACGGGTGGCGCAGCTGGCGCGCGAGGCGGTCATCGCCGTTGCCCCCGACCGCGTGACGATCGACGGCGAGGACGTCACGCGGGCGATCCGCACGCCGGCCATCGACCGTGCTGCCGCCGCGGTCGCGCGTCTGCCGAAAGTGCGCGCGATTCTCGTCGAGCGCCAGCGCGCGCTCGGCGAAGGCGGCGGCGTCGTCATGGAAGGACGCGACATCGGAACCGTCGTGTTTCCGGCCGCCGACGTGAAGGTGTACCTCGACGCGTCGCCGGAAGAGCGCGCGCGCCGGCGCGCCAGCGATCCCGCGCATTCGGGCCCGGCAACGCTCGACGAAGTTGCGACGGCGCTCACCGCCCGCGATGAGCTCGACCGGACGCGCCTCGCCTCTCCGCTGTACGCTGCCGCCGATGCCGTCGTGATCGACACGACCGGCAAGCCGGTCGAACAAGTGGTGGGAGAGGTGATGCGAGTGATAGAGAAGAGGGGGCTGAGGGCCAAGGGCTGAGATCCGGGCGCGACATCGCTGCGCTGAGCGGCCGCCACGGAAGACACGGCTGGAGGCCGCCGTCTTTCGCGAACTCGTTCACCGCCCCTGATCGATGCGCGGACGTTGCGACCCTTCCCAGGCGGGGCCGGGATTCGCGGTTCGGAATGTTCTACTTGCGCTCCTTGTAGTCCTCAGACGAAGCCGGATCCAGTTCCCACCGGTGCTTGTCGCGCTTGCCGACCTTGTCCGCGGGGCGCAGTTCCTCGTTGTCCTGGTATTCGACGCCCAGCGAGCGCCCGATGTCCTCGACGATGTCCTGATCCGGCGTCGGGTTGTCGCCCCCGGGGGCCTCGTCGCCGCTGAAATACGCATTCTCCCAGTCGGCATCGACGTCGCCGCCGGTCAGCGCCGGCGTCATCCCCGGATGCTCGTGAAGGCTCTCGGCCAGCTCGGCGCGGCCGGTGCGCACGGCCGACCCGCGGCGGTCCATGTCGAGCGACGAGGGCGGCGTCGGCACGTCCTCGATCAGCGTCCGGCGCACGCGGTCGAGGCGCGGCGTCCGGGCGGGCGGTTGGGTCACTGCTGTCCGCCTCCGGCGGCTGCCTGCGCGTGCGCCAGCGGCCTTGCGCTGAACCGGCTTCTTCGCCCGACCCCGTCCCGCGGTGACGCGCACCTCGGCGCGCTTGCGGCCCGCGCTCTTCCGGCCCGCGGCCTTGTGCCTGGACGGCCTGGCTTTCGGGTGCTTGACCGATCGGCTCGATGTGGCGGCTTTTCTGGCCGATCGACCGGTGTTCCTGCGACGTACGGCCTTGCGCTTGGCCATGGTCTCGTCCTTTCGAACCTTGACAGTTTGGCGATAAGTGTCGTACTCTCTGATGCTTATCGGCACTCAGGACGTACAAGCCATGCAGGTCTGCCGACCTGCCCGCCACGACCTGCGGCCGAACATGCGGGCCGCCGGCTCCCGCGACCCAACCGCCGGCAATCGATCGATCCTTCGATTGGCTCAGGGCCACCTTGAGCGAGATCGACGGACGAAGAGGAGGACGCGCAAGGCATGGCGAATGTTGAAGATGAGAACGCTCCCGGTCCCGCGAGGGGCGGCGCCGCCGTGGCATCCAGCGATCGCACGGATCGCGGGACGGTGAAGGCACGGCCGCGCGACGACGACGACCAGCTCGATCCGGTGGAGTACGCCCGGCTGCTGGACATCTACGATAGCAGCTTCCGGAACATCGCGGAAGGTGAGGTCGTCAAGGGGACGGTTCTCAAGGTGACCCCTTCCGAAGTGATCGTGGACGTCGGCTACAAGTCGGAAGGGATCATCGGCGTCGACGAGTTCCTCGACGAGAGCGGGGAGGTCACTGTCCAGCCTGGCGACATCGTGGACGTGCTCCTCGAGCGGACCGAGGATCGTGACGGGTACGTCGTCCTCTCGCGCGAAAAAGCCGAGAAGATGAAGATCTGGGACGAGGTCGAGAAGGCCTATGCGGAGAAGAAGGTCGTCATCGGCCGCGTGATTGAGCGGATCAAGGGCGGGCTGGCCGTGGACATCGGCGTCCGGGCGTTCCTGCCGGGCAGCCAGATCGACGTGCGCCCGGTCCGCAATCTCGACGCGCTGCGCGGGCAGGAGCTCCGCATGCGCGTGATCAAGGTGAACAAGAAGCGCGGCAACATCGTGCTGTCGCGCAAGGCGCTGCTCGAGGAAGAGAACGCCGAGAAGAAGAAGCACACGCTGGAGACGCTGGCGGAGGGCAAGGTGCTCCGCGGCGTGGTGAAGAACATCACCGACTACGGCGCCTTCATCGATCTGGGCGGCATCGACGGCCTGCTGCACATCACCGACATGTCCTGGGGCCGGGTCGGGCATCCGTCCGAGCTGTTCAAGGTGAACGACGAGATCGATGTGATCGTGCTGAAGTACGATCCGGGGACCGAGCGCGTGTCGCTCGGCCACAAGCAGCTCATCCAGGATCCGTGGGCGAACGTGATGGACCGGTATCCGGTCGGCGCGCGCGTCGGCGGCAAGGTGGTCAGCCTGACCGACTACGGCGCGTTCGTGGAGCTCGAAGCGGGCGTCGAAGGGCTCATCCACGTCAGCGAAATGTCCTGGAGCAAGCGGGTCAAGCACCCGTCCAAGATCCTGAACGTCGGCGACACGGTCGACGCGATGGTGCTCGGCGTGGATCCGACGGCGCGGCGGATCTCGCTCGGCCT
>JBLMXQ010000140.1:0-44894 GCA_050257855.1 Betaproteobacteria bacterium | reverse complement strand
GCCGCGACCAGGAGACGTATGGCCACGTGCCCCGAATGCGATGCCGACATCGAGGTCGACGAGTTCGACGTCGACAAGGGCGATCAGCTGACCTGTCCGGAGTGCGGCTCGAACCTCGAGGTGACGGGCCTCTCGCCCATCGAGCTCGACCTCGCTCCTGAAGAGGACGACGACGAAGACGAGGACGAGGACGAGGATCTCGACGACGAGGACGATCTCGACGACGACGACGAGGACGAGACCGAGGAGGACGAGGACTGGGAGGAATGACCGAGGAGGTTCGACGCAAGGAACAGGCGCTCGCCGACAGTCTGTCCTCGCTCGGCGCCGTGATCGTCGCCTACAGCGGCGGCGTGGACAGCGCCTATCTCGCCTACGTCGCCCATCGCACGCTCGGTGATCGCGCCGTGGCCGTCACTGCCGAGAGCCCCAGCTACCCGGAGCACCACCGCCGCCTCGCGCTCGACATCGCCGAGCGCCTCGGCCTGCGCCACGAAGTCATCCACACGAGCGAGATCGAGCGGCCCGAGTACCGCGCCAACCCGGTGAACCGCTGCTACTACTGCAAGCACGAGCTCTACACGCATCTGTCGCGCCTCGCCGCCGCCCGCCGCGCCGTCGTCGTCGACGGCAACAACGCCGATGATCGAGGAGACTACCGCCCGGGCCGCCAGGCCGCGCGCGAGTTCGGTGTCCGGAGCCCGCTCGACGAGGTCGGGCTCCACAAGGACGAGATCCGCGAGCTGTCGCGCGAGGCCGGCCTGCCGACCTGGGACGAGCCGGCGTCGGCCTGCCTGGCGTCGCGTATTCCGTACCACTCTGCCGTCACGGACGAGAAGCTCCGGACGATCGAGCGCGCCGAGCAGGCGCTGCGCGCGCTCGGATTTCGCGTGTGCCGCGTGCGCCACCACGACGATCTCGCGCGGATCGAAATCGCGCGCGACGAGATGCCGCGCGCGCTCGACCCGCAGACGGCCGATGCCATCGTCCGCGGCGTCAAGGCGGCGGGCTACCGCTACGTCAGCCTCGATCTGCAGGGCTATCGCAGCGGCAGCCTGAACGATGGTGTGCTCCTGCGCCCCGCGTGAGCCGCTCCGGTTCCGGCCGCCCTGCCCGCCGGCGTCCGAGGCATAAAGGATCTGCAACGACGACCCGGTGTAAAGTCTGGCCGCGCTCGGGTCGAAACCTGAGGAGATCCCGAAGAGGATCGCTTCGGCAACCGCCGCCCGGCACACATAAGCATTTCGACCAATTGACACCCCAACGGTCAATCGGTAAGCTCGGGCGCTTGAGGGAGATTGCCTGATGACGCGCGTTCAACGTCTGTTTTCCACGGTCGCCCTGACAGCGGCGATCGCGATCGTCGCGGCCGGCTGCCACAAGAAGGTGCCGCCGCAGGCGCCGGCCCCGCCGCCGCCACCACCGGCTGCGCCGGCCCCGCCGCCGCCACCACCGCCGCCGCCGCCCGCGCCCGCGCCCGCGCCGAAGCCGCTCACCGAAGAAGAGGTCTTCGCGCAGAAGTCGCTCGAGCAGCTGAATGCCGAGCATCCGCTCGACGACGCCTTCTTCGACCTCGACAAGTCGGACATCCGGGACGACGCGAAGCCGGCGCTGCAGAAGGATGCGGCCTGGATGCAGAAATGGACCAGCACGCAGGTGACGATCGAGGGACACTGTGACGAGCGCGGCAGCTCCGAGTACAACCTCGCCCTCGGCGAGCGCCGCGCCAACGCGGTCAAGGACTACCTGGTCAGCCTCGGCGTTCCGGCCGGCCGGCTGGCGACCATCAGCAAGGGAAAGGAGCAGCCGTTCTGCACCGGGCACGACGAGTCGTGCTGGCAGCAGAATCGCCGCGGGCACTTCATCGTCACGGCCAAGTAGCCAGGCAACCGAGGGTGGGAAGGGCGGGCTGGGTCCCGCCCTCCCCCCTATTCCGCCCGTCCCGCCAGGATTCTGCGCAACTCCGCCTCCGACACCCGGTATTTCGCCGCCTTCACGCCGTTCACGAGCAGCACGGGGATCTCGAGGCCGTAACGCCGTTCGAGCCGCGGGTCGGTCGAGATATCGATCTCCTCGAGGCGTGCGCCGACATCCCGCGCCATCGGCACGACGATCGCTTTCATGTCCTCGCAGAGATGGCAGCCCGGCCGGGAATAAAGCGTCAGAGTGATCACGGAGCCTGCGAGGCGCGACACTCCGCGACGATCTGCTCCGCCGCGGCGCGGGGGTCGGGGGAGGCGATGATGGGCCGGCCGATGACCAGGAAGCTCGCGCCCGCGGCGAGCGCCTCGGGTGCGCTCATCGTCCGCGTCTGGTCGTCCTTCAGGTCGCCCGCTCCGCGGATGCCCGGCGTGACGACGACGAACTCGCTGCCGCAGCCTCTGCGGATCACGGCGATCTCCTGCGGCGAGGCGACCACGCCGTCGAGGCCCGCGGCGCGCGCGAGGAGGGCGAGGCGCAGCACCTGATCGGCGACCGTGCCGGCGACGCCGATCTCCTGGAGCGCGCCGTCCCCGAGGCTCGTCGGGACGGTGACGGCGACCAACAGCGGCGGCGGCCGCCGCTGGCGGTCCGCTTCGGCGTGCGCCGCGTCGCGGGCGGCCCGCATCATCGCGGCTCCGCCCGACGCGTGCACGGTCATCATCCAGACGCCGAGGCGCGTCGCGGCGGCGACGGCGCCGGCGACGGTGTGCGGGATGTCGTGGAACTTCAAATCGAGGAACACGCGATCGCCCCTGCCCGCGAGCTCCCCGACAATCGACGGTCCGTAGCTCGTGAACAGGCGGCTGCCGATCTTGAAACCGCCGGCGACGCCACGCAGGCGGTCGGCCAGGGCGCGCGCTTCCGCAGCCGTGTCGACGTCGAGCGCGGCCAGAATCTGGTCCATCAATCGTCCCTCGTTCCGGTCTCGAGCGATCCCACCAGATCGCAGACCCGGTCGATCCGGTGGCGGGTCATGTAGTCGCGGATGCCCTCGAGAAGCCTGGCCCAGATGAACGGATCGACGAAATTCGCCGTCCCGACCTGCACCGCCGTCGCGCCCGCGATGAGGAACTCGAGGACGTCGCGCGCATCCGCGATGCCGCCCATGCCGACGATCGGGATCTTCACCATCTGCCGGCACTCGTGCACCATGCGGACGGCGATCGGCCGGATGGCGGGGCCGCTCAGGCCGCCCATCCCGTTCGAGATCTTCGGACGGCGCGTTTCGACGTCGATCACCATCGCGAGGAACGTGTTGACGAGCGACACGGCGTCGGCGCCAGCCTCTTCCGACGCGCGCGCGAACGACGCCACGTCGGTGACGTTCGGCGTCAGCTTGGGGATGATCGGCAGCTTCGTCACCTTCCGGACCGCGCTCACCACGTCGAACGTCCCGATCAGGCTGCAGCCGAACTGAATGCCGCCCTCCTTGATGTTCGGGCACGAGATGTTCAGCTCGAGGGCCGCCACGCCCTCGGCATCCGACGCGATCCGCGAGACCTCCGCGTACTCGTCGACCGTCGTGCCGCAGACGTTGACGATGACCGTCGCACGGCGCTCGCGAAGCAGCGGCAGCTGTTCCTCGACGAACCGCCGGATCCCGATTCCCTGCAGCCCGATCGCGTTCAGCATGCCGGCCGGCGTCTCGACGATGCGCGGCGGAGGATGGCCCTCCCGCGGAGCGAGGAACAGGCCCTTGACCGCGATGCCGCCGAGCGAGGCCAGGTCGACCACGTCGGCGTATTCGACGCCATAGCCGAAGCAGCCGCTCGCCGCGATGAGCGGATTGCCGAGCGTCAGCGATCCGATGCGCACCGAGAGATCCATCTCAGTCCCAGCGGATGCGATCGGCCGCCATGACCGGGCCGGACACGCACGACCGCACGTGATGCCAGGCGCCGTCTTCGGTCCGGACCGGCACCACGCAGCTGTAGCAGCCGCCGAGCCCGCATCCCATGATTCGCTCGAGCGAGACGAAGCAGGTGACGCCGGCGGCCGCGGCCACGCGGGCCGTTGCCGCCATCATGGCGTCGGGGCCACAGGCGTACACGACCGCGTCGCGCGCCGGCGCTCCGGCCAGCCGCCGTTCGAGCGGCGCGACCACGCGTCCGCGCTCGCCCGCGCTGCCGTCCTCGGTCGTCAGCACCAGCTCGAGGCCGAGGCTTCGGAAGAAGTCGAGGTGGAAGAGCTCTCTGCCGGTTCTCGCGCCGTAGAACAGCGTCGTCGGCGTGCGGAGCGCGGCGAGCGCTTCGGCGAGCGTGGCGAAGGCCGCCAGGCCGACGCCGCCCGCCACGAGACAGGCGGAGCGGGGCGGGGCGGTGATCGGCCAGGCGTTGCCGAGCGGACCGAGACAGGCAATGCGACGACCGGGCGAGGCTCCGTAGAGCAGGCCGGTCGAGACGCCGATTCGCTTGTTGAGGATGGTGATGCCCGAGGGGGCGCCGGCCGCGTCGCGGAGGATCTCGAACACGGAGAACGGGCGGCGCAGCAGCGGGTCGTGGCCGCTCGCAGGCTTCAGCATGACGAACTGCCCCGGCTGCACGGACGCGGCAATTTCTGGCGCAGCGAGCGAGAGCACGTTGTAGTCGCCGGACAGCGCGCGGTTGTCGAGCACTGCCGCCGCCACGTCGAAGGGCATATCGCGGCAGTATACTGCAGCGGGATCGGACCACTGCCGTGCGCTGCTGTCGGAGCCTGGATCCGATCGGCCACTTCTTCCTGCGGCACGCGACGCCGTCGGAGCTCGCTCGCGTTCATCCCGACGTATGAGCGATGAGGCGGCAATGATATAATCCTCTCGCTCTTTAAGGCGGTCCTGCGAGACCGCGAAGAGGTGCCCATGACGGATTCGCCCGCCTTCCCGCGCTGCAGACACCCGTTAACCCGTTACCCCTTTACCCCATTACCACTTCACCCGGTCACCCCTTCACCCCTTCACCCCATTCAGGATCGCCCATGCCTGTCGTGATAGACGCGGACCGCATGGGGCGGACGCTCACGCGGATCGCGCATGAGGTGCTCGAACGGAACCGGGGCGTCGAGGAGCTGGCGCTCGTCGGGATCCGTACTCGAGGCGTCCCTCTCGCGCGCCGGCTGGCGCGCATTCTCAAGGAGATTCACGGCCACGACGTGCCGACCGGATCGCTCGACATCACGCTCTACCGGGACGACCTGATGCGGCACCCCGTGGGACCGCAGCCGCTCGTCCGCAAGACCGAGATTCCGTTCTCCATCGACGACAAGCGCATCCTCCTCGTCGACGACGTGCTGTA
This sequence comes from Betaproteobacteria bacterium, assembly GCA_050257855.1. Taxonomy (GTDB): domain Bacteria; phylum Acidobacteriota; class Vicinamibacteria; order Vicinamibacterales; family CAVVIG01; genus JBLMXQ01. The sequence goes on along the minus strand of JBLMXQ010000140.1, from coordinate 39,639 downwards.
CACGGGGCGGACGATCCGGGCGGCGCTCGACGCCCTGATCGATTTCGGGCGGCCGAAGTCGATCCAGCTCATCGTGCTGGTCGACCGCGGCCACCGCGAGCTGCCGATCAAGGCCGACTACGTGGGCAAGAACCTGCCGACGGCGCTGTCGCAGAGCGTGCGCGTGCGCCTGATGGAAATCGACGGGCGCGACGAAGTGGAGATCGAGGGATGAAGAAGGACCTGCTCGGCATCGGCGACCTCACGCCCGAGGAGATCCATCTCGTCCTCGACACGGCCGAAGCCATGCGCGAGATCGGGCAGCGGCCGATCAAGAAGGTGCCGACGCTTCGCGGCAAGACGGTGGTGAACCTGTTCTTCGAGCCGAGCACCCGGACGCGGACGTCGTTCGAGATCGCGGAAAAGCGGCTGAGCGCCGACACGCTCAATGTCGCCGTTGCGAGCTCGAGCGTGCTCAAGGGGGAGACCCTCGCCGACACGGCGATGAACCTCGAAGCGATGGCGCCCGACGTGATCGTGCTGCGCCACGCTTCGTCCGGCGCCCCGTATCTGCTGTCGCGCCTCTGCCGCTCGCGGATCATCAACGCCGGCGACGGCATGCACGAGCACCCGACGCAGGCGCTGCTCGACGCGTTCACCATACGCGAGCACAAGAAGCGGATCGAGGGTCTGAAAGTGGTGATCGTCGGCGACCTGCTGCACAGCCGGGTCCTGCGCTCGAACGTGCTGCTGCTCACCAGGCTGGGCGCCGAGGTATGGGCCGCGGGCCCGCGGACGCTCGTCCCCCCCGGCCTCGATCGGTTCGGCGTGCGGGTGTCCTCGTCGGTCGACGAGGCGATCGCCGGCGCCGACGTCATCATGATGCTGCGCATCCAGCAGGAGCGGATGCAGGGGGCGTACTTCCCGTCCCTGCGGGAGTACTTCACCGTGTTCGGCCTGACCCCCGAGCGCGTCGAGCGCGCGAGGCCCGACGTCATCATCATGCACCCGGGGCCGATGAACCGCGGCGTCGAGATCGCGTCAGAGGTCGCGGACGGGCCCTATTCGGTCATTCTCGAGCAGGTCGCCAACGGCGTCGCGGTGCGCATGGCGGTGCTGTACCTGCTCGCCGGCGGAGTCGACGAACATGAGACGGCTGCTTAAGGGCGCGCGCGTGGTCGACCCGGTCAACGGCCGGGACGGCCGCTTCGACGTGCTGATTGACTCCGGGCGCATCGCGCGGGTCGGACCCGATCTGCCGGCCGACGGCGCCGACGTCATCGGGCTGTCCGCCGATCTCGTCGTCTGCCCGGGCCTGATCGACATGCACGTGCACCTGCGCGAACCGGGGCAGGAGCACAAGGAGACCGTGGCCACCGGCGCGGCGGCGGCGGTCGCCGGCGGCTTCACGGCGGTGGCGTGCATGCCGAACACCACGCCGGTCAACGACAACGCGGGCGTCACCGAGTACATCCTGAAGAAGGCCGCCGAGGCGGGCCTCGCGCGCGTGTACCCGATTGGCGCGGTCTCGCGGGGACAGCAGGGCGAGCTGCTCGCCGACATCGGCGAGCTGAAACGCGCCGGCTGCGTCGCGATCACCGACGACGGGCATCCGGTGGCGACGGCGCTCCTGATGCGGCGCGCGCTCGAATACGCGAGCATGTTCGACATGCCGGTCATCGAGCACTGCGAGGAGCAGACGCTCAGGGCCGACGGCGTCGCCCACGAGGGGTTCCACGCCTCGACGCTCGGCCTGCGGGGGATCCCGGGGGAGGCGGAGTCGATCATGGCGCAGCGCGACATCTCGCTGGCCGAGCTGACCGGCGGCCGCGTGCACGTCGCGCACATGAGCGCGCGCCAGACCCTCGACGCCGTCCGCTACGGGAAGTCGCGCGGCGCGCGCGTGACCTGCGAGGTCACGCCGCACCACTTCACGCTGACCGACGAGATGCTCGCCGCGCCCGTTCCCTACGACACGAACGTCAAGATGAACCCGCCGCTGCGCGAAGCGGCCGACCGGGACGCCATGCTGCAGGGGCTCGCCGACGGGAGCGTCGACGCGATCGCCACCGATCACGCGCCGCACCACTACGACGAGAAACGCGTCGAGTTCGATCACGCCCCGTTCGGGATCGTGGGCCTGGAAACGGCGGTCTCGCTCTGCTTCGATCGCCTGGTCCACCCGGGCGTCGTGTCCCTGGCGCGGCTCGTCGAGCTGCTGTCGGTGAACCCGGCGCGGATCCTCGACGTGCCCGGAGGTTCGCTCTCCGAGGGGGCGCCGGCCGACATCACGATCCTGGCGCCCGACCTGCCGGTCGTCGTCTCGGCGGAGCGGATGCGGTCGAAATCGAAGAACACGCCGTTCGACGGCTGGCGCCTCCGCGGCGGCGTCGCGGCCACCATCGTCGGCGGCCGGACGGTGTTCGTGGACGAGAGGGCGAAGATTGAGATTTGAGAATTCGAGCACCTGAGGAGCTGAGGAGCTGATGGACAAGCGGGCGGACATTCGCGAGAAGGCGCTGAAGGATCTCCAGCAGTCCGAGGTGCTGATGCTCGACGGACACTTCGACTACGGCAACGGCTATCACGGGCGCCTGTACGTGAACGCGCACCAGCTGTTCCGGTATCCGTCGACGATCTGGCGCTTCGCGCAGGATCTGATCGACCTGCTGCCGGGCGAGCTCGTGCAGCGCACGGAAGTGGTGGCCGGGCCGGTGACCGGAGGAGCGCTGCTCGCCCACACGATCGCCGGCCTGCTCGACAGCCGCCGGAGCCTGACGCATCCGCCCTGCCGGTTCGCGCCGTTCAACTACGACCGTACGGACGGGTTCACGCTGCGGACCTTCTACCGCCACGAGGTGAAGGGAAAGCGCGTGCTCCTGGCCGACGACGTGCGCAACACCGGCGAGACGTTCGCCCGCTGCGCGGCCCTGGTGAAGGAAGCCGGCGGCACCGTGCTCGCCACCGTCGAGATCTACGATCGGCTCGAGTCGCTGGCCGACCTGCAGGTTCCGAACATCGCGCTCGCCGAGTACAGGGCGCCCGACAACTTCAAGGCCACGGAGTGCCCGCTCTGCAGGGCGGGCATGCCGATCACGCGCTTCTAATCGAAGCGCACCACCGACCGAACGCCTCTTTTGCCGCTCGTGTTCATCGTTCCGGCATCAGGCGGAGCGTCCCGATGGCCCCGGCCTCCGCGTCCTTTCTCGTCATCCGCATCGGCCGGTGGCGCACGGCGCGCCAGTCGGGCAGGAAGTCGTCGTAGTGGGGCGACAGGAAATGGCCGGACTCGCCGACGGCGTCGAGAAAGCGGCTGTCGTTTCGCGGCGAGAGATCGATGATCTGCCGATAGCCCGGGATCGCGTGCTGCTCGTAGGGAGACCTCGCCGAGACGCCGCCCACGTCGACCGTGCTCCAGTCGCCGCCGTTCGGCACCGATCGGCTGACGAGCGGCCGCAGCAGCGCGACCGCATCCAGCCCCTGGTGCGGGAAGACCGCGCGGTGCACGCGGTCCCACCGCCACCGCGTCATGTCGCGGCCCAGGCGCCGCGTGAGATCGCCCACCGCGTCGTGCAGCGCCGCCGACACCACGTCGTCGCAGGTTTCGCGCGCCGGCGTCCGCACATCGTCGCACCATGCGCTCGAGGGGCCCGCGAGCACGGTCGCCACGAACCGGGCGACGAACGACGTGCGCTGGGCCGAGACGTAGTCGGTCAGCCGCGGCCCGAGCTCGTCGCCGGCGATGGCGGGCGTCAGGTGCTCGAACCAGGCCCCGAAGATCGCGGTCGCCGCGCTGTCTGCGCGAGCCGTGCGGTTCCAGGCCGTGAGCAGGGCGATCGCCCGTCGGTCGGCGTCGCTGCGCGGCCGGACGCGGGACAGGAGCGCCGGCAGGAGCGACGCCGCGTGCAGCGACAGCCTGTCGGCCTGGATGGCCGCGAAGTCGTCGGGCGTCGCCTTCGGTTTCGCACGCAGGAGATCGCCGATGCGCTCGGCGCGGAACGGCTCGGTCCACTCCACGCCGACGAAGTGCGGGTAGCTGGCCGGGGCCGGCCGGTTGTTGGCCGTCACGATCATGTGCTCAGGCGGGTCGAAGGTGTGCGGCAGCTGGTCGAAGGGGATCCAGCCGGTCCACTCCGCGTCGCCCGTCCACCCTCTGGCCGGAACCGTGCCGTCGCCGCTCGCGCGCACCGGGACCCGCCCCGGCGCGTAGTAGCCGATGTGCCCGTCCACGTCCGCATAGACGAAGTTCTGCGACGGGACGACGAACTGGCGAAGCGCACCGGTGAACTCGCTCCAGTCGTGCGCCTGGTTCAGCCGCAGGAAGCAGACGAGCGTCGTGTCGTCCGGGTCGAGCGCCGTCCAGCGGAAGGCGAGCGGCTCGATCGGCGCCGGCTTCGGCGTCCGGCGACTCCCGGCGTTGTTCGCGTTGATCGCGTCGGAGACGAGCGGCCCGTGCCGCGAAATCCGCACGTCGAATTCGACCGGCCTCCCGCCCTTGACGGCGATCGATTCGTGGAGGATCTGCAGCGGCTCGAGCGCACCGCGGAATTCGGCGAACCGGCCGGTCGGATCGAGGCGCTCCCGGTAGAGATCCTCCACGTCAGCGGCGACGTTCGTCTCGCCCCAGGCGATCCGGCGGTTGCGCCCGATGGCGACCGCCGGGGTGCCGGGCAGCGTCGCGCCGATCACGTCGAAGTCGCCCGCCGAGAGGTGCGCGAGGTACCACAGCGAGGGGATGTGCGCGTCGAGATGCGGGTCGTTCGCGAGCAGCGGCCACCCGCTCGCCGTACGGGTGCCGTCGACGACCCAGTTGTTGGAGCCGAGGGCATCGGTCGTCGCGCCGCCGAGCAGGAGGTCGCGCACGACAGGCGACCCCTGCGCGAGGCTGGCGGTCAGGCTGGCGAAGTAGTCGGCGTCACGGCCATCATCCTTGACTTCTCGCGGGGCCCCACCCCCACTCGCCGGCCCTTCGCCATTCCCCGCCCTGGCCGCCCCGCCTGCCCTGACCGCCGTCCCGGTGAGCCAGGTCATATCGCGGGCGTTGAGAATGCTCAGGCCGTCGTTCGCGTACGGCGGGAGGAGCGCAGCGACCTTCTGCCAGCCGACCGCGCCGGCGAGATCGTGGCGCAGCAGCTCGCTCGAGTAGTTCCGGCTCAGATCCCACGCCATCATCTTCACCCACACGAGCACGTCGGGGCCCTGCCACGGCTCGGGCTCGAATCGCAGGAGCGTGAACTCCGGTGGGAGACGGCTCCCGTGGTGTGCGGCGATGAAAGCGTTGATGCCGCCGATGTACGCCGTGACGTCGGCGCGGGCATCCGGCGGCAGCCGGTCCCATGCCGCGCGCGCCGCGCGTCCGAAGCCGACGGTCCGGAGGAACCGGTCCTGCGGCACCGTGACGCGGCCGAAGATCTCCGACAGCCGTCCGAATCCGATCCGCCGCTGGAATTCCATCTGCCACAGGCGGTCCTGGGCGTGAACGTACCCCAGTCCGTACAGTGCGTCGCGCCGCGTGCGGGCGAAGATGTGCGGGATTGCATCCGCGTCGCGCACGATGTCCACGGGCGCCGAGATCCCCGGCACGACGGCCGTCCCGTCGATTTGCGGGAGCGAGCGGCGCAGGTACGCGTACCCGGCGACGGAGACGGCGACCACGAGCGCGAGGAGCGCGGCGAGGATTTTCAACAGTCGGACGGCCATGGGATGATGATAGCGCTCTCTCGGACGGTCCTCTGAAGATGCCGGATCTGAAAACCGCGCTCGATCGGCTGTACGCCGACTTCAACTATCCGGACTCGGCGACCGATCCGATCCAGATCGTCCGCCGCTACCGCCGGCCCGACGATCTCGAGGTGGTCGCCTTCTGCGCGGCCTCGCTCGCCTTCGGCCGCGTCGCCGGCGTGCTGCAGTCGATCGAGCGGCTCCTCGCAATCATGGGATCCGGGCCGGCCGATTACGTGCGCCGGTTCGATCCCCGGCGCGATACCCGCGCGTTCGACGGCCTCGTGCACCGGTGGACGCGCGGCGCCGACCTCGCGGCGCTCATCTGGGTGATGCGGCAGATGATCGAGCGCAGCGGGTCCATCGAAGGCTTCTTCGTCGAGGGCGAGGATCCGGCGGCCGAGGACGTCGGCCCCGCCCTCGACCGGTTCTCGACGCGCGCGCTCGCGTTCGATCTGCGCGCGGTGTACGGGCGGACCATCCGGCGCCCCGGCGTCAGCTACTTCTTTCCGCGGCCGTCGGCCGGGAGCGCGTGCAAACGCCTCAACCTGTTCCTTCGCTGGATGGTGCGGCGCGACGCGCTCGATCTCGGCGTCTGGCGGCGCGTTGCGCCCGCCAGGCTGGTCGTGCCCCTCGACACCCACGTGATCCGCGTCGGGCGCTGCCTGCGGCTGACGCGCTATGCCAGTCCGGGCTGGCCGATGGCCCGCGACATCACGGCCTCGCTGCGGCGGCTCGATCCCGCGGATCCGGTCAAGTACGATTTCGCGCTCTGCCATCTCGGGATGATGAGCGCCTGCGGGTTCAATCGCGCGCAGCGGGACTCGCAGTGTCCGTTACGTGGGGCGTGCCGGCCACGCGCGCATAGACCGCGGCCGTCTCGTCGACCATCCGCTCGACGGTGAAGCGCCGGGCGACGCGCGCCCGCCCGGCGGCGCCCATCCGGTCCCGCCGCGCGGGATCCCGCAGCAGCGCGACGATCGCGGCGGCCATTGCCCCGTGATCGCGCGGGGGCACCAGCAGTCCCGTGACGCCGTCCTCGACGACCTCGGGAATGCCGCCGGTCCGCGTCGCGACGGCAGCGCGCCCGCAGGCCATCGCGTCGAGCAGCGAGGTCCCCAGCCCTTCGGTCACCGAGCTCATGACGAAGAGGTCGAACGCCTTCATGCAGCCGAGCACGTCGGTGCGGAAGCCCGGGAGCAGCACGTGTTTCTCGAGGCGGTGGTCGCGCACCTGACGCTCGAGGTGCTCGCGCAGCTCTCCTTCACCCAGGATGACGAAGCGCGCGTCGGGAATCTCGGCCACGACGAGGCGCGCGGCGTCGATCAGGTGACGCTGTCCCTTGTGGGGCACGAGCGCGGCGACGTTGCCGACGAGCGGCGCATGATGGGGGAGCCAGAACGCCTCGTGCACGTTGACCGGCGGCGCCGCGTCCACGTGCCCGATGTCGATGCCCTCGTGCACCGCGGCGGTCCGCGCGTCGGGCACGCCATCGGCGACGAGCATCTGCCGGATCGCTTCCGACGCGGCGATGAAGCAGTCCACCTGCCGGTATTTCCAGCGCGAGAACGAGTTCCCCTTCAGATGGAAATCGACCCGGCGCGAGGCGACGAGCGGCGGCTGCGGACCGCCGCGCGGTCCGCCGAGCGACAGCGCGAGCGCCGCCATCGCGACGCCGTGCGGATCGTGGGCGTGCACGACGTCGGGCTGCAGGCGCCTGATCACGCGCGAGAGCCGCCAGGCCGCGGCCAGGTCCATCTCGGTCCGCGGCGCGATCGGAATCAGGTCGAGCCCCTCGGCGGCCCGGCGCCGCAGCTCGCCGTCCGGGTGGGCGACGAGCGCCGCGCGCTGGCCGATTGCGCGCAGGCCGTTCACCGTCAGCAGCACCTGGTTCTGGCCGCCGCGCCAGGTCCGCGCCGTGTCGACGTGGAGGGAGAACATCAGAGCGGGTGGCGGGTGCGCTCGAGCTCCCAGAGCTTGGCGAACTTGAGGAAGACGTAGTAGGCGTTCAGCGCCGAGACGGCGAACCCCGGGACGCCGTCGCGGAAGCCGCCGCGCGCCACGTAGTTGCGCAGGAAGGCGAGCGGCGGGTGCCCCACGATCTGCAGGAGACCGGCCCGGCGGCCGTCCTCGCGCATCTGACGGGCCGCGAGCGTCGTGTACCTGTCGATCGTCTCGAGGTGGTCGGCGATGTCGCGGTAGGCATAGTGCTGCAGTTCGCCGCGCAGGCGGCCGACGGCGCCGCGCGCTGCCACCGACTCGTGGACGTGCCGGCCGGTCCACTCCGCGGCGCGCCGATCGTAGAGGCGCAGCTGCGGGTCCGGGTACCAGTCGGTCGAACGCATCCAGCGCCCCAGGTACCACGTGACCCGCGGGATGCGGTACCCGACCGCGGCCGGCTCCGCCGCGAGCAGCTGCCCGATCTCGCGCGCCAGCGCCGGCGTCACGCGCTCGTCCGCGTCGAGCGACAGGATCCAGTCGTGCCGGGCCAGCGAGGCCGCGTAGTTCTTCTGCGCGGCGTACCCGGGCCACTCGCGGACCACGACCGCGTCGGCGTGGGCGCCGGCGATGGCGGCCGTGCCGTCCGTGCTCTGCGCGTCCACGACGATCCGCTCGTCGGCCCATGCGACCGACTCGAGGGCGGCAGCGACATCGCCGGCCTCGTTGTGCGTGATGACCGTGACCGAGAGCTTCGGCACGGGGCGAGTGTACCCGAGGGCGGGCAGGGCGGGCGAGGTGGGCCTGGACAGACCGGCCGGGCAGGGCAGGCCGGGCCGGCGGCGCGCGTTGCCCCTGCCCGCCTTGTCCGGCGTCCGCTAATTCCCGCCGCCGCGGATGATCGCGTTGCTGCCGGTCTGCACGGCGCCGGCACCGGCGGTGGTGAGGCCCGTGCCGCCGCCCGTGAGCGGAATCTCCTGCACCGCCTGGAAGTCGACGAGCGACTTGTTGTAGTCGGAAATCGCCTGGATCTCGAGCGTGCGCGCCTGCGCGAGATCGCGCTGCGCCTGGAAGACGAAGAACGACGTCGACATGCCCGCGGCGAACTTCTTCTCCTCGGCTTCGAGCTTCTTTTCCTGCAGCTCGCGCGAGGCGCGGGCCGACTTGACCCGCTCCTCGTTGGTCACGACCTGCCGCGCGGCGTCCCGCACCTGCGTGACCACCTGCAGCTCGAGGTTCTTGAGCTGCACCTGCGACTGCTGGTACTGCAGCCTCGCGCGCGCGAGATTGGCTTCCGCCGTGTTCGATCCGAGCGGGTAGCCGATCTGCACGCCGACCGCCCACTGCGGGTAGGCCGCCTGCAGCACGTCGCCGAGCACGGATCCGAAGCTGCGCTGCGAGAGCACCGTCCGCGTCACGCCCCCGGTGCCGATCGAGAACGGATCGATCGGCTCGAGCTGCACGCCGCCGTAGCCGACCGCGCCGTAGTTGACGACGGCGTTGACGTCGGGCAGGACTTGATTGCGGAAGTAGCGGATGTACACGTCGCTCTGTTCGAGGCTGTTCTTCGCCTCGCGCAGATCGGCGCGCTTGTCGAGGGCGTTGCGGACGGCCGCGTCCAGGTCGACCGCCACCTCCGCGAACGGCGCGGTGTCGGTCGGCTCGAGCTGCATCGTCCAGAAGTCGGGACTCGACGGGTCGAATATGAGCGCGCGCAGCCGGTCCTCCGCCTGCTTGATCTGCGCCTGCGCGACGATGACGTTCTGCTGGTTGCTGGCGACCTCGGCCTGCGCCTGCACGATGTCGATGGGTGCCATCGTGCCGATCTGGACGCGCTTCTGGTTGTCGGTGAGCGACTGCTGCGCCAGCTCCAGCGACTGCTGCTGCGCTTTCAGGTTGTTGATCGCATATGCCAGATCCCAGTAGGCGTTCTTCACGCTGCGCGTCGTCTGCACGATGACCGCATTGAGCTGGATGTCCGAGAGGTCGCGCAGCTTCTGGCTGAGCCTCACCTGTTCGCGAATCTGGTCGATCTTGAAGTTCCGCAGCAGCGGCTGCGTGTAGTTGAGCTGCAGGGTCGAGAAGAGCTGCGGACTGAAGTTGTTGAAGATGTTGGTCGACGTCTGCCGGGAACTGGACCAGTTCGCGTTGTAGCTGCCGCCCCAGGGCAGCGTCTGATTGATCCCGAGACCGGTCGAAGTCGTGGAGTTCTCGTAGCTCGGCACGATGGCGCTCGTGGCCGGCTGGTTGACCGAATTCCGCGAGACGTTCGAGGTCAGCATAGGCGCCCAGAACGACCGCGCCTGCGACACGCCGACGTCCTGGATCTGCGGCTCGATACGCTGAATCTGGATTCCCAGGTTCTGCTCGAGGCCGAGCTGCACCGCGTCGTCGACCGACAGCCGCCGCACGGTCTCGGGCGCGTTGGCCACGGGTATCTGAACCGAGAGGTTGGCCGGCGTGGACTGACCGGTCTGCGCGAAACCGGACACCGGCAGACCGACCACGACGAGCGCGGCCGCCGCCGTTCGGGCGCGGGAGATCAACTGCTGACGCATCGCACGCTGCTCCATGAAGAAGATCGGGAAAAGACAGTCCTGCTCGGATCAGTAGACGTTCGGCGGGCGTGTTCGGTTCTGGCGATTGTATACTACGGGCTCGCCGGCGAGGCCCTGGAGGGCCCGAATTCCCGCCGATTCAGAGGATTTCCCCATGCGCACTCATGCACGCGCCGCCTGGGCGGCTGCGGCGCTCGCCGCGTCGCTCGCCGTGCTCCACGCCGCAGGCGCCCCGCCGCAGTCCGCGCAGGCGCCGTTCGCCCTGACCGTCGACAGCATCATGCGCGGTCCGAAGCTCGTCGGGTACCCGCCGACGGGCCTTCGCTGGTCCGGCGACTCGGCACGCCTGTACTTCGAGTGGCGCCGTCCCGGCGAGGACGAGAGCGCGACATGGGTCGTGGGACGCGACGGCACCGGCCTGCGGCAGTTGACGGACGAGGAGCGCCGGTCTGCGCCTCCCGTCCGCGGCGAGTGGGACGCCGCGCACCGGCGCGTGCTCTTCGTCGACGACGGCGACATCGTGCTCGTCGATTCGGTCGCCGGCACCCGCCGCACCATCACGCGCACGACGGCTGCGGAAGCCAACCCGCGGTGGGCGCGACACGACACCGCGGTGACCTTCACGCGCGACGACAACCTGTTCCTCGTCACGCTCGACGGCGGCGGCCTCGAGCAGCTCACCGACATCGCGCCGAAGAAGCGCGAGCCGAGCGTGACCGACAGCCAGAAGTACGTGAAGGCCGAGGAAGAGCAGCTGATCGAGCACACGCGCGTCGAGGAGCAAAAGAAGAAGAAGCAGGAGGCGAAGAAGAAGGCGCACGCGCTGCCGAAACTCGAGCTCCAGGACCGGCAGACCGCGTCCGATCTGCAGCTGTCACCCGACGGCGCGCACGTCTTCGTGCTCGTCCTGGAACACGCCGAGGGCGCGCGCCGCGGCCTGGTGCCGAACTACGTCACCGAGTCGGCGTACGTCGAGGACATCACGGGCCGGACCGCCGTCGGCGACGCGCAGGACAAGCGCATGCTCGCGGTGATGAACCTGCGAAACGGAAAGACCGTCTGGGCCGACGCGAGCTTCGCCGGACCCGGCCGCGCGGTCAACTGGTCCATGCCCGTCCTGTCGGACACCGGCGCCGTCACCATCGCGCACGCAAGGGCCGCCGACAACAAGGATCGCTGGCTCGTGGCGCTCGATCCGGACTCCGGCACCTGTCGCGTGGTCGATGCGCTGCACGACGATGCCTGGATTCGCGAGCCGGGCGGCTTCGGGCCCGGCGGCGCCGGATCGTATGGATGGCTCGCTGACAACGCGCACATCTGGTTCCTGTCGGAGCGCGACGGCTGGATGCACCTGTACACGGTCGACGCCGCGGCGCCCGGCGCCTCGCCCGCCCAGCTCACGTCGGGCAGATGGGAGATCACGTCGGCCGAGCTCTCGCAGGACAAGAAGATCTTCCATCTGACCACGACCGAAGCGAGTCCCGGCGAGCGGCACATCTATGCGATGTCCGTCGACGGCGGCGCACGCACGAAGCTGACGTCGATGACCGGCTCGAACACCGGCAGGGTCTCTCCGGACGGAGGCACCGTCGGGCTGGTCTACTCGTACAGCAACAAGCCGCCCGAGGTGTACGTGATGGCGGTTCCGAAAGGAACGGCCTCGCAGCGTGCGGCGCGGCAGGTCACGACGACGCCGACGGAAGAGTGGCGCGCGTTCAAGTGGGCCGATCCGCAGCTCATCACGTACAAGGCGCGTGACGGTGCACAGGTATATGCGCGCCTCTATACGCCCGAGATGATGGGCGCGCGGCGCGATCCGAACGCGCCTGCGGTCATTTTCGTCCACGGCGCCGGATACGCGCAGAACGCACACAGGTACTGGTCGAGCTATTACCGCGAGTACATGTTCCACAATCTGCTCGCAAGCCGCGGCTACGTCGTGCTCGACCCCGACTACCGGGCCAGCGCCGGCTACGGCCGCGACTGGCGCACTTCCATCTACCGCCACATGGGCGGCAAAGACCTGGACGATGTGGTCGATGGCGCGAAATACCTGGTCGCCTCGCAGAAGGTCAACCCGAAGAGGATCGGGATCTACGGCGGCAGCTACGGCGGCTTCATCACGCTGATGGCGATGTTCACGTCGCCCGACACGTTCGCCGCCGGGGCGGCGCTGCGTCCGGTCAGCGACTGGGCACACTACAACCACCCCTACACGTCTGACATCCTGAACGAGCCCCAGAAGGATCCGGAGGCGTACCACCGGAGCTCGCCGATCTACTTCGCCGACGGCCTCAAGGGGGCGCTGCTCATCTGCCACGGCATGGTGGACACGAACGTGTTCTTCCAGGACACCGTGCGGCTCGTGCAGCGGCTGATCGAGCTGCGCAAGCCGAACTGGCAGCTCGCGGTGTTCCCGGTCGAGAACCACGGGTTCGAAGAAGAGACAAGCTGGGCGGACGAGTACAAACGCATTCTGAACCTGTTCGAGGACAACCTCCGCGGCCGCGGCGCGGCGCACGCGCACACGGACTGAACCCAGCTTTCGGCTGTCGGCTCTCGGCTGTCGGTGTCGATCCGAGAGCCAAGAGCCGAGAGCCGAGAGCCCAGAGCCGACAGCCAAGCTGACAGCCGACAGCCGATAGCCGACAGCTGATTGTTGCCATGCCTTCCACACGCGACGAATTGCTCGATCTGTTCCGCCGGTCCGGCGCGCTGCTCGAGGGGCACTTCCGCCTGACCTCGGGCCTCCACAGCCCCGGGTACCTGCAGTGCGCGCTCGTGCTGCAGCATCCGAAGGAGGCCGAGGCGATCGGTCGTGCGCTCGCCGAACGCGCGCGCGACCTGCGGGCGAACGTGGTCCTGTCTCCGGCGCTCGGCGGCATCGTCATCGGGCAGGAGGTCGGCCGCGCGCTCGGCGTCCGCGCGATCTTCGCCGAGCGCCAGGACGGGGCGCTCGTGCTGCGCCGCGGCTTCGTGCTGAGCGAGAGCGACCGCGTGCTGGTCGTCGAGGACGTCGTGACCACCGGCGGCTCGACCCGCGAGACGATGCAGGCGGCGACGGCGGCCGGCGCGCAGGTGGTCGGCGCCGCCGCCATCGTCGACCGGAACACGAGGACCGCCGGCGGCGCGCCGCCGTTTCAGGTCCCGTTCGTGTCGCTCCTCGAAATCGATCTCCCGACCTACGAACCGGACAAGTGTCCCCTCTGCGCGCGGGGAATGCCGGTCATCAAGCCCGGATCGCGGCCGGTCGCCTGATGTGCCCTCCTTCAGGCTGACGGTCGCCTACGACGGAACGGACTTCGTGGGCTGGCAGCGCCAGGCCGCCGGCGTTTCGATTCAGGGGCTGCTCGAAGACGCGCTGGCGCCGCTCGAGGATCGCCGCGTCGCCGTCACCGGCGCGGGCCGCACCGACGCGGGCGTGCACGCCGAGGGACAGGTGGCCGCCGTGTCGCTGGAGCGATGGATCGACCCGGCGACGCTCGTCCGCGCGGTCAACGCGCGCCTGCCGCCGACCGTCCGCGTGCTGGACGCGATTGCCGTGCCCGAGAACTTTCATCCGCGCTTCGACGCGCTCGCGAAGACCTACCGGTATCGTCTCTTCACGGGCCCGGTGCTGAGCCCGTTCGCCGTCCGCTATGTGTGGCACGCGCCCGGCCCGCTCGACGTCGAGGCCATGAGCGCAGCGGCGTCGTCGCTCGCCGGCGAGCATGACTTCTCCGCGTTCCGGTCGGCTGGCACTGACGTGGAAAGAGCGATCAGGGTGGTGTATCAGTCGATCGTCGCCGGCGGCTCACAGTCGCGCATCGCGCCGGGGCTGGAGCCGGCGATTGACGCGGTCGGCCGTGGAGAATATGTCACCTACACGGTGCGGGGCAGCGGGTTCGTGCGGCACATGGTGCGTACGGTCGTGGGTTCGCTCGTCGAGATCGGCCGCGGCCGGCGGCCGCCGGGCTGGCTCGTCGAGGTGCTCGAATCGCGCGACCGTGCCGCCGCCGGTCCGACGGCGCCGCCGCAGGGCCTGGCGCTGGTGCGGGTGGATTACCCGCGGCTTGCGGCTGAGCCCTAACGGCCTGTAGAATCAAGGTTTACTGCTAAGGAATCCTGATGTCGCTTGAGCAGCTCCTGGCCTGGATCCCGCCAGGATCGCCCGACGAGACGCTGGCGCGCCAGGTCAACCTCGACCAGCTGCCCGCGCACGTGGCCATCATCATGGACGGCAACGGCCGGTGGGCGGCCCAGCGTCACCTGCCGCGCGTCGAAGGGCACCGGGCGGGTATCGACTCGGTCCGCGACGTGGTCGAGACCTCCGCCCGCCTCGGCATCGATGTGCTGACGCTCTATGCGTTCTCGGTGGAGAACTGGAAGCGGCCGCGCGCGGAGATCAACACGCTGATGATGCTGCTCAAGCGGTACATCCGCCTCGAGCTCGGCACGCTGCTGCAGAACAACATCCGGTTCCAGGTCATCGGACGTCCCGAGGAACTCGCGCCGGACGTGCAGCACGAGCTCGCCATCGGCGAGCGCCAGACGGGGCGGAATACGGGGATGCTGTTCAACATCGCCCTCAACTACGGCGGGCGGGCCGAGATCGTGGACGCGGCGCGGCGGGCGATTGCCGCCGGGCTCAAGGCGGACGAGCTCGACGAGCGGCGGTTCGGCGAGCTCCTGTACACGTCGGGACAGCCCGATCCGGATCTGCTGATCCGCACGAGCGGAGAGATGCGTGTGAGCAACTTCCTGCTGTGGCAGATCGCGTACTCGGAGATCTGGGTGACCGAGACGCTCTGGCCCGACTTCCGCCGCCGGCATCTGCTCGACGCAATCGTCGCCTACCAGAAGCGAGACCGCCGGTACGGCGGCATCAAGCCGTCGCCGGTGGCGCTCGGCGCCAAGTGACCCGGGTCGCGAGCGGCGCCGTTCTCATCGTCCTCGTCGTCGCCATCGTCTGGTTTGCGCCGGCGTGGCTGTTCTTCCTGGCAGGCGAGCTGCTGCTCGTCGGCGCGTTCGTGGAGTACGCGCGGCTCGCGGCCGCCTGCGATCTGCCGATCCCGCGCGCCGTCGCCGGCGTGGCTGCGGCGCTGACGTCGATCGGCGTCTCCTCCACCTTCTGGGTGAACGACACGCCGCTCGGTACGGCGGTGTTCCTCGACGCGGCGCTCATGTCGGCATTCGTGGTGCTGGCGGCGCTGTCGCTCGGGTCGTGGCGCGGCGGACGCGACGCGATCGCACGGGTTTCGGCGTCGCTGTTTCCGGCGCTCTATCTGGGCCTGCCCGTCGGCGCGATGCTTTCTGTGCGGGCGCGCGACGGACGCGAGGCGCTGCTGCTGCTGATCCTCACCGTGGCGGTGAGCGACACGGCGCAGTACTACAGCGGACGGGCGTTCGGCCGCCGACCGCTCGCGCCGGCGATCAGCCCGAAAAAGACGGTCGAGGGGGCGGTTGGCGGCGTGATCGTCGGCGCCGCGGCGCTCGCGATTGCCGGAACGTGGTGGCTCCCCGCCGTCCCGATGGCGGTGAGGATTGCGATCGGCCTTGCGGTGGTGCTGCTCGGCATCGCCGGCGACCTGTTCGAATCGATGCTCAAGCGCTCCGCCGGCGTGAAGGACAGCTCGACGCTGATTCCAGGCCACGGCGGGGTGCTCGATCGGATCGACGCGCTGCTGTTCGCGGCGCCGGTGTACTACCTCGTGCTCAAGTACCTGTGAGCCTCCCTTGAGGATGAAACGAATCGCGATCCTCGGATCCACCGGCTCGATCGGCCAGAACGCGCTGGCCGTCGTGGACGCGCATGCCGATCGACTGAAGGTCGTCGGCCTCGCGGCCGGCGAGAACGCCGGGCGGCTCGCCGGGCAGATCGCGCGATACCGTCCGCAGGCCGTTGCGATGGCGACCGGCGCGGCCGTCGATCGGCTCGTGGCGGCCGGCGGGGCCGGCGGCGCGACGATCGCCGGCACCGGACGCGAGGGCCTGGTCGCCGTCGCCTCCCACCCCGACGTGGACATCGTGCTGTGCGCCTCGTCCGGCACCGACGGCCTCGAGGCGGTGCTCGCGGCCATCGAGCACGGCAAGACGATTGCGCTGGCCAACAAGGAAGTGCTGGTCATGGCGGGCGGCATCGTGACCGCGGCGGCGCGGCGGCACGGCGCCACGATCCTGCCGGTCGACAGCGAGCACAACGCGATTCACCAGTGCCTGCACGGGCGCGAGGCCGCTCAGCTGAAGCGGCTGGTGCTCACCGCGTCGGGCGGCCCGTTCCGCGGGCGCGCGGCCGCCGAACTCGCGTCGGTGACGCCGGCTGCGGCCCTGCAGCACCCCACGTGGAAGATGGGACGGAAGATCACGATCGATTCCGCGACGCTGATGAACAAGGGGCTCGAGGTCATCGAGGCGCACTGGCTCTTCGGCGTCCGGGCCGACCAGATCGACGTCGTCATCCATCCACAGTCGGTGGTTCACTCGATGGTCGAGCTCACCGACGGATCGCTGATCGCGCAGCTCGGTGTGACCGACATGCGGCTGCCGATCCAGTACGCGTTCTCGTATCCCGAGCGCTGGCCGGCTCCGCTGCCGTCGCTCGATCTCGCGCGAGCCGGCCGGCTCGAGTTCGACGCGCCCGACACCGAGGCGTTTCCGTGCCTCCGGCTCGCGTACCGGGCGCTCGAGGCGGAGCGCAGCCTGCCGGTCGTGCTGAACGCCGCGAACGAGATCGCCGTGGCGCGCTTCCTCGACGGGCGGCTGGCGTTCACCGACATCCCCACGGTGATCGAGCGCGCGATGGACCTGCACGGTCCGGCTCAGGTCGACACGCTGGAGGCCGTCCGCCGCGAGGACCGCCTGGCCCGCGCCTCTGCCGAGGACATCGCCGGCGGGTTAGAATTGAGGATCTGAGGGTCTGGTGTTGACCACTATCGTCTCCTTCGCGTTCGTCCTCGGCGTGCTGGTCTTCGTCCACGAACTGGGCCATTTCGTGGCGGCGAAGCAGGTCGGCGTCCGGGTGCTCAAGTTCCAGCTCGGATTCAATCCGACGATTGTGAGCTTCCGCCGCGGCGATACTGAATACGGGATTGGCGCGCTCCCGCTGGGCGGCTACGTGAAGATGGCCGGCGACAGTCCCGAAGAGACGCTCACCGGACAGTCCGACGAGTTCCTGTCAAAGTCGAAGTGGCAGCGGTTCTACGTGCTCGTGATGGGGCCGGTGATGAACCTGCTCCTCGCGCTCGTGCTGACGACAATCGTCCTCTACCACGGCGCCCAGGTGCCTTCCTATCAGGACCAGCCGCCGGTCGTCGGCGTGGTGACGGCCAACTCACCCGCGGCCGCGGCCGGCATCCAGCCCGGGGACCGGATCCAGACCGTGGACGGCCACGACGTGACGACGTGGGAACAGTTCTATCTGGCCGTCGGCACGCGCCCGAATCGGGCGATCCCGATCACGTTCCTGCGGCAGGGTCTCGAGCAGACGCGAACCGTGACGCCGGTCTCGCCCGAGCGCAGCGAGTTCGAGGTGGGTGAGATCGGCGTCCTGCCGAACGTGCACCCGCACGTGCCGAGCGTCGTGCCGGGGGACCCGGCCGAGCGCGCCGGCGTCAAGGCTGGCGACGTCATCCTCGCGGTGGACGACGAGCCGATCACGTTTTCCGGGCAGCTGAGGGATGCGATCGAAAAGCGGCCGGACCGGCCGATCGCGCTGACCGTCCTTCGCGGGGGCGTCCGCCGGACCATCTCGGTCACGCCGGCGCGACACGGCGACAAGGGCTGGATCGGCGTCAGCATCAGCGACGACACGCGCACGTTCAAGCCGACGGCGCTGCAGGCGGCCGGCCTGAGCGTGCAGAAGAACATCGAGTGGTCGGCGCTCATCTTCCAGACCGTCTGGGGACTCATCACACGCCAGACTTCCCCCAAGCAGCTGATGGGACCGGTTGCCATCGCGCAGCTGTCGGGCGAGTCGGCCGCGCTCGGATGGATCGCGCTGTTCAGCCTGATGGCGACGATCAGCCTCAACCTGGGCCTGCTGAACCTGCTGCCGATTCCCGTGCTCGACGGTGGGCATATCTTCATCATGGCGCTGGAGGGAATCGCGCGCCGTGACTTCAGCGTTCGCGTCAAGGAAAAGCTCCTGCTGGCGGGGTTCGTCGTCCTCATGATGCTGATGGTGACCGTCATCTACAACGACCTCGCCCGTATCAGCTGGATCAATCACTTGATGCCGTGGAAGTAGCGGCGCGCGTCCGCCAGTGTTGCGGCCAACCGGCAGTGTCAGGAGGTTCGCATGAGACTCGTCAGATTCGGCATCGCCCTGGGCATGGCGCTCGCGCTCGTCGCGTCGGTCGGCGCCAGGGCGGCGGCACAGGCCGCCGTCACCAGCTCGGATATTCAGCGTCTGCAGGACGAGATCTATGACGCGTCGAACGACATCATGCAGCTGCGGAGCCACGACGCCTCGGTCGCCAGCTCCCTGCAGTCGCAGCTCGACGACCTGCGTGACGAGGTCACCTATCTCAAGGTGAAGCTTCGGAAGAACGAGCCGGTCGCCCGGACCGAATACTCGGACCTGAGGGATCGGATCGAGAACGTCCGGCAGCGCGCGCGCGGCGAGGCCGGCCAGCCGGCCGCCGCCAGGCCGCCCTCCGCCACCCTGCCTCCGGCAGCGAATTCCGGCGCGAGGCCCGCGCCAGGCGGGACGAGCCGCGCCGCCGGGACCGCCGACGTGCCCGTCGGGACCGAATTCGACGTGCGGCTCCAGGACGCGCTCAGCTCGGCCACCGCGCAGGTCGAGGATCGCTTCCAGGCGACGACGATGGTCGATCTCAAGGACGCGGATCGCGTCATCGTTCCCGCCGGCTCCGTCATGCGCGGCGTGGTCAGTTCGGTGGACAAGGCGGGACGCGTCAACCGGAAGGGGAGCCTGACGGTCGCGTTCGATCGGATCACCGTTCGCGGCAGCTCGTATCCGATCCACGCAACGGTGACGCAGGCGCTCGAAAGCGAAGGCATCAAGGGCGAGGCAGGGAAGATCGGCGCCGGCGCCGGCGTCGGCGCGATCATCGGCGGGATTCTCGGCGGCGTGAAGGGCGCGCTCGCCGGCATCCTGATCGGCGGCGGCGGCACGATTGCGGCGACCGAAGGGCAGGACGTCGACCTCGCGCCCGGCACCGTCCTGCGCGTTCGCCTCGACTCGCCTCTGGACCTCAAGTAACCGACCACACGGGGTAGTGGGTCGCTCCCATTACCCCTTCACCCCTTCACCATTTCACCCCTTCCATGGCTCCTCTGGCGGCCTCGATGGTCCTGTCGACGTCGCGGGCGGTGTGGGCGGCGGACAGGAACCACGCCTCGAACTGCGAGGGCGGCGGGTAGACGCCGCGCGCGAGCATGCCCTGGAAGAACCGGGCGTATTGCTCGGTGCTGGCGCCCGTGGCCGACCGGAAGTCGCGCACCGGTCGATCGGTGAAGAAGGGCGTCAGCAGCGATCCGAACGCGTTGACCTGAACCGCCACGCCGGCGCCGCGCGCGGCGTCGGCGAGCCCCGCCGCGAGCCGTCGGCCGAGCGCTGCGAGCGACGAGTACAAACGCGGCTTGATCCGCGCGAGACTCCAGAGGCCGGCCGTCATCGCCAGCGGATTTCCCGAGAGCGTGCCGGCCTGATACACCGGTCCCGCCGGCGATACCAGCTCCATCAGCTCGGTTCGCCCTCCGTAGGCGCCCACGGGCAGCCCGCCGCCGATGATCTTGCCGAGACACGTCAGGTCGGGCACGACGCCGTAGATGGCCTGCGCGCCGCCAGGGGCCGCGCGGAACCCGGAGATCACCTCGTCGAAGACGAGCAGCGCGCCCTCGGCCGTGCAGACCTCGCGCAGCGCGCGGAGGAAGCCGTCGGCCGGCGGCACGAGCCCCATGTTGCCGGCGATCGGCTCGACGATCACCGCCGCGATCTGGCCGCGGTGATCGTCGAACAGCGCGCGCACGGAATCGAGGTCGTTGTACCGGGCGAGCAGCGTGTCCGCCACCGCCGCGCGCGTCACGCCCGGGCTCGTCGGCACCCCGAGCGTCAGCGCGCCCGAGCCGGCCTGCACGAGAAACGCATCCGCGTGCCCGTGATAGCACCCTTCGAACTTGACGATGCGCTCGCGGCCGGTGGCGGCCCGCGCCACGCGCACGGCGCTCATCGTCGCCTCGGTGCCGGAGTTGACGAACCGCACGCGCTCCAGCGACGGCATCAGCTTGCGCACGCGCTCGCCGAGCTCGACCTCGAGCGCGGTCGGCGCTCCGTAGCTCGTCCCCTCGCGCGCGGCGGCCGCCAGCGCCTTGACCAGGCCGCGGGGCGCGTGGCCGTGCAGCATCGGCCCCCACGACATGACGTAGTCGATGAACTCGTTGCCGTCGACATCCTCGATGTGCGCGCCGTACGCGCGCCGGATGAACAGCGGCGCGCCGCCAACCGCCTTGAACGCGCGGACCGGACTGTCGACGCCGCCGGGGAGGATCTTCGAAGCGCGGGAGAAGAGCCGGGCGGATCGAGATCGGTTCACGGGCTTCACAGGGTTCACCGGGTTCACGGGGTTCACGGGGCTCACGAGGTTCGGAGTGCGCGGTCTACTTCCGGCCGGGGCCGTAGATCACCACGCCCGGGTGCGCGCCGGTGTGGCGGCCTTCGTCGAGCACCACGCGGCCGTTGACGATCACGGTGTCGATGCCGACCGGGTACTCGAACGGATCGGTGAAGGTGGCGCGGTCGGCCACGGTCGCGGGGTCGACGATCACGAGGTCGGCCGCGAAGCCGTCCTTGATCAGGCCGCGGTTCGGGATGTGGAGCTGCTGCGCGGTCAGCCCGCTCATCTTGTGGATCGCCTGCTCGAGCGTGAGGACGTGCTCTTCGCGGACGTACTTCCGGAGCACGCGCGGGAACGTCCCGAAGTTGCGCGGGTGGGGAACGCCCCGGCGCAGCGGCCCGCTGGTCGCGAGCGCCGAGCCGTCGGATCCGACCGAGACCCACGGCTGGCGCATGGCGAGCTTCAGATCCTCTTCGTCGATGATGAAGTACACGCAGCCGACCTGACCGCGCTCGTCCGCGAGCAGGTCGAAGACGAAATCGAACGGGTCCTTGCCGGCCTTCTTCGCGGCGTCGTCGATGCGCATGCCTTCGTACTGCCGGTCGGCCGGTACGCGGCCGCCGACCGAGGCGATCTGGACGTTGTGCCACGTGCCGGCCGAGTGGTAGCGATTCTCCCAGGTCGGATGCGGATCCTCCATCTCGCGGCGGAGCTTCGCTCGGGCCTCCCGGTCGCGCAGCCGCTCGACCAGGCTCGAAGTGCCGCCTGCCTGGGCCCAGCCCGGGAGCGTGGCCGTCAGTCCGGTGCTGCTCGCGACGTACGGATACTGGTCGGCGCTGATCTCGACACCGCGCTTCTGCGCCGCCTCGACGAGCGCCACCACCTCTTTCATGCGGCCGACGTTGTCGTGGCCGGTGACCTTGAGGTGGAAGACGTGCACCGGCAGGTGCGCGCGCTCGCCGATGGCGATCGCCTCCTCGATGCCGTCGCGCAGCCTGTCGCCGTCGTAGCGCAGATGCGAGGCGTAGATGCCGCCCGCGGCGGCCGCCGGCTTCGACAGCGCGACCAGCTCGTCGAGCGTGGCATACGAATTCGGCGGGTAGATGAGGCCGGTGGACACGCCCCAGGCGCCCTGTGCCATCGCGTCGGTGACGAGGTGCGACATCCGCGACAGCTCGGCGGGCGTCGGCGCGCGCTGCTCGTTGTCCATCACGACCTCGCGCACCTGCCCGAGGCCGACGTACGAGAGCACGTTGACGGCCGTGCCGTGGCGCCTCAGTGCGGCGAAGTAGCCCGTGAAGTCGGTCCAGTCGGGCCGGATGGCGGTGCCGCGCGCGGGGGCGTCGCTCGACGCCAGACGCGGCGCCACCGAGTTGCTCTCGCCGATCACCTCGGTCGTCACGCCCTGCCGGATCTTGCTCTCCGCGTTGCCGTCCACGAGCAGCGGGAAGTCGGAGTGCGAATGCGGATCGATGAAGCCGGGCGCCAGCACGCGGCCGCGCGCGTCGATGGTACGGGCGGCCGGCCCGCTGACATCGCCGATCGCCGCGATCTTCCCGTCGCGCACACCGACGGATCCGGTCACGGCCGGCGCGCCGCTGCCGTCGACGATGCGCGCGTTGGCGATGAGGAGATCGAACGGGGCGGGCTGCGCGTGCGGGATGGCGAGCGCTGCGGACAGACCGAGGGCGCCCGCAGCCACGATCCCCGCGCAAACGCGCCAGCGCGAACGGGAGATATCGGCGAGCGGGAACAGGGCCCCGCGGGAGAGTGAATGCCGGCCCGGTCGCATCTGACGCCCCCCGTTCTGCGGGACCGGC
The DNA here is from genome assembly GCA_050257855.1 of Betaproteobacteria bacterium. Lineage (GTDB taxonomy): Bacteria > Acidobacteriota > Vicinamibacteria > Vicinamibacterales > CAVVIG01 > JBLMXQ01. The sequence continues at coordinate 17,067 of JBLMXQ010000140.1, read as the reverse complement.
CGCCCGGTCTCGGCCCCGCTCACGCCATCGCCCGCGCGGCCTCGCGCGCGTAGTAGGTGATGATGATATCCGCGCCGGCGCGACGGATCGACGTCAGCGACTCGATCATCGCCCGGCGCTCGTCGATCCAGCCGTTGCGCGCGGCAGCTTTCAGCATCGAGTACTCGCCGCTCACGTGGTACGCCGCCGTCGGGTACCCGAACGCGTCCTTGACCTGCCGGATCACGTCGAGGTACGTCATGGCCGGCTTCACCATCACGATGTCGGCGCCCTCTTCGATGTCCTGCTGCACTTCGCGCAGCGCTTCGCGGGCGTTGGCCGGGTCCATCTGGTGCGACCGCCGATCGCCGAACTTCGGCGTCGACTCCGCCGCGTCGCGGAACGGCCCGTAGAACGCCGAGCAGTACTTCGCCGCGTACGACATGATGGCGGTGTTCTGGAATCCGCGCTCGTCGAGCGCCGCGCGAATCGCGCCGACGCGGCCGTCCATCATGTCCGAGGGCGCGACGATGTCCGCCCCCGCCGAGGCGTGCGACACGGCGGCGCGGACGAGCTGGTCCACCGTCGGGTCGTTGGCGATCTCGTGGTCGATCAGAATCCCGCAGTGGCCGTGATCCGTGTACTCGCAGAGGCAGACATCGGTCACGACGAGCGCGTCCGGCAGCTCGCGCTTGATCGCGCGGACCGCGGACTGCACCGGCGCCTCCGGATCGTACGCGGCGGATCCGATATCGTCCTTGCGGTCCGGCAGCCCGAAGAGCAGGACGCCGCGGACGCCGTCGCCCTGCGCCCCCGCGGTCTCCTTCACGGCTTCGTCCACGGAGAGCTGAAACACGCCCGGCATCGACCCGACCTCGCGCCGCACGCCCTCGCCCTCGCAGACGAACAGCGGCAGGAGGAACATGTCTGGCGACAGGCGCGTCTCGCGGACCAGGGCCCGCATCGACTCGGACGTCCTGAGCCGCCGGAGACGGCGCGTCAGCGTGAGGGTCGTGTGCGTGTGAATGGGATTCATGGGACCTGCTCGCTCCTGACCTGCTGTTCGAAATGCGCCGCGATCGCCCCGACCAGCGCCGGCACGGTGTAGGCCGTGGGCATGATGTTGGTTTCGATGCCGTACTGCGCGGCGGCTTCGGCCGTCACGGGACCGATGGACGCGACGAGCGTCGTGCGCAGCAGGTCCGCCGCCGGCTCGGCGCCGAGCACCTGCACGAAGCTGCGCACCGCCGAGGCGCTCGTGAACGTCACGACGTCGATCCGGCGGTCCAGCAGCATCCGATAGACGTCCGGCTCGCCCGGGCGCTCGAGGTCCGCGACGACGGTTCGGTACGCCACCACCTCGGTCACCTCGGCGCCGTGCCGGCGCAGCTCGTCGGCGACGACCTCGCGTGCGATGTCGGCGCGGGGCAGGAGCACGCGGAGGCCGCGCACGTCTCCGCGCGCGGCGAGCGCCGGCAGCACCGCCTCGGCCCGGTACTCGGCCGGTACGAGATCGACCTTGATGCCATAGCGCGTGAGCTGCTCGCTCGTGCTCGATCCGACGGCGCCGATCCGGACGCCGCCGAGCGCCCGCAGGTCGCCCGGTCCGGCGAGCAGCCGGCTCATGAACGCCTCGACGCCATTGATGCTCGAGAAGATGATCCAGTCGAACTGGTTCGCGCGCGCGCACGCCTCGTCGAGCGGACCGTAGTCGTCGGGCGGCACGATCCGGATCATCGGCGCCTCGATCGCCTCGGCGCCGAGCGCCTCGAGCTGCTCGACGAGCTCGCGGGCCTGCTCGCGCGGCCGCGTCACGAGGATGCGCCTGCCGAAGAGCGGGCGCGCGTCGAACCAGCGCAGGTGCTCGCGCAGCGCCGCGACCCGTCCCACCACGACGATGGCCGGCCGCCGGTCGTGCGCGCGCTCGACCGTCTGCGCGATCTCCTCGAGCGAGCCGAGCAGCGTCTCCTGCGTCGGCAGCGTCCCGTCGTACACGACCGCCGCCGACTCGCCGGCCGGCCGGCCGTGCGACAGCAGCGCGCGCAGCATGTGCGGGAGCTGCTGCGGCCCGGCGTAGCAGACGATCGTGCCGTCGAGCCGCGCGAGGCTCGCCCAGTCGATGGTCGTGCGGCTCTTCCCTTCGTCCTCGTGGCCGCGGATGAACGTGAGCGTGTCGCCCGCGCCCGGATAGGTCAGCGGCACGCCCGCGTAGGTCGGCGCCGCGATGCCGGCCGGAATGCCCGGCACCACCTCGAAGCGCACGCCCTGCTCGTGCAGGAACAGCGCTTCGGCGCCGCCGGCGTCGAACACGAACGGGTCGCCCCACTTGAGTCGCGCGACGTTCTTCCCTTCGCGCGCCTTCTCGGCGAGGAGATAGCAGATCGCCTCCTGCTCGAGCCGCCGCGGCGCCGAGACGCCCAGGTCGATCTTCTCGGCGTCCGCCCGCGCGTGCCGGAGCAGGCGCACGTGCACCAGGTGGTCGTACAGCACGACGTCGGCCGTCCTGAGGCATTCCATGCCGCGGACGGTAATCAAGCCAGGATCGCCAGGTCCCGCTCCGATCAGGTACACCATTGGATGAATTCTGTCATCGGAGTCACGTTCACGGCTGCAGCCCCTCGACCGCGCCCTGCGCTCGCCGGACCTCCGCGAGAATGTCGCCGGCGCCGTCGGCGATGAGCTGCGCCCCGACGCGCGCGCCGACGCCGGCGGCGTCCGTGACCGGCCCGCGAGCCTCACCGTGTACCGCGCGGCTGCCGTCCAGCGCGAGGACGGCGGCGACCAGGTGCAGCACCTCGCCGCGCTCGACGGTCGCCAGCGCGCCGATCGGCGTCTGGCATCCGCCGCCGAGCGCGTCGACGAGCGCGCGCTCGGCGGCGAGCGCGGCTCGCGCCTGCGGATCGTCGATGCGGCGCACGGCCTCGAGGACGGCCGCGTCGCCGTCCCGAATCTCGATCGCGACGATGCCCTGACCCGGCGCCGGAATGCACGCCGTCGCCGGCAGGGTCATCGAGATCCGCGAGGTGAACCCGAGCCGCCGCAGCCCGGCGGCGGCGAGCACCAGCGCGTCATGGGCGCCCTGGTCGAGCTTGCGCAGGCGCGTGTCGAGATTACCGCGAATCGGCGCGAACCGCGCACCGGGAAAGAGCCGCGAGAGCTGGGCGATGCGCCGCACGCTGCCGGTGCCGATCGACGGCTCGCGTCCGAGCTCCGCGACCAGCTCGTCGACCGTGGGCGCCGCGCTCGCCCGTCCGGCCGGCAGCACGACCGCGTCGAGCGGATCCTCTCGCGGCAGCACCCCGGCGATCGCGAGCCCTTCGGGCAGCAGCGCCGGCATGTCCTTGCTGCTGTGCACGGCGAGGTCGACCTGGTGCTTCTGCAGCGCGTCCTCGATTTCCTTGACGAAGAGGCGCTTGCCGCCGACTTCCGACAGCGGCGCCTCCTGGAGCCGATCGCCCGACGTCCTGATGACGACAATGCGGCAGGGGGGGCCGCCGGCCTCGGCGATGCGCCGGGCGACGGTATTGGCCTGCCACAGCGCCAGCTGGCTGCCGCGCGTGCCGACTCTGAGCTCTTCGCGTGGTCGGGGCATGGTCGATGTCAGTGCCGATGCCGGAGCCGGCGGAGCGAGATCGTCCCGCGACTGCCGTCGCCCGCGCGGAGGCGTTCGGACGGCTGTCAGCGCGGCCGGCCGCTCTTGGCGCGCGGGAACGGCTCGACGCGCGGGGATCGCTCGGCGTCGCGATCGGTCTGCCCGGCCGAAGCCTCGCGCGCCATCGACGCTTCGCGCTCCATCGACGCCTCGCGCTCCGCGGCTTCGGCGAGGCCGAAGAGGCGCGTCAGCGCCTCGGCATATGCGCCGACCGCCTCGGAATCGCCGACCGACTTGAGCCGCTCGGTCGGCGTGAGCAGCAGCTTCTCGACGATCAGGTGCGTGATCTCGTCGACGCGCGCGCGCGCTTCCGGCGGCAGCGCCGACAGCTTGAAATCGAGCCGCTCCAGCTCCGTGCGCCGGATGTCCTCGAATCGCTGCCTGAGCGCCACCACGGTCGGGATGGCGCCCCGCGATCGGAACCAGGCGGCGAACCTGTCCACTTCCTCGCTGACAATCGTCTCGGCGCGCGCGACCTCGCTGGCGCGGCGCGCCAGGTTCTCCCGGACCGTTGCCTGCAGGTCGTCGATATTGTAGAGGAAGACCTGCTCGATCGCGCCGGCGGCCGCTTCGACGTCGCGCGGCAGGGCGATGTCGATCACAAACAGCGGCCGGTTGCGTCGCGGCCGCATGATCGCTTCGAGCCGCGCCTTCGTCAGGATGGGCACCGACGCGCCGGTCGCCGTGATGACGATATCGCTCGCGCTCAGGGTGCCGTCGAGGTCGTCCCAGGGAGCCGCCGCGGCGCCGCCGATCGCCTCCGCCGTGCGCGCCGCGTGCGCCATCGTGCGGCTGACGATCGTGACGTGCTGCACGCCCTGCGACTTCATGTGCAGGGCCGTCAGCTTGCCCATCTCGCCGGCGCCGATGACGAGGACGTTCAGGCCCGTGACGTCGCCGAAGATCTTCTTCGCGAGCGACACCGCCGCGTAGCTGACCGACACGGCGCCCGAGGCGAGGCCGGTCTCGGTCCGTACGCGCTTGCCGACCGCGAACGAGGAATGGAACAGCCGGTTGAGCACGGGGCCGACCGACTGGAGCTCGGCGGCCGCCGTGTGCGCTTCCTTCACCTGTCCGAGAATCTGCGGCTCGCCGACGACCAGCGAGTCCAGGCCCGCGGCCACCCGGAAGAGATGCCGTGCGACGTCGAGGTCGGCGACATCGTAGACATGCGGAGCGACGTCGCCTGCGTCGAGGCCGTGGAACTCGCCGACGAAGCGGACGAGGTCGTCACGCGAGCCCCGCAGGTCGTCCACGGCGGCGTAGACCTCCGCGCGGTTGCACGTGGAGAGCACCACCGCTTCGCGCGTGCTCCGTCGTCCGGCGATCGCGGCGAGCGCCTGATCGACGCCGCGCGCCTGGAAGTCCACGCGCTCGCGCAGCTCGACCGGCGCCGTCTTATGGCTCAGTCCGACCAGCAGCAGATGCACGTTGCCAGATCCTCAAATTCTCAAATCCCCGGATTCTCAAATTCGCGATCAGAAGTTGTGGCTCTTCGTCAGGAAATAGCTGACGGGCACGAAATTCAGCATGACGATCGCGAACCCGAGCGCCGACAGGTACGCCGCCCGCCTTCCGCCCCAGCCGATCCGCCGCGCCGCGAACAGCTCGAAGGAGTACACGGCCCAGCAGACCAGCGCCACGAAGATCTTCGGGTCCTCGATCGACATCGCGTGCACCTGCGGCACGTTCGGCGCGTAGGCGCGCGCCTGGGCGGCGAACACGCCTCCCGCGACGATGCCGATCGTCAGGAAGATCCAGCCGACGACGATCGCCCGCTGGTTCATGGTGTCCAGCACCTGCAGCGACGGCAGACGCGCGTAGAAGAAGCCGAGGTGCTTGGCCTTGATTTCCTTGAACAGGAGCACGTACGTGATGCCGATCACGCACGCCAGGGCGAAGCTGGCGTAGGCGAACAGCAGCGACGACACGTGCACGCCGAAGAGCGGGCTGCTGAGGAGCACCGGCGCCGGCTCGTCGCTCGCCGGCTTGAACGCCGGAATGGTCTGCAGCGCGACGAGCAGCGGGAGGATGAAGACGCCCATGGCGCGCTCGTCGGTCGTCATCTCCGTGTAGAGGTACGCGAGCGCCAGCAGCCAGACGAACATCGAGATCGCCGAGGTCGCACCGGCGATCGGCACGTGCCCGACCTGCATCGTCTCCATGCCGATGATGAAGGTGTGGGCGAGCGTTGCCGCGACCAGCAGCGTCGTGGCCGTGCGGCCGACTGCCGGGTCGCGCCGCCAGAAGTGCCAGACGTACGCCGCAAGTGCGAGCGCGTAGAGAACGAGCGGGACGACATTCATCTCAGTGGCCAGTCGGCGCGAAGTACCCCTGCTTGGTGCGCGCCGCCAGATTCGGCCGGTCCACGCGCACGACGATCCGTCGCCAGGCGCCATCGCGGCGGGGGTTGCGCGGTGTGTAGCCGAGCGTGTACTGGCTCGACAGCTCGTCGGAGATCTGCCCGTACACGCCGTTCAGGTCCGAAAGCTGGTTCGGGAAGAACGCGCGGCCGCCCGTCTGCTGCGACAGCTGCCGCAGAACGAACTCGGCTTCCTGGAAGCCGCGCGTCGTCGTCGCCGGTCCCTCGGATGCGCGCAGCCCGATCGTGTAGATGGCCGTTTGGGATCGCTTCGCCAGGTCGAGCACTTCGTCGAACGGCAGGAGGCTCGATGTGTCCTCTCCGTCCGAGAGCAGCACGATCGACTGGCGGCGAACCTCGTCGGGGCTCCGAACGACCGCCTTCTTGAGGTCTTTCAGCGCGATGTAGACCGCGTTGTACAGCGACGTCGATCCGCCGGCCGACGTCTTGCGGATCGCCTGTTCGAGCTCGGCGGCGTTGTTCGTGAAATTCTGCAGGATCGTGACCCGGCTGTCGAAGTCGACCACCTCGGCCAGATCCTGCGGGCGCAGGCGCCTGACAAAGCCGACCGCGGCGTCCTGAGCCGTCTGCAGCTTGTTCTCCATGCTCGCGCTCGTGTCGATGAGCAGCGCGAGCGCGATCGGCAGGTTCGTCTTCGTGAAGAACGTGACGTCCTGCTTGACGCCGTCTTCGTAGACGCTGAAATCGTTCTGGTCGAGATCGGTGACGTAACGCGTCCCGTCGCTCACCGTGACGTTGAGCGAAACCAGTTCGACAGCCGCGTGAAACGCCGGACCCTGCTTGGCCTGGCCGGCCGGCGGCGGCTGCGCTGGCGTCTGCGGCGCCGGCGTCTGAGCCGGCGCCGCGGGCGCGCCGAGGCCGATCAGGGTCAGCGCCGCCGCGAGCGCAAGCCCGGGGAGCCGACCGAACGGGCGCGAAAGGTGTGATGTCACGGTTCGGGATTCCCGCCGCTGCGGGACTTGACCGGCGTGCCGTGCGCCGAGAGTCCGGGCCGTTTGACGTCCACGGTGATGCGCTCGGGCGGAATGAGCGATTCGGGGCGGGAGTAGGTCACGAGCAGGGCGTGCGTGAGCTGCGCGGCCAGCGTCTTGAGCGCGCCGTCGAGCGCCATGCTCGAGAGCAGCGTCTCGCGGCGGCCGCCGGTGTCGCGCGGGCCCTGGTCGAGGACGATGCCGCGGTTACGGGCGCTCGTCGTCATCTCCCCGGAGGGCGGACCGATGACGAGCGCGTAGAACGCCGCGCCGGACTGGCGCAGGGGATCGAGCACGGCGTCGTACTGGCGCGAGCTGAACTCGGGCCCTTCCGTCGTGATGGCGACGATGACCGGCCGCTCGGCGGTGCGCTTCTCGATCCCGTGCACCGCCTCGACGATGGCGTCGAGCAGGTAGTTGCCGCTGCCCGGCTGCGCGAACACCCGGCCGATCCCCTTCTGAATCTCGGCGCGGTCGATCGTGTAGTCGGCCTGGAGCGTCGGGCGATCGCCGAGCGTGAGGAGCGCGATCTCGTTCCGCCGGCCCGTGTCGGTCGGCGCCGCGAGCGCCCCGACGAAGTCCTCGAGGCCCTTGCGGATGTTCTGGATGTCGTTGCGGGCCGCCGTGCTGTTGTCCACGAGGAGCGCCACCTGCATGGGGGCGTCGGCGGGCGCGACCGTCAGCACTTCGCGCTGGACGTTGTCCTCGCGCACGACGAAATCGGACGGGCCGAGATTGGTGACCGGCTGTCCGTCGGCATCGACGACGGTGACGTACAGCGAGCGGTGCTGAGCCTGCGCGAACGCCGGCGCGGCCGTCCAGACGAGCGCCGCGATCACGAACGGGAGGGTCGCGCGGACCCGCGGTCGAAGCACGGATCCAGTATAGGGCCCGGTTTTGAACAGCGTCAAGCGAATCGGGGCTGGAAATGGTTTAATATCTGTAGGTTGCGGGTCGATGCCCGATCTCGGCGCGTCCGGGCCGGTTTCTTGACACCCCTCAGGTCGCATGCTATAAACCAACCGCTTTTCTCCCGTTGCGCGGTTTCTGGCGCGACTGGTCAATCCCATGCTGTCAGCCTACATCCCGATCGCCATCTTCATCGCCGTGGCGACCGGCTTCGCGGTGTTCACGCTCGTCTTTACGAGCCTGATTCACCCGAGCAAGTACAACAAAGTGAAGCTCGAGCCGTACGAGTGCGGCATCGAGCCGTCGACCGGCGCGCGGGATCGGTACAGCATCCGCTACTACCTGGTGGCGATGCTGTTCGTCATCTTCGACGTCGAAACGGTCTTCATGTTTCCGTGGGCGGTCATTTTCGACAAGCTGCTGCTGTTCGGGCTGGTCGAGATGCTCGTGTTCATCTTCATCCTCGTCGTCGGCTACTACTACGCGTGGCAGAAGGGCGCACTGGAATGGGTGTAAATGGCTGACGATCGCACCCCGCCTTCAGCCGCCGGCGACCAGGCTCAGTCCAGCGCTCCCGCCGAACCTCCCAAGGGCGAGGTGTCGGGCACCGCTGCGCCGGGCGCGGGAGCCCCGGCCGCGCCTGCAGCCCGGCCGGCCGCTCCGGCGGCGAGGCCCGCGCCGGCGGCGAAGCCTGCTGCGAGCGCAGAGCACGCCCCGAAGGTGGCGCCGCCAACCGGTCCCGCCGAGCCGCCGCCGCCAGCCGACATGGCGCCGCCGCCGTATCTGGCGGGTCTCCAGGCGGCGCTTCCGGGCGTCGTCACGCACGTGAGCTACTGGGTGGGCGACTGGACGATCGTCGTCGAGGCGGCGCGGCTGCTCGAGGCGGCGCGCTACCTGCGCGATGCGCCCGACGCGGCGTTCGACTTCTGCTCGGATGCGACGGCGACCGACTGGCCGCCGCGGGCAGAGCGGTTCGACATCATCTATTGTCTGTACTCGACGCGCCACCGGCACCGGGTGCGCCTGAAGGCGCGCGCGGCCGAACACCAGCCGGTGCCGTCGCTGACCGCCCTCTGGCCGGCGGCGGACTGGCTGGAGCGCGAAATCTGGGACATGTTCGGCGTCAACCTGACCGGCCATCCGGATCGCCGGCGCATCCTGATGCCGGAGGACTGGCAGGGGCATCCCCAGCGCAAGGACTATCCGCTCGAGGGACCGGGCGAGCTCCTGATCGAGAACCCGATCGACTGGCTCAAGCTGAGGCAGGCGAGAGACGAGGCGGATATCGAATAGGGTGTCTCGGGCCAAAGCACCCGAGGCACCGAGGCACCGAAGCACCCTGATGGAGACTCCAACCGTCCACCACGGCGCCATGTTCGACACCAACGAGCTGGTGCTCAACATGGGCCCGCAGCATCCGAGCACGCACGGCGTGCTCCGGGTGGTGCTGCGGCTCGACGGCGAGAAGGTCGTCGATGCCGACGTGGTTATCGGGTACCTGCACCGCGGCATCGAAAAGCTGAGCGAGAACCGCAACTGGACGCAGATCGTCCTGCTGACGGACCGCATGGACTACGTGGCCGCGGCCACGAGCAACGTCGGCTACTGCGAGACGGTCGAGAAGCTGCTCTCGCTCGAGGTGCCGCGGCGCGCGCGCTACGTGCGGACCATCCTCTGCGAGCTGCAGCGGATCGCGAGCCACTGCCTGTGGCTCGGCACGCACGCGATGGACATCGGCGCGATGACGGTGTTCCTCTACGCGTTCCGCGAGCGGGAGCTGATTCTCGACCTGTTCGAGGAATTCTGCGGCGCGCGGCTGACGTACAACTCGATGCGGATCGGCGGGCTGCCGCAGGACGTGCCGCCCGGCTGGCCGAAGAAGGTGCTCGAGTTCTGCCGGATCATGGACTCGAAACTTCCCGAGTACGAGGAGCTGCTCACGCACAACCGGATCTGGCTCGAGCGGACGAAGAACATCGGCGTGATCGGCGGCGCCGAGGCCGTTGCGATCGGCCTCAGCGGGCCGCCGCTGCGCGGCTCCGGCGTCCCGCGCGATGTCCGCAAGGACGAGCCGTACGCGGCCTACGACGAGATGGAATTCGACGTTCCGATCGGGACCGCGGGCGACACCTACGACCGCTACCTCGTGCGGATCGAGGAGTTCCGCCAGTCGCTGCGCATCATCCGGCAGGCGACCGAGGGGCTGCCCGAGGGGCCGATCGTGGGCAAGGTGCCGCGCCTCATCAAGCCGCCGGCCGGCGAGACGTATCACGCGATCGAGTCGCCGAAAGGCGAGCTCGGGTTCTTCATCGTGAGCGACGGCAAGTCGACGAACCCGTACCGGTTCCGCGTCCGGCCGCCGTCGTTCTGCAATCTCCAGGGGCTGCGCCGATTGATCCGGGGACACCTCGTGGCGGACGTGGTGGCGCTCATCGGGTCGCTGGACGTGGTGCTGGGAGAGGTCGATCGGTGACGGATCAATTCCTCATCCCGCTGCTCAAGATCGTCATCGTCCTGAACGCGACGCTCGTGGCGGTCACCTACATGGTGCTGCTCGAGCGGAAGGTGATCGCGTGGGCGCAGTCGCGGCTCGGGCCGATGCGCGTCGGGCCCTACGGCGTGCTGCAGCCGGTCGCCGACGCGCTCAAGCTGATGATCAAGGAGGACATCACGCCGGTTCGCGCCGACCGGTGGGTGTTCACGGCGGCGCCGATCATCGCGATGGTGCCGGCGCTCATCGTCTACGCCGTGATTCCGTTCGGCCCCGAGGTGCAGCTGTTCGGCCGGCAGGTGACGCTGTACGTCACCGACATCAACGTCGGCCTGCTGTACATCGTCTCGGTGGCATCGGTCGGCGTCTACGGCACAATCCTGGCCGGGTACGCATCGAACAGCAAGTATCCACTGCTGGCGAGCCTGCGCGCGTCGGCGCAGCTCATCAGCTACGAGGTGGCGGTCACGCTGACGCTGGTGAGCGTCATCCTGATGGCCGGCTCGCTCAGCATGGTCAGCATCGTGCGGGCGCAGGAGAGCGGCCGCGTCTGGTACGCCTTCGTCCAGCCGCTTGCGTTCCTCATCTTCTTCATCGGCGGGCTCGCCGAGACCAACCGCGCGCCGTTCGATCTGCCGGAGGCCGAGCAGGAGCTGACCGGCGGCTTCCACACCGAGTACAGCGGCATGCGGTTCGCCCTGTTCTTCCTCGCCGAGTACGCCAACATGATCGTCGTCTCGTCGGTGGCGACGACGCTGTTCCTGGGCGGGTGGCTTCGGCCGTTTCCGAACGTCGCCGCGCTGTCGTTCCTCGGCGTCGTCCCGAGCTGGGCCTGGTTCCTGATCAAGTCGTTCGTGTTCCTCTACATCTTCATCTGGGTGCGCGCCACGCTGCCGCGCTACCGTTACGACCAGTTGATGCGGCTCGGGTGGAAGGTGCTGATTCCGCTGGCCATCGCGAACCTGGTGGTCACCGGGATCGTGAAGGTGTTGATGGTGTAGGCCGGGTCCTCTGTCCCCGGCGTGTTCTATGGGCGAAGCCATCGCGTTCTACTTCATCGCCGCGTGCATCCTCGGGTTCGCCGTGCTGGTGGTCAGCACGAGGGACACCGTGCACTCGGTACTGTTCCTGGTCCTCGATTTCCTGTTCGTGGCGGCGCTGTACGTGCTGCTCGGCGCGCAGTTCCTGGCGGTCATCCAGGTGCTGGTCTACGCCGGCGGCATCGTCGTGCTGTACCTGTTCGTGGTGATGCTGGTGAACCTGAAGCGGCCGCCCGAGGCCCACAGCGACCCGCACCGCCGCACGCAGCTCGGGTTCTGGCTGGCGGCGGCCGTGCTGGTCGAGGTGGCGGCGATCGCCGGCTACGGCTATGCGCACCCCGCGCCGGCCGCGGCCGCGGCTGCGGCCGCGGCGATGTCGCCGGTCGCGGGGAACACGGAGCAGGTCGGGTGGCTGCTCTACACGAGCTATCTCATACCGTTCGAGATCGCGTCGATGCTGCTGCTGGTCGCCATGATCGGCGCCATCGTCCTCGCGAAACGCGAACTCTGAAGACATGATCACACCAACTCACTACATGCTGCTGTCGGCGGCGCTGTTCACGATCGGCGTCATCGGCGTGATGGTGCGGCGCAATATCATCATCGTCTTCATGTCGATCGAGCTGATCCTGAACGCGGTCAATATCAACCTGGTCGCGTTTTCGAATCAGCTGCAGAACGTCGTCGGGCAGGTGTTCGCGATCTTCGTCGTCGCGGTGGCCGCCGCCGAAGCGGCCGTGGGCCTCGGGATCATCCTGGCGTTCTACCGCAACAAGGAAACCGTGAACATCGACGAGATGAACCTGATGAAATGGTAGCGCCTGCGGCCATGCGGGCCCGAGGCCGGTGACGCCGAGGGCGCGCATCAGCGTGAGTACGCGGCGGGGGTGGGGCCCCGCCGCCAGTGAGAGATGACGGCGCCTGCGGCCATGCGGGCCCGAGGCCGGTGGCGCCGAGGGCGCGCATCAGCGTGAGTACGCGGGCTGTTGCGGCGTGGGCGCTGGCAGATTCGATTCGACCATGGACTACATCTGGCTGTTACCCCTGTTGCCCGGCATCGGCGCGGCCGTCAACGGCCTGTTCGGCATCAGGTATTTCTCGCGCAAGACCTCCGGATGGATCGCGTGCGGCCTGATGCTCGCGGCGACCGGACTGGCCATCGCCGCGTTCTGGCAGCTGCTCGCCCTTCCGCCCGACGCGCGGGAGCACACGGTGACCGTGGCGCAGTGGATCCCGGCGATTCCGCTGCTGACCGCCGGCGGCGCCGTCGGGACCCTGCAGGCCGCCTGGAGCTTCCGCCTCGATCCCCTGTCGGGGATGATGATTCTCGTCGTCACCGGCATCGGCACGCTGATCCACATCTACTCGACGGCGTACATGGCCGACGAGCCGCGGGGCGGCGTCGCGCGGTTCTTCTGCTACCTGAACCTGTTCTGCTTCTTCATGCTCATGCTCGTCCTGGGGAGCAATTTCCTGGTGATGTTCGTGGGCTGGGAGGGCGTCGGCCTCTGCTCGTACCTGCTCATCGGCTACTGGTACGAGAAGAAGAGCGCGTCGGACGCGGGCAAGAAGGCGTTCATCACGAACCGCATCGGCGACTGGGGCTTCATCCTCGGCGTGTTCCTCGTCTTCTATACGTTCGGAACCTTCGACTTCCGGGCCATCCAGAACGCGGCGGCGGCCATGCCGATCGAAGCGCAGTGGGGCGTGCTCTCGACGATCTGCCTGCTGCTGTTCATCGGCGCGACCGGCAAGAGCGCCCAGATTCCGCTGTACGTGTGGCTGCCTGACGCGATGGAGGGCCCGACGCCGGTGTCGGCCCTGATTCACGCGGCCACGATGGTCACGGCCGGCGTGTACATGCTCGGCCGCAACGCCGTCCTCTTCTCGCACGCGCCGCTGGTGATGGAGATCGTCGCCATCGTCGGCGTGCTGACCGCGTTCATGGCGGCGTCCATCGGCCTCGTGCAGTACGACATCAAGCGCGTCCTGGCCTACTCGACCGTGTCGCAGCTCGGCTACATGTTCACGGCGATGGGCGTCGGCGCGTTCGCAGCCGGCGCGTTCCATCTGATGACGCACGCATTCTTCAAGGCGCTGCTCTTCCTCGGCAGCGGCTCGGTCATTCACGCGATGGCCGGCGAGCAGGACATGCGCCGCATGGGCGGTCTCAAGAAGTATCTTCCGGTCACCTACGCGACGATGCTCATTGCGACGCTCGCGATCGCCGGCATCCCTCCGTTCGCGGGCTTCTTCAGCAAGGACGAGATCCTGCTGCAGTCGTTCGTCGTGAACAAGGCGATCTGGGTGATCGGCACCGCGACCGCGATGATGACCGCGTTCTACATGTTCCGGCTCGTGTCGATGACCTTCTTCGGCGAGTATCGCGGGCCCGCGTGGGAGGCCGCCGGGCACGCCCACGGCCGCGCGCATAAGGACGATCACGGGCTCGCGCACGGCGCCGGGCCGCACGACGACTCGGCGGCGCACGCCGGAGCGGCCGCGGCCGCCGGTGGACACGGGCACGGGCCGTGGCACGGGCCGCACGAGTCGCCGCGCGCCATGACCTTCCCCCTGATGGCTCTGGCCGTCGGGGCGATCGTCGCCGGGTTCGTCGGCGTGCCGGCGGCGCTCGGCGGCGGAAACGCAATCGAGCGGTTCCTCGAGCCGAGCTTTTCGGCGTCGCACGTCGCGGCCGGCGGCACCCTGACGCTCGGCGGAGCCGGCCGGACCGCCGCGGCCGAACCGGCGGCCGCGTCGGGCGAAGGCGCGGCGCCCGAATCAGAACCGATCTCGCGCGGGACCGAATACGGCCTGATGGGCCTGTCGGTGCTGCTCGCCGCGGCCGGAATCGGCCTCGCGTGGAAGTTCTACGTCGTGAGCCCGGAAATCTCCGAACGCCTCGCGACGCAGTACGCCGGTCCGCACAGGCTCCTGTCGAACAAGTACTACGTCGACGAGTTGTACAACGCCACGATCGTGTCGGGCACCATGGGGAGCGGACGGCGCCTGTGGACGTTCGACCGCCGCGTCGTCGACGGCGTGGTGAACGGGACCGGGTGGCTGACGGTGATCAGCTCGTGGTTCTCCGGCCTGACGGATCGCACGGTCGTCGACGGCGTCGTCAATCTGGTCGGCCGCGCATGCGAGGAAGGCAGCTTCTGGTTCCGGCGCCTCCAGACCGGCCTGGTGCAGAACTACGCGCTGCTGATCGTGTTCGGGGTCTTCGTGTTCGTGAGCATGTATTTGTTCGTCAGATGACGCAGATGCTGGCGCTATGAGTCACTACCTCTCCCTCGTCCTGTTCACGCCGCTCGTCGGCGCGGGCGTCCTCCTGCTGGTCGACAAGCGGAACGAGGACGCCATCCGGTGGGTCGCGAACGCGTTCGCGCTGGCCGGCTTCGTCATCTCGATTCCGCTGTGGTTCTGGTACGACCCGCAGAACCCGGCGTTCCAGCTGATCGAGCGCGCGCCGTGGATCCCGTCGATCGGCGCCGAGTACTACCTGGGCGTCGACGGCTTCAGCACGCTGCTCATCCTGCTGACGACGCTGATGGGGTTCATCGCGGTGCTGTCGTCGTGGACGGCCATCACCGAGCGGGTGAAGGAGTACTACATCTTCCTGCTCGTGCTGCAGACCGGAATGCTCGGCGCCTTCATGTCGCTCGACTTCCTGCTCTTCTTCCTGTTCTGGGAAGTGATGCTGGTGCCGATGTACTTCCTCATCGGCATCTGGGGCAGCGCGAACCGGCTCTACTCGGCGATCAAGTTCTTCCTGTACACCCTGGTCGGCAGCGTGGTGATGCTGCTCGGGATCCTGGCGCTGTACTTCTACAACCACGGCGTGACCGGCGTGTACACGTTCGACATCCTCCAGTTCCACCAGTTGAACGTCCCTTACGACCTGCAGTGGTGGATCTTCCTCGCGTTCTTCCTCGGCTTCGCGATCAAGGTCCCGATGTTCCCGTTCCACACCTGGCTGCCCGACGCCCACACGGACGCGCCGACGGCCGGCTCGGTCATCCTGGCGGCCGTCCTCCTGAAGATGGGGACGTACGGCTTCCTCCGCTTCAGCCTGCCGATTCTGCCGGACGCCTCGCGGCACTTCGTGCCGATGATCGTCGTCCTCTCGATCATCGGCATCGTGTACGGCGCGCTCGTCGCGATGGCGCAGAAGGACTGGAAGCGCCTGGTCGCCTATTCGTCGGTCAGCCACATGGCCATGGTGATGCTGGGCATGTTCGCCCTGAACCCGGTCGGCATCACCGGCAGCATCGTCCAGCAGCTGAACCACGGCATCTCCACCGGCGCGCTGTTCCTCATCGTCGGCATCGTGTACGAGCGGCGGCACACGCGCGAGATCGCCGAGTACGGCGGCCTCTCCAAGGTGATGCCGGTCTACGCCGCGATCTTCCTCATCATGACGATGTCGTCGATCGGCCTGCCGGCGCTGAACGGGTTCATCGGCGAGTTCCTGATCCTGCAGGGCGTCTTCGTCGCCAGCAAGGTGTGGGCGGCGTTTGCCGCGAGCGGCATCGTGCTCGGCGCCGCGTACATGCTCTACCTCTATCAGCGGACGATGTTCGGCAAGGTCGAGAACCCGAAGAACGAGAGGCTGCTCGATCTCACGCACCGTGAGTTCGCCACGTTCGTGCCGCTGCTCGCCCTCGCGGTCTGGATCGGGCTCTATCCGGCGCCGATCCTGCGGCGGCTCGACACCTCGGTGCAGCACGTCATGGCGCGCGTCAACTCGGCCTACACGACGCCGCGCAACGCCGCGAACGCCACGCCGGCGAAGACGGCCGCCGACTGCGGCGCCGGCGCGCCCGTCGTGGCCGCCGCGAACGACGCGGCGAAGTTCCTGGCGAGCGCCCCGTGCGGCGCCGGCGCCGATCCGAAGCCGGTCTCCACGGCTGGAGCGTCGCGGTAATGCCCGCCGGCGTCGCTGCCAGCGACTTCTACTACATCCTGCCGGAGCTCGTGCTGACGGCCGGTGCGCTGCTGGTGCTCGTCGCCGACGTCCTGCTCCCGCGCGAGCGGCGCGGTGCGCTCGCCTGGGTCACGCTCGGCGTGCTGGGCGCCACGGCTCTGGCGCTCCTCCCGTTCGGGTCTGTCCAGGTGGAGGTCGCCCACGGCCTGATTGCCGTCGACCGCTTCGCGCTCTTCTTCAAAATCGTCTTCCTCGTCGCGGCGGCATTCACCGTGCTGATGTCGGTCCGCTACCTCGAGGTGGAGGGCGTGGCGAGCCCGGGCGAGTACTACTTCCTGATCCTCTGCTGCACGCTCGGCATGATGATCATGGCGGGCGGCATCGACCTCATCACCATCTTCATCGGCCTGGAGACGATGGCCGTCTCGTTCTACATCCTGACCGGCTTCATCAAGCCGAGCCAGCGGTCGAACGAAGCGGCGATGAAGTACTTCCTGCTCGGCGCCTTCTCGCTCGGCATCCTCCTCTACGGCATGTCGCTGCTGTACGGGCTGTCGGGGTCGACGAATCTGCGCCCGATTGCGACGGCGCTGGTGGGTCAGGAGCACGACCCGCGCCTCGTCCTCGCCGTGATCCTCGTTGTGGCCGGCGTCGGGTTCAAGATCGCCGCCGTGCCGTTCCACATGTGGGCGCCGGATGTCTACGAAGGCGC
>JBLMXQ010000139.1:0-128879 GCA_050257855.1 Betaproteobacteria bacterium | reverse complement strand
CCGCCTGAGCATTGCCCCGACACGGCCGGTATAGTTATCCTTTCGCGACCATGGCGAAATTCGCGGCAGTTCTATGAAGAATTCAACCCGCGCGCTCCTGCTCACGGCGATCCTGAGCGCCAATTTCGTGGCGAGCCTCGTCGGTATCGACTGGGGACTGCCGTACCGCTGGAACGACGATGAGAAGGTCGATCAGGCCGCCAACATGCTCTGGCGGCACTCGCTCGATCCTCAGTACTTCATCAACCCTCACCTCGACATCTACCTCGTCTGGGCGGTGACCGCCGCCGTCTACCGGATGGACCCGGGCCACGGCGTGCTGTCGACCTTCTGGCGCGTCAGGGAATTGACGGATCCGGAGAACCCCGACCGCGCATTTCAGTACACCGCCATGCGCGCGGTCCGGGCGCTCTCGGCGGTTCTGTCGGTGCTGCTCGTCTGGCTGCTGTTCGTGATCGGCCGCCGGCACTTCGACGATGCGACCGGGTTGCTCGCCGCCGCTTTCATGGCGGTGACCATGGGCCTGGTCAACCTTGCCCACTTCGCGACGACGGAGACCCCGCTGTTCCTGCTCGCGTTGCTGTCGCTGTTCCTGTTCGACAACGTGATCGTGCGGGGGCGGGTCCGCGACTATCTGTGGGCCGGCGCGGCGTTCGGTCTGGCGTTCTCGACGAAGTACACCGCCTGGATCCTCGTCGCGCCCTTTCTCGCGGCGCACGTCGCGCGGTGGGGCTGGCGGCAGACGCTTTCGCTGCGAACGGTACGGCTGGCGCTTGCCGCCGGAGCGGCCGGCGTGGCGGCGTTCGTGCTGACCACGCCGTATGCGGTGCTGAGGTGGCGGCAGTTCTACGACATCCTCGTCTTCGACTACTCGGTCGGTGTTCCGTCCGGCTCCTTCTTCACGGTCCCGCACACGTGGATCTTGTACCTCGGCATCCTCGGCAATGCCATGGGCTGGCCGCTGTTCGTCCTGAGCATCGCAGGCTCCGGTCTGGCCGTATGGTCTCTGACGCGCGGCGACATCAGCGCTCCGCGTCAGCGTGCGTTTCTCATCCACGGGGTCTGGATAGCGGCGTTCTACGGCTTCTATGGTGCCAGCTCACATCATGCCTTGCGCTTCATCATGCCGATCGCGCCTTCCCTCGTGCTGCTCGCCGCCGTCGCGGGCACCACGCTGGTCCGGCGCGCAGCCCCGACGTGGTCTCGTGGGCTCGCTCGTACGGCGGTGGCGCTGGTGCTCGGGTACTCAGCCGCCTACACCATTGCGGCCGACCGCATGTTTCTGCACGATACGCGATATGATGCGGGCCGGTGGCTCGAGGAGACAGCACGGCCCGGCGATGTCGTCGACTACTTCATGGTCGAGGCCTACTTCCCGTATCTCCGGGAATCGTGGCTCCGAACGTCTCTGGTTCCATACGTCGTCGACGTGCGCCTGCGGGGCCGGGCGTTCGATCGGGCCATGCGGGACTACCTGACCCGTTCGAACCACCTGATCGTCGAGACGGAGTTCTTCTACCGGCGCTTCATCGAGTACCCGCAGAATGTCGAACACCCCCACCGGCGGGCGTTCTACGAACGTCTCCTGTCCGGGCAGGATCCGAGCGGATACCAGCCGGTCCACTGGTTCATCTATCGGAACCCGTGGTGGCTCAATCCGAGGCCGGAGGCGGTCGCCCCGGCGATCGTGATTCTGGCGAAGATCAATCCGCCCCGCCCCTAGGCGCGCGCGGCGTATCGTAAACTACAGGTTCTCATGCTGCGCTCGAGTGTTCGATGTCTGCTCCTCGCGGCGGCCGGCGTAGCCGTCGGCTGCGCCGGGAACCCCTCTCGTCCGACCGCCGGAGGTCCGACGCTTTCCTGCCCGGCGGACGTCACCGTCGTGGACGCGACCACGCGCACGGTGAACGTGGGGTATGGAGACCTTTCGGAGCAGGGCGGATCGCTGCCGCTCCAGGTCTCCTGCTCGATGCCGTCCGGCGCCGATTTCCCGCTGGGGAAGACGGTCGTGACCTGCACGGCGACCGACGGCAGCGGCCGGACGGGAAGCTGCTCCTTCACCGTGACCGTCACGCCGGTGCCCACACTGGCGGCGACGACGTTCCTCGCGTTCGGCGACAGCCTCACGGCCGGCGAGAACGGCCTGCCGCTGACTCAGGGGATCGGCCCTCAGTTCATCGATCTCCCGAACTCGTATCCGACTTACCTGAAGAGCGACCTCTCGGCTGCGTATCCGCTCGGCACGTTCACCGTGACGAACGCGGGACAGTCCGGCGAACTGGCCACTGAGGGAGTCGCCCGGCTTGCCCTCCTGCTGCCCGGCGAGCACTGGGACGCGCTGCTGCTGCTGGAAGGGATTAACGACCTCGACGTCGGCGTGGCGGCAATCCCGGGCATGGTCGACGCGCTTCGGACCGACATCCGCAACGCGAGAGCCGCCGGCGTGCAATACATCTTCGTCAGCACGCTCCTCCCGCAGAAGGACGGCAGGCGCGGCAGAGCAGCGCTCGTGTCTTCGGTCATCGTTCCGGCCAATCAGCAGATCGCCCCGATGGTCACTGGAGAGGGCGCGTTTCTGGTGGATGGATTCGCGGCGTTCAGCGGGCACGAAGGGACGTACCTCGGCTCGGATGGCCTGCACCCGTCACCGGCCGGCAACGAGGCGCTGGCGAACGCCTTCCTCGCCGCAATCCAGGCGAAGATCCCCACGACGGTGGAGACAGGGCAATCGCGCCTGGGCCTGCCTGCCGTCCCGGTCCGATGAGCGGCTGGCGCGCCACGCGCGCGAGTGCGGGCGTGTCATAATGTGTGGCACCTCGTGGTCCAGATTTCCGCTCCGACCTCGGATCGAATGCTTCAGGTCGTCCTGTTCTCGGGCGGACGCGGCTCGAGTGTCCTCTCGAACGAGCTCGTACGCGATCCGCGCGTCCGGCTGACGATCGCGATCAACGGCTACGATGATGGCGCGTCGACTGGCGAGGTGCGGCGGCTCCTGGGCGACAGCCTCGGGCCGTCGGACTTCCGGAAGAACGCCTCGCGGCTGGCAGCAGGCCTGAACAGCGCGCCGCCTGCGCTGCTCGACGCGCTCGACTCGCGGCTTCCGCGGGGCATCGAGCGCCAGGCCGCGATCGAGCGCCTCCGCGCCGTTCAGGATCGGCTCGACGGACCGCACCGGACGGCGGTCGCCGCGCGGCTGGACGCGTTTCTCTCCGAACTGGCCGCGTCCGGCCGTCCGTTCGACTTCAGCGACTGCAGCGTGGGAAACCTGGTGTTCGCGGGCGGGTTCCTCATGGCCGGGCGCCGGTTCAACCCGGCCGTCGACGACTACTGCGCCCTGGTCGGTCTCGCGCCCGGCGTCGTGGACGACGTGACCGACGGCACCAACGCGTTTCTCGTGGCCGTCGGCTCCGATGGTTCGATTCTCGGCAGCGAGGAGGAGATCGTCGACGCGAACAGGAGCAATCGGATCGACGACATCTTCCTGATCGATCGTCCCCTTGGCGTCGAGGATCGCGCGCGATTGTCGGCGGCCGGCCCGGAGGCCGCTGTCGCGTTCTTCAACGAACGGCAGGTGGTGCCGCGGCTCAATCCGCGGCTCGCCGAACGGATCGCGGCGGCGGATCTGATCGTCTACGCGCCAGGAACGCAGCACTCGAGCCTGTTTCCGTCCTACGTGACGCCGGGACTGAGCGCGGCCATCGCCGGCAACCTTCGCGCGATCAAGCTGCTCATCACCAACATCCAGTCGGACGCGGAAATCGCCGGCAGCACGGCGGTCGAAATCATCGAGCGCGCCGTCTACTACCTCAAGGAAAAGGGCACGCGCCGGACCCCGACCCCGTGCCTGATCACTCACTACATCGTCAACGATCCGGCGCGCGCCGAGGCGCCGGCGCCGTACGTGCCGCTGGGGCACCTCGACGCCATCGAAGATCCGCGGCTGGTCCGGGTCGCGAACTACGAGGAAGGGGTGACCGGCCGGCACGATGCCGCAAAGATCCTCGGTCCGTTCGTGCGGTCGTTCCTCGAGCCCCGGCAGCAGCAGCGGCTCGGCGTGCTGCTGCACGATGCCGGCTCGCCCGACAAGGTGACGCAGACGCTGCTCGAGATGGTCCGCGGCGGCATTCAAGAGCTGCCGGTGGACGTGGCGGTGTTCTACAGGGGCGAGCCGCTCGAGGCGTCGTTCGTGGCTTCTCTGCCGTTCACCGTCCACGCCCTGGGCAGCGACGCCGAGCGGCGGTTTCGCGAAGCCGTGCGGGACGCCGGCGCCGATTACGTGCTGCTGTTCGAGTCCTCGGGGATGTATCGCGGCGAGGACATCGTGACGATTGCGTCGCACCTGAGCGTCGGCCGTCTCGACGCCGCCTGGGGCAGTCGCCGTCTCTCCGTGCGGGACATCCAGGAATCGCTGCGCCTGCGCTATCGCCACCACGCGATGCTGCGGGCGGTCAGCTACGGCGGCAGTCACGTCCTGAGCCTCGCGTGCCTCCTGCTCTACGGCCGCTACATCTCGGACACGCTGTCGGCCGTGCGCGCCGTCCGGACGGCCGACGCCCTTGCCATCGACGTCCCGCTGACTCACAAGCGGGCGAACCAGCACCTGCTCGCGGCGCTCCTGCGCCGCAGGGCGGAGATCCTCGAGATTCCCGTACAGTTCTTTCCGATTTCGCCCGAACGGGTGAAGCGCACGAGCGTCGTCGAAGGACTGCAGGCGCTCGGCGCCCTCGTGCTGGGACGCTTCCGGATGGCGCACGCCGATCGGCGCTGGGAGGCTGCGCCACCTGCGCCGCGCGTGGACGAGCGGAGGAGCGACCCTGTCGTCCCGCGCTGAGGGGCCGCGCGGGCCGATCCTCGTCATTCCAGCCGCGGGGCTCGGCACGCGACTGCGCGCCGCGGTGCCCAAACCGCTCGTGCCGGTCGCGGGACGCCCGATGCTGCTGCGGCTCATCGATCTGTACCGTCCGTACGTGTCGCGCGTCGTCGTCGTCGTCCACCCGTCGTTCGCCAGACAGGTGAGGGATGCTTCGAGGAGGTCGAGGCCGCCGGTAGAACTGGCAATCCAGGCGGCGCCCACCGGGATGCTCGATGCCGTCCTGCTGGCGCGCGGCGCCGTCGCGGCCTCGACCGCCGGTCATGTCTGGATCACCTGGTGCGACCAGCTAGCGGTGCGTCCCGGGACGATCGAGCGGCTCGAAGCCGCGGTCGACGCCAACCTCCGCGCGCCGCTCGTGATGCCGACCGTGCGGCGGCCGAACCCGTACGTGCACCTGGAGCGCGACGGCGCAGGGCGAATCGTCCGCGTGCTCCACCAGCGTGAAGGGGATTCGACGCCGGCGGAGGGCGAGAGCGACATGGGGCTGTTCAGCCTGTCGCGCGAAGCGTTTCTCGACCGGCTCCCCGAGTTCGCCGCCGCTCCCGAAGCCGGGGCCGAGACCGGCGAGCGGAACTTCCTGCCATTCGTCCCCTGGATCGCCGCGCGCGAGACCGTCGTCACGTTTCCCGTCCTCGACGAGATGGAAGCGGTCGGCGTGAACACGCCCGACGAACTCCGCCTGATCGAGCGCCACCTGCGCGAGCGCGACGCCGAAGACGGAGTCTGATGCCGACCGCCGAACGCCCGCGGGTCCTGTCGATCGTGATTCCTGCGTACAACGAAGAGCGCTTCATCGGCACGCTCCTCCGGCAGATCGCCGCCGTCGATCTCGCCTCGCTCGGCCTCGATCGCGAAGTGATCGTCGTCGATGACTGCTCGCGCGATCGGACCGCCGAGATCGTGGCGCGCGAGCCGGGCGTGGTGCTGCACCGGATGGAGCGGAACAGCGGGAAGGGCAGGGCTGTCCGCGCGGGAATCGAGCTCGCCACCGGCGAGTACCTGATCATCCAGGACGCGGACCTGGAGTACGACCCGAACGACTATCTGAAGATGCTGCCGCCGATCCTGGACGGCAAGGCAGACGTGGTCTACGGCAGCCGGTACATGGGCCGGGGCAAGTATCCGAACCAGTCCTGGAGCGCGTATCTCGGAGGCCGGAGCCTCAGCCTCGCGGCGCTGGTCTTCACCGGCCGCTATCTGACCGACACGGTGACCGCGCTGAAGCTGTTCAGGCGTGCGGCGCTCGCGGCGCTTCCGCTCGAGACCACCGGCTTCGAGATGGATCACGAAATCACCGCGCGCATGCTTGCCCTCGGAGCGCGGATCGTCGAGGAGCCGATCAGCTATTTCCCGCGCAGCCGCGAGGAGGGGAAGAAGATCGGGCTCCGCGACTGGTTCAAAGGAGTGAAGACTTTCATGAAGTACGGAGGACACGAAGAGGACAGAGGACGCAGCGGATAGAACGATGCCACGAGACGCTCAGATCGTCTGGCCGCGCGGCGCGATGGCGTAGAGGACGCCGCCGGGCAGGTTGCCGACCACCCCGAGCGCGACGAACAGGACCGACAGCGCGAACGACTCGGCCTGGGGCACGGCGGCCTGGCCGAAGAACCAGACGAACGCCACCTGGCTCGTCCCGATGCCGTTGATGCTGACCGGAAGGAGCATCACGAGCAGGATGAGCGGGATGAACGTGAAGTACACGGCCGGCGGCGCTGCGATGCCGAGCGCGCGGCCGAGGCACCAGGCCTGCGTGATTCGGAGCAACTGCACGCCGATCGAGGCCCCCAGGACGGTGGCGAGCGGCCCGTGGTGCCGCGAGTAGGCGCGCGTCGCCTGCGTGAGGCTGGCGGCGACCTTCCGCAGCCCCGCCGATGGAAGTCGCATGGCGACGGCGGTGGCGAGGGCTGCCGCGCGCTCGCTGAACACCACGAGTCCCGCCGCCGCGCAGGCGGCGATGGCCACGGCGAGCGAGAGGTCGATGGCCCGGTTGGACATCAGGCCTCCGCCGCCGGCGGCAATCAGGCCCGCGATTCCCACCAGCACGATCGACAGCACGCCCAGCAGGCGATCCATGAGCACGGAGGCGACGGCGGGCCCCGGCGCGACGCGCAGGCGCGCGAGGCCGTACGCCCGCACGGCGTCGCCGCCGACGCTCGCGGGGAGGAACGTGCCCAGAAACGTGCTGACGAAGAAGACGCGGATCACCGCCGCGAACGGCGGGCGCTCGTCGATGGGGCAGAGCAGCACGAGCCAGCGATACGCCATCAGCCCGCGGTCGACGAGGACGAGCAGGACTGCGGCGCCGATCCAGCCGACGCCGGCGTGCGCGGCGACGTGGAGCACGGCCTCGGGGTGCGCTTTCCACAGCAGGACGGCGGTGAGCGCCACCGCCACGGTCAGCCGAACCAGAGTGGCGGGGGAGAGGCGCGTCACTGGGAGGAGAGTGCGCCGGCCCGCCATCGGACCGGCGCATTCCTGGTGCAGTCGAAGGGTCTACTGGTTGGCCGATTCCGGCCGCGGACGGCTGGACACCCAGACTTGACGGATGGTCGCGCCCTGGACCGACGCGCCGTCAGGTCCGCTGCGGCCCACCGGCGCGCCGACGTAGATCACGTGTGGATTCGGGTCGTACACACCCGCGTAGTGTTTCGACATGTCGTAGATGACGTTGCCGTGGGCGCCGTCCCGGATCTGCAATTCGAAGCGGTTCCCGCCCCAGGTCGCCCTGAAGAGGTACGTGTGGTCGGCGAGGAAGTTGACGATCCTCCTCTCGCCGGCCCCCGTGTCGATCTGGTCGTCGTGGGTGATGAATCGCCACGCGACCATGCCGGCCGGGAAGCCACGCTTTTCGACGGTCATGCGCCGGTCGTTCGTGATGATGTCGCTGAACCCCTGGCCCATCGCCATCACCTTCGTCTTGCCGCCCTCAGTGTTGGCCGGCATGTTGGTGACGAGGAGCGAGAACTCGCCCGCGGTCAGCGTCTGGGGCAACTGGTAGCTGATGTAGCTCGTGAGGGTGTTCAGCGTCGCGCCCTGTCGCGAGAAGGTCACCGCGCCGTGAGGCGTACCGACCGTCTTGTTGTTGTTGAGCGGATCGTAGAGCTCGCTGCCGCTGATGTGGCCGCCGGCCGGCGTGAAGAAGCTGGCGCTGTCGGACCAGGGACCGGTCGCGCCCTGGTATTCCGCCCGTGCCCGCCAGGTGAACTTCGCGTCGAAGTCCAGGGTGTTCGGGACCCGCCAGCTCGTGCTGTCGACGGGTCCGGAGTCGGCGACCAGGGTGCCGCCGGCGTTGAAGACCTGATAGCGGTACAGGAACGTGATGCTATTGTCGAACCTGCCGGTCGCGGGATCGACGATGAGCGTCGGCGAGTCGGTCAGCCTGACGTCGCCCACCGGCGACTTGGGCGTCGGCGCCGTCGCCTTCAGCGTGACGGCGTCGCTGGTTGCGGCATTGCCTGCGCGCGTGGTGCTCGAGGGCGACACCGGATTGTTGCTGTTGTGGCCACACGCGATCGCGCCGGCGAGAAGAGCGGCCGCTCCGAACACGACGAGTCTGCTTCGTGACATTCGTCCTACTCCGAAATACTAGGGTTCCAACTGCAGGTGTGTGCCGCGTATCTTAGCCGATCGGCGGCACGGTTTGAATCCCGAAATGCCGCAAATTCCGCGCGGGCTTGCGCGGCTGCGTGCTACCATGGCTCGCTGCGACGGCGAGTCGCCGAAGCTCATCACGAACATCCGCACGAGAGGAGATCGATGAAGAAAACGACGAGCATCATCGCCCTGGTTGCCGCCGGCCTCGTCGCCGGCGCCTCGGGCGTCCACGCGCAGACGCTGGAGAACCGCATCTTCCTGAGCGTGGACGTCGGCGCGCAGGTCGGATCGCACAGCGTGAACACCAACACGTCCTTTCCGCTGTACGACGAGACGGCCACCGTCACATCCAGTCAGAAGGTCGGTGCCGGTCCCGTCATCGACTTCGGCGGCAACTACCGCGTGTGGCGGAACCTCGCGCTCGGCCTGATGTTCACGACGTTCTCCCGCACGGTCGACGGATCGCTGTCGGCGACGGTGCCGAGCCCGATCTTCTTCAACCGGCCCACGACCGTGAACGTCACGACGCCCGGGCTGAAGCACAGCGAATTCGGTACTCACATCCAGGCGCTCTACTACTTTCCGGTCGGCGAGAAGCTCGACCTGGCGATCTACGGCGGGCCGTCGATCGTCCACCTCAGCCAGGACATTCCGACCGCCACCGTGCCGGCCGGCACGCAGAACACCAACGTGTCGGTCTCGAAGGCGAAGGGCACCGCCGCCGGCGGCAACGTCGGGGCCGAGATCAGCTACATGCTGACGTCCCGCTACGGTGCCGGGTTCTACATGCGGTACGCCGGCGGCTCGGTCGATCTCCCCACGGCGAAGGGGGTCAAGGTCGGCGGCTTTCAAGTCGGCGGCGGTATCCGCGTCCGGTTCTGAGCAGCGGCAGGGGACGGTCTGACGGCCGTCCCTTGCATCGTTCCGTCCCAGCATCGCTTTCCTACTGAGGATCGCAGACCCTGACGGCGATCGTCCCCAGTGGACCGTTCCAGAGGGGAGACTGGGTGCCTGTCACCGGATCCGAGTTCGCCAGCACGTCCCACTGCTTCTGCGTGCTGCCCGCGCCCGAACAGATGATGTCGCACGAGTAGTTCAGACACGCACTACCGGGCTTCTCGAGGATCCCGTACCGCGCGTACGGAAAAGGATGTCGGTTCAGATCCGACGCAATCCCCTTCAGCATCGCCACGATCTCGCTGGCCGTCATGTGCGCGCCGTACTGGCTGCGCCGGCACTTGACGATGTCCAGCTCGGTGGCGCCGGAGCAGGCGGTCCCGGGCGGCAGCGACCCGCCTCCGCCGCCACCGCCTGACGGCGGCGCCACGACCGGCGCGGCCGGGGTCCGAAATGCCTCGGTCACGGACCACGGCCCCGTGTGGCCCGAGGTATCGGACCCGCGGACGTGCCAGTAGTACTGACCGCTGTAGGAGAAATTCTGCGGCGAGTGCAGAGTGGTGCTGCCGCCCTGCTCGCGCACGGTCCAGATCACCCTTCCGGAGAAGCTGCTGCTGGTCGACACCTCAATCGTGTAGGTGATGGCGCCGGCAGGTCCGGTGCGCGGGGCATTCCCGAACGTGAACGTGGGGCCGAGCGATGTGACGACGACGTTGTTGATGGGCGAGGTCGGGACCGGCGCGTGGATGACGACCGGCGTGTACACCTGGAAGCTCGCGGTCCCGAAGTACGGCCCGGTGTTCGCGCCGTCCTGGGCGCGCGCGCGCCAGTAATAAGTGTGGTCGGTGGGCAGCGGGCTCGGCAGCCTCAGACTGGTCCTGCCGTTGCCCGGCTTGATGTTCTCCTGCTGGAACACCTTCGCGGCGAAGCCGGCGTCGGTCGCCACCTCGAAGCGGTAGCTCAGGGGCCGCACGCCCGACGTCGTGGCGTTGGCGACGACGAGCGTCACGGGCTGCTGGTCGGCGGCTACGGCCGAGCCAACCTGCGGCTGGACCGGCGCCGGCGGGCTGATCGAGACGCCGGGAATCGGCCCTGCCACGGTCGGACTGAGGGGATTCGAGCTCTTTTGCGCCTGGCATGCACTCGCCAGGACCACGAGCGGCAACAGCAGTGTCCACGGACTCTTCTTCATAACCAACCCTGGATGGACCAACCCTGGCAACAAAACGTCGAACGGCAGGGTGTACGGAAAGCGCCGGGAAGCGTCCCTGATCGTATCGACGCATGCCCGCTGCCGCTTTAGTTGTACGGAACGTCAAACTGCGGCAGGGCCGGGAGCCTGACCGCGGGTCGCTGGTGGGATTTGCGACGGTATGCTACCGACGGCTCTGGCGTTCTGTCAAGGCGCGCGGACCATCGCTCGCGATATAATTGGGTCCCACCGACCCAACCAGCGTGCATTCCCGAGATCGATGGCCGATCGTCCGTTGAACGTGCTCCAGATCTGCGACCACCTCGGCTGGGAAGGGTCGCGGATGCACGGGGTCAAGCGGCTCTTCGGCTGGATGATCCCGCGCTTCGATCCGGCGCGGGCGGCGGTGTCGCTCGTCAGCCTGCGCCGCAAGGACCTGTCGGAAGAAACGCTCGAGGCCCAGGGCATCGACATCACGTACCTGGGAAGGTCGAAATTCGACCCGACCACCCTGACCGACCTGCTCCGGATCATCGACCGGCGCCGGATCGACGTCCTGCATCTGCACGGCTATGGCGCCACCACGTTCGGCCGCGCGGCCGCGGCCATCCGCCGGCTGCCGACCATCCTGCACGAGCACGCGAACCTGACCGACACCCCCTGGTTTCAGAAGCTCGCGGACCGGGCGCTCGAGCCGTACACCGACATCGCGCTCGCCGTCTCGAAGAGCACGGCCGAGTTCCTCGTCTCGGCCCGGCACATCCCGCCCTCGAAGGTGAAAGTGGTGTACCTCGGCGTTCCGCTCGAGGAGTTCAGCCGGCCGCGCGATCCGGCGGAGATCGGCGCGGCGCGCGCGTCTCTGGGCGCGGCGCCGGACGAGTTCCTGGTCGGCGCGATCACCAGGCTGCACGAGTCGAAAGGCAACTCGTATCTGATCGACGCGGCCGCCGAGGTCATCCGCGAGCGCCCGCGCGCCCGTTTCTTCCTGGTCGGCGAAGGCCCGCTCCTCGGGGACCTCGAGGCGCAGGCCGCCCGCGTCGGCCTGGGCGATCGCTTCGTGTTCGTCGGGTTCCGCCGCGATGTGGCGGCAGTCCTGTCGGCGTTCGACCTGAGCGTGTTTCCGTCGCTGTGGGAAGGGACGCCGCTCACCGCGTTCGAAGCCCTGGCGATGGGCAAGCCCATCGTCGCCACCGACGCGGACGGCCTCGTCGACATCCTCGTCGACGGGCAGACCGCTGCAATCGTCCCGAAGCGGAACGCGCCGGCGCTGGCGGCGAAGATCGTCTGGGCGATCGATCATCCCAGCGAGCGGACGCAACTCGGCGACGCGGCGCGACTGGCCGGACGCCAGTACGACATCGGGGCGTTCGTGCGCAAGATGGAGCGGCTCTACGAGCTGCTCCACGAGGTGTCCCGGGCGACGCACCGGAAGGGGGTGCTGCGCGCGGATCTCGCCTTCCTGACCGGCGAGGCTCCCGCATGACACCGCTCGAGAGCGCCACGGCGGCGCCGGCGAGCGCACCGTTCCGCCATCGCGGTCCAGCCACGCTCGGCCTGGTTCTGCTGCTCCTCGGCGCGGCGCTGGCCGGCTCGGTCGACGTCGTCCGCACCGGCTACGGCCTCAAGGGAGACGAGGCGACCTACGTCGCGATGGCGCTGAGCGCCGCCTACGATCGCGACCTCACGTTCGAGCGCCAGGATCTCGTGCGGTTCTGGGGGATCTACCGATCCGGCCCCGAAGGGATCTTCCTCAAGCGCGGGAAGACTATCGGTCTGCGGGCGCGCGGGCACTTTCCGTGGCTGCGGATCGCGAGGGGAGAGGACCCGCGGAGCGACCGCCTGTATTTCGGAAAGGCGTACATCTATCCTCTCGTCGCCGCCCCGTTCGTCCGCCTGCTGGGCCTCAACGGCCTGCTCCTCCTGAACGTCCTGCTCCTCGCCGCGGCCGGCGCGTGCGCGTACCTGTTTCTCGCCGCGGATTCGTCGCCCACAGCTGCGGCAGCGTTTGCGTCGGCGTTCATCGGGGCGGCGGCGGTCCCGGTGTATACGGTGTTCCTGACGCCCGAGATCTTCAACTTCTCGGTCGTCTTCGTCGCGATGTTCCTGTGGGTCTACGATCCAGTCGCTCCCGGGCCGGAGCGGACGTCCGGCCGGCGGCAGGCGGCGGCCGCCGTCCTTCTCGGACTTGCGACCTACTCCAAGCCGAGCAACGCGCTGCTCATCGCGCCGCTCGTGCTCGCCGCCTGGTGGCAGCGCCGGTGGCTGAGGGGCATCGTGCTCGGCGCCGTGTTCGTCGCCACGACGACCGCCTGCTTCGGCCTGACCGCCGCCGTCTCGGGCGAGTTCAACTATCAGGGCGGGGATCGCAAGACGTTCTACACGACGTTCCCCTTCGACGGACCGGGCGCGACCTGGGAGCGCCGCGGCATCTCGGTGCGAACGGACGGCTCCGCCGCGCAGAAGGTTCTCGAGCCGGCGAAGGCCTCGGTCCAGTTCGCGCACAACGTCGAGTACTTCCTGGTCGGGCGCCACTTCGGGTTCGTGCCGTACTTCTTTCCAGGCCTGGTGGCGATCGGCCTGTGGCTGGCTTCTCGCGCGCGTCGCGACAGCTGGCGGCTGCTGCTGTTCCTGACGGTGTTCGCCTCCGCGCTGGTGCTCGTCCTGCTGCTGCCGTACACCTGGAGCGGCGGCGGCGGCCCTCCCGGCAACCGCTATTTCCTCAGCATCTATCCGGCGCTCTTCTTCCTGACGCCGCCTCTCGCGTCGGCCTGGCCTGGACTCGTGGCATGGGTCGGCGGCGCGCTGTTCACCGTCAAGATGCTCCTCAACCCGTTCGTGGCCGCCAAGTTTCCGTACCAGACGACCGAGCGCGGCGCCGCGCGGCACCTGCCGGTCGAGCTCACGATGGCGAACGACCTGCCGATCATGCTGTACGCGCCGCGCGCTCACCTGCGGTACGGCGACACGCCCGAGTCGAGCGTCCTGCTGTACTTCCTGGACGAGAACGCCTACACGCCGGAGCCGACCGGCTTCATGTGGGTGTCCGGAAACGGGCGCAGCGACATCGTGGTGCGGGCCGATCGCCCCGTCCACGCACTGCGGATGACCATCACCTCGCCAATCCGGACGACGTTCACCGCGTCGGCGGGCGGGCCGTCGGTCGATGTACCGCTTGCGCCGGGCGAGACGAAGACGTTCGACCTGCCGGTGCGCTGGGTGCGCGGGCTGCAGGAGTACGTGTGGCTGCTGTCGGTGCGGTCCTCCGACGCCTTCATCCCGCGCCTGGAGAGCCCGACCTCCACCGACGGACGCAATCTCGGCGTCCGGATGCGCTTCGCGCCGATAGCCGACAGCGACGGCTATCGGCCGTCAGTGATGTCCCCGCGAGATGTAGACGGGCGCGCCGAGCAGTGAGAACGCCATCATGAGCGCCGCTCCGACGAGCGACAGCAGCAGTCCCGAATGTTTCGGCAGCCCAATCTGCGAGAAGTAGAGCGCGAAGGTCGCCTCGCGGACGCCGAAGCCGTTCACCGACACCGGCAGCATCTGAATCACGAACGAGAGCGGGACGATGATGGCGAGGTGCCAGACGGCAACGGGGATGCCGAGCGCGTACGCGATCGCCGTGTAGAAGACCACGATGGTGCCCTGCACCAGGACGGCGCCAACGAAGCACGTCGCCAGCGACCCCGGGCGTTCCCGGAAGCGCCGCAGCGCGCCGGTGAACATGTCGATCCGATCGCCGATCCACTCGGGATGGAACACGGTCAGCGGCTGCAGGAGGCGCCCGACCGCGCCCGGTGCGATCACGGCCGGTGCGGCGAACGCGGCGACGACGACGAAGCCGGTCCAGAGCCATGAGGGCCAGATCGGCCCCGCGGCGACGCCCTCGACCTTCGCCGCCATCGTCGCGCCCACGGCCGAGATGAGCGCCAGCACGATCACGCCGATGACGCGATCGGCGAGCACCACCGTGGTCGCGACCGTCTTCGATCTGGCGGCGCCCATCGTGTCGCGGATCCGGATCACGTCGCCGCCGATGTTGCTCGGCAGGAAGTTGTTGAAGAACAGCGCGACCATGAAGGACGCGAGCAGCGTGCGGGCGGGCAGGTGCACGTCCTGTGTTTCGAGCAGCAGGTGCCAGCGCCAGATGCTGAACAGGACGTTGAGGAAGTACAGCCCCAGGGCAACGGCGAGCCAGACGAGCGACGCGCGGCGCACGCTGGCCCAGAGTTCGCCGACGGGCGCGGTCCGGAACAGCAGCCACAGCAGCACGACGCTGACCGCGAGCTTGGCTCCGAAGATCCCGTAACGGCGCAACGGGGAAGGAGTGGGCTGGTCCGAAGGCATCCAGGGCGAACGACGCGACACTGTACTATGATTTCGTGCGAAAATCACTCGAACCGTGCGCATCCTGATGATCGCGCCCGAGCCGTTCTTCGAACCGCGCGGGACCCCGTTCAGTGAATTCCATCGGATCCGCGCGCTGACGACGCTCGGGCACCACGTCGATCTCGTCACGTATCCGTTCGGCGCCGACGTCGCCATGCCAGGCTTGCGGGTGTTCCGATCGCTCCGCCCGCCCTTCGTGCGCCGCGTGAAGATCGGCCCCTCGTTCGCCAAGCTGCCGCTCGACGCGCTGCTGGCGCTGACGGCGGCGCGCCGCGCGCTCGCCGGCAGCTACGACGCCGTGCACTCGCACGAAGAGGGCGGTGTCATCGGCGTGATCCTGGCCGCGCTCATGCGCGTGCCGCACCTCTACGACATGCACTCGAGCCTGCCGCAGCAGCTCTCCAATTTCCGCTTCAGCCGGTCGCGCCTGCTGCGCCGCGTCTTCCTCGCGATGGAGCGCCTGATGATCCGCCGCTCGCGCGCGGTCATCGTTATCTGCCCGTCGCTCGAGGAGACGGTGCGGGCGGTCGCGCCGCAGGCGCGGACGATCCTGATCGAGAATGCGCCCGGATCCGCAGAGGACGAGCCGGCCGCGGACGCTGTCGCCGCGATTCGTCGGCGCTTCGGGTTCGACGACACGACGCCGATCGTCCTGTACACGGGAACGTTCGAGGCGTACCAGGGGCTCGACCTGCTGTTCGAGGCGATGGCGCACGTCCGGGCTGTGCGTCCCGAAGCCCGTCTGCTGCTGGCGGGAGGCAAACCGGACCAGGTCGCGCGGGCGAAGGAACAGACGCGGGCCGCCGGAATCGAGGACGCAACGGTGTTCGCCGGCGAGCGGCCGGCCGCGGAGATCCCGGCGTTCCTTCGAGCCGCCGACGTCCTCGCGTCGCCGCGTTCTCGCGGCACCAACACCCCGCTGAAGATCTACCAGTACCTGCGATCGGGCCGGCCGATCGTCGCCACGCGCCTGCTCACGCACACGCAGGTGCTCGACGACGAGACGGCGTTCCTGACGGGCCCGACCGCGCGCGAATTTGCCGACGGGATTCTCGCCGCGCTCGACGATCCCGGGCGCGCGGCGCTCGTCGGACGTCGCGCAGGAGAGCTGGCCGCGACGAAATACAGCTACGAGGCCTATCTCGATCGGACGCGCCAGGCGTGCGCCGCGTTGTGGCCTCCGGCGCCCCATGCGGCCGTCGTCAAGGATCTGGCGTGAGCGAGCGGCGCGACCATTACAGCTACACGCTCTACGCGGATCCGGCGACGGCGCGCACGTTCGACGATCGCCGCTTCGGCGGCCCGATCGGCGCGCTCGTCGCCGAGTCGCAGGCGCGCGTCCTGCTCGAGTTCGTCGGAGCGGTCAGGGGCCGCCGGGTTCTGGACGTCGGCACCGGCACGGGACGCGCAGCGCTGCTGCTGGCGCGCGAGGGAGGCGAGGTCACCGGCATCGACGCCTCCGCGGAGATGCTCGCGGTGGCGCGCGCGCGGGCGGCGGCCGAGCAGGTCGCGGTGGCGTTCGACGTCGGCGATGCGCACGCGCTGCCGTTCGCGGACCGTGCGTTCGACGCGGCCGTGAGCCTGCGCGTGCTGATGCACACGCCGCGGTGGCGTTCGTGCCTGGGCGAGCTGTGCCGCGTCGCGGACCAGCGCGTCGTCTTCGACTACCCGTCGGCCCGAAGCGCCGCCGCGCTCCAGGCGCTCGCGCGCCGGATCGTGCACGCCCTCGGCGCCCGGACCGAGCCGTACCGCGTCCTGACCGGCGGCGCGATCGCCCGCGAGCTGGGTCGGCACGGCTTCAGGATTCGAGCGGTCCACCGTCAATTCGTCGTCCCGATCGCGATCCACAAGGCGATCGGATCGCGTCGGTTCACGGAGAAGACCGAACGCCTGCTCGCGCGGGCGGGGCTGCTGCGGCTCCTCGGCTCGCCGGTGACCGTCATGGCAGAGCGGTGCGCGTCCTCGTAACCGGAGCGGCCGGCTTCACCGGCAGGCACCTCGCGCGGACGCTGGCGGCCGGCGGCGATCGCGTCCGCGCCCTCGTGCGGCGCGCCGACGCTGCGCGGACGGCGCTCGGCGGCGATATCGAGCTGATCGAAGGCGACATCGTGGATCGAGCCGCCGTCGAGCGAGCGATCGAGGGGACCGAGGTCGTCTACAACATCGCGGCGCTGTATCGTCAGGCGGGGCGGCCGACGGAAGAATATCGGGCGGTCAACGCGGTCGCGGCGGAACGGATCGTCGAGGCCTCGGCGCGCGCCGGCGTCCGGCGCGTCGTGCAGTGCAGCACCGTGGGCGTCCACGGCCATGTCGAGCATCCGCCGGCGAACGAAGACGCGCCGCTCCGGCCCGGCGACGTCTATCAGGCCACCAAGCTCGAAGGCGAGCAGCTCGCACGCGCGGCGGGCGAGCGTCTCGGCATCGAGGTGGCGATCGTCCGCCCCACGGGCATCTACGGCCCGGGCGATCGCCGCTTGCTGAAGCTGTTCCGCAGCGTCGCGCGGCGGCGCTTTGTGACGCTGGGCAGCGGCGAGATCTATTACCATCTGACCTACATCGACGATCTCGTCGAGGGCTTCCGGCTTTGCGCCGCGCATCCGGCGGCGGCGCACCGCACGTTCATCCTCGCCGGCGCCGAGGTGACGACGCTGAACGAGCTGGGCCGGATCATCGCCGAGGTCGCAGGCGTCGCGCCGCCGTGGCTGCATCTGCCGGTCTGGCCGGTGTGGGCCGCGGGCGCCGCGTGCGAGGCGGTATGCGCCCCGTTCGGCCTCGAGCCGCCGCTGTACCGGCGCCGTGTCGATTTCTTCACGAAGAGCCGCGCCTTCGACATCAGCCGCGCGCGGCGGGAGATTGGCTACGCGCCGCGCGTCAGCCTGTGCGAGGGAATTGCCAGGACGCTCGCGTGGTATCGCGAGCAGGGCTGGCTCTGATTTCGGTAGGGGCGGACCTTCAGGTCCGCCCGGGAACGCTGGTGATCGAAAAAGCCCAGGACCAGCTCTTTGCGCCGGGGGTCTCGGCCCGCGAGAAATACGCCACGTTCGTCGTGGGGCGCCCGGGGCTCGGCGCGCTGCTCAAGTACGAGCTCGTCGTCATGGCGGCGCAGAATCGCGCCGGCGCGCTCGGCCTCGCCCTGCGCAAGGCGCTCTATCCGGCCCTCCTCGGTTCCTGCGGACGCAACGTCGTGTTCGGCCAGACCGTGGTGCTGCGCCATCCCCACAAGATCCACATCGGCAGCAACGTCGTCATCGACGACAACTGCCTGATCGACGCGAAGGGGAGCGGAAACGCCGGGATCCGCATCGGCGACGGCGTGTTCGTCGGGCGCAACACGATTCTCTCCTGCAAGGACGGCGACATCGAGCTCGGCGAGGGCGCGAACCTCGGGTTCAACTGCGAGGTGTTCTCCGCGAGCCGTGTGCGCATCGGGTCGAACGCGCTGCTGGCGGCCTACTGCTACGTGATCGGCGGCGATCATGATTTCTCGGATCCGGAGAAGCCCGTGCTCGCTCAGACGCGCACGTCGGCTGGAGTCACCATCGGCGACGGCGTCTGGATGGGCGCGGGCGTGAAGGTGCTGGACGGCGTCACGATCGGGGCGATGGCGATCGTCGGCGCCGGCGCGGTCGTGCGCGACGACGTGCCCGAGCACGCGATCGCGGTGGGCATTCCGGCGCGCGTCGTCTCGACCCGCGTTCGCTGACCGATGGCCGTTCTCGCCGTCGTCACCTCCAGCCCGCATCTGACCGAAGGCGGGCACCTCGTGATCGCGCGGGCGCTCGTCGATGCGGCGCGCGCGGCCGGCCACGAGGCCGCGCTCGTCGTGACGCCCGATTACGGGTTCGGCCGCACGACGGCCACGTACCTCGCGAACCGCCGCACCGACGTCCGCCGCGTCGGCGGCCGCGATGTCGATCAGATCATCAGCCTGCGCTACCCGAGCTACGCCGTCCGGCATTCGGCGCACGTGTGCTGGCTGAACCACACGATGCGGGAGTACTACGACCTGTGGCCGCGATTCGCCGCCACCCTGTCGTCGAAGAACCGGATCAAGGAATCGATCCGGCGCGCCGTCCTTCACGGCGTCGACCGCTGGCTCCTCTCGCACAACGTCACCGAGGTCATCGCGCAGTCGCACACCGTCCGGCTCCGGCTCGCCGAGGCGTTCGGGATGGAGGTGGACGTCTGGTGGCCGCCGCCGCCCCCGCGGCCGTATCGCTGCGACGGCTACGGCGACTACGTCTTCGCCGTGTCGCGTCTGACGCCCCTGAAGCGCGTCGATCTGCTGATCCGTGCGCTGGCCGAGCCGTCGGCGCGCGGCATCCGCGCGGTGGTGGCGGGCGAGGGGGACGAGGCCCCGTCGCTGGCGCGTCTCGCAAACGAACTCGGCGTCGCCTCGCGGGTCTCGTTCGCCGGCCGCATCGGCGACGAGGCGATGCTCGATCACCTCGCGCGGTGCCGCGCCGTGTGCTTCACCCCGCTGGCGGAGGACTACGGCCTGGTGACCGTCGAGGCGTTCGCCTCGCGCAAGGCGGTGGTCACGTGCCGCGACAGCGGCGGGCCGGCCGAGCTCGTGAGCGACGGCAGGACCGGTGCGGTCTGTGATCCGACGCCCGCGGCGCTCGCCGCCGCGCTGGCGCCGCTCTTCGCCGACGCCGCGTGCGCCGAACGTCTCGGCGCGGCCGCGGCCGCCGACGCGGCGAAGCTGACGTGGCCGGCGGCGATAGACCGGCTCGTAATCGTCTAGAATCTCTCGATGGCGTACCGCAGCGAGCTCGAAGCGCGACTCGCGAAGAAGACGACGACGGCGATCACGGACTTTGCGATGCTCGAGGAGGGCGACCGCGTGATGGTCGGCCTCTCGGGCGGCAAGGACAGCTGGGCGCTGCTGCAGATCCTCGACGTCCTCCGGCAGCGGGCGCCGATCCGCTTCACGCTGGTCGCCGTCAACGTCGACTCCGGCTACAAGGACTACAAGCACGATCTCATCGCCCGTACCTGCGAGTCGCGGGGATGGGAGTATCGCATCGAGCACACCGGCATCGGCGGCGTGATCGACGACATCCTGGACGCCGACCAGACGCCGTGCTCGCTGTGCGCGCGGCTGCGGCGGGGCGTCCTCTACCGCATCGCGAAGGAAATCGGCGCGACCAAGATTGCGCTCGGCCACCACGCCGACGACTTCATCGAGACCCTGCTCCTGAACCTGTTCTTCGCCGGCGCCCTGAAGGCCATGCCGGCCAGGCTGGTGTCCGACAACGGCGAGCACGTCGTGATCCGGCCGCTCGTGTACGTCGGCGAGGACGAGGCGCGCGCGTACACGAAGCAGTACGACCTGCCGATCATCGGCTGCTGCTGCCCGGCGTGCGGCGATCTCGGCCTCGAGCGCCAGCGGGCCAAGCGCCTGCTGATGGAGCTCGAGCGCGAACATCCGGGCGTCAAGCAGTCGATGCTGAAAGCGCTCGGCAACGTCGCGCCGCGCCATCTCCTCGACACGCGGCTGAATCCCCCGGCGGAGCTCAGGGCCCGAGCCGGTCGAATGGAGCGCGAGGCTGCAGGCGGGCCGAGGCCGGAGGCGTCAGCCGGGCGACCATGAGGGCGGTCGTCCAGCGCGTGGCGTCGGCCGCGGTCGCGGTCGGCCAGCGCACCGTTGGATCGATCGGCCGCGGCCTGCTCGTGTTCGTCGGCGTGGAGATCGGTGACGGGCCCGCCGACGTACAGTACATCGCGGGGAAGATCCGTGATCTCCGGGTGTTCGAGGACCCCGCCCGCGGCGAGCGGCATCTGAACCTCTCGGTCGCCGATGTGGGCGGCGCCGTCCTCGTCGTTTCCCAGTTCACGCTCGCGGGCGACTGCAGGAAGGGGCGGCGGCCGTCGTTCGACGCCGCGGCCCCGCCGGATCTGGCACAGCCTTTGTACCAGGCCGTCGTGGCAGAGCTGACACGCGTCGGCCTGAGCGTCCAGACCGGCGAGTTCCGGGCCGCGATGCAGGTTTCGCTGGTCAACGACGGCCCGGTGACGCTCCTGCTGGACAGTAAAAAGCGCCTGTAGCGCAGTATTCGAATACGCCGAACCCCTTGCGAATTCTTGATTCCTGATTCTCAAATCCGAATTCTCAATTTCCCTGACTCTCTAACTGCGAGGTTCGCGTGCGCACTTTTCCAGTCTTCAGCCTGCTCCTCGCGGGCGTCGTGCTCGCCGGCCCAGCCGCCGCGCAGCAGCGGCCGCTCGTCACCGAAGACCCCGAGCCAATCGGCGCCGGCCGCGTGTTGATCGAGGCCGGCATCGACTACTCCCACGGCATCACGTACCCGGTGTCGGGCCTCAAGGGGAACCTGTGGCGGCTGCCGACGGTCGGCCTGAGCGTTGGCATCAGCTCGATCGCCGAGCTGCAGATCGACGGCGGGCCGTTCGATCGCCTCGCGATCACCGACCGGCTGCCGGCGCCGCTGGCCAGCCTGGTCGACGTGCCCGGAGGGACGACCCATGACGTCGACGACATCATCATCGGGACGAAGATCCGGATGCTGACGGAAACCGCGAGGCGTCCGTCGTTCGCGTTCCGGTTCGCCACGAAGCTGCCCAACGCGAAGAACGAGACCGGCCTCGGCCAGAACACCACGGACTTCTTCGCGTCGCTGCTCGGAGCCAAGACGGTCCAGTCGGTGCGCGTCGTCGTCAACCTGGGCGTGGGCATCCTGGGAGAGCCGACGAACGCCTATCGCCAGAACGACGTCCTGACCTATGGCCTGTCGTTCGCGCGCGCGGTGACGCAGCAGACCGAATTGGTCGGGGAGATCAACGGGCGCATCTCGACGCGCGCGGGCACGCCCCCGCCGGGGACCGAGAGCCGCGGCCTGCTGAAGCTGGGAGGGCGCTACACGCGGGGCCCGATGCGTCTCGATGCCGGGGTGTTCTTCGGTCTCAATTCGGTCGATCCGACCGTCGGCCTGACGACCGGCGTCACGTACGTGTTCAACGCGTTCAAGCTCCCGTGACGGAGTAGACCCGCCGCACGTCGGCGATTTCCTGCTGCCTCCGCCCTGCCGTCCAGCCGAGCTCGTCTCCGACGATCGCCGCGGCGCGCTCGGCCGCCTCGTCGCCCGGATAGCCCAGGGCGCCGAGCGGGGTGCGACGGACAATCGCATCGGCGAGCGTGACGACCATCTCGTGCCGCGCCGCCCAGACGAGCTCCGCCGCTATGACCGGCGAATCGTCCGCCACTCGAGCGCGCCACGCGGGACGCTCGGAGGCGAGGTCCACGATGTCGCGATAGCGCGTGCCGTAAGCGGCGACGAGGTGCGGGATCGTGTCGTGCGGGAGCCCGTCGTCGTGCTCCCGGCGGGCGTCCGCGATGGCCAGCGCGAGGTCCCGCAGGCCGCCGCCCGGCAGCGGAACGGCGGCGGATCGACAGGGCACGGCCGGGCGCCCGAGCTTCCGCAGCGCCAGCGAGACAATCCGATCCGCGGAAGCGCGGGCGGTGGTGAACTTCGTCCCGGCGATGCTGATGAGCCCGTCAACGCCATCGGCCGCGTGGTCGCGCACCTGCTCGTGGCCTTCGAGCGTGACGCGGCCGCCGTGCACGGCGGCGGGCACGACGCCGCGGTGGACCAGCGTGACGTCCGACGACGTGAGGTCGAGGGAGGGAAACACCTGATTGAGCTCGGCGATGAACGCCGCGACCTCCCCGGCCGTGACGTCGAGCGC
Organism: Betaproteobacteria bacterium; assembly: GCA_050257855.1. Classification (GTDB taxonomy): domain Bacteria; phylum Acidobacteriota; class Vicinamibacteria; order Vicinamibacterales; family CAVVIG01; genus JBLMXQ01. The sequence goes on along the minus strand of JBLMXQ010000139.1, from coordinate 106,221 downwards.
TCCGGGCTGCACGGCGGCGGCCGATTCCCACGTCCCGAACAGCGCACGCCCCCGCCAGGGCACGAGGAAGAACGTGCGGCCGGACGAGAGCCGGCCCCCGAGCGCTTCCTCGCCGGCGTCGCGGCGCGTCACCAGGTTCATCGCTTTGAGCAGGGGCAGGCGTGCCTGGAGGCCGAGCGGCGCCAGCAGCGGCTGCGGCGCCCCGCCGGTGGCGTTGACCGTCACGCGGGCGTTGATGTCGACCGCTGCACCCGTCGTGCGGTCGGTCGCGCGCGCGCCGGTCACGCGTCGGCCGTCGAGAAGCGGGGCGATCGCCTCGACGTGATTCGCCAGGACCGCGCCGTGCTCGGCGGCGCCCAGCGCCCACGCGAACGTCAGGCGGTCGGATTCTATCGTTTCGTAGTCGTACCAGACGGCCGCGCCCGTCAGCCCCTGCCGGCGAAGGCCGGGATACCGCTGAATCGCCGTGGCGCGCGTGACGACGCGGCCGCCCGGCAGGTGGAGCGACGGAGGGACGTCCCGGTTGCGATCGAACGCGAGGCACCGGTCCAGCAGGAAGCCGGCGCGCATGGCCAGGGCGCCTTTCGTCAGCGACCGGGTCAGGGGCAGGGCGAACCGGAGCGGCGCGACCGCGTGCGGGGCGATCCGCGCCAGCGTGCGGCGTTCGCGGATCGACTCGCGCGCGCGCTTCACGTCGAGGGTCTGCAGGTAGCGCAGGCCGCCGTGGATGGTCCGGAGGTGGTTGAACGTGGAGCCGCAGCCGAAGTCGTCGCGCTCGATGAGCGCCGTCGCGAGGCCGCGCTGCGCGCCGTCGTAGGCGATCGTCAACCCGTAGATCCCGCCGCCGACGACGAGCAGGTCGAACGTCCGGGTGGCGAGCTGATCGATGTCACGTGTCATGTTCAGCTGGAAGACCGATTCGAACCACGAAGACGCGAAGGACACGAAGACGTGCGCGAGGCTTCAGCCGAGCGATAGTATAGTGTTCGGCCGTGGCGACCATCGACGACGTCCGCGACTACTGGAACCATCACATCCACGACCTCGAAATCACGCGCCACCCGGTCGGGTCCCGCGGCTTCTTCGACGACCTCGATCAGTACCACTTCGAAAAACTGCATCACCTGCTGCGGCTCGTCCCTTTTGACGGCATGAAGGGCCGCAAGGTTCTGGAGGTCGGCTGCGGGGCGGGCGTGGACCTCGCCCGGTTCGCCCGCGGCGGCGCCATCGTGACCGGCGTCGACCTGTCTGCCGCGGCCATCGATCTGGCGCGGGCGAACTTCGCGCAGCAGGGGCTCGCGGGCGAGTTTCGCGTCGCCGACGGCGAGGCGCTGCCGTTTGCCGACGGCAGCTTCGATCTGGTCTTTGCGCACGGGGTCGTGCAGTACACGGCCAACTCGCAGCAGCTGGTCGACGAATGCCGGCGCGTGCTCGCCCCCGGAGGGCAGGCCATCTTCCAGGTCTACAACCGCGTGTCCTGGCTCAACGCGCTCTCGAAGCTGATGAAGGTCGGCCTGGAGCACGAGGACGCGCCGGTCCTCCGCAAGTTCAGCATCGGCGAATTCGGGCGTCTGCTGCGGGGATTCCGCGATGTCCGCATCGTGCCCGAGCGTTTTCCCGTCAAGACGCGCCTGCACGGCGGGTGGAAGGGCGCGATCTACAACACGCTGTTCGTCGGCGCATTCAGCGCGCTTCCGCGCGGGCTCGTCGAGCGCTTCGGCTGGCATCTGCTCGCGTTCTGCACCAAATGACCGCGGCGGCTTCCGGCTCTCGCGGCGTCGGCGCCCGGCTCTCGGCTGTCAGCCATGCATTTCGCTAAGGCTCACGCGTACGGCAACGACTTCCTCTACGTGGCGGGCGCGGCGGTGCATGGCGCCGATCCCGCCGCGCTGGCGCGCGAGATGTGCGATCGGCACACCGGCATCGGCGCCGACGGGCTCATCGTCTACGATCGCACGGGCGAAGACGCGTCGATGCGGCTCTTCAACGCGGACGGCGGCCGCGCCGAGGTGTCCGGCAACGGCGTCCGTGCACTCGGCGCCCTTCTCCTGCGGGACGACGCGCGCGGACGCGCCGAGATCCTCGTCCGGACCGAAGGCGGGGACAAGCGGCTCGAGCGCACCGGCCGGGACGGACCGCGCCAGGTCTTCCGCGCCGCCATGGGGCTGCCGCGCGATCTTCGCCGGACGGTTGTCGATGCCGCCGGCGAACGCGTGGACCTGGTCGTCATGGATTTCGGCAACCCGCAGGCCGTGGCGCTCGGGCCGCTGCCGGAGCCGTTGCGCTTCGAGCGGCTCGGCGCCGCGCTGGCGCGTCACCCGGCGTTCCCGAACGGCACGAACGTCGAGTTCGCGGTCGTCGAGGCGCCCGACCGCGTCCGCATTCAGATTTGGGAGCGCGGTGTCGGCCCGACGATGTCGTCGGGCACGGGATCGTGTGCGGCGCTGGTTGCGGCCGCCGCATTCGGCGGCAGTGCGCGGACGGCGGCCGTAATCGCTCCCGGGGGATCGCAGCACGTCGAGTGGGCCGAGGACAACGTGTACCTGACCGGATGGGCCGAAGTGATCTGCGACGGCGAGTGGCTCCGGCCGCTCCCGCCGGCGTAGGCAGATTCCGCGTACCCGCGCGGGGCCCGCCGCGCAAATCCGGCCGATGGCTAGCGCCGCCGGCGTCCCGCCGCGGCCGTGGCGGCCTCGAGTTCCCGCGCAACCTCCTGCAGCCGCGCGCTCTGTCCCGACAGCAGCCCGTCCACCGCCCGGTAGTCGCCGCGGTCGAAGGCCGCGCGCGCTTTTTGCACGGCGTCAGTGGCTGCCAGGAGGGCGGCGTGCGACGACGCCAGCGTGCGGTTCGGAACGCGGGCCGACCGGGCGGCCTGCAGCTTCGCTCGTGCCGCGTCGAGCGCGGCGGAGGCGGCGGTCAGCGCGCGGTCGGCCTCGGTGCGGACCTGCGCCTTGTGGTCGGCGGCGTCCTTCGCCGCCGCCTGCGCCCGCTCGCGGCTGTCGAGCGCGTCGTTCAGCGCCTGCCGATAGTCGCGATCGGCGACGGCGTCGTGGGCGTGCTTGAGCGCGTCTTCCGCGGCCGCGAGCTCGTCGTGCGCGTACTCGTTGGCGCCGGCTGCGCGCGCCGCGTCGATGGCGCCCTGTGCCTGCTGCATTTCCTTGTCGGGCGGCGTTGCGCACGCAGCCGCCGCGATCGACGAGCACGCGAGGCAGGCCACGAGCGAGAGTCGCGCGAAGGAAGGCACACGGGAAGTATACAGGAGGCTTTCGGCTGTTGGCTGTCGGCTATCGGCTTGGCTGTCAGCTCTCGGCTGTCGGCTCTCAGCTCATGGCCCTCGGCTCTCGGCTCACAGCTCTCGGCTCACGGCTCTCGGCTCATGGCTCAGGGTCAGGAGGGGACGCATGCAGGACTTCCGAAATCTCGTCGTCTGGCAGCATGCGCGGCGTCTTCTGGGTGAAGTGTACGAGCTCACGGCGGGATATCCGAATTCAGAAGAGCTCGGCCTCAAGCTGCAGATGCGGCGCGCCGGGGTTTCCATCTGCACGAACATCGCGGAGGGATGCGGTCGGCACGGCGATCGCGAATTCCGCAGGTTCCTGGACATGGCCATGGGCTCGGCATGTGAGCTCGAGTGCGAGATCGTGCTGTCGCACGACCTCGCGCTGATCCGGCAGGACACGTACGAACGCGTCGTCGAGGCCATCGTCACGATCAAACGCATGCTCGCGACACTGATAGCCCGACTGCGCATCCGCGGCACCGCCGGCGCCGCCAGACAGGAGCCATCAGCCGACAGGCGATAGCAGTCAGCCAACAGCCGAAAGCCAACAGGCGAAAGCCAACAGCCGATAGCCAACGCCAACAGCCAATAGCCAGAAGCCAATAGCCAGAAGCCAATAGCCAACAGCTGAAGGCTGTCAGCAGACCGACAGCTGACAGCCGACAGCCGAAAGCTGCTTTGTTGGACTAGAATGAAAGATCTTGCGCCGGCCGATCGTCCTCGCGAGAAGCTGCTGCGCCACGGCGCGGCTGCGCTCGGCGACAACGAGCTCGTCGCGCTCGTGCTGGGCAGCGGTTTCCGGCGCATGGGCGCGCTGGCGGTCGCCAACGCCGTGCTCGCCGCGCGCGGCGGCCTGCACGGCCTCGTGCGGGCCACGTGCGACGAGCTGGCTGGTGTCGACGGCGTCGGGCCGGCCAAGGCCGCGCAGCTCGTTGCGGCCGTCGAACTCGGGCGGCGCACGCTGGTGCATGCGCCCGGCGCGCGGATTCGCCTCCGTACGCCGCGCGACGCAGCAGCGCATTTGATGCCGGGCTTCTCCGGCCGCCCGGTCGAGCAGATCGGCATCGTCCTGCTCGACACGAAGCATCGCGTGCTCCGGACGACGGTGCTCGCGTACGGGAACTTGAACGCGGCGGCGATCGAGCCGCGCGAGGTGTTTCGCGAAGCGACGCTCGGATCGGCCGCGGCCATCGTGGTCTTCCACAACCATCCGTCCGGCGACCCCACTCCGAGCCCAGACGATGTGGAGCTGACCCGACGACTGGTGGCGGCGGGGGTCCTGATGGGCATCGACGTCGTGGACCATGTGATCCTCGGCGACAGCCGCTACTGCAGCCTGAAGGAGATGGGAGTCCTGTGAGCCGGGTTTTGTACTTCGATTGCTTCTCGGGCATTTCGGGCGACATGGTGCTCGGCGCGCTCGTCGACGCCGGCCTGCCGCTCGAGGAGCTGACGGGTGCGCTCGGCAGCCTTGCGGTGTCGGGCTGCGACGTCGAGGCGACGAAGGTGCTGCGCGCGGGCGTCTCGGCGACCAGGATCACGGTCAGCGAGCGCCCGCACGATCACGGGCACGGCCACTCGCACCACCCCCATCGATCGCTCGTGGAGATCGCCGCGCTCATCGACCGCTCGGGTCTGTCTGCGGCCGCACGCGAGCGGGCGAAGGCGATGTTCCGGCGCCTCGCCGAGGTGGAGGCGTCCATTCACCAGATGCCCGTGGAGCAGGTGCATCTGCACGAGGTGGGCGCGCTCGACTCCATCGTCGACATCGTCGGCGCCGTGTTCGCGCTGGAATGGTTCAATGCCGATCGCATCGTCTCCTCGCCGCTGAACGTCGGCGGCGGCACGGTGCAGTCGGCGCACGGGCTGTTCCCGGTGCCGGCGCCTGCCACCGTGAAGCTTCTTGGCGACGCGCCGATTTACGGCGGCGTCGTCCAGAAGGAGCTCGTCACGCCGACCGGCGCGCTCATCGTGACGACCTATGCGTCGTCGTTCGGACCTGTGCCGTCGATGAGCGTCGAAAGAGTGGGGTACGGCGCCGGCGCCGGCGACTTCCGCCCGACCCCGAACGTGCTGCGGGTGCTCGTCGGGCGCGAAGCGGATGCGGAACAGGGCGATCGCGTCGTCGTCGTCGAGTGCGAAATCGACGACATGAACCCGCAGATCTTCGGCGTCGCCATGGATCGGCTCTACGCGGCCGGCGCGCTGGAGGTGTTCTTCGTCCCGGTCCAGATGAAGAAGAACCGCCCCGGTACGCTGTTGACCGTGATCGCGCCGCCGGAGCGCCGCAGCGCGATCGCCGACGTCCTCTTCGGCGAGACGACGACCATCGGTCTCCGGTACCACGAGACGGCCCGCGAATGCCTGCGGCGCGAGATCGTGGCCGTGGAGACGTCGCTCGGCCCCGTGCGCTTCAAGATCGCCTGGCGCGGCGGGCGCATCGTCAACGCGGTGCCCGAGTTCGAGGACTGTGCGAAGCTCGCCGCCGCGCACAAGGTGTCCGTGAAGGAAGTGCAGGCCATCGCCATGCGTTCGTCGGGGCGCCTTGCGGACCTCGCCGGTCAGGTCCTGTCGGAATCGGCGCCCGACGCAAGGAAGTCCGTCTCGTGAGCCGCTTCTACCTGACCACCGCCATCGACTACGTCAACAGCCGGCCGCATCTCGGGACGGCGTACGAGAAGATCGCCGCCGACGTGATCGCGCGGTACAAGCGCCTGTGCGGCCTCGACACGCGGTTCCTGATGGGCAACGACGAGCACTCGCAGAACGTGTACAAGAGCGCGTCCGAGCAGGGACAGGACCCGCTGAAGTACTGCGACGAGATGGAGCAGGTGTTCACGACGACCTGGCGTCGTCTCGGCGTGTCGTTCGACGATTTCATCCGCACGACCGAGCCGCGCCACAAGGCGGGCGTCACGGAGATCGTCCGGCGGATTCACGAGGCCGGCGACATCTACGAGGGCGTCTACGAAGGCTGGTACTGCGTCGGCTGCGAGGCGTTCAAACAGGAAAAGGATCTCGTCGACGGACGGTGTCCGCTGCACCCGGCGAACCTGCCGCAGTGGATCCGCGAGAAGAACCATTTCTTCCGGCTCTCGAAGTATCAGGACGCGCTGCAGCGGCACTTCGACGACCATCCCGAGTTCCTGCAGCCCGACGTGCGGCGCAACGAGATCCTGCGGCTGATCGAAGGCGGCCTCGAGGACATCTCGGTGAGCCGCGCGGGGCAGTCCTGGGGGATTCCGCTTTCCTTCGACCCGTCGAGCGTCGTGTATGTCTGGTTCGACGCGCTCATCAACTACGCGTCGGCGGTCGGCCTCGGGACCGACGACGCGCTGTTCGAGAAGTGGTGGCCCGCGGACCTGCACGTCATCGGCAAGGACATCACCCGGTTCCACGCCGTCATCTGGCCCGCGATGCTGATGAGCGCGCGGTTGCCGCTGCCGCGCCGCGTGTTCGGCCACGGCTTCATGACGATCGGCGGCCAGCGCATGAGCAAGTCGCTCGGCACGATCGTCGATCCCGTCGATGCGGCCGCTCGGCTCGGCGTGGATCCGCTGCGCCTCTACCTCGTCAAGGAGATCCCGTTCGGCGGCGACGGCGACTTCGACTGGGGGCGGTTCGAGGAGCGCTACAACGCGGACCTCGCGAACAACCTCGGCAACCTCGTGAGCCGCGTCTCCGCGATGGCGGGGCGGTACCGTCAGGGCCGGCTGGCGCCGGCCGGCGCCGCCTCGGACGGGCTGATGCGCGTCGCGGCCGATGCGGCCGAGCAGTATCGCCGTGCGATGGACCGGTTCCTGATTCACGAGGGCGCGGCGGCGGCGTTCCGGATTGTGGATGCGACCAACGAGTTCATCGCCGAGACCGCGCCGTGGGCGCTCGCGAAGAATCCGGCCGACGCCGACCGCCTGACGCAGGTGCTCTACGACGCCGCGGAGGCGATCCGGCTCGCGGCGACGCTGCTGCTGCCCGTGATGCCGGACTCCTGCGCGGAAATTCTGCGCCGCGTCGGCGGCGACGGCACGCCGCGCCTCGATCGCGACGGCGCGTGGCGCAACACGGGCGAGCGGCAGCTCCTCCAGGAAGGGCCGCTCTGGCCTCGGACGGAACACGATCGTAAGGAGACGCGCGTGAGCGACGAAGCACGAGGCACTCAGGCACCGGGCACGCAGGCACCAGTCACCCAGGCACCAGTCACCCAGCCACCGGGCACCCCGGCACCCGCGGAGCGGATCTCGATAGACGACTTCATGAAGGTCGAGCTCCGCGTCGCGAAGGTGCTCGCGGCCGAACGCGTACCGAAATCGAACAAGCTCGTGAAACTGCAGATCGATGTCGGCACCGAGCATCGCACCATCGTTGCCGGCATCGCCGAGGCCTACGAACCGGAGGCGCTGGTGGGCCGCACCATTGCCATCGTCTTCAACCTGAAACCGGCGAAGCTGATGGGCATCGAGTCGAACGGCATGGTGCTGGCCGCGAGCCCCGAAGGCGGGAAGCCGACGATCGTGACCTTCGACGATCCTCCGCCGCCGCCTGGCTCCCGGGTCCGCTAGTGATCGATTCGCACTGTCATCTTGCGGACGAGGTCTTCGCCGCCGATCTCGACGCCGTCGTCGATCGCGCGCGCGAGGCGGGTCTCGAGCGCGCGCTCGTGATTCTCGCGGCGGGAGACGAGAAGGAAGGGGCGCAGGCGCGTCTGGTCGAGGCGCGGTGGCCCGAGGTTCGCTTCTCGATCGGGGTCCATCCACACGCGGCGCACGCATTCGCCGACCGTCCGGAGCGGGCGGCCGAGCTCGTCCGGTCGCAGATTGCGGTGACGCCGGGCGCGCGCGCCGTCGGGGAGATCGGCCTCGACTACCACTACGACTACTCGCCGCGCGAGGTGCAGCAGGCCGTCTTCCGCGCCCAGGTGCGTCTGGCGCGCGAGCTGGATCTGCCGGTCGTCATTCACACGCGCGAGGCCGACGAGGACACGCTGGCGATTCTCCGGGAAGAAGGCGCGGGCCAGCGGTCGCTGCGCGGCGTGCTGCACTGCTTCACGGGAGGACCGCCGCTCGCGGCAGCCGGCCTGGCGCTCGGGCTCCATATCTCGCTGGCCGGCATCATCACGTTCCCGAAGGCGGAGGAGCTGCGCGGGACCATCCGCGCCGTGCCGATCGGCCGGCTGTTGACCGAGACCGACAGCCCGTTTCTCGCGCCCGTGCCGCACCGGGGCCGACGCAACGAACCGGCTTACGTCGCGCGCGTCGTCGCCGCGCTCGCGCGGCTGCACGGTGTCCCGGAGGCGGATCTGGCCGCTGCGACGCGCGCGAACTTCCATGCGTTGTTCCGGCCGTGACCGCACTCTAAAGCGGCCTTCTGCATCGGGTTAGGTGTGCTTCGCGCGTTGACACCCTCGGCAACTTGTGGTCAGATGGACCGGAATTTAACCTGAGCCGCTGTGCAGAAATCGTCTCCCGCTCTCGCCCAGATCTTCGAGCCGATCCGCGCCGATCTCGACGCCGTAGATCGCGAATTCGGCCGCCACATCGAGTCGCACGTCGACCTGATTCCAAAGATCGGCCGGTACATCCAGACGAGCGGCGGCAAACGAATCCGGCCGGCGGTGCTCCTCATGGCTGCCCGGCTGTCGGGGTACGAAGGCGACCGCGCCGTCCTCTATGCCGCCGTGGTCGAGTTCATCCACACGGCCACGCTGGTGCACGACGACATCATCGACGACTCGCAGCTGCGCCGCGGCCGCCTGGCCGTCCACTCGAGGTGGGGCAACGACATCACGGTGCTGCTCGGGGACTACCTCTACATCAAGTCGATGGCGCTGGCGCTCACCCACGACTCGCTGGACCTGGTCCGGCTGCTGTGCGACGTCACTCTCCACATGATCGAAGGCGAGCTGTACCAGCTCACCAAGAACGGCGACGCCGACATCAGCGAGGACGAGCACTTCGACATCATGCGCCGCAAGACGGCGTACCTGTTCGGCGGCTGCGCGCAGATTGGCGGCATGCTCGGCGGTGCGACCGTCGAGCAGCAGCAGGCGCTGCGCGAGTACGGTTTCAATCTCGGCGTCGCGTTCCAGCTCGTCGACGACCTGCTCGACTTCACGGGCGACGCGGACGCGGTCGGCAAGCCCGTTGGCAGCGATCTCCGCGAAGGCAAGGTGACGCTGCCGCTCATCCATCTGCTGACGCACGACGGCGACGGTCCCGGCCCGCGCATCGTCCGCGAGATCATCGCGACGCGAACGGTCGAACCCGGGCAGTGGGCCGACCTGCTGCGGCACCTGAAGGACCACGCTTCGATCGACTACGCCTATCGGCGCGCCATGGACTTCGCCGAGCGCGCCAAGAAGCCGCTGTACGCCTTTCCGCCGAGCTCGGAGCGCGACGCGCTGCTCGCGCTGCCCGACTACGTCCTGTCGCGGGATCGGTAGGGTCCGGGAGCGGCGCTGCCGCCATCAATGCTTCGGTTCGATCTGTCCCCGTTCGTTCTCGAGATCGCTGAAGGCGACATCGCCGCCGAAGACGTCGACGCCGTCGTCAACGCGGCGAACGACCATTTCTGGATGGGAGGCGGCGTCGCCGGCGCCCTCAAGGCCCGCGGCGGCCGGGAGATCGAGAGGGAGGCGATGGCGCAGGGCCCCGTCGAGCCGGGCGAATGCGTCATCACGGGCGGCGGCCGGCTGCCGGCGCGCCACGTGATTCACGCCGCCGTCATGGGGCAGGATCTCCAGACGTCCGCCGAGCTCATCGGCACGGCGACCGGCAACGCGCTCGCGCTGGCCGAAGCCCATGGGTTCTCCTCGATCGCGCTGCCGGCGTTCGGGACCGGCGTCGGCGGCTTTCCGGTGGCCGAGTGCGCGCGCCTCATGATTGGAGCGGTGCGGGCGCACCGCGCCCGATCGCTGCGGACCGTCCGGTTGGTGACGTTCGGGCAGCCCGCGTATCGCGCGTTCGCCGAAGCGGCCGGGTCGCTGCTCGGCGCGCCGGTCGAAGGCCCGCCGCGTCGCCCGAGCTGACGCGCCAGGCACACCGATGCCGAAAGCCGATCTGATTCGCCGCATGGACGAGCTGCGCGAGGCGATCCGCCATCACGAGGAGCAGTACTACGTCTACAACAATCCCGTGATCGCCGACGAAGAGTTCGACCGGCTGCTGCACGAGCTCGAGCGGCTCGAGGCGGAGCACCCCGAGCTCGTCACCCCCGACTCGCCGACGCAGCGGGTAGCCGGACGGCCGGTCGAAGGCTTCGCGACCGTCGAGCACGCGCAGCCGATGCTCAGCCTCGACAACACGTACAACGAGGACGAACTGCGCGCCTTCGACGAGCGCGTGCGCAAGGGGAGCGGTGCCGGGGACGCGCCGGTCGGCTACGTGGCGGAGCTGAAGATCGACGGCCTCAGCATCGCGCTCACTTACGAGAACGGCCGGCTCGTGCGCGGCGCGACCCGCGGTGACGGGGTGCGCGGGGAAGACGTCACCGCGAACGTCCGGACCATCCGCGCGATCCCGCTCTCGCTGCGGCGGCCGAAGACACCGGGCGGCTCCGGCGGATGGCGTGGCGGGCCGCCGCCGCGCGTCGAGGTCCGCGGGGAGGTCTATCTGCCGCGCGCCTCCTTCGATCGGATGAATCGGGAGCGCGAGGATGCCGGCGAGCCGCCGTTCGCGAACCCGCGCAACGCCGCCGCCGGGACGATGCGCAATCTCGATCCGGCGCTCGTGGCCAAGCGTGGCCTGAGCGCCTTCATGTATCAGCTGATCCCGGTAGGGGACGGCCTTCAGGCCGTCCCGAACCTTCAGGCCGTCCCGAACCTTCAGGCCGTCCCGAACCCTCAGGTCGTCCCGAACCCCGCGACTCACGCCGAGACGCTGACCGCGCTCGCCGCCTGGGGCCTGCCGGTCGAGCCGCACTGGCGGCGCTGCGACGGCATCGAAGGCGTCCTGGGCTTCTGCCGCGAGTGGGCCGATCGCCGCCAGACGCTCGACTTCGATACCGACGGCGTGGTGATCAAGGTGGACGACCTCGATCTGCGGGCGCGCCTCGGCGCGACCGCCAAGTTCCCCCGGTGGGCCACCGCGTTCAAGTTTCCCGCGCAGCAGGCGACCACGACGCTGAGGGCCATCGAGGTGAACGTCGGCCGCACGGGCGCGGTGACGCCGTACGCGGTCCTCGAGCCGGTGCGGCTCGCCGGCTCGACCATCTCTCTGGCGACGCTCCACAACGCGGAAGACATCGCCCGGAAGGACCTGCGCGAAGGTGATCGCGTCCTCATCGAGAAGGGCGGCGACGTGATCCCGAAGGTGGTCATGGCGATCCTCCCGCACCCTGAGGGCAGCGCGCCCTGGCGGATGCCGGAATCGTGTCCGGAATGCGGGAGCCTTCTCAGGCGCGACGAGGAAGAAGTCGTCTGGCGGTGTCCGAACGAATCGTGCCCGGCGAAGATTCGACGCGGTCTGGAGCACTTCGCGTCGCGGTCGGCGATGAACATCGAGGGACTTGGCGCATCGCTCATCGACCAGCTCCTCGAGCGCGGCCTGGTCCACGACTTCGCGGACATCTATCGCCTCGATGCCTCGCAGCTCGAGAACCTGGTCGTCACCCCGCGGGAGCCCAGGTCGGACCGGGCGCGGCCGCGCAAGCTTGGCAAGGTCGGCCTGAACGTCGTTGCCGAAATCGGGCGCAGCAGGGACAACGACCTCGCGCGGCTGCTGTACGCGCTCGGGATCCGTCACGTCGGGGAGAAGGCGGCGGCGACGCTCGCGCGGGCGTTTCGCACGATGGATCGAATCCTGGACGCCCCGGCCGAGGCGCTGCAAGCGGTGGCCGAAATCGGGCCGGTGGTGGCCGCCTCGGTCCGGATGTTCGCAGACGAACCGCGCAACCGGGAGCTCATCCGCCGTCTCCGCGACGCCGGCGTGAACATGGAGAGCCGGGCGCCCGAGCCGGCGGCGCGGCCGGGTCCGCTGGCGGGCAAGGTCTTCGTCCTGACCGGAACGCTCGCCACGATGACCCGGGAGGAGGCGACGGAGGCGCTGGAGCGGCTCGGCGCGCGGGTCTCCGGGTCGGTCAGCCGCAGGACGAGCTGTGTCGTGGCCGGCGCCGACGCCGGCAGCAAGCTCGAAAAGGCCCGTCAGCTTGGAGTGGAAGTGCTGGATGAGGACGCTTTTCGGGCGCTTATAATGAGGACGTGATGTCCCGCCGGTTCACGCAGGTCAGCATCGCGCTCACGGCAGTCGTGGCGTTCATGGTCGGCGCGATGGTCGCCGGCGGCGGTGCGCGTTCGGGCGTCGCCACCGGAGTGGCCGCGACGCCGGTCGTGCGGCTCGTCGCGCCGGCGGTATCCGGCGCCACCGCCGGCCCTCTTGTCAACTTCGCGGACGTGGTCGAGCACGTCAACCCGGCCGTGGTGAACATCGAGGCGACCACGCGCGGGCGCGAGCCGCGCCGCCGGCACGGCCGGACCGGCGCGCCGGATCCGCCCGACCTGTTCGACGGGCCGTTCAACTTCAACCAGGGCAGGGACCGCGACGCCCCGCGGCGCGGGACCGGAACCGGCTTCATCATCGACTCGGACGGCAGCATCCTGACCAACAACCACGTCATCGAGCACGCGGAACGGATCACCGTCAAGCTGTCGGACGGCCGCAACCTGCGCGCGCGGGTCATCGGCGCGGATCCGGACACCGACGTCGCGCTGATCAAGGTGGATGGCCAGCGCGGGCTGCCGGTGGCGCCGCTCGGCGATTCCTCGACGCTGCGCACGGGCGAATGGGTGTGCGCGATCGGCAATCCGCTGGGATATGAGCACACCGTCACGGTCGGCGTGGTCAGCTATCTGGGCCGCAAGCTCTTCGACGCCAGCCTGGACGACTACATCCAGACCGACGCTGCCATCAACTTCGGCAACAGTGGCGGGCCGCTCATCAACACGCACGGCGAGGTGATCGGCATCAACGCGGCCATCAGCTCGCGCGCGAGCAACATCGGCTTCGCAGTGCCGATCAACGGCGCCACGGCCATCCTGCCGCAGCTGCGCGCGCACGGCCGTGTGTCGCGCGGCTACATGGGCGTCACGCTCCGCGACGTCGATCCCGATCTGCAGCAGTCGCTGAAGCTGCCGGTCGAGCACGGCGCACTCGTTCAGGACATCACAGAGGGCTCGCCGGCCGAACGCGCGGGACTCCAGCCCTACGACGTGATCGTCGCGCTCGACGACGACCCGGTGCGGAACGACGACGAGCTGATCCGGAGCATCTCGGCGCGGCCGCCGGGCTCGGCCGCGCACCTGCGGCTGGTCCGCGATGGCCACCAGGAGACGCTGACCGTGAAGCTCGCCGAGCGCCCGGAGCGCGACGACAGCAGCGACGATGGGCCGCCGGCGGCGCCGCCGCCGGACCGGAAGGCGAACAGCGACGTCCTGCTCGGCCTCACCGTGCGCGATATCGATCGCGTGACGGCGGACCGTCTCGAACTGCCGCGAGGCCTGAGAGGGGTCCTCGTGGCGCGCGTCGAGCCGCTCAGCTCGGCCTACGACGCGGAGATCGACCGGGGCACCGTACTGCTCGAGATCAACCGCCAGCCGGTGCCGTCGGCTGCCGAATTCCGCCGCATCGCGCAGGCCGCGCATCCCGGCGACGTGCTGACGCTCTTCGTCTATTCGCCCGATCTCGATCAGCGCCAGCTGAAGACGATCCGGGTCGAGGATCGGTAGGGGACGCCTTTCAGGCCGTCCCGAACCCTCCCCGCGCGCATGCCCAAGCCACGCATCCTGGTCATCGACGACGAGGCCGCGATCCGCGACTCGCTGCGGATGACGCTCGAGTACGAGGGGTACGAGTGCCTGACGGCCGCCACCGGCCAGGACGGGCTCACCATCGCCGAGCGCGACGTGCCGGATCTGGTTCTCCTCGACGTCAAGATGCCCGGGATGGACGGCCTCGAGGTGCTGGATCGGCTGCGGGCGATGAACGACGCGCTGCCGATCGTCGTGATCTCCGGGCACGGGACGATCAGCACGGCCGTTGAGGCGACGAAGAAAGGCGCCTTCGACTTCATCGAGAAGCCGTTTGCCACCGAGCGCGTGCTCGTCAGCCTGCGCAACGCGCTCGACCACCTGCGGCTGCGCGACGAGAACCGCACTTTGAAGAAGGCGGTCGAGATCCGGCATCAGATGATCGGCGAGAGCGCGGGCCTGCGGCAGGTGACGGCGGACATCGTCCGCGCGGCCCCGACCAACGCGACCGTCCTGATCCACGGCGAGAGCGGCGTCGGCAAGGAGCTCGTGGCGCGGACCATTCATCGCAACAGCCTGCGCGCGCGGGAGCGGTTCGTGCAGGTCAACTGCGCGGCCATTCCCGAGGAGCTGATCGAGAGCGAGCTGTTCGGTCACGAGAAGGGGTCCTTTACCGGCGCCACCGAGAAGCAGGTGGGGAAGTTCGAGCAGGCCGATCGCGGGACGATCTTCCTCGACGAAGTGGGCGACATGAGCCCGAAGACGCAGGCGAAGGTCCTGCGCGTGCTGCAGGAAGGCGAAGTCGAGCGCCTCGGATCCGCGCGGACGATCAAGGTGGACGTCCGCGTGATCGCCGCGACGAACAAGAACCTCGAGGAGGAGATCGAGAAGGGCCGGTTCCGCGAGGACCTGTACTTCCGGCTCGCGGTCATCCCGATCTTCGTCCCGCCGCTGCGCGAACGCGCCGGGGACATCCCGCTGCTCGTGCGCCACTATATGGACTACTTCAGCCGCGAGAACAACGTGCGGCCGAAGCGCATCACGCAGGCGGCGCTCGACGCGCTGCAGCGGTACCGCTGGAAGGGGAACGTCCGCGAGCTGCGCAACACGGTCGAGCGCATGCTGATCATGAGCGGGGGCGACACGATCGACGTCGGCGATCTGCCGGAGGTCGTGCGGTCCACGGGCGGCGGTGCGCGCGGCGCGGTCGCCGGGGACGCGGATCCGGCGCGGGCCGCGACGCTGCGCGAGTTCAAGGACGGCGCCGAGCGCGCGTACCTGGTCGCCAAGCTGCGCGAGAACGGCTGGAACATCTCCAAGACCGCCGAGATCATCGACACGCCCCGCAGCAATCTGTACAAGAAGCTGGAGCAGTACCGCATCTCGCAGGAAACCGACGGCTAGACCGGCGCCAGCCGGGAGCCGACGGCTCCGCGGCACCTCCAGGTGCCGACAGCCGCGCGATATAATGTCTTGTTGCAGCGAGCCAGACGACCGCTCGCCGTCGCGGTGCGCAAGCGCCGCGACGGGGAGAGGAAAGTCCGAACTCCGCAGGGCAGTGCGCCGGGTAACGCCCGGTCAGGGTGACCTGAAGGACAGTGGCACAGAAAACACACAGCTGACGTCCGCGGCAACGCGGGCAAGCAATGGTGAAAAGGTGCGGTAAGAGCGCACCGCGCCGGTGGCAACATCGGTGGCAGGCAAAACCCCGCACGGAGCAAGGCCAAATAGGGAGGCGTTCGAGGACGGCCCGTCCGAAGCCTCCGGGTAGGCTGCTCGATCCCGCCAGCAATGGCGGGGCTAGAGGAATGGTCGTCGCCGCGCCGAGGCGCCGCGCAAGCGGTGCGGAGGCGGAGGAACAGAATTCGGCTTACGGCTCGCTGCAACGCTTTTCGGCTGGCTTCCGTGACGGAGCGCGAGGCTGCGCCCGGCGGCTCATAGTCTCGACACCATGCCTTCATACCTCGTCACCGGCGGCGCCGGCTTCATCGGATCCCATCTCGCCGCCGAGCTCCGCCGGCGCGGCGCGCGCGTCCGCGTGGCCGACAACCTCACGACCGGCAGGCGCCGGAATCTCGATGGCGTCGGCAACGTCGAGTTCCTGGAAGGCGACCTGGCTGACCTCGAGGTGGCGCGCCGGGCGGTCGAGGGCATGGACTACGTGCTGCACCGGGCGGCCATCCCGTCGGTGCCGCGCTCGGTCAGCGATCCGATCACGTCCAACCGGGCCAACATCGACGCATCGCTGAACGTGCTCGTGGCCGCGCGCGACGCGGGCGTGAAGCGGCTGGTCTATGCGGGATCCTCGTCGGCGTACGGCGACACGCCGACGCTCCCCAAGCGCGAGGACATGGTGCCCGCGCCGCTGTCGCCGTACGCGCTGCAGAAGCTGGTGGCGGAGCAGTACTGCCAGATGTTCACCGCGCTCTACGGGTTCGAGACGGTGACCATCCGGTACTTCAACGTGTTCGGGCCGCGGCAGGATCCCGGGTCGCCGTACTCCGGCGTCATCTCGCTCTTCGCGGCGGCGCTGCTCGAGGGCCGGCAGCCGACGATCTACGGGGACGGCGGGCAGACGCGCGATTTCACCTACGTGGCCAACGTGGTGGACGGGGTGCTGCGCGCGTCGGAGGCCGCCGGCATCGCGGGAGAGGTGATCAACGTCGCGACCGGCCACCGCGTCTCGCTCAACGAACTGCTGGCGACGATGAACCAGCTCGTCGGGACGAACATCGCGGCGATCCATGCGGCGCCGCGCGCCGGCGACGTCCGGGATTCGCTGGCGGACATCTCGAAGGCGCAGCGCCTGCTCGGCTACAAACCGCACGTATCGTTCGAAGAAGGCCTGCGACAGACGCTCGAGTGGGCGCGCGAGGAGCGCGCCGCCGCCGGCCGTTGATCCCGGCGTTCGGTTCCCTCGGCAACTGACGGCGTCGTTTTCGATCATCCCTGCCCGCCTCGCGCAACCCTCGCCGCGATCACGCGTCACGTTTTCCTTTCTCCTCAGACGGTTCCGGCCACGCGTTCGCCGCGCCTCCATCGGCCTGAACCTTGCCCTGGGTTCGGCCGACTCCGGTCCGGCGGCAACACACCAGCCTGGGCCCGACCTCCCACTCGGCCTGTGAGCGCCTGGCCGGAGTCACTTTCCGGCGCCTTGGCGCCGTTCACAGGAGGACGCATGTTCCGCACGTTGCTCTCGCTCGCAGCCGCCGTGCTGCTCGTGACAGCTGTCCCGGCGGCCGCCCAGTCGACGCCGTCGGCGAAGGCCCCGCGGTCGTCTGCCAAGCAGACATCGGGCCAGGTGGTGAACCTGAACACCGCCACGGCCGCCGATTTCCAGAAGCTGCCTGGCATCGGCGCGAAGACGGCCGATCGCATCATCGACTACCGGAAGAAGAACGGCCCGTTCAAGAAGATCGAAGAGCTGATGAACGTCCGCGGGATTGGGGAGAAGAACTTCCTCAAGCTCAAGAGTCAGATCACGGTCGCCACGCCGGCCTCAGAGCACGGCGCGGACCAGAAGTGACCATCGCTCGGACGGAGCCCCGCCGCCGCGGGGCTCCGTTCGCGTTCCCCGCGGCAGGCGCCGCCAACGGGGCAGGCTATTCCCTGGTGGAGCTGCTATTCGCCCTCGGGTTGATCGTGACCATGACGGCGGTCGCGATTCCGAACACGCTGGGAATGCTGGACGAGTATCGGGCCGCCGGCGCGGCCCGGTACATATCCGGCCGTCTGGCGCGCGTGCGCGCAGAAGCGATCGCCCGGTCCGCCGACGTGGGCATTCGTTTCGACCGTACGGCAGAAGGGTATGCCTACACGACGTACGTCGATGGCAACGGCAACGGCATCCGCACGGTGGAAATTCAAAGCGGGATCGACGCCGAGCTGCTGCCTGCGGAGCGCCTGCCGGAGAAGTTTTCAGGCGTGGACTTCGGCGTGTTGTCGGAGCTGCCTGCAGTCGATTCCGGAAGCGCGCCGCCGGGCACGGATCCGATTCATGTCGGATCGAGCGGCACCGCGACGTTCACGCCTTCGGGAACCGCGTCGTCGGGCAGCCTCTACATTCGCGGAAAGGGGTCGACTCAGTGGGTGGTGCGTATTTTCGGGACGACCGGCAGGACCCGCCTGCTCAAGTTCGATCCGATTCGCCGGCGCTGGAGCCCGTCGTGATCGCCGGTCAGGACGAGCGTCGCCAGGCGACGCGACTTGGCCCCGCCGAGCGGGGCATTGCCGCCGCGCGCGTCCGACCGGGGTACGACGTCGCTGTCGTGGATGTGTCGGCAGGCGGAATGCTCGTGGAGAGCGGACGGAGACTGCTCCCGGGCGTGTCCGTGGAAGTTCAAATCGACGCGGCCGGGCGCAAGGTCGTCGTCCGCGGCACCGTGGTCCGCTGCGCCGTCGCGCGGTTGCGGTCGGGTTCCGTCTGTTACCGCGGGGCGATTTGCTTCGACCGGCACCTGCTGTGGTTCGCGGAGGCTGACGGCGGCGGGTATCAGATTCCCAGTATAGAAACGGTGCTTTGAGCGGATTCCGAGTAGGCGCTACCCGCAACGGGCCGCTTTCAGCATCGCTCGGTCGATTTTTATTCAGTCTTTATGACGATGGCACGTTCGTCGGACCGTGGCACCTGTTTTGGTTTGCTCACGCACACACCAGACGGGAGTCTTTCAATGACGGTGCCGCACTCTCCGATCGAATCCGCATCGCTGTTCACGCCACGCCAGCGCGAACGGCGTCGCGGGCTCGGCGAGTTGGCGGCGGCGCTCACGCGCACCTTCGAGCGGCATGCCGAAGGCGCCCCGCTGCGCAGCGCGTTCGAGGAATCCTTGCGTCGCGTAGTCCCGGCGCGCTCGATTCACCTTCGCGAGGCGGGAGATCGATGGTCGGATCGCGACCGGGAAGGCATCGAGTCGGTCGCTTTCGACGTGCCGGTTCCCGACGGGATTCCTCCGAGCGTGCTCGAGGCGACGTTCGATCGTGGGAGCCACCACGGAGACTGGGATTTCCAGATGCTGGGCCTGGCGGCCCAGATGGCCGGACTGTTGCTGGACGTCGAGCGCGCACGGCGACAGCTCGCCCGCCTGGTCATGACCGGCGCGCCGCGGGGCAGCCGTGACGGCGCCGCGCCGCTCATTGGATCGACCCCGCCGATGGTCGCGTTGCGCGCCGCCGTGGAGCGTGTCGCCTGCACGGATTTCACCGTTCTCATTCAGGGCGAGAGCGGGGTGGGCAAGGAACTGGTGGCACGGCAGCTTCACGAGTTGAGCCGCCGCCGCACGGGACCGTTCGTGGCGATCAACTGCGCTGCGCTCGTCGAAACCCTGCTCGAGGCCGAGTTGTTCGGCATCGAGGACCGGACGGCCACCGGCGTGCGCGGCCGGCGCGGCAAGTTCGAACACGCCGATGGCGGCACGCTGTTCCTCGACGAGGTTGCGGATCTGTCGCTGTCGGCGCAAGCCAAGCTGCTGCGAGTCATCCAGGACCTGTCGGTCGAGCGAGTCGGTGGACACGGCCAGCGCCGCGTCGACATTCGCGTTGTCGCCGCGACGAATCGCAGCTTGTCCGAAATGGTGGAGCGGAAGCTGTTCCGTGCGGACCTCTATTATCGATTGAGCGGCGTCGACGTCTACGTGCCGCCGCTTCGCGAGCGGCGCCCGGACATCCTGGAGCTGGCGAACTACTTTCTCGAGCGACACCGTGCGTCGCGTCCGCTCCGGCTCTCGCCCTCGGTCGCCGAGGCGCTGCTCGAGTACGAGTGGCCGGGCAACGTTCGCGAGCTCGAAAGGCTGATGGAACGGACGGTCGCGCTGGCGCAGTCCGACGTCATCACGCTGGAAGACCTGCCGTCGGCCGTGTGTGGTGACTACGCCACCGTGCTGGCGCCATCGCTCGCGCGCGGCGAGTCGCTTCGCGCCTGGGCCGGCCGTTACGCGAGGCTCGTGCTCGATCGGTGTGGCGGCAACAAACGCGAAGCCTGCCGGGTGCTCTCGATCAGCTATCACACGCTGCAGGCCTACTTGCGTCCGCCGGGCGAGGATACGCCGCCGGCCGCGTGGGCGTCCGACGGGCCGATGACCGCCGCGTCGGCGCCGTCGGTCCGGGCCGGCGATCCGGACGACGACTCGGAGGTGGTATCGACGGAATGAGGTTGTCATACGCCGCATCGCCGCGCGTCTTCGGCGAAACCGGGCGGACGAGACAGGGCGGCATCCTGCCGCGAGGTCGCGCGTTTGCCTCTGTGCACATCCCCGTTGTGGGGTATGTGCGGACCGCTGGTCCAGAGGAGCACCATGTCCAGAACGCTCACCACGCGCCTGCTGTCGCTCGTCCCCGCCCTGCTTGCCGCCGTCCTCCTGCTGGGGACCGGCAGGCCGGCTGCGGCCAACATCACCTGCTTCCAGGATCTGCGCGACTGCTACCTCAAAGCAGCCGGACGGGCGGACTGGGCCAGTCGTTCACTCGCCGGCGCGGACTGCGAGCTGGCGTTCATCGACTGCACGCGTCGCGCGATCTTCGGCCGGTAACCCGTACCGGGCGGAGACGCTCCGCCCGGTCTTCTTCAATCGCCATATGGAGCATCTGATTCCGCTGTTCATGCTCGCATCGCTTGCCGGCGCTCACCGCCTGCCCCAGACGATGCTCGTTCCGCGTGTCGCGGCCTCCGGGGGGCGCGCGCCGGCAACCCTCATCGTCGGGCGTGCGTCGTGCGGCGCCTCCACGTTTCTGCTGACCGACTCGCTCGACCTGGTGGAGACGTCGCCCGACGCGCTGCAGATGAGTGTCCGTCAGGTTCGGGGGTTCCAGACCGGCGAAAGGCCCTGGGGGCTGGCGTGTCTGGCCGACGGTTCGTTGTGGACGATGGCCGACCCCGACGATCTCGCGGAACTCGGACGTGACGGTCGGATTGCCGCGCGCGTGGCTGTGCCACAGCCGCGGATGGCGCTGTTCGGTCTCGCGGACCGCCTGTTGTACCAGGAACTGCCGCTCCGGATTGGGGCACCTGCGCTCACCACCGGCCGCCCGCGACGTCCGCGGGACAGGGTGCCATGGCCCGGCCTGGTAAACCGCAAGGCCGGGTCTCGCGAAGACGAGCTGACGCGCAACCTGGTGACCTGCGGCCTGCCGTACGCCGGCGCAATCCCGTGCTGGTTTGCCGACGACGATCGGATGCTCGTGTCAAACGGGAGCGAAGCGCGACGAATCGACCTCCAGTCGCTGAGGTCCGCATTCGCCGACCCGCTGGTGCCCATCTGGGACGTGGCGCTCGTGCGCGACGGCGCATGGGTGCTCGTCACGTCCATCCGCCCGGAAGGCGGCCACCGGGTCGCCGGTCGCCTGCTCCGCCTGGATGCCAGGTATCAAGTGCGCGCGGCGCTGGACGTCACTCCTTCTGCGCGCTTGCTTGTGGGCGCGACGGAGAACCGCTGTGTTCTCCTCGCATCCGACGGTCGATTGATGGAGGTGATGGTCCGATGAGAGCGCGCGTGACGCCCGTTCGATATTTCCTGACCGTGCTGCGCCCTGCACCCGAGATGTTGATCGCCTGGCTTGCCGTCGTCGGGTTTGCGCTCTGGGAAGTTTACACCGGCGAACAGGATTCCGGCCAGGTGCTCGCCCTCGTGTTGTTCGTGCAGATGTTCGGCGCGTCCGTCGGATATCGCGACCGCCTCCTCCGCGGGCACTTCGACCCGATTCTTGCCGGCCGGCGCAATCGGTGGCCCGTAGCGGCAGGGCACTGGCTCGTGGCCGCGCTGCCAGGCCTGGCCGTCTGGACGACGCTCGCCACGCTGCAGTGGGCGCTGCGTCCTGGCGCCCGTCCGTCCCTCGTCACCGCGGGCGCGACGGCGGCGCTGCTGTGCGTCTCCACGTGGTCGTGGGCGGTTTCGGTTCCGACGACCCAGTATGCGGGCGGCACGCTGTGGGCCGCCGGCCTGCTCGTGCTGGCCGGCGGCCGGTGGGTCGGCAGTCTGCATGCGCTGTTCGAGCAGGGCGGCGGCGACTGGCTGACGTCGGGCAAGACGGCGCTCGCAGGCGTGGCATGTCCATTTCTGCTGACGTCGACGGCTGCGCCGCCTGGCGGCCGCACGCTGGTGCTGACGGTCGTTCTCTGTGCGGCGGCCTGGACGATTGCCGCCGGAGCGATCGCCTGGTTCGACGCTGCCCTCGAGGAGGCAGCCAGATGACGGCCGCGGAGCTCCGGCACGTCACGAGAGCTTACGGCCGGCACATCGCGCTGAAAAACGTGTCGCTGTCGGTCGATCGCGGCGAAGTGCTGGGACTGGTCGGACCGAACGGCGCCGGCAAGACCACCCTGTTGCGAATTCTTGCGGGCCTGATTCGCCCGCAGCACGGTGCTCGATGGGTCGCGCAGCCGGGCGCCGAGCGCACCGTGTACTTCGGAGGGGAGCGGACGCTGCCGCCCGGCGTCCGCGATTGCGCCTGGGCGCAGCTCTGGACGGGCATTTCCCGCGCCGGCGCCGGCCGCGCGTTCGGCGTGTTGTCGCGCGGCACGCGACAGCGCGCCGGCCTCGAGGCGATGCTGGCTCGTTCGTCGATCTCGCTGCTGATTCTCGACGAGCCCTGGGAGGGCCTGGATCCCGAATCAACGCGGTGGCTCACCGCGGCGTTGATCGCCGCGCGCGCTGAAGGCACGGCCATCGTCGTGTCGTCGCATCGCATCTACGACCTCGCCGCTGTCTGCGATCGATGCGCAATCCTGGCGCGTGGGCAAGTGCGCGGGAATATCGTGTGCTGCACGGCGGGCGGTTCGCTGGATGCTCGGAGCGAGCTCCTGTTCAGGGCGTTCGATCGCGCCGTGGTCGGGCGGTGACCCTGAGGCTGGCTGGAATCCTGCTCGCGGCGACGCTCGGCGCTCCGCCGCCGCCCACCGCCTCGCCGCCGTCCGCCGGGGCCGGGGTGGCCCCCGCCTCGATCGGGGCGCTCACGCGAGTCGTCTGGGTGCCGCTGGACGGGGAGGACCGTGATCATAGCGATTGCACCATCAGGTCGGCGTCAGAGTGGCAGTGCCCTCGGTTACCGTCGGGCGCTCGCGGCGGAGTCGTGCTCGTTGGCGTCAGCGGCGTCGCGATGGCGCCGGTCGGAGTGCTCATGGACGCACCGCCGACCGGCCAGTGGGGCCGTCTGTTGCGGCTGATACCTGTGGCGAGCGAGGAACTGCACGACGTGCGCATCAGTGCCTGGAGACCGGAGCATCCGGCAGTTCGGCCGCGCTCACGCCGCCTGCTGCCGGAGGTGGACAAGTCGGTCGCCGCCGTCGCGTTGTCGCCGGCGCTCGTGTGGATCGCCGGCTTCCGTCCGGACCCGGACGCCTATCTTCTGGTCGAGGCTCCGGAAATCTCCACGGTGCGCGTGCCCTTGACGATGCTCGCCGAAGGTCCGCCGGACGTCGAGGCCCAGGTCCGGGCCGAGGCGCCGGTCGATCTGGACGGACGGGTCGAGACGAAGGCAGGCGAGGCCGTCAGCGGAGCGACTGTGGAACTCCTCGAGCCGCTCGTCACCGCCGCTGACGATCCCGGGCCCGTGGCCAGGCGACCGCTGCTGCGCCGCGGCATCACACGCACTCAGGACGACGGCGGGTTCGCGTTTCGGAATCTGGGCGCCGGCGCCTTCTACCTCGTCGTTTCGGACCGGACGTACGGGCGCGGTGCCGAGGAGGTCGAGACGCCTACACCGCCTGTCGTCGTGCGCCTGACGCCGCCGCGCCGCGCCCGCGGCCGGGTGCTGCGCGGCAGTCTTCCGGTTCCGGGCGCCCGCGTGCGGTTCGTGGCGGATGCGGCCGCGTGGGCCGGCAGCTCCGATCCGATGCGCCACATCGCGGAAGAAACACAGGCCGGCCCCGACGGACGGTTCTCTCTCTCGCTCCCGCCGGATTCGAGCGGCTCGGTTCAGGTCATTCTCCCGGGCACGCACGCATCGATTCGGCTCCCGATCCCGCCAGGCGGCGACGGCGACGTCGACCTGGGTGACGTCGCCATACCCGACCCGCTCCGGATCTCGCTGAGGCTGCTGAACGCCGACGACACATGCGCGATCACGGCGACGGGCCCGCTCAGCGGTCTGGGTCTGACCCAGGTTCGCGCGGCTGCAACGGCTCACCTCTATTCGCTCGAGTTGCCCGAGCCTGGCGCGTGGGCGCTGAGCGCGGAATGCGGCAAGCGCGCGTACGGCGTGCAGCCCTCGGTCGTCACCGTCTCTCCGGACGCACCGGCGCGAACGGTCGACGTGGTTCTTGTCAATCACGGCGCGGCATAGTACCTTTCCTCTCCGGTTCTCATCCGATTCGCCCTGATACGTAGAGCCCGCCCGCAATGGAACAGGCCGCTGCCGCCGCCCTGAAGAAAACGCCGCTCAACGCTCGCCACCGCGCGTCCGGGGCCAGAATGGTCCCCTTCGGCGGCTGGGACATGCCGGTCGAGTATTCCGGCATCGTCCAGGAGCACATGGCCGTGCGCGAGCGCGCCGGCCTCTTCGACGTCTCGCACATGGGCGAAATCGAGATCGCGGGCAAGGACGCGCTCGCCGCCGTCCAGCGCGTCTCGTCCAACGACGCCAGCAGGCTGCAGATCGGCCAGGCGCAGTACTCCGGCCTCCTGACGCCGCGCGGCACGTTCGTCGACGACCTGCTCGTGTACCGGTTCGGCCCCGACCACTTCATGCTCGTCGTCAACGCGGGGAACATCGAGAAGGACTACGCCTGGATCGCCGAGCAGATCAAACCGGTGGGCGACGCGGTCGCCGTCAACAACAGCTCGCGGTATGGCCTGCTCGCGGTGCAGGGCCCTCAGGCGCTCGCCCTTCTCCAGCCGCTCACCGGCATCGACCTCGCGTCCATGAAGTACTACTGGTTCGGCAACGGGGAAGTGGCCGGCGTCCGCTGCACGATCTCGCGGACCGGCTATACCGGCGAGGACGGCTTCGAGATCTTCGTCCCGCCGCAGTCGGCCGACCGTGTGTGGCTCGCGGTCCTCGACGCCGGCAGGTCGGTCGATCTGATTCCGTGCGGCCTCGGCGCGCGCGACACGCTGCGCCTCGAGGCGTCGATGCGGCTGTACGGCAACGACATCGACGACACCACGACGCCGCTCGAAGCCGATCTGGGATGGATCGTCGGCTGGAAGAAGGACGACTTCAACGGCGCGGCCGTTCTCCGCGAGCAGAAGGTCAACGGCGTCACGCGCAGGATCGTCGGGTTCGAGATGCTCGACCGCGGCATCGCCCGCCACGGCTACGACGCGTATGTGAACGGCGCGAAAGCCGGCATCGTCACGAGCGGAACGCAGACGCCGTACCTGAAGAAGGCGATCGGCATGGCGTACCTCCCGATCGAGCACACCGCCGTCGGGGTGGAGTTCGACGTGGACATCCGCGGCCGGCGCGCGCGCGCGCGCGTCGTCCCGATGCCGTTCTACAAACGCCGGTAGAAATCAGGAATCAGAGAATCAGGAAGCACGAGTTCGTTCGGACATTGCGAATCACGCAGCAGACGCGAGGACAACGATGGCGTATCCGGCGCAGTTCAAGTACACGAAGGACCATGAGTGGATCGACCTCGCCGGCGACCGCGGCAAGGTCGGCATCACCGATTTCGCGCAGCAGCAGCTCGGGGACGTGGTGTACGTGGAGCTTCCGGAAGTGGGAACCCGGCTGAAGCAGGGTCAGTCGTTCGGCACCATCGAGTCGGTCAAGGCCGTTTCCGAGCTGTACGCGCCGGTGTCCGGCGAAGTCCTCGAGGTCAATACCGCGCTCAAGGACAAGCCCGAGCAGGTGAACTCGAGTCCGCACGCAAGCTGGATGATCGTCGTCAAGCTCTCCAACCCGGGCGAGACGGGCGCGCTGCTCGACGCTGCCCAGTACGAGGCCTCACTCAAGTAGAACAGTCGCTCCGGAGCGTTCCTTCCGGATGTGCCGCCCTGATTTCCATGACTTTCGATCACGAATCGTTCCAGTCCCGTCACATCGGTCCGGATGCCGCCGAGCGCAGGGAGATGCTCAAGGCCGTCGGCGCGGCGTCGCTCGACGCGCTGATGGGCGAAGCGATTCCTGCGCGGATTCGCCTCGGGGCGCCGCTCGATTTGCCGGCGGGCGTCAGCGAGCACCACTTCCTCCGCGAACTGCGTCAGATCGGTGGGCGCAACAAGGTCTTCAGGTCCTACATCGGCCTCGGCTACGCAGACACCATCACGCCCAGCGTCATCGTCCGCAACGTGCTCGAGAATCCCGGGTGGTATACGCCGTATACGCCGTACCAGGCAGAGATTGCACAGGGCCGTCTCGAAGCGCTCCTCAATTTCCAGACGATGGTCGTCGATCTCACCGGGATGCAGGTGGCGACCGCGTCGCTCCTCGACGAAGCCACGGCTGCCGCCGAGGCGATGACGATGCTGCACCGCGTCCAGGCGAAGCGCGTCGGGACCAGCGGGAAGGCGGGACAGTTCTTCGTCGCCGACACGGTGTTTCCGCAGACGCTCGACGTGCTCCGCGTCCGCGCCGAGCCGCTCGGCATCGAGCTCGTCGTCGGCGACTTCCGAACGGCGAAATTCACCGACGAGACGTTCGGCGCGCTCGTCCAGACGCCGGACGAGATGGGGACGGTGCACGACCTGCGCGATTTCATGGCCGAAGCCAGGCGCGCCGGCGTGGCGGTTGCGGTCGCGACTGATCTCCTCAGCCTCACGCTGCTCGCCCCGCCAGGCGAGCTCGGCGCCGACGTCGTGCTCGGCAACTCACAGCGTTTCGGCGTGCCGCTCGGCTACGGCGGCCCGCACGCGGCGTTCTTCGCCACGCTCGAGAAGCACGTGCGGCAGGCGCCAGGACGGATTATCGGCGTCTCCATCGACGCCCACGGCAGCCGCGCGTACCGCATGGCGCTCCAGACGCGCGAGCAGCACATACGCCGCGAGAAGGCGACGTCGAACATCTGCACGGCGCAGGCGCTCCTCGCCAACATCGCCGGCCTGTACGCCGTCTACCACGGTCCGAAGGGCCTCACTGCGATCGCCCGTCGCGTACGGGCGTTCGCGAAGACGGTCGAGCGCGAGGTCGGCCGGCTCGGCGTGCGCCAGTTGAACGCGCAGTACTTCGACACGCTGCGCTTCGAGGTGC
The DNA here is from genome assembly GCA_050257855.1 of Betaproteobacteria bacterium. Taxonomy (GTDB): domain Bacteria; phylum Acidobacteriota; class Vicinamibacteria; order Vicinamibacterales; family CAVVIG01; genus JBLMXQ01. The sequence continues at coordinate 79,081 of JBLMXQ010000139.1, read as the reverse complement.
CTGGAGCGGCGGTCGCCGCCGTCCGTCGGGCCGCGCTCGCCTCGCGCCTCAACTTCCGGTACCGCGACGATGGAACCATCAACGTGGCGCTGGACGAGACGGTCGAGCGGGAGGACGTCGGGCCGATCGTCGCGGCGTTTGCCGCGGGTGCCGGCCGCGCAGGCGCAGCCGCTGTCAGCGGGGTCCTTTCGGACCCGGCATCCGCGCCCTCCGACGCCGACCTCGCGTACCCCGCCGGGATCGCCCGCACGTCTCCCTTCATGACGCACCCGGTGTTCAACACGCACCACTCCGAGACGCAGATGATGCGCTACATCCGGAGCCTGGAGCGCAAGGACATCGGCCTCGATACCTCGATGATTCCGCTCGGCTCCTGCACGATGAAGCTGAACGCGGCGTCCGAGATGCTGCCGATCACCTGGCCCGAGTTCGCCGGGATCCACCCGTTCGCGCCGATCGATCAGGCCGAGGGCTATCAGCAGGTGTTCCGGGAGCTCGAGGCGGCGCTCTGCGCGATTACGGGATTCGCGGCAGTGTCGCTGCAGCCGAACTCCGGGGCGCAGGGGGAGTTCACGGGCCTGATGGTGATCCGCGCCTATCACCACGCCACCCACGCCGCCGAACGCGACGTCGTCCTGATTCCCGCCTCCGCGCACGGCACGAATCCGGCCAGCGCCGTCATGGCCGGCATGCGCGTCGTCGTCGTCGCGAGCACGATAGAGGGGAACATCGACGTCGACGACCTGCGCCGGAAAGCGGAGGAACACAAGGATCGGCTCGCCGCGCTCATGGTCACCTACCCGTCGACCCACGGCGTGTTCGAGGAGAGCATCCAGGAAATCTGCGCCATCGTCCACCAGCACGGCGGACAGGTGTACATGGACGGCGCCAACATGAACGCGCAGGTGGGGTTGACGAGCCCGGCGGCGATCGGCGCCGACGTCTGCCACCTGAACCTGCACAAGACGTTCGCCATCCCGCACGGCGGGGGCGGGCCGGGCATGGGGCCGATCGGCGTCGCGAGGCATCTCGTCCCGTTCCTGCCGGGCCATGCGGTCGTCAGGACCGGCGGCGACCGCGCCATTCACGCCGTGGCGGCCGCGCCATGGGGCAGCGCCCTCATTCTGCTGATCTCGTACGGCTACATCCGGATGCTCGGCGCCGAGGGCATGACCGACGCGACGCGCATGGCCATCCTCAATGCCAACTACGTCAAGGCGCGGCTGGAAAAGCACTATCCGGTGCTCTACACGCGCCCGAACGGCCGCGTGGCGCACGAGATGATCTTCGACTTGCGTCCGCTGAAGCAGGCGAGCGGGGTCGACGAGCTCGACGTCGCCAAGCGCCTGATGGACTACGGCTTCCACGCGCCGACGGTGTCGTTTCCGGTGGCCGGCACGCTGATGATCGAGCCGACCGAGAGCGAGCCGAAGGAGGAGCTCGACCGCTTCTGCGACGCGCTGATTGCCATCCGCCGGGAGATTCAGGACGTCATCGAGACCAGGGCGGATCCGAAGGACAACGTGCTCAAGAACGCCCCGCATACCGCTGCCGCGGTGTCGGCCGACGACTGGCCGCACCCCTACTCGCGCGAGCGCGCCGCGTACCCGCTGCCGTTCGTCCGCGCGCGCAAGTTCTGGCCGGCGGTTGGACGCATCGACAACCCGTACGGCGACCGCAACCTGATGTGCGCCTGTCCGCCGGTCGAGGCGTTCGTCGAAAAATGACGAACCAGTGGAAGTGGTGATGGGGTGAAGTGGTGATGGGATTACCCCGTCACCCCATCCCGCGATCGTGTGTGCGCCAGCTCCGCGGCCTTGCGCCTGTAGGCGTCCAGCAGGGCGCGCGTGACGGGTCCCGGCGTTCCGGCGCCAATCCTCCTGTCGTCGACACGGACGATCGGCACGACCTCGCGCGTCGTGCTCGTCAGGAATACCTCGTCGGCGCCGAAGAGATCCTCGTCGCGCAGCACGGCTTCCCTGACGTCGATGCCGAGCCCGGCGCCGACCTCGAAGAGGAACGCACGCGTGATGCCGGGCAGCAGGCCGCAGTCGATCGCCGGCGTCAGCGCGACGCCGTCCTTGACGACGAACAGGTTCGACTGCGTGCATTCCGAGAGTTCGCCGCGGTAGTTCCGCATGATCCCTTCGAACGCGCCGCGCCGGAACGCCTCCTGCATCGCGAGCGCGTTGTTCAGCAGGTTGTTCGACTTGATCAGCGGGTTCACCGATCCCGGGTGGTTGCGGACGATCGGAACCAGCGCCACCCGGACGCCCTGTTCGTACACCGCCGCCGGCGGCTGCACGTGCGGCTTGACGATGACGACGACCGACGATGCGGGACAGGCGGCCGGGTCGTAGGTGAGCTCGCCGACGCCGCGCGTGACGAGAATCCGGACGTAGGCTTCGCGGCCGGTGTCGGCGCCGAGTCCGGCGGCGCGCATGGTCTCGAAGAATCGCGCGTCGATGGCCGCATCCTCGAGCGGAACCGGGAGCGCCAGCATCCCCGCGGACGCGCGGAGCCGCCGCATGTGGCGGTCGAACAGGAACGGTTGACCGTTGTAGGTGCGAAGCGTCTCGTACACGCCCTCGCCGTACAGGAAGCCGTGGTCGAACACGGAGATGACGGCATGCTCCTGGTCGGAGATCCGCCCGTTCACGTTGACGGTCGCTGCCATGGCGTCGAGGGTAGCATATTATCTGTAGCCAGCCGATGAGGGTCCTGAACGCCACCCAGATGCGCGAAGCCGATCGCCGCACGATCGAGGACATCGGCATCCCGTCGCTCGTCCTGATGGAGAATGCCGGACGTCAGGTCGTCGCCGCCATGGAGGCGGTGTACGACGACCTGCTGGAACGCCGTATCGGTGTGTTGTGCGGCCGCGGCAACAACGGCGGCGACGGCTTCGTCGTCGCGCGCACCCTGGTACAACGGGGCGCTGACGTCGCCGTGTTCCTGCTCGGCCGCGTCGCGGACGTCAAGGGCGACGCGCGGACGAACCTCGAGATTCTCGGACGGCTTGGCCTGACGGTCGTCGAGATCGCCGACAGCCAGGCCTGGGAGCTGCATTCGTCGGAACTGACGCGGTGCGGCCTGATCGTGGACGCCATCTTCGGCACCGGCCTGAACGCGCCGCTGACGGGGCTGCTCGAAACCGTGTGTGCCGACGTCAATTCGTCGGGCATCCCGGTCGTCGCCATCGATCTGCCGTCGGGCCTCTCGGCCGATTCGCCGGAGCCGATCGGCGACAGCATCGAAGCCGGTCTCACGGTGACCCTGGCGGCCCCCAAACTGCCGCTCGTGCTGCCGCCGGCCGAAACGCGGGCGGGCGACATCGTCATCGCGGACATCGGGATCCCGGCCGACGTCATCGACGGGGTGGACGGCGCGCGCGTGGAGTTGCTGACGCGCGCAGCCATGCGCGAGCTGATCGTGCCGCGCGCGGCCGACAGTCACAAGGGCGACTACGGCCACGTCCTGGTGATCGGCGGGTCGCCGGGGAAGACCGGCGCCGTACACCTGGCGGGGGTCGGCGCGCTCCGATCGGGCGCCGGACTCGTCACCATCGCCACGCCCGCGTCGTGCCAGGCGGTGGTCGCCGCGATGGCGCCGGAGTACATGACCGAGGCGCTCGAGGAGGGCGGCGACGGCATCGATGCCGGGAACGTCGAGCGCGTGCTCGAGATGGCGCGCGACGTCATCGCGGTCGGCCCGGGCCTCGGCCGGGCGGGTGGGACGCGGGCGTTCGTCAGGGCGCTCGTCGATCGTGCGCCGATGCCGCTCGTGGTCGACGCCGACGGGCTGAACGCATTCGTGGACGATCCCGATCGCCTGTCTGGCCGCGAGGGGCGCGACGTGATCATCACGCCGCACCCGGGCGAGATGGCGAGGCTGCTCGGGATGTCCACTGCCGAAGTGCAGTCGAGCCGCCTGGAGATCGCGCGCAATTTCGCGGCCGCCCATCACGTGTACGTGATCCTGAAAGGTCACCGGACCCTCGTGGCGACGCCCGACGAGAAGGTCTTCATCAACCCGACCGGCAACCCGGGCATGGCCACGGGCGGCACCGGAGACGTGCTGACGGGGATGGTGGCCGCGTGGCTCGCGCAGCTCCTCGACGCCGAGGCTGCGTGCAGGCTCGCCGTCTACCTGCACGGCCTCGCCGGCGACCTGGCCGAAGCCGACGAAGGCGAGGTGGCGATGACGTCCGTCGACCTCGCCGGGCACATCGGCGACGCCGTGCTGGAGCTGACCGCCCGCCGCCGGGTCGTCGAGAAGAAGGGGCAGTAGCGAGCGGAGGCGAGAGGCTGCACCCGGGCGATGGAACCCCTGACGATCACCAGAAGCGCTGAGGAGACCTCCGCGGTCGCCCGGGCGCTCGCCGCAGAGTTGGCCGCCGGGGACGTGCTGCTGCTCGAAGGAGACCTCGGCGCCGGCAAGACCGCGTTCACGAAAGGGCTCGCCGAGGGCCTGGGAATCGATCCGGCGGAAGTCAGCAGTCCCACGTTCACGCTCGTGCAGGAATACCGCGGCGGGCGGCTGCCACTCGTGCACGTCGATCTGTACCGCCTGAGCGATCCGCGGGAGATCGACGAGCTGGGCCTCGAGGAAATCGCCGCGGGCGCGGTGCTCGCGATCGAATGGGCCGAGAAGCTCCCTCAGCCGCCGCCGGGCGCGATCATCGTCCGCATCGAGCACCTCGAAGGCGACACCCGCCGCCTGGCCGTCATCCGCGCATCCGCTTGACAGCACGCGTGCGACGCGCCTAGACTCCTGTTGGTCAACAACAGGTCTATACCAGTTGACGTTCAACAGGAGCGGAGATGGCAGACGCGATCAGGGCCGACGTCCTGCAGGGCACGCTCGACCTGCTCGTGCTCAAGACGCTCGACACGCTCGGCCCGCAGCACGGGTACGGGATCGCTCAGCGGATTGCGCAGGTCTCGGACGCCGAGCTGTCCCTCAACCAGGGAACGCTCTATCCGGCGCTGCTGCGCCTCGAGCAGCGGGGCCTCGTCCGGTCGAGAATCGGCGTGTCCGACAACAACCGCCGCGCGCGCTTCTACAGCCTGACCGCGGCGGGGCGCCGGCGCCTGCGCGCGGAGACGGCGCAGTGGCGGCGCGCGTCCTCGATCGTCAACCGTATCCTGCGCGCGACCAGCTGAGACGGCAGTGGCGCGCGAAGTGAGACCCGCCATGTCCGTGCGCGAATGGCTCGCCCGTCTGCTGGCCGTCGGCCGCCGCGGCCGGCGCGATCATGAGCTGGACGAGGAGCTGAACTTCCACCTCGGCCGGCTCGCGGCCGGGTACGAGCGGCGTGGCCTTGCGCCGGAGGCCGCCCGGCAGGCCGCCGAACGCGATTTCGGCGGCCTCGAACGCACGCGGCAGGCCTGGCGGGACCAGCGCACCTGGCTGCCGCTCGAGGAGCTGCTGCAGGACGCCCGCTACGGCTGGCGGACGCTGCGGCGGACGCCGGGCGTCACCCTGGCCGCTGCCTGCACGCTCGCCCTCGCCGTCGCCGCGACCGCTTCGGTCTTCTCGCTCGTGGACGCCGTCCTGCTCGCGCCGCTCCCGTATCCCGATGCCGGCCGGCTCGTGGCGATCTCCGAGTACTACCGCCCGATGCATGCTTCGGGTGTGTCGGTCGCGTCCGGCAACTTCCTCGACTGGCGCGACCGTGCGCACGCGTTCGCCGCCATGACGGCCATCGAGCGGCGCGAGCAGAACCTCACCGGCGGCGGCGAGCCCGAGCACCTCTCAATCGCCGCCGTCACGGAGGACTTTGCCCGCACCGTCGGCGTGCAGCCGGCGCTCGGCCGATCGTTCGCCCGGGAAGAGTTTGCGGCGGGCCGCGACGGCGTCGCGCTCCTCAGCCACAGACTCTGGGTGTCGCGCTACGCGGCCAGCCCGTCGGTGGTCGGAAGGGCCATCACGCTCGACGATCGCAGCTACACGGTCGTGGGCGTCATGCCGGCCGGATTTCTCTTTCCGGAACCCGGTTACGACGTCTGGGTGCCGCTCGTCATGACCGCCGCCGATCGGGCGAACCATAGCGGCCACACGCTCCTGGCGGTCGGACGCCTGCGCGCAGGTGTCGGCCTCGCCGCAGGCACCAGAGATCTGCAGGCTGTCGCCGAGTCGCTGCGACGCGAACGTCCCGACACGGACGGCGACTGGGACGTCACGGTCCAGTCCGCGCGCGACGCGCTCGTCGGCGATACCGGCGACGTGCTGCTGGCCGTGATGGCGGCCGTCGTGCTGCTGCTGCTGGTCGCGTGCGCCAGCATCTCGGGGCTGCTCCTCGCGCGCGGCCTCGCGCGCGCCCGCGAGCTCGCGGTCCGTACCGCGATCGGCGCCAGCCGGTGGCGGCTGGCCCGGCAGCTGGTGACGGAGAGCGTGCTGCTGGCCCTCGCGGGCGGAGCCGCAGGCGTGCTGGCGGCCTGGGCTGCCCAGCCGCTGCTCGCGACGCTGCGGCCGGCCGACCTGCTCGCCTGGAAACCGGTCGCGATCGACGCGCGCGCGCTGATCGTCGCGCTCGGCGCGTCGGTCGCGGCCGGCGTCATCACCGGGACCGCGCCCGTCTTCGTGGCGGCGCGTGCCGACATCGGCGCAATCGCTTCCTCGCGATCCGCGGGGCCCGGCGGCGCGCGGACCCGCCAGGCGCTCGTCGCGTTCGAGATGGCGCTCGCGTTCATCCTGGTCGCGGCCGCGGCGCTGCTCGCCCGCACGCTCGATCGCCTCACCTCCGCCGATCTCGGTCTCGTCCCCGGCCACGTGGTCACGATGGAGGTGTCGCTGCCGGACAGCCGGTACCCGGGTGACGAACGCGTGCGCGCGTTCTACGACGCGCTCTTCGACCGCATCCGGGCTCTTCCCGGCGTCGTTCACGTCGGCGCGACCGCGGAGCTGCCGCTCAGCGGCAACACCTCCGTCCGTCCGTATCAGGTTCCCGGCGGTCCGACCGGCCGCGATCGGCCGGTCGCGCACTACCGCCTCGTCACGCCGGGCTATGTCGAAGCGATGGGGATTCGGCTCGTCGCGGGCCGGGCGTTCGACGAGCGCGACACGGCCGGCCGGCCGCTGGTGGTGCTCGTCAACGAGCGCCTGGCGGCGCAGGCCTTCGGCAGCCGCAATCCGGTCGGGCAGCGCATCACGTTCGGCGGCGCTCCCGATTTGTGGGCGACGGTGGTCGGCGTCGTCGGCGACGTCCGGCACTTCGGTGCGGGACAGCCGGCGTCGGCCGAGATGTACTGGCCGGCCGCCCAGATCGACGCCGCCCCCGGCGAGACGCTCCGGCTCATGCGGCGCAATATGTCGCTGGTGGTCGCGGCCGCCGGCGATCCGGTGCTGGTGGTGCCGTCGATCCGCGCCGCCCTGCACGCCCTCGATCCGGAAGAGCCCCTGGCGGCCGTGCGGACGATGAAGTCGCTGGTGGACGAGTCGCTGACGCTGCCGCGCGCAAGCGCCTGGGTGGTCAGCGTGTTCGGGGCCGCCGCGCTGCTGTTCGCGCTCCTGGCGGTTTTCGGCGCCGCCTCGTACGCCGTCGTCCAGCGGCGCCGTGAACTGGCCGTACGCCTCGCCCTCGGCGCCTCGCCGCGCGCGGTGTCTCGGCTCGTCGCCCGCGGCGCGGTGTCGGGCGCCGCCGTCGGCCTCGCCGCGGGCCTCGCGCTCACGCTCGCGTTCGCGAGGACGATGGCGTCGCTGTTCGTCGGCGTCGCCCCGCCGCCGCCAGGCCTGCTGGCGCTCGTCAGCGCGGCGATTGCGGCCAGCGTGACCCTCGCGTGCTGGCTGCCGGCCCGCCGCGCCGCACGGATCGACCCCGTCGAGACACTGAGATCGGAGTAGGGCTGCGTGTCCTTCGCGCCCGTTGCGTCCCGTGTAACTACTCGGAGCGGTAGTTGGGAGCTTCCTTGGTGATCGCCACGTCGTGCACGTGGCTCTCGCGAAAACCGGCGGGCGTGACGCGAATCAGCTTCGCATTGCGCTGCAGGTCGCGGATCGCCGCCGATCCGCAGTAGCCCATGCCGGCGCGCAGGCCGCCTACGAGCTGATAGATCATCGCGGCGACGCTGCCCTTGTGGGCGACGCGCCCCTCGATGCCCTCGGGTACCAGCTTTTCCCCTGCGGCGCCGCTGCTGTCGAGATCGAAATCGTCCTGGAAATAGCGGTCGCGGCTCCCGCGGCGCATCGCGCCGATCGAGCCCATGCCGCGATACTCCTTGAAGCTGCGGCCCTGGTACAGGATCATCTCGCCGGGGCTCTCGTCGGTGCCGGCGAAGAGGTTGCCGATCATCGTCGTGCTGGCGCCGACCGCCAGCGCCTTGACGATGTCGCCGGAGTACCGGATGCCGCCGTCGGCGATCACCGGGATGTCGTGCGGCTCGGCCGCGCGGGAGCAGTCCGCGATCGCGGTGATCATCGGCACGCCGATGCCGGCCACCACGCGCGTCGTGCAGATGGAGCCGGCGCCGATCCCGACCTTGACCGCGTCCACCCCCTCGCGAATCAGCGCGACGGTGCCTTCGGCGGTGGCGACGTTGCCGGCGACCAGATTGATGTCGGGGAAGCTCTGGCGGATCCGGCGTACGACGTCGAGCACGTTCTGCGAGTGCCCGTGGGCGGTGTCGACGACGAGCACGTCGACGTTGGCGGCCACGAGCGCGGCCGCCCGCTCCAGCGTGTCGCGCGCGATGCCGACCGCGGCGCCGCAGCGCAGGCGGCCGAGCTGATCCTTCGACGCGCTCGGGTACTTGACCGCCTTCTGGATGTCCTTGACGGTAATCAGCCCCTTCAGGCGGTAGTCGCGATCGACGACGAGCAGCTTCTCGATCTTGTGCTCGTGCAGGATCTCCCGCGCGGCGTCGAGCGTCGTGCCGACCGGCACGGTGATCAGGTGCTCGCGTGTCATCACGTCGGCGATGGGCCGGTTGACGTTCGTCTCGAACCGGAGGTCGCGGTTCGTCAGGATGCCGACGAGCCGTCCCTCCTTGCTGCCGTCGTCGGTGATCGGAACGCCCGAGATGCGGTACTTCTTCATCAGCTCGAGCGCTTCGTAGATCCGGTGGGCTGGCGAGAGCGTGATCGGATCGACGATCATCCCGCTCTCCGAGCGCTTGACGCGATCGACTTCCGAGGCCTGCTCCTCGATCGGCAGGTTCTTGTGAATCACCCCGATGCCGCCGTGCTGGGCCATCGCAATCGCCAGGCGCGACTCGGTCACCGTGTCCATCGCGGCGCTCACGAGCGGGACGTTCAGCCGGATGCGGCGCGTGAGGCGCGTGCTGACGTCCACCTGGTAGGGGAGCACGGTCGAGTGCTGCGGCACCAGCAGCACGTCGTCGAAGGTGAGGGCCGTCTGGAGCCCGGATTCGATCGGGACGAGGGTCGGATCGGTTTTCAGTTCCATTATGCCGCGGCCCCGTGGCATTTCTTGTACTTCTTCCCGCTCCCGCACGGGCACGGGTCGTTGCGGCCGACCTTCGGCTCCTCCCGGCGCACGGTCTTCACGGCGGCGTCGTCGCCGCCGACGCGCGCCGGCGTGCGTGCCTGCGCCGGATGCTGCCGCGGCGGGCCGAACGGATCCGCGGCCGCCTGTGCCGCGCCGGCGAACGCCGGGGTCCGGGGCGCGGATGGATCGTTCAGGACGAGGGGCTGCCGGCGCGGCGCGGGCCGCCGCGCGACCGGCTGCTCCTCGCTCAGGACCGGCCGCAGCCACCACAGGTACCGGACGGTCTCCTCGTCGATCCGCTCCTTCATCGCCTGGAACAGATCGAAGCTCTCCTTCTTGTACTCGACGAGCGGATCGCGCTGCCCGTAGCCGCGCAGCCCGATTCCTTCCTTCAGGTGGTCGAGGCTGTAGAGGTGGTCCTTCCACTGCGTGTCGACGATCTGCAGCATGATGTCGCGCTCGACCCGTCCGAGGATCTCGCGCCCGACGACCTGCTCCTTCTCGGCATAGGACGCGACGATCCGCTCCCACAGCGCGTCGCGGATCTCGTCGGCCGTCCGGTCGTCGAACGGCATCTCCGCCGCGTCGATCGCGAAGACGCGGGAGACCTCGCGCCGCAGCCCGTCCAGGTCCCATTCTTCGAAGTCGGCCTCCCGCGGGGCGTAGGTCTCGACCAGGCTGTCGAGGATGTCCTCGGCCAGCGACATCAGGTACTCGCGGCTGTCGAGCACCTCCTCCTCGCCGTCCTCGTTCTGCAGCCGGATCTCGCCCTCGAGGATCTGACGGCGCAGCGCGTAGATGTTCTCGCGCTGCTTGTTCATCACGTCGTCGTATTCGAGGAGGTGCTTGCGGACGGAGAAGTTCTGCGCCTCGACCTGCGTTTGCGCGCGCTCGATCGCCTTGGTCACCATCCCGGCCTCGATCGGCACGCCTTCTTCCATCCCGAGCCGCTGCATCAGACCGGAGATGCGGTCGGACCCGAAGATCCGCATCAGATCGTCTTCGAGCGAGAGGTAGAAGCGCGAGGAGCCCGGATCACCCTGGCGGCCGGCGCGGCCGCGCAGCTGGTTGTCGATGCGGCGCGCCTCGTGGCGCTCGGTCGCGAGGATGTGCAGCCCGCCGGCGTCCACGACCTCCTCGTGTTCCGCGTCGCACTGCTGCTTGAAGTGCTGGAAGATCGGATCGTACTGCGCCTTGCGCACGCGGTAGAACGCGTCGAGATGGTAGAAGTAGACGAACTCCTCGTCCTCGATGAAGCGCTCTTCGCCCTTCGGCAGGCGCTCGGCGATCTCCTGGGCGAGGCACTGCTGCCGCGCCATGAACTCGGGGTTGCCCCCGAGCAGGATGTCGGTGCCGCGGCCCGCCATGTTCGTCGCGATGGTCACGGCGGCCCGGCGGCCGGCCTGCGACACGATCTCGGCCTCCTGCGCGTGGTACTTCGCGTTCAGCACGACGTGCTTGTTCGCGTCGCCGCCGGTCATCGTGCCGCGCCGGAGCCCCCGCTTGTCGAGCATCGACGAGAGCTTTTCCGACTTCTCGATCGACACCGTGCCGACGAGGATCGGCCGTCCCTTCTCGTGCTGGTCGACGATCTCCGCGACGATGGCTTCCCACTTCTCGCGCTCGGTGCGGTACACGAGGTCCGGATTCTCGATCCGGCGAAGGGTCCGGTTCGGCGGGATCACGATGACGTCGAGGTCGTAGATCTTGCCGAACTCCTCGGCCTCGGTGTCCGCGGTCCCGGTCATGCCCGACAGCTTCTTGTACTTGCGGAAGTAGTTCTGGAAGGTGATCGTCGCGAGCGTCTGGTTCTCGCGCTCGATCTTCACCTCGGGGTGCCCGTCGTTGTGCTCCTTGGCCTCGACCGCCTGGTGCAGGCCGTCGCTCCAGCGCCGCCCGGGCATCAGGCGGCCGGTGAACTCGTCGACGATGACGACCTCGCCGTCCTTCACCATGTACTCGACGTCGCGCCGGAACAGCGTGTGCGCGCGCAGCGCCTGATTGACGTGGTGCAGGAGCGGCATGTTCACCGGATCGTAGAGGCCACCCGGCTCCAGGCGGGAAGCGAGCATCTGCTCGGCCTTCGCCATGCCGCTCTCGGTCAGGTTCACCGTCTTGTGCTTCTCGTCGACGATGTAGTCGCCGCTCTTCTCGAGTTCCTCGCGCTCCTCCGCCTTCGTGTCCCCCTGGACCACCGCGCCGGGCTTGAGCCGCGGAATGATGCGGTCGACTTCGTAATAGAGATCCGTCGACTGCTCGGCTGGACCGGAGATGATGAGCGGCGTCCGCGCCTCGTCGATGAGGATGCTGTCCACCTCGTCGACGATGGCGAAATGGTGCCCGCGCTGGACGTAGTGCGCCAGCTCGAACTTCATGTTGTCGCGCAGGTAGTCGAAGCCGAATTCGTTGTTGGTCCCGTAAGTGATGTCAGCGGCGTAGGCGACCTGCCGCTCTGCGTCGGTCAGCTCGTGCTGGATGACGCCGACCGTCAGGCCGAGGAAGCGGTAGATGCGCCCCATCCACTCCGAGTCGCGGCGGGCCAGGTAGTCGTTCACCGTGACCACGTGCACGCCCTTGCCGTCGAGCGCGTTCAGGTAGGCCGGCAGCGTTGCGACGAGCGTCTTGCCCTCGCCGGTCTTCATCTCGGCGATCTTCCCGCGATGCAGCACCATGCCGCCGATGAGCTGCACGTCGAAGTGCCGCATGTTCAGCACGCGGCGACCCGCTTCGCGGACGACTGCAAAGGCCTCGGGGAGCAGGTCGTCCAGCGTCTCGCCGTTCGCCAGGCGATTCCTGAATTCAGCCGTCTTGGCGCGCAGTTCTTCGTCGCGGAGCGGCTGAATCGACGGCTCGAGCGCGTTGATGGCCGCGAGGAGCGGCCGCAGGCGCTTCAGTTCCCGCTCGTGATGGTTGCCGACGACTTTGGCGAGCAGTGTTTCGAGCATCTACAGCGTGGGCTTCCCGGGACGAGGGTATCCAGTAATTGTAGCAGAAGCTGGAGAGAGGGGTCGGCCGGCGCGACGCGGACCGGACCGGATCAGTGCGCGACCGGCTGCGTGAGGAGCTGCAGGGGGTTGATCAGCTTGCCGTTGACGAGAATTTCGTAGTGCACGTGGGCGCCGGTCGCGCGGCCGGTGGATCCGACGTAGCCGATGACCTGCCCGCGGGTGACCGACTGGCCCGGCGTCACCACAAAAGAGCTCAGATGACCGTAGCGAGTCATCAGCCCGAAGCCGTGCTTGAGGACAATCAGGTTGCCGTAGTCGCCCGTGTACGCCGCCGACTCGACCACGCCGTCGGCCGTGGCGAAGACCGGCTGGCCTTTGTCGGTTGCGATGTCGATCCCCTGGTGGAATGCGGGCTCGCCGGTGAACGGATCGCTCCGGCCGCCGAACGTGCCGGTCAGCCATCCGTGCGCAGGCCAGATGGACGGCGTCGCCGCCGCGAGCGCTTCCCGCCTTTCGACGTCACGCCGAACGTAGCGCAGCCGGCTCTCGAGGCCCGTCAACAGATCGCGGAGCACGCCGAACGTGTCTTCCGGCGACGAGAGCGAACCGGGCAGCAGACTCGAGATGGCGGCAGGCGGCGCGGCCGAGCCGCCGGCCGCCCGGTTCTTGACGACCGCCGGCAGCTTGGCCATCGCTCTGGCAGCCTGCGGGTCGAGCGACGCGCGGGCGCCCAGCTCGTTGATCACCCCTTCGAGCGACTGGATCTGCGTCGTCAACTCGCCGGTGGCAGCCCGATAACTGCCGTTCTCGACCTGCAGGACGTTGTTCGTCGCCTGGAGATCGTTGATCTGGGTCCGGGCGCTCCATTTGGCGCCGAGCCCGATGAGGATCGGAAGCGCGAGAATCCCGCCGGCGATGCCCACCACCGAGCGCAAACTGACCGTGACGCGGCGCAGAACGCCCGTCGAACGATCGGCAATCACAACCGTGTAGCGTCTCGCGGGCATCGACTCCTGTAGCTGGTGTCCGGTCAGGGGGATGAGCCGGGCCACTCGAACAGTCTATCGGTGCTGTCCGGAACGCCCAGAAGGGGGAGTGTGGCGTGGGCAACCGCCGGTGTCCCGGAAGCGAACAGACTCTATCACACAAGGTACGGGGGGCCGAAGTCAGAAACGACGAGGCGAAGATCCAGGCGAAAGTGAAGAGGCACTACGGGATGCTCCGGAACTGCAGCGCCTCCGCGAGGTGCTCGGCGGCGATGACTTCCTCCCCGGCGAGATCGGCGATCGTCCGGGCGACCTTGCGCACACGGTCGAATCCGCGGGCACTCAGCGCAAACCGCGCGACGGCCGCGCGGAGCAGGCGGGCCCCGTGAGGATCGATGGCACAGCAGCGCGCCATCAGCGCCGGACTCAGCTCTGCGTTCGTACGGAACCCGTCGCCGGCGTAGCGCGCCAGTTGGCGCTCGCGGGCCGCCAGCACGCGTGCCCGGATCGCCGACGAAGGCTCGCCGGACGCTGGCTCGCCGAGGATGTCGGGCGACACTGCGGGCACCTCGACCGTGAGATCCAGCCGGTCGCGAAGGGGACCGGAGAGCCGGTCCCGATAGCGGGCGATCTGCTGCGGCGTACAGCGGCATTCGTGCCGCGCATCGCCCAGGAACCCGCACGGGCACGGATTCATGGCCCCGACGAGCATGAAGCGTGCGGGAAAGACCGCGGTCCGCGCCGCGCGCGCGATCGTCACCCGTCCTTCCTCGATTGGCTGGCGCAGCACGTCGAGGACATGGCGGCTGAATTCCAGCATTTCGTCCAGGAACAGCACACCGTGGTGCGCCAGGCTCACTTCGCCGGGACGAGGCTGTGAGCCGCCGCCGACCAGCGCCGCGTCCGAGACGGTGTGATGGGGCGCGCGAAAGGGGCGCGCGCCCAGGAGTCCGCATCCCGCCGGCAGCAGCCCCGCCACCGAGTGCACGGCCGTCACCTCCAGCGCCTCGTCGAAGGTCAGCGGGGGCAGAATTCCCGCGATCCGCCGCGCCATCATCGTCTTGCCGGCGCCCGGCGAGCCGACCATCAGGACGTTGTGGCCACCGGCAGCCGCCACCTCGAGCGCCCGGCGGGCCAGCGTCTGGCCGCGGACGTCCTCGAAGTCCGGCGTCGCCGTGCCCGGAACGGGAACGGCCGCGGGAACGGGCGGCGGCGCGTCGTTCGGGTCGTTGAGCGCGCGCACCGCGTCGACCAGCGAGTCGACGGCAAATACGCCGAGCCCTCCGACGACCGCCGCCTCGCCGGCATTCGACGCGGGGAGCAGGATGCCCGCGAGCCCTTCGCGCCGTGCGGCCGCGGCAATCGGCAGGACGCCGCGCGCGTGGTGGATTGATCCATCGAGCGACAGCTCGCCGATGAGGACGATGTCGCCGATGTGGCGCCGCTCGACAGTGCCCTGCGCGGCGAGAATGCCGAGCGCAATCGGCAGGTCGAACGCCGCGCCCGCCTTGCGGACGTCCGCCGGGGCGAGGTTGACCGTGATGCGGTGAGCGGGAAACTCGAAGCCGGAGTTCCTGATGGCGCTCTTCACCCGGTCGCGGCTCTCGCGCACACTCGCGTCCGGCAGCCCGACCATCGTGAAGGAGGGCAGGCCGAACGAGACGTCCACCTCCACCTGAACCGGGCACGCCTCCACGCCGATGACGGCCGCCGTCCTGAGACTCGCCAGCACGACCGTAGAGGCTGCAAGAGACGCCGCGCGCGACTCGGGCGCGATTTCCTCGGAGAAACAGCGACTCGGGGTCGCCGTGCGGCATTTCCTGCCCACACCCTCTCTGCCGGGTGTGGCAGACCCTGCACGATCCTGCGGCCGGGACCGATACGTGGACTGCACGATTCCTTTCAATTGGATTCGGCAGGGGGATGCGGGCATGCTGGACGCCTTCAAGAACACGCGCGCGAAGGACGCGCAGAAACACGGCGGGGAGCTCGAGGCGCTGATCGCTGCGGCGCGCGAGGAGCGGAGCGCGATCAGCGCGATGCTCAACTCGCTGACGACCCGCAGCGCGAAGCTGACGCCGCTCAGCAAATCGCTCGATCAGGCCGCGGAGAAGGCGTCCGCCATGACGTCGAAGCTGGACGAGATTGCCGGCCGGATCGGAGCGCTCGACGACCGCACCAGAGAGCTCGAGCAGGTCGACAAGCGCATCCAGGCGCTGCACGACTCCGCCCGTCAGGTGGAGCAGACCGTTCAGCACGAGCTCGGGCCCGGCAGCGAGCTGCAGATGCACCGTGAGGCCGTGCAGGCGCTCACGGCGCAGTCGCTCGAGACGCAGGCGAGCCTCGATGCGCTGAGGAAGGAGCACGAGGCGCTCGAGGACCTGCGCGTGCACGTGCGCGAGGCGCAGAACGAGGTCGCGCAGTCCATGGCGCAGGCCGGCGCGCTCAAGGGCGAGCTGGACGAGGTCCGCGAAACGGCGGCCGCCCTGGGGCAGGACTACGCGCGCATCCGCGAAACCTCGCGCGAGGCGCGCGAGGACACGGAAGCGGCCGTGACCGTCGTGCAGGAGGTGGAGAAGAAGCTCGAACCGCTCATGCAGCTCCACGAGCTGAGCCGGAGCACGGAAGAGCGGCTCTCGTCACTCAACGCGCTCGCCGAGCACGTCTCGCGCAAGGCGAAGGCGCTCGAGACGCAACAGCAGGCGGTCGAGCACGCCGTCGTCCAGTGCAATCGCGTGAACGAAATGGTCTGGGCGATGGATATGCAGGTTGCGAAGCTGAACGAGGGACTCAAGGAGGCGGCGAAGGCCGAGGAGACCGTTTCGCGGATCGAGAAGCTCGCGGACGACACCTTTCACCGCATGGAGGCCGCCACCAGGCTCAATCAGGATGTGCAGCGCGAGACCGCGAGGATCGAGAACGACGCGACCCTCCTCCTCGAGACCGTCCGGGCGGAGGTCGGGACGCTCGCGATGCGCAAGAAGGAGTTCGAGGCGTTCGACGAACGAGTCCACTCGCTGGAAACGACGGTAGGCGAAGCGGAAGCGCGCATGGAGGCAGTCGCCGGAAGAGACAGGGATCTGGCAGCGCTTGCGCCGAAGGTCGAGGCGTTGTCGAAGCGCTTCGAGACGCTGTTCGCCCAGGCCGACGACCTGACCGGCAGACAGGCCTCGCTCGAAGCGCTGCACGACCAGCTCGGCGAGGTCGACGACCTGGCGAAGAAGACCTCGTGGCAGCTGGACGCGCTCCACCAGAGCCGGCAGGATCTCGACGCGCTCCGCAGCGAGGTCCAGGACTTCTACAAGGCACATGCGGAGATCGCGCAGCTCGGCGACCGGCTGGGCGCCGATCGGCTCGCCCTGGAGGCCTTCGGCGAGCGCATGGCCGCCATGTCGACCCGTGCGCCCCAGCTCGACGCGAAGATGGACGCGATCCTTGCCAAGATGACGCTGGTCGAAGAGGGCACCCGCAAGGCGGAACGGCTCGACGGGGCAGTCGCCGATCTCGATGCCCGGCTCGCGCAGGTGAGCGCGCGCGTGCCGTTCGCCGAGAACCTCGCAGAGCGGCTCGACGGCCTCAGCGCGCTCAGCGCCGAGGTCGATCGCAGGCTCGACGATCAGCTCGCGCGGCGCGTCGAGCTCGACACGCTCAAGACCGCGTGCGACGGGCTCGCGGCGCAGATGATCGATGCGCAGGTCAAGCTCGAGGGCGTGCGTCAGCTCCAGGGTCGGCTGGTCGCGCTCGTCGACGACGTCGGCGCCCTGCGCGACCAGGTCGACATCGCCGGGGAGCGCATCGCGACCGTCAAGAGCGACGAGGCGACCATCACGGAGCAGCAGACGCAGTTTGCGGCGCTCGTCGAGCAGAGCAGGGCGGTGGCGGCCGAGGTGGCCGAGCGCACGAGACAGATGCAGGCGCTTTCCGACGTGCTGGCGCGTTCGACCTCGATGAAGGACGAGCTCATCGCCGAGCTCGATCGGGTCCAGAACCGCCAGCGCGATGCGGTCGGCCAGATTCAGGCATCCGAGGACCAGCTCGCCCGCGCCGAAAAGATGTTCAAGCGGCTGGAGCAGCGCCGGGCCCAGGTCGCCGCCGGAGAACAGAAGCTGGCGGACGTCGAATCACGCGTGGCCGCAATCAGGCAGATCGCCGACGAGCTGGACGCGAACGTCCAGTCGATTTCGAGCCGCGGACAACTGGTCAACGCCGTCAAGGCGGAGGTGCAGATGGTCCACGAGATCGCCGCCCGCAGCAAGGCGGATCTCGCGTACGTGACCGAGCACCGGGCCGAGATCACCGCGCTCAGGACGCGCGTCGACGAGCTGCTCTCGCGGGTTGCCGAAACCGACCAGCGCATCGTGGCCATCGACGAGCGCCGCAGGCTGGTCGACGAAGTGCAGACCAAGGCGAACGCCATCGTCCACCTCCTCGATGACGTCCGCATCAACCTCGAAGCGCTTGGCGAGCAGAAGGCGGTCGTGGATCACGTCGCCGAAAAGGTCACTCGGCTCGAGTTCGTGCTGCAGGAGGCCCGCAACACGCTGCGCACGCTCCAGCACGAGCGCGAGCTGGCCGAGCGGATCGAGCTGGGCATTCAGCAACTCCGGTCCAAGACCGGCCAGCCCGAGGACGCCCGCCGGATGTCGGCCTGATCAGAGGGAGAGCGAATCCGTCGGCGGAACGACGGCAGGGGACGGTCGCCAGACCGTCCCTCATACCGGTCCTCTCAATTGGCGCGCTTGTAGATCGTGAGACGGTCGCCCGCAACGATACGGGCGCCGGACATGCGGTTCCAGGTCTTCAGGGCCGACACGGTGGTTCTGAACGCCTCGGCGATCGAGGACAGCGTGTCGCCTCGGCGCACCTTGTACAACACCTTCACGCGAGACGAGGGTTCCGTAGCGTCGGCGATCTGCCCCGCGGTCGACGTGGTCGCGCGCGCCTCGGCCACGGGCACCGTGCGTTCGGTCCGCGCGGCCATCAGCACGGTCGCCTCGTGCGGCACGACGAGCTTCTGTCCGGCCGACAGGGGGGTCCGGATCGGCAGGTAGTTGGCCTCGGCCAGATCGACCTGGCGGACGTGCAGCTTGCGGGCGACCCGCAGCAGGGTGTCGCCCGACTTCACCGAGTACCAGTTCAGCGACGCGACCTCGGACGCCGACGACTCCTGCAGCTGCTGCCGCACGCGCGCGCCGGTGCCGGCCGGCACCTTCAGCTCGTAATCGTGGTCCTTGATCGGGGTCGTCCAGCGGCGCAGCTCCGGGTTCAGCGACTGGATCTCGTCGATCGTCGAGTCGGTCCACTCGGCCACGCGCCGCAGGTCGACCGGGAAGGGCAGGGTCACACGCTCGTAGGCAGGCAGCGCGCCGGGCTCGATGTCGAACCCGTACTGCGCCGGGTTCCGGGCGATGACGATCGCCGCGAGAATCATCGGCACGTATTCGCGCGTCTCGCGCGGCAGCACGTGCGGCTTGGCGGCGAGCCTCCAGAAATCGTCGATCCTGAAGCGCTTCATGGCGCGCTGGACCCGCGCCGGACCGCCGTTGTACGACGCCAGGGCCAGCGACCAGTCGCCGTCGAACAGCTTGTTGAGCGACAACAGGTACTTCGCCGCAGCGGCCGTCGCCTTTTCGGGATCGGAGCGCTCGTCCACGTACCAGTCGCGGCGCAGCCCGTTCTCGGCCGCCGTTCCCGCCATGAACTGCCAGACGCCCTTGGCCCTCGCGCGCGACAGCGCGTCGGCCTTGAACGCGCTCTCGATGAGCGGCACGTACGCCAGGTCGAGCGGCAGCCCCTCGGCCCGGAAGACGCTCTGGATCATCGGCAGGTACCTGCTGCCGCGGCTGAGCCCGTCCTCGATGAAGTCGTGCAGCCGACCCTTGAACAGCTCGATGTAGGACAGGACGCGACCGTTCAGCGGGATTTCGATGTCGTGTCCGGTGGCGTCGATGTCGGAGCGAACCGCGCTCTGCAGGTCCGAGGGCGCCGGCGTCAGCGTCGCCGACAACGCCAGCAACTGGTCGATCGACGCCGGCTCGTAGCGCTTTTCGGTGAACCCGTCGCCCTCGGCGAGCGCCTTGACTTCGTAAGCGCTGATCCGATCCACGAGGCGATCGAAGTGCTCGCGGATACGCGGCTCCGTCCGGCCGCCGTACGGAGACTCGAGCAGCACGTCCACCGCGCGGTTGAACTCGCGCCGCGCGGTTTCCATATGGCCGAGCTTCAGTTCCGTCTGGCCGGCTTCGAAGTGCCGCTCCGACCGGTCGATGAGCGACTGCACGGGGTCGACCAGGACCAGCGGGGTCGGGGCTGAAACCACGGGGCGCACGTCCGGCACGGCGGGCGCGGCCGGTCGGGAGAGCGCAGGAGCTGTCGCGCGGATGCTCGATCCGCAGGCGGCGAGAGTCAGAATGGGCAGCGCGAATAGACAGCGCAACGGCCCCGAACGAACGACCATCGGGCGCTCCCCGATCGCCCGGCCGGAAGCGGCAGTCGGGCGAGTCGTAAAGGCACCCCCTGACGGGGGCTCCGAGTAGGCACGCGGTCAACCCGGCAAACGCCGGCAAACCAGGACGTGTAGGCGCGGAGGGCTGGGGCCCCCGCCAGCGCGCGAAGGCTAAAAACGCCTTCGTACTACGGCTGAGTCATGTTAGCACCCCCCGGACGCGATGGTCAACAGTAAGTCGAGAGGGCTCAGCAATAAGGCGTATTCAGGCGCGCCACGGCGCGACGCTGAAAACGCGGTGCTGCTCGCCGAGATCCCTTGCGGCCGGAGTGACAATGGCCCGCTCGGAAATCAGCAGCTTGCGCCCGGCCTGCACCGCCTGCCGGACGTCGTCTTCGCAGACGAACTCGAGCGGCGCTTCGTCGCCTCCCGGATGCGCCCCGACGGCCCGCACACCGGTCATGGCCGGTGTGGCGACCGCCGCGGAGGCCTCGGGACGATAGCCGCGGGAGCGGAGAAAGGAGTCGATGCGGTCGGTGAGCGCGGCCGCGCTGATGCCCTCCGGTTCGGGCCTCGCCGGTGCCTTTGGCAGGGTGGGGCCGGAAGCGGACCCGGCATGGGCCGGCTCCCGCCGGCCCATGCTCCCGGCCGGCGCCTCGGCGTCGAACCGGCTCCGGGCTGGCGCGATCTCGTACGCCAGTCGCTTGATGTTGAGCAGGTGGCGGGGCGAGATGTTGTCGGATGTGATGTTGCCGCCGTAGCCGCCGCATCCGAGCGTCATCGCCGGGTCGAGGCCGGTCGTCAGCCCGATCGAGCCGTGCGTCGTCGGCGAGTTGACGACGATGCGGAACGCCGGCTTCTTCAGGCCGAACTCCAGGATGACCTGCTCGTTCTGCGAGTGGATGGACATCGTGTGGCCCATCCCGCCGTACCGCAGGATCTGTTTGCAGCGCTCGCAGCCCTCGCGCCAGTCGCGCACGACGTAGTACGAGAGCACGGGGCAGAGCTTCTCGATCGAGAGCGGATACTCGCGCCCGACACCCTCGAGCGGCGCGATGAGGACGCGCGTGTCGGCGGGGGTGGCGATGCCGCACTTGCCGGCGATGAAGGCGGCCGACTTGCCGACGAGCGCCGGATTCGGCAGCCGCTGCGGCGTGACGAGCACCTGCGCGAGCGCCGCCATCTCGGTCGCGTTCATGAAGTAGGCGCCCTGCGCCTCGAACTCGCGTTTCACGTCGCCCGCAATCGGTTCGTCGACGACGACCGAGTTCTCCGACGAACAGAGCACTCCGTTGTCGAACGTCTTCCCGACGATCACGTCGCGCACCGCTTTGCGGACGTTCGCGGTGCGCTCGATGAACGCGGGCGCGTTGCCCGGCCCGACGCCGTACGCCGGCTTGCCGGCGCTGTACGCCGCCCGCACCAGCCCCATCCCGCCGGTCGCCAGGATGACGGAGACGTCCCGGTGCCTCATCAGCTCCTGCGTCCCTTCCAGCGTGACGGTGGTCATCCAGTTCACGGCGCCGGCGGGCGCGCCGGCGCGCCGCGCGGCCTCGTCGAGCACCTCGGCGACGCGCGTGATGCAGCGCACGGCGGCCGGATGTGGACTGATCACGATGGAGCAGCGGGCCTTGAGCGAAATCAGGATCTTGTAGATGGCGGTCGAGGTCGGATTCGTCGAGGGCACTACCGCAGCGACGACGCCGAACGGCTCGGCGATCTCGACGACCCTGCGGTCCTCGTGCCGGGCCACGACGCCGACGGTCTTCATCGGCCTGATGAAGTCGTAGACGTTCTGTGACGCGAACAGGTTCTTCTGGATCTTGTCAGCGACCACGCCGTACCCGGTCTCTTCGACGGCGAGGCGCGCGAAGGCTTCGGCCTGCGGCGTGGCGGCTCCGGCGACGGCGTCGACGATGGCGTCGATTCGCTCCTGGCTGAATTCCGCCAGCTCGAGCCACGCCTGCCGGGCGCGGCGGGCGAGCGCGCGGGCTTCGGCGATCGACTCGAGGTCGCGATCGGGCTGTTTCGGCGCCGGAGGTTCTGCCATCAGGCGCCCTTGGGAAGAATGCGCTCGACCTCTGCATGCGGGCGGGGAATGACGTGAACCGAGACGAGCTCGCCCACACGGCGGGCAGCGGCGGCGCCGGCATCCGTCGCGGCCTTCACGGCGCCGACATCGCCCCGCACCAGCACCGTGACGTAGCCGGCGCCGATGTACTCCTTGCCGATCAGCACGACGTTGGCGGTCTTGACCATGGCATCCGCCGCTTCGATCGCACCGATCAGCCCTCTGGTCTCGACCATCCCGAGCGCTTCGGACGCTGACATGCCGCGAAGTCTAGCCGATTGCGGGAGATGCGACAACTGCACTACTATCGGATCGGTTGCCCTTCGCCCCCGGCCAGGACCGCTACGACTCATGGATCTGCGTCCTCGTCCCGCTCGTGCCGCCGTCGTCCTTGTTGCTGTGGCTGCTCTCGCCGTGTCGGCCGGCGCCTGCCGCAGGCGCGAGCCGGCCGCGCCGCCGGTCGCCACGCCGCAGGTCGTCTTGAGCCGCGCAACTGCGCCTCTCGGCAGCCCCATCGACATCACCTACCGCTTCGTCGTCGCGTCCGACGCCCACTTCACACAGGACTACCGCGTCATGCTGCACGTCGTGGACAGCGACGACGAGCTGATGTGGACCGACGATCACAACCCGCCGACGCCGACCACCGAGTGGAAGCCGGGGCAGACGATCCAGTACACGCGGACCGTGTTCATCCCGGTTTATCCCTACGTCGGCGACGCGTCGCTCCGGATCGGGCTGTACTCGACAGCCGACCAGAAGCGGCTGCCCTTGTCCGGCCAGGATGACGGACAGCGGGCGTACACGGTGGCCCATCTGCGCCTCGATCCGCAGACGGGGAACCCGCCGATCGTCTTCAAGGACGGCTGGCATGCCGCCGAGGTCGCCGAGCACAATCAGGCCGTCCAGTGGCAGTGGACGAAGAAGGACGCGACGATCGCGTTCAGGAACCCGCGGAAGGATTGCGTGTTCTACCTCGACGCCGACAACCCGGGCGGCGTGTTCCACGACACGCAGCAGGTGCAGGTGAGCGTCGCCGGCGGACCGGTCGTCGACCGGTTTGCGCTCGCACCGAAGGAGCAGGTGCTCCGGAAGGTGCGCCTCACGGCCGCACAGCTCGGCACGGGCAGCCTGGTAGAGCTGCACATCGTGGTCGACAAGACGTTCGTGCCGGCGCTGCTGGACGCCGCGGTCAACAAGGATCCCCGCGAGCTGGGTATCCGGGTCTTCCACGCATACGTGGACGCGAGGTAGGGATGAAGGCGCTGGTGTCCTTCGTTGCCTTCGTGTCCATCGCGGCGGGCGCGGTCCCCGCGCGAGCCGAGCTCGTGTTCTTCGCGAATGGGCGGTCGCTCTCGGTGAAGGGGCACCGGTTCGACGGCGATTCGCTCGTCCTGGTGCTGCGCAGCGGCGGCGAAATCGTGTGCGAGCGATCGATCATCACGAGGATCGCCCCGGACGAGGTCCCGTATCCGGAACCGCAGCCGGCGGCCGCTGCTGCTCCCCCGGCCGCTCCGCTGTTGCCGCCGCCCGAGTACGCGCGCATCGTCACCCGGGTGGCCCGCGAGGAAGGCGTCGACGCGCGGCTCGTGAACGCGCTGATCCAGGTCGAATCGGGCTACCAGCCGCGGGCGCGATCGCCGAAGGGCGCCATGGGGCTGATGCAGCTGATGCCCGAGACGGCGCAGCAGTACGCGGTCACCAACCCGTACGAGCCGGCGCAGAACATCACGGCCGGCATCAGGCATCTGAAGACCCTTCTCGGCAGGTTTCCGACCGTCGCGCTCGCCCTCGCGGCGTACAATGCCGGGGAATCGGCCGTGGTGCGCTACGGCGGAATCCCCCCGTACGGCGAGACCCGGAGCTACGTCGCGCGCATCCTGAAGCTGTTCGGCGCCGGCGGCCGATAGCCACCTCCAGCTTTTCGCGCCGGTGCACGGTCTAACGATGGGTGCGCCGTGGCCAATCTTGGTATAATTTTCAAAGTCGATAATGTCCACGCCGACAATTCGTTGCGGCGGTTTTGCCGCTGAGGCTCTGCCCGGAGCGGTCGCCTGAGCCGTGGAGTTCCGCTGCCGCCTCGCGTCGCCCAACGGCGAGATCACCGAAGGCATCTACGTCGCGGAGAGCGAGGCGCGTCTGCGCCGCGAGCTCGAGGACAAGGGCCTCTTCGTCCTCTCGCTTCACCCCAAGGGCGCGATTGCGGGCCTCACCTTCGGGCTGCCGCAGCGCAAGGGCGTGCCGACGCGCGAGTTCCTCGTGTTCAACCAGGAGCTCGCCACGCTGCTCAAGGCCGGCATGCCGCTGGTCCAGTCGCTCGATCTGCTGCGGCGCCGCGTGCAGTCGCCGGCGTTCCGCGCGATTCTCGACGACGTCCACGAGAAGGTGCGATCGGGCACGGCGCTGTCGGACGCGTTCGCCGAACACGGGGAATTCCCGCGCGTGTATACGGCCTCGCTGGTTGCCGGCGAGCGGAGCGGCAGCCTCGACGCAGTGCTGCGGCGCTACGTCGAGTACACGAAGATCGTCGCGACGGTGAAGCGCAAGACGCTCTCGGCGCTCATCTATCCGGCGGTCCTCGTGTCGCTGTCGCTGGTGCTCGTCAGCATCATCGTGCTGAAGGTGGTGCCGGCGTTCTCGGATTTCTATGCCTCGTTCGGCGCGCAGCTGCCGATGGCGACGCGGGTCATCCTGACGGTGTCGAACGGGATCCGCGCGCACATCCTGACCATCCTGGCAGTCGGTATTGGCGCGGTGGTCGTGGCGGGCGCGTGGGTGCGCCGGCCGGGCCAGCAGGCGCGGCTCGACCGCGCGATGCTGGCGGTCCCGACGCTCGGGCCGGTAGCACGGAAGTTCGCGGCGTCGCAGATGTCGCGCACGCTGGCCACGCTGCTCGGCGGAGGTCTGCCGCTCGTGCACGCTCTCGACATCGCCGCCGGCTCGATCGGCAACCGGTTCATGGCGGGCGAGCTCGACGTGGTCGCCGCGCGCGTGCGCGAAGGCGAATCCTTCGCGGCGGCGCTCGAGGCGCGGGGCGTGTTCCCCGACGTCGTGGTGAAGATGGCCGAAGTCGGCGAATCGACCGGCGCGCTGCAGGAAATGCTGAACACGGTCGCCGACTTCTACGACGAGGAGATCTCGACGAACATGGATCGGTTCGTCACGCTGGTGGAGCCGGTGCTCCTCGTGATCATGGGGGTCGTCGTCGCGACGCTGCTGCTGGCGCTCTACATGCCGCTGTTCCAGCTCAGCTCGGTGCTGCAGTAGGAGCGGGCCGGAAGAGGAACGCGGGCGAGCCCGGGGACGCGTGAATCCGAGGGCGGGCCGTCTCGGGAAACAGGGGAAGAATGGCCACAGTCGATACGAACAAGGTCGCCGCCGGATTTCACGTGGAAGCGCCGGAGCTCGGGGCCGAGGAGCGCCGGGCCGAGCTCGAGCAGGCGCGCCGCCTCGCCGAGCGCTACCGGCTCGAGTTCGTGGACATGGACGACTTCCGGATCGACCAGGAGCTGTTCCGGTCGATTCCGGCCGACCTCATGCTCCGCTACGGCTTCGTCCCGTACCGCCGCGAGAACAAGACGCTCGTCATCGTGGTCTCGGATCCGACCGACCTGCCGATGATCGACGAGCTCGGCGTCCTGCTCGCGACGCCGATCAAGGTCACGGTCGGCGCGCGCTCGGCGATCGAGTCGATCCTCAAGAAGAGCGAGAGCAGCCAGCGGGTTCTCGAGGAGGCGACCGAGAGCTTCCAGCTGCAGCTCCTGAAGGAAGAGGAGAACGGCGACGACAGCCTGACGGTCGAGCGCCTGACGAGCGACATCAGCCCGGTCATCCGGCTCGTCGACTCGACCATCTTCACGGCCATCCAGCGCCGCGCGAGCGACATCCACATCGAGACGCAGGACGACTCGGTGCACGTGAAGTACCGCATCGATGGCGTGCTGCAGGAGGCGATGCGGCCGATTGCCAAGCAGTTCCACAGCTCGATCATCTCGCGCATCAAGGTGATGGCGGAGCTCGACATCGCCGAGAAGCGGGTGCCGCAGGACGGGCGCTTCAAGCTGCGGACGCCTGGAAAGACCATCGACTTCCGGGTCTCGATCATGCCGAGCGTGCACGGCGAGGATGCCGTCATCCGCATCCTCGACAAGGAGTCGATCAGCGAGCAGTTCACCGAGCTGCGGCTCGACATCCTCGGGTTCCCAGACGACGAGCTGCGCCGGTTCCGGAAGTACATCCGCGAGCCGTACGGCATGGTGCTCGTCACGGGACCGACCGGCAGCGGCAAGACGACGACGCTCTACGCGGCGCTCTCGGAAATCAAGTCGGTCGAGGACAAGATCGTCACCATCGAGGACCCGGTCGAGTACCAGCTCAAGGGCATCACGCAGATTCCGATCAACGAGAAGAAGGGGCTGACCTTCGCGCGCGGCCTGCGATCGATCCTGCGGCACGACCCGGACAAGATCATGGTCGGCGAGATCCGGGACACCGAGACGGCCCAGATCGCCATCAACTCGGCGCTGACCGGCCACCTCGTGTTCACGACGGTCCACGCCAACAACGTCCTCGACGTCCTCGGCCGCTTCCTGAACATGGGGGTCGAGGCCTATCAGTTCGTGTCGGCCCTCAACTGCGTGCTCGCCCAGCGCCTGATTCGCGTCACCTGCACCCACTGCAAGCGGCCCGCAAAGGTCACGCGCGCGCAGCTCGAGGAGTCGGGGCTCGACCCGACGCTCGAGTTCACGCACACCTTCTACGAAGGGATCGGCTGCATCGAATGCGGCGGCACCGGCTACAAGGGGCGGACGGCCATCTGCGAGCTGCTCGACCTGAGCGACCACATCCGCGAGATGATCCTCGCCCGGAAGCCGACCTCGGAGATCAAGAAGGCGGCGCGCGAGGAGGGGATGCGCTTTCTGCGCGAGTCGGCCGTCGAGCGCGTGATGCAGGGCATCAGCACGCTGCGTGAGATCAACAAGGTGACGTTCGTCGAATGAAGCTGCTCCAGTCGCTGCGCGAGTCGGCGGCGCCCGCCGTGGCCGTGGCGTTCACGAGCCGGCAGGTGTCGGCGGCCGCCCTCGACGTGCGCGGCGGGCAGCCGGTCGTGGCGGCGCACGCCGAAGAGCCGCTGCCCGGCGGCGCGCTCGTGCCGTCGCTCACGAACGCGAACGTCGTCGATCGCGGGGCAGTCGCGACCGCCCTCGGGCGCGTCTTCGACCGGCTCGGATCCCGGCCGCGCCGCGTCGGCGTCGTCGTTCCGGACTCGATCGCGAAGGTGTCGCTCGTCAGGTTCGAGCACGTGCCGACACGTGCCCAGGATCTGGATCAGCTCGTCCGGTGGCAGGTCCGCAAGGCCGCACCGTTCGCGATCGAGGACGCGCAGGTCAGCTACGTGCCAGGCGTCCGGTCGCCCGAGGGCCAGGAGTTCGTCGTCTCGCTGGCGCGGCGGTCGGTCATCCAGGAGTACGAGACGCTCTGCCGCGATGAGGGGGCCCACGCGGGCCTCGTCGACCTGGCCACCTTCAACATCGTCAACGCGGTGCTCGCCGCTGGGACGCCGCCGCTCGCCGACTGGCTTCTCGTCCACGTGGCGCCCGACTACGCG
Organism: Betaproteobacteria bacterium; assembly: GCA_050257855.1. Lineage (GTDB taxonomy): Bacteria > Acidobacteriota > Vicinamibacteria > Vicinamibacterales > CAVVIG01 > JBLMXQ01. The sequence goes on along the minus strand of JBLMXQ010000139.1, from coordinate 51,575 downwards.
TCGCTCGCGATCGTGCGCGGCGAGGATCTGGTCTTCTTCCGCAACCGCACCGCCGACGGTGAGGGGACCGTGGCCGACCTGGTGCACCAGACCGCGATGTACTACGAGGATCGCCTCAAGGGCGCGGGCTTCGCGCGCGCGCTGCTCGCCGGCGCCACGAGCCTCCAGGCGTCGGAGGACGTGGAGGCCGTGCGCCGGACGCTCGAAGATCGGCTGGCACTCAACGTGGAGACGGTCGATCCGCGCGCGGCCGCCGGCATCACGGATCGAATCGCCGCCGCGCCGGCGCTGCTCGACGCGCTCGCGCCGCTGGTCGGGATGCTGATGCGCGACCGGACTGTCGCGAAGGCGGGGTGAACGATGCTGCGCACCAACCTGTCGACCCGCCCGTTCTATAACGAAGGCGCCGTCACGCTGGCCATCGTCGCGCTCGCGGTCGCGGCCGCGATCCTGACCGCGTTCAACGTCACGCGCGTCATCGAGCTCTCGCGCAACGACACGCGGTTCGCCACGCAGGCCTCGACGAACGAGGCCCGCGCCAGCGAGCTGCGCAGCGGCGCGCTTCGCTTGCGCAAGTCCGTGGACCCCAAGCAGCTCGACCTCGTCTCCGAGCAGGCACGCCTGGCCAACGACCTGATCGACCGCCGCACGTTCTCGTGGACCGAGCTCTTCAACCGTTTCGAGACGACCCTGCCCGCCGACGTCCGCATCACGTCGGTCCGGCCCAAGTTCGACGCCAAGGGCAATCACGTGGTCGTGACCGTCGTCGCGCGAACGGTGGACGACGTCAGCCGGTTCATGGAACAACTGGAGGCGACCGGCGCCTTCACGAACGTCCTCTCGCGCGAGGAGCGGGTCGGCGACAACGGTCTGCTCGAGGCCACGCTCGACTCCGAGTACCGGCCCGAGGCCGTGCGGGAGGCGGCGCACAAGTGACCCCTCTCAAGCGCATCCTCACCGAGAAGCGGGCCGTCCTCCTGCCGCTCGCCCTCGTGCTGCTCGTCAACGCCGGCGTCTACGCGCTCGTCGTCTACCCGCTCGAGGCCCGCGCGGCCGGCGCATCCAGCCGCGCCGAAGTGGCGGCCCGCGCGCTCGGCGCCGCCGAGCGCGAGCAGGCGACGGCGCGCGCACTGGTCAGCGGCAAGGCCCGCGCCGATCAGGAGATTGCGACCTTCTACGAGAAGGTGCTGCCGGCCGACATCTCGGCCGCCCGACGCCTCACGTACGCGCGTCTGCCGGCACTCGCCCGCCAGAGCGACGTGACGTACGAAGCGAGCACGACCGAGCCGGAGGTCGAGAACGAGTCGAAGCTCGGGCGGCTGAAGACGCGGATGGTGCTGCAGGGCGGCTACGAAAGCCTCCGCCGCTTCATCTATGCCCTCGAGTCGGCGCCCGAATTCGTCATCATCGACGACGTGACGCTGCGGCAGGCCGACGAGGGCAAGCCGCTCATGCTCACGCTCGAGCTGTCCACCTATTACCGGCTGGGGGCCAATGGCGGCGCGTGACGACCGCCGGCAGCAGCTGCTGGCCGCGCTCGTCCTGATCCTCGCGGCGGTGCTCGTGTACCGCGTGTGGGCGCGCCCGTCTCCCGCCGCGCCCGCAGCGTCTAACGGAAGAGCGGCCGGCGCGGTCGCGCGCGCGACGCAGACGCCTGCAAAGGCGCCCGACGTCGAGCTGGACAGGCTCAAGGCCGAGCGTCCGAAGCCGGTGGCAGCCGAGCGCAACCCGTTCCGGTTCAAGCCGAAGCCAGCGCCGCCACCGCCGCCGCCCGCCGAACGGCCCGCGCCGGGCCCGGAACGTTCGTCCGCTCCCGGCGTGGCGCAGCCTCCGCCGATCGCGCTGAAATTCATCGGCATCGTCGAAGCCACGGAGCAGGGAAAGAAGCTGGCGGTCCTGAGCGACGGCCGCAACGTGTATCAGGGGAGAGAAGGGGATATCATCGAGGGCCGTTACAGGATTCTGCACATCGGCGCCGAGTCGATCGAGATGTCCTACCTCGACGGACGCGGGCGCCAGACGATTCGTTTGACGGGAAGCTAGGTCGTCCGGCTGCAGCCGGACTTACATCGAGGGCGTCGTGACCGAACGGCTGAGAGGACTGTTGGTGATCGTATCGCTGGCACTCGTCGCCTCTGGCTGCGCTGCCGGCAAGGCGTTCCGGCAAGGGAACCTCTCGATGAAGGCCGGCGATCTCGATCAGGCGGTCGCATACTATCGCGCCGCCGTTCAGGCTTCTCCCGACAACCCGAACTACAAGATCGCGCTCGAGCGGGCGATGCTCGCCGCGTCGCGCGCCCATCTGGACAAGGCGAAGCAGTTCGAGCAGGCCGGCCAGCTCGAGGCGGCGCTCGGCGAGTACAAGCAGGCGAGCGAGTACGACCCCAGCAACCAGTCGGCGGCGGCGAAAATCGCCTCGCTCGAGCAGACCATCCGCGATCGGATCGAGGCCTCCCGGCCCAAGCCGCCCATCGAGGCGATGCGCGCGCAGGCCAGGCGGGCGTCGGCCGAGCCGATCCTCAACCCCGCGTCGCGCGAGCCGCTGAACATCCGCTTCAACAACGCGAGCCTGCGGGACATTCTCAACTTCATCGCGAACGCCACCGGCATCAACATCATGTACGACCGGGAGTTCGCCGATCGCCCGGCGACCGTGCAGCTCGACGGTGTCACGCTCGAGCAGGCGCTCGACGAGATCCTCTCGGTGAACCAGTTCTCGTACAAGGTGCTGAACCCGCGGACGATTCTGATCTTTCCAGACACTGCGCAGAAGCACGCCCAGTACGACGAACAGGTGATTCGCACCTTCTACGTCTCGCACGCGGACGTCACCGAGCTGTCGCAGATGCTGAGCGTGCTCGTCCGTCTGCCGGGCATCTCCGTGCAACCGGCGATCGCGCTCAACAAGGCGGGGAACTCGATCACGGTGCGCGCGACGAAGCCGGTCGTGGACATCATCGGCCGGATCATCCAGCAGAACGACAAGCCGCGCGCCGAGATCGTCGTCGACGTCGAGCTGCTCGAGGTCGACCGATCGCGGGCCAAGCAGTACGGGCTGAACCTGTCGGACTACGCGATCGGCGGACTGTTCTCGCCGGAGGTGTCGCCAAGCGGCACGACGACCCAGACGGGCACGGGGACCGGCACGACGCCCGGAACGGGAACCGGGACCGGCACGGCAACGACGACGACGGCCACGGGCACGTCCACGGGCCCGTCGCAGCTCAAGCCCTCGCCGCCGTTCAACCTGAACACCATCTCGCGCGGCGTCACGACGGCCGACTTCTACCTGGCGGTTCCGACGGCGATCGTGCGGTTCCTCGAGAGCGACACGCACACGAAGGTGCTCGCCAAGCCGCAGCTGCGCGGCGCCGAGGGCACGAAGCTGTCGCTGGCGCTCGGCCAGCAGATCCCGATCGTCTCGACGAGCTACACGCCGATCGCGACCGGCGGCGTCGGCGTCAACCCGCTGAGCTCGTACCAGTACAAGGACGTCGGCGTGAACATCGACATGACGCCGCGCGTGACGCTCGACGGCGACATCACCCTCGACCTGCACGTGCAGAACAGCCAGGTCGGCGCCGACAAGTCGATCGCCGGCGTCACGGTTCCGTCGTTCGTCAACCGCGAGGTGACGACGCGCCTCCGGCTGCGCGATGGCGAGTCGAATCTGCTGGCGGGCCTGCTGCAGGAAACCGATCAGAACTCGATTTCGGGCTTTCCCGGCGCCATCCACGTGCCGTTCTTCAAGCAGCTGTTCTCGTCGAACAACCAGACGACCGACCAGACCGACATCGTGATGCTGCTGACGCCGCACATCGTGCGGACGCAGGAGATCACGGTCGACGACCTGAAGCCGATCTACATCGGATCGCAGGGCAATCTCGGCGTCGGCGGGCCGCCGCCGCTCATCGCCGCGCCCGAACCGGCCGCGCCGCCGGCCGCCCCGCCGGGCCAGCAGACCTTCACGACGGCGAGCGGCGCCGTAGTGGCCGCGCCGCCGGGCAGCACGCCGATTCCCGGCACGGTGCTCGTGCAGCCGCCTGCACCAGCCGCGACCGCTCCGCCGCCGCCGGCTGGAGCCGCCCCGACGCCGACGCCGGAAACGCCGCCGGCCGCAGCCGGTGAGGCCGCTCCCGGCGGTGTCGCGACGCCGCCCGCGCAGCCCGCGACGCCGCCGATCACGTCGCCCGGCGTCGGCCAGGCGCAGATCATCCTGACGCCGCCCGGCACGACGTTCCGCGTCGGCGCCGGCCCGTACACGGTGCCGATTTCGGTCGTCGGCGCGGTCAGGCTGTCGACCGTCACGCTGACGCTGACCTTCGACCCGAACGTCCTGCGCGTCCGATCGGTGCAGGAGGGGAGCTTCATGCGGTCGGGCGGCGTGAACGTGACCTTCTCGCAGCAGGTGAACGGCGGCCGCGTCGACATCACGCTGGCGCGCGCGGCGGACGCGACCGGCGCCTCCGGTACGGGCCTGCTGGCTGCGGTGCTCCTCGATCCGGTCGCGCCGGGGACCGCGACGCTCACGCTGAGCGGCACGGCGACGGGCCCGGGCGGAACGGCGATGGGACTCGCGTTCCGGCCGGTCACGGTGACCGTGCAGAGGTGAGGGGCGAATGGCAAGTGGTGAAGTGGTGAGATGGTGAAGTGGTGAAATGGGGCGGATGAAAGGGTTCGGGGCCCGGGGGCTGAGGGGTGAGGGCGGCTACACCTTTGTCGAGCTGCTCGTCGTCACGACGATTCTGATCATCCTGGCGTCGGCGGTGATGCCGCTCGCCAAGGTGTCGGCGCAGCGGGCGCGCGAGGTGGAGCTGCGGCGGGATTTGCGGGAAATCCGCACCGCGATCGACAAGTACAAGGACGCGGCGGACCAGGGGCTCATCGGATCGCTCGATATCAAGGTCGGCAGCGAGAACTACCCGCCCGATCTGCAGACGCTGGTCGACGGCGTGACCGCCGCGAACGACGCGACCGGCCGCAAGCTGAAGTTCCTGCGGCGCATTCCGATCGACCCGATGACGCACAGCACCGAATGGGGGCTGCGCTCGTACCAGGACAAGCCCGACTCGACGACCTGGGGCGGGCAGAACGTGTTCGACGTGTACACGACGTTCGACGGGACCGCGCTCGACGGAACCAAGTACAAGGACTGGTGAATTGGGGCATCCGGTGATCTGGTCATCCGGGCATCTGGACAGGGCGAAGGCGCGCCACGAGTCGCCCGGATTTACGCTGATCGAACTGATGGTGGTGATGACGCTCATCGTCGTCCTCGCCACGATCGGCATGGCGCAGTATCGGGTGAGCGTCGTCCGGTCGAAGGAGGCCGTGCTGAAGGAAGATCTGTTCCAGATGCGCGACGCGATCGATCAGTACTACGCGGACAAGAACCAGTACCCGGCGACGCTCGAGGACCTCGTGAGCGGCGGGTACATGCGCAGCGTGCCCAAGGATCCGTTCACCGACTCCACCAGCACGTGGCAGACGGTGCCCGCCGAACCGGATCCGAACAACCCCACCGCGGAGCCGGGAATCTACGACGTCAAGAGCGGATCGGACCAGACGGCGATGGACGGCACGAAATACGCCGACTGGTAGCCACTCCGGCCCACGGCGGCAGCGACCTGCGGTTGCGGGACAGACGATCCCGTTACGACAGAGTGACCGTCGTCGTTCCCGTCGTGCTCCGGTTGAGGGAGTCGGTGGCCTTGACGGTCACCGTCTTGGCGCCGCCCGTGGTGTAAAGATGGGTCAGCGTCACCGTTCCGCTCAGCCCGCCCAGATCCTGCGTCTGACCATCGCCCCAATTCACGGTCACGGACTGAATGGTCACACCCGCGGGTGTCGTCACCTGGAGATCGAACGTCACCGTCGCCGGCGCGATCGAACTCGTCTGCGACTGCACCGTGATGATGACCGTCGGCGGGGCCACGGGCACGACCGTCACCGAGGTCGAAACAGAACTCGCGTTGCCGAACGAGTCGGTGATCGTCGCGTGGATGGAGTACGTCCCCGCTGACCGATAGACGTGCGATACGATGGCGCTGCCGTTGATGGCGCCGAGATTGTCGCTCGACCCATCGCCCCAGCTGACCGTGACGTCGCGGACGGCGCTCCCATTCGTCGTTGCCGCCGTCACCGCGAACGTGAACGAGGCCGGCAGCCCGGCGCTCGGCGCCGCGCTGGGCGGCGTGATCACCAGCGTCGGCGCGGCGCTGACGTTGACCGTCACCGTTCCCGAGGCCTGACCACTCGTCGGCGGCGTCGTGCCGGTTCCGGTGCCGGTTCCCGTACCCGTACCGCCGCCGGTCGAACCCTGCGCACCCACGCTCGCGGTGACGGTTGCCTGCTGCGCGGTCTGGAGCGTCGTCTGGGCGTTGCCGTTGACGTCCGTTCCGACGACCGAGTGCGACAGCGTACCGGCCGTCGTGGTGAAGCTGACCGGCGCGGACGGCAGCACGTTGCCGTTGATGTCGAGGACGTTCGCGGTGATGGTGGTCGATCCGCCGAGCGCGGAGACCGTCGCGGGGTTCGCACTGACGGTGACCCGCCCGACCGCCGCCGTGCCGACGGCAATCTTGACCGCGTTATTGCCGCTCGCGCTCGCGCCGCCGGAGATGGCGGCGATGGTGGCCGTCCCCGAGCTCGTGCCTGCATGGAAGGTCGAGCGCGCCTGGCCGTTGATGTCGGTCTCGACCTCGGCCGGCTCCATCGTGCCGAGCGACGTCGTAAAAGTGATGTGCGTGCCGCTGTGCGGCGGTGTCCCGGCCGCTTCGACGACTTGCGCCAGAATCTCGGTGGTGCCGCTCAGGGGAAGGGCGGTCGCCGATGCCGTCAGCGTGATCGTGGAACCCGACGGCGCGAGCAGCGGCACTTTCTGGCAGCCGGCGGCGAGTAATGCCACGAATGCCACAGGCGCCACGAACGGGAGCAGCCGGCGCGTGCGAGGAGCGCCAGTCCGCGAGCGCCGCAGCGCGAGGCAGCGGCGGTGGGGCCCTGCGAGCATCGAAAGTGGTATTATCAAGACGCTAAGCATATTAATCCCATGCATTTAGCCGGTCAAGCGCACGGCACGCCCTGGAAAGATCTGCCGTCCGGCTCACAATCGGCCGCGCGTGCGGCCATGCCGAGCCGAGGACATGAAGATCCGCGGCGAGGCATCAGCGTGAGTTCGCGGCGGGGGTGGGGCCCCGCCGCCAGTGAATATGGCTACGCGATGGCGATGCTGCTGGTGTCGCTGAGCGTCATGGCCGTCATGATGACCGTTGCGATGCCGGTCTGGAAGCACCAGATTCAGCGCGAGCGCGAAACGGAACTGGTCTTCCGCGGCGAGCAGTACGCCCGCGCGATCGGTCTCTTCCAGCGCAAGATGGGCCCCGGGGTCCTGCCGCCCAGCATCGACCTGCTCGTCGAACAACGGTTCCTCCGCAAGAAGTTCAAGGATCCGATCACGAACGACGACTTCCAGCCGATCCTCGCCGGTCAAACGCCGGTCGCGGGCTCACAGACACCTGGACAGATGCCCGGCCGCGGTGGACCCACGACTCAGCAGCCGGGCGCTGCCATCGGCCGCGCCCCGACCGGGACGTCGCCGATCGGCACGCCAGCCGCCGGCGCGACCGGCGGCATCATCGGCGTGGTGAGCAAGAGCAAGGAGAAGTCCATCCGCCTCTACAACGGCCGCGACCACTACAACGAATGGGCGTTCCTCTTCACTGCCCAGACGCAGCAGCCGGGCGCCGTGCCCGGCGCGGTCGCACCCGGCGTGCGGCCCGGTCAGCGCGGGCCGGGCGGTGTGTTGGGTCCCGGGGAGCGCGGCCGCGGTCGCGGCGGGCCCAGTGGCCCGAACGACGGGCGCGGCGGACGCGGTCCGGGCTCGTTCAATCCGTTCCGGCCGCCGCCGCAGCCGCGTCGGCCCGGTGGTTAAGACGGCTGCTATTCGACGAGAGTCTTCCAGCCGCGCGCGGTGAGGTCGCGCGAGATCACCGCGGCGGCCAGTCCGGCGGCGACGAAGAAGGGAAGGGCTTTCAGGGCCGACTCCAGGACGAGGGCCCCGATCCCGAACAGCGTCGCGTACACGAGCGCGCAGCCCGCCATCCAGTCGAGAAGGAGTCCGCCGATCGCCTCCGGAGGACCGCCGCCAGCCAGCCGCGCGATTCGCCGCCACCCTGGCCCACCGGGCCGCACGCGGCGATAGAAGGCCACGAGGTGCGCGTCGTCCTCCGCCGGAGTGAAGAGCGTCACCACCAGCCAGCACACCGTCGTCCAGGCGACGAGGTAGAGCAGGGTATCCGGGAATTCAACCCGGGTGAACAGCTTCAGGTACAGCCAGCCGGCCGCCGGCGCCAGCATCGCGGCGATCTCCGACCACGCGTTCACGCGCCACCAGTACCAGCGCAGGATCAGGACGAGCCCGACGCCGGCGCCCGATTCGAGGACGAACTCCCACGCCTGCCGGATGCTCTCCAGGTAGAAGGTCACGATCGCCGCCGCCACCATCGTGGCGATCGTCGTCCAGCGGGACACCCACACGTAGTGGCGCTCGCTCGCGCCGGGACGGACGAACCTCCGGTAGAAGTCGTTGACGACGTACGAGGTGCCCCAGTTGAGCTGCGTGGAGATGGTCGACATGTACGCCGCGAAGAACGCACCGAGCAGCAGGCCGCGCCAGCCGACCGGCAGGAAGTCGCGCATCACCATCACGTAGCCGGCCTCCTGGTCCGCAAGGCCGGGATACAGCACGAGCGAGGCGAGCCCGACGACGATCCACGGCCACGGGCGCAGGCAGTAGTGCGCGACGGTGAACCACAGGGTCGCGAAGAAGGAGTGGCGCTCGTCGCGCGCCGACATCATCCGCTGCGCGATGTACCCGCCGCCGCCCGGCTCCTGCCCGGGATACCAGCTCGCCCACCATTGCACGCCGATGTAGGCGATGAACGCGGTCAGCGGCAGCGCGAGTGTGGACGCCGGGCCGGCCGTCCGGCCGATCGCCGGCACGAACTCGAACGTCGAGGCCGGCAGCGCCGCACGCAGGCCGGCGACGCCGCCGACGCCATGGGCGTGCAGCGCGAACCACGCGAGCGCGATCGATCCGCTCATCGCGAAGGCGAACTGGAAGAAGTCGGTCACGACGACGCCCCAGAGGCCGGACAGCGCCGAGTAGAAGGCGGTAATTGCGAGGCTGGCGAGCACGGCGGTCAGGCGGGTCCAGCCGAGCGTGACGGCGAGGATCTTGGCCATCGCCAGGTTCACCCAGCCGATGATGACGAAGTTGATCGGCAGCCCGAGGTACAGTGCACGGAAGCCGCGGAGCAGCGCCGCCGGCCTTCCGGTGTAGCGCAGCTCGGCGAACTCGACGTCGGTCATGATCCCGGCGCGCCGCCACAGGCGGGCGAAGAAGAAGACGGTGAGCATGCTGCCGAGCGCGGCGTTCCACCAGAGCCAGTTGCCGGCAATCCCGTTCTTCGCCACGAGCCCCGCCACGGCGAGCGGCGTGTCGGCCGCGAACGTCGTCGCTACCATCGAGGTCCCGGCGAGCCACCAGGGCAGGTTGCGTCCCGACAGGAAATATTCGTCGATGCCGCGTCCCGCCCGGCGGGAGTAGTACACGCCGATCGCGAGCGACGCCGCGAAGTAGGCCGCCACGATGGCCCAGTCGAGGGGGGTCAGAATCATAGGAAAGGTTCTACGGGTTCCAGGGCTCTACGAGGTTCCTCGGGTTCTCCGGGGTTCCAGGGTTCTCGGGTTCCTTGGGGTTCCTCGGCGGGTTCAGTTCCTGAGGTGTCGTCGCGCGCTGCCTTGTCGTGTCGAACGAGGCGAACCGAACACCGGCAAATTGAACCCGACGAGTCGATGTGCCGAACAACCAGACCCCGAAGGACTGAAACCCAGCCGCAGAACCCCGTGAACCAGAATCCGGTGAACCCGAACGACGTCATCTCGGGTCGGAACGCGAGGCTGTGTGAGGTCTCGTTCATTCCCGGTCAACGGATCCGACCCATCAGGTAGACGAGGCCCATGAGAAGAGGCCCGTGGACAACCAACGCTGCGGGTACGAGTCCAATCAACGCGTGCGTTGAACACCAACGATCCCGTACTGCACGCCTGAACAGATAGACCGAGAACGGCAGGTTGAACATGACGGCCGTCAACAGGCCTGGTGCGTAGCCTTGTAACACAACGGCGGCTCCGAGATGCCAGAAGACATTGACCAGGACGACGGCCTGGACCAGCAGAAGGCTCCAGATGGCGATCCCGTAGGACGGCCGCGATGCGGCCCAGACCGCGACAGCCCACGGAACGGCGGTCGCCACGACCAGAGCCATCGGTAGCCCCTTCAACGAGACCTCATTGATCCACAGCTGAAGTAATACCGGGGCACGCGCCTGAACCAGCGGCAGCCAGGGTCCAAACGTCATTGCCTCCTCGACGTTGTGCAAAGTCAGAAGGATCGGGACGAGAAGAGCGATCTGGCGTCGCGTCACAAGGCGTCTATCGGAATGAATCGCGCGACTGTCTTTCAACACCGACCGATGCATGTTTACTCGTTGTTCAGCAAGCTTCTCTAGAGGTCGGCCAGCGCATCATGGAACGCCCGGCGGACCTCGCGCATCTGTTCCTGCGTTCCGCCGTCGCACACGCGGTTGGTCAGCAGCACGAAATAGCGATCGCGGGCCGGATCGATCCAGAGCGACGTGCCCGTGAACCCGGGATGTCCGAACGCGCTCGACGACATGCGCGTGCCGCACGACGAGGTCGGCAGCATCCGGTCCCAGCCGAGCGCCCGCGAGCTGCCCGGGACGGCGGTTCGAGTCGTCGCGAGCGCGACCAGCGGCGGCGACCACGGGCGCGGCACGCGATCGTCGCCGCGCGCGGCGCGCAGCACGGCCCGCGCGAAGGCGCCGACCGCGATCGCGCTGCCGAACAGGCCGCTGTGACCGGCGACGCCGCCGAGCGCCGCGGCGTAGTTGTCGTGCACTTCGCCCACGAGCAGCCGGCCGCGCCGTAGATCGTCTGGCAGGGGCCGCGTCGGGGCGGCCGCGGCGCGCTCGTGCGGCGGCAGGTTGAACCGGATTGCCATGCTGTCCGGCTCGACCTTCCCGAGCGATGCAGCCAGGCGGTCGAAGCAGGCATCGAGACCGGCGCCGGCGCGGTCCGCGAGCAGGAAGCCGAGCAGGATGAAGTCGAGATCGCTGTAGACGGACTTGCTGCCCGGTGCGTACTCGAGCGGAATCGCGCAGATCTCGTGCTCGAACTCGCGCCGACCCTGAGGCGGCGCGTCGAGGAGACGTGCCGGCAGCCCCGAGGCGTGCTCGAGCAGATCGCGGATCGTCACCGTCTCCCGCCCGCGCCCGCGCCACTCGCCGATCGAGTCCTCGACCCGTTCGTCGAGCGAGAGGCGCCCTTGGCCGACCAGATCGATGGCGATGCTCGCGGCGGCGATCGCCTTGGTGAGCGACGCAAGATCGAACGGCGTCGCAGGCGACACCGCGTCGCTCCGGTCGAACGTGCGCGTCCCGAGCGCCTCCTGCCACAGCGGTCCAGCCGAGGAGCCGACGTCCACCGTTGCCGCAGGAAAGACACGCGTCTCGACGGCGTCGGCGAGCAGGCGGCGGGCGGCGGCGATTGGATCCATCAGCGGTCCCGCTCGGCTGACTCGCGGGCCATCGCCACGGTGATCTGCACGCGGCTCCACAGCGCGCCGACGGCCACGCAGATCAGCGTGCCGAGCAACACATACCACGTCCATGCCAGCGGCGTCAGCCGGTTGACCGCGACGATTGCGGCGAGGGAGCAGCCGATGCCCGCGACGACGCCCTGCTCGGTCGCCCAGGTCGTCAGCACCCCGAGCAGGAAGGCGCCGAGCATCGGTCCGTACACGATCGACGCGATCGTGAGACCGGCCGTGAACACGGACCCCCAGTTCCGCGCGAGCATCGCGATGCCGATCAGCACGACGCCCCACCCTGCCGTGAGCCAGCGCGACAGCCGGAGCAGCCCTCCGTCATCGGCTTCCCGGCCGGTCATCGGTGCATAGAAATCCAGCACTGTCGTGGACGCCAGCGAGTTGAGCGATCCACTGAGGTTCGACATCGCCGCCGCGAAGATCGCCGCGATCACGAGGCCGGCGATGCCTCGTGGCAGGCTCCGGACGATGAACGCCGGGAACACCTCGTCGGTGGTCGCCATCGGGGGCGCCTGGTGCACCGCATAGTACGCATGCAGCATGAGGCCGATGCCCAGGAACAGCGCGAACTGCGCCAGCACGACGAAGCCGCTGAAGACGATCGCCCGCCGGCTGTCGCGCGCGTCGCGGCACGTGAGCAGCCGCTGCACGAGCAGCTGATCGGTGCCGTGCGACGCCATCGTGAGGAAGCAGCCCCCGACGAGGCCGGCCCAGAACGTGAAGGGCAGCGTCGGATCGAGTGACCACGAGACGACCTGCAGCTTTCCGGCTGCCCTCGCGTCGGCGACGATGGCGTTCCAGCCACCGGGCACGAGTCGCACCAGCATCCAGGCAGCGAGGATCGATCCGGCGACGTAGATCACGAGCTGGATCAGATCGGTCCAGATGACGGCCGCGATCCCGCCTTCGAACGTATAGATCAGCGTGAGCAGCCCGACGAGGACGATCGACCAGAGCCACAGGTGGGGCAGTCCGGGCAGGCTGGCCGACAGCACGGCCGCCAGCACGAGCGATGCGGCGAAGACGCGCACCCCTTCGGCCAGCGCGCGCATGACGAGGAACAGCGACGCGGCGACGTGTTTCGCGCGCGCGCCGAACCGGCGGTTCAGCAGTTCGTACGCCGTGAACAGCTCGCCCTGGAAGTACGCCGGGACGAACAGCCACGCGATGACGAACCGTGCGACGACATAGCCGGCCACCACCTGCAGATAGGTCAGGCTGCCGCCCTGCTCGGGGTGCGCGTACGACGCGTAGGCGAGCGCCGGCACGCCGATGAGCGTCAGCGTGCTGGTCTCTGTTGCGACGATCGACAGCCCGATGACGATCCACGACGTCCGCCGGCTGCCGAGGAAGTAGTCGCGGACCGAACGCTGCGATCGCCGGAAGCGGGTTCCGAACGCGGTGATTCCCGCGAGGTACGCCGCCAGGACCGCGAAGTCGAGGGCGGAGAACCCCACGGGCTACTGGTCGCTGGCGAGCGCGCGTCCGAGTTGCGTCAAATCGTCGGCGCCCCGCGAGGGCGCGGTCAGGCTGTCGTACGAGAAGAGGATGATGCCGCGGACCCCGAGCCGGCGGGCGCGGCCGATATCGTCCACGATCTGAGCGGATGAGAGACGGAATGCGCCGATGCCGGCCCACAGCGGCGTGGAGCCGGCGACTTCGCGCGCGGCGGCAATCTGCGACGAGAACGTCGCGGCATCGGCGGTGTACGCCATCGGACAGATGACGTCGACGAGACCGCTCGTCGCCCAGGCGCCCCAGTCCTGGAGCCGGTCCGCCGCGGCCGCGCCCGCATCGGGCCCGACCGCGACGCTGACCGTCGCGGCCGGCCGAGCGGACTTCACGACGTCGCGCAGGCGCGCCAGGAGTGCCGTGAGGCGCGCCGTGCGAAACGCGCGCCAGCGCTCGGGGAAAGCCTCGGTGTAGACGAGCGGCTCGCGGGCGAGACGCCGGCGATACGGGTCCGCGCGAGGCAGGTCGCGGTTCACCTCCCACGCGAACGCGTCGAGCGCCGCGCGGCTGTAGTCGAAGTCCGCCGAAGGGTAGCGCACGTAGTCGAGGTGCACACCATCCACCGCGTACCGCGAGACGATGTCGCGGACCACCGACGCGGTGTATTCCACGGCGCCGGCGGGAATGGGAGAGAGGTAGAGCCCCTCGATGTCGGAGGACTGCGCGCGCACGTATCGCGACAGCCGGCCCAGGTACTCGGGGCTGTGCGGGTCGACCGTCGCGAGCCCGGCGCCGAGCGCGCGCGGCACCATGAGCCACTCGGGATGCCGGTAGATGACGTGCTCGCGCGCCACGGGCGGATCGACGGCGCTCGCGACCAGGTTGACGTTGATCCACGCGTGCACACGCAGGCCCGCGTCGTGGGCGCGGGCAATGGTCGCGGCCAGCGGATCGAACCGGGGCTCGGTCGTCAGCGCGACGGGTGGCGGCTCGAGTCCGCCCCGATAGTACGCGTCGCCACGCCCGCGAACCTGCACGACCAGCGTGTTGAAGCCGCTCGCGCGCGCCACGTCGACCATCCGGCTGACGGCCGCCGGCGAGGTCAGCGTCGTCCGCACCACCCAGAGGGCCCGGACGTCCTCCTGCGCCCGTGCCGGCGCCGTCCACGTCGCCATCAGGGCGGCCATGGCCAGGGCTGCGCGAACGGAGCGCGAGACTTCAGCCAGCCGGCCGCGTACACACCTGCGCCAGGAGCGGTGAGGCATCGATCCGCCGAAAACTACCATAAGATCGGTGACGATGCACGTCCTCGGGCTCGATGCCGGCGGAACGAAGACGGTCTGCGTCCTTGCGGACGGCGACGGCGCGACGATCGACGAAGGCCGCGCGCCCGGCGCCAACCTGCAGGGCCAGGATTCGGCCGGCGTCGAGCAGGCGCTCGCCGCCGCAATCGCCGCCGCGCTGGGCGGACGCCGCGTCGTGCCCGACGCGGTGTGCGCCGGGATCGCCGGCGTCGATCGGGAGGAGGACGTGCGCGCCGCGGCGGCGATCCTCCAGCGGCTGACGGCGAGCCCGCGCATCCTGATCGTCAACGACGCGCTCGTGGCGCTGGTGTCCGGCGTCGGCGACGGGCCCGGGATCGTCATCATCGCCGGCACGGGGTCCATCGTGTACGGGCGCAATGCCGCGAACCAGGCGGCGCGCGCCGGCGGCTGGGGGCACATCATCGGCGACGAAGGCAGCGGCTACTGGATCGGGCGCGAGGCGCTCGCCGCCGTGGTGCGCGACGTCGACGGACGCGGTCCCGCCACCGAGCTCACCCGGGCGGTCTCCGGGCATTTCGGACTTGCCGACATCTCGGGGCTCGTGCGCATCGTCTACGATCGGGAGCTGCCGCGCGCGAGCGTCGCCGCCATCGGACCCATCGTGCAGGATGCGGCCGCGGCGGGCGACGCGGTCGCGACCCGGATCCTGGAGCGCGCGGCCGCCGAGCTCGTGGCGGCCGCCCAGGCGGTCGCTTCACGGCTCGAGATGCGCGGCGATTCGTTCCGGTTCGTGCTCGCCGGCGGCGTCTTCGGCGTGGTGCCGTGGCTTGCCAGCGAGCTCACGCGGCGTCTCGTCGAGGTTGCGCCCCGGAGCGACGTCCGGCGGCTCGAGGTCGAGCCCGCGGCGGGCGCCGTGCACCTGGCGCTCGCGCACGCGCGCGGAGGCGCGCACCTGCCCACGTATGCGCATCCGAATCTTCCCGACTCCCCGCGGCGCGGCGCGCGCACTGGCCGCTGATCTCGCCCGCGCCCTCCGCGCGGCGCCCGGGCTCGTGCTCGGCCTCCCGAGCGGGCGTACGCCAATCCCGCTCTACGACGAGCTCGCCGCGCTCTGCCGCGCCGGGCGGATCGACTTCTCTCGTGCGGCGAGCTTCAACCTCGACGAGTTCCTCGGAATCGGTCCGGCGCACCGCTCGAGTTACCACGCGTTCATGCGCCGGCACCTGTTCGCCGCGGTGAACCTGCCGCGGCGGCGCATCCACGTGCTCAACGGCGCGGTCCGCGATCCCGCGGCGGAGTGCGCGCGGTACGAGCGCGCGATCGCGCGCGCCGGCGGCATCGACCTGCAGCTGCTCGGCATCGGCGCCAACGGGCACATCGGGTTCAACGAGCCGGGAACGGCGCTCGTCGCGCGCACGCACGTCGCCCGGCTGACGCCGGCGACGCGGCGGGCGAACGCGGCTCTGTTCGGCGGGCGCGCCGCGAATGTTCCGCGGCGGGCGCTGTCGATGGGGATGGCGACCATCCTCCAGGCGCGGCGGATCGTGCTGCTCGCCACTGGCCGGGGCAAGGCGAGAGCCGTCGCGCGCGCCATCCACGGGCCGATCACGCCCCGCGTGCCGGCCTCGTTCCTGCAGCTCCACGCGAACGTCGACGTGTGGCTCGACCGCGACGCGGCGTCGCTACTCGAGGTGCAGTAGCTCTTTGAGCCGCGCCTCGACGTCCTCGCCGATGGCTTCGCGGACCGAATCGTGGGCGCGGCGGATGCGGGCGAGCGCCCTGGGGTAGGCGAGACCGGTTTTCTGCATGACGATCGCCGCCTTGACGTTCCACCGCGCGCGGCGGAGCAGCCGGTCGGCGTTCTCGTAGTCGAGGCCGGTGACGATCGCGATGATGCGGCGGGCGCGATCCCTGAGCTTCTCCGACCCGGTCTGCACGTCCACCATCAGGTTGCCGTACGTCTTGCCGGTGCGGATCATCGCGCCGGTCGTGAGCATGTTCAGGACCATCTTCGTCGCCGTGCCCGCCTTGAGGCGCGTCGATCCGGCAATCACCTCCGGGCCGACCGCCGGCGCGATCGTCAGGTCCACGAACGTCTGCAGCTCGGTCGCGGGATCGCAGGTGATGAAGACGACCTTCGAGCCGG
Source organism: Betaproteobacteria bacterium (assembly GCA_050257855.1). Lineage (GTDB taxonomy): Bacteria > Acidobacteriota > Vicinamibacteria > Vicinamibacterales > CAVVIG01 > JBLMXQ01. The sequence goes on along the minus strand of JBLMXQ010000139.1, from coordinate 35,023 downwards.
CGCGCCGGGCGCGCGTCAGGGCGCCGCGCACGAACTGCGTCATGCCGCTCGCCGAGACGCCGATGACGACGTCCTTGCGCGTCGGATGGAGCCGCATGACGGCGCGCGCGCCCTCCTCGTAGTTGTCCTCGACGTCTTCCTTGGCGCGCAGCATCGCGTCCTGGCCGCCCGCCATGATGGCCTGAACCAGCTCCGGCGGCGTGCCGAAGGTCGGCGGCATCTCGGCGGACTCGAGAATCCCGAGGCGGCCGCTCGTGCCCGCGCCGACGAAGACCATCCGGCCGCCGCGCCGGAGCGCCTGCGTCAGGATGTCGATGCCGACCGCGATTCGCTCCTTCTCGCGCTGAACCGCCGCGAGCATCTTCCGGTCCTCGTTGAGCATCCCCTCGACGATGTCGGAGGAGGAGAGCTTGTCGATGGCGAGGGTGGCGGGGTTGATGGCCTCGGTGGGAAGGGACTGCCACTTGGAGCGAACAGGCATGCTGCAGACGACCTCGGACCGGGCGCGGATGACTGCTCCCCGGACGCCCTCGTGACCGGGCGCGGATACTACTCCTCGTCCGGAGGTGTGTCAAACTGACGTCGTGTCGGCCATCGACGCCTACCTCGAGCATCTGCGCGTGGAGCGGCGCCTGGCCGCGCACACGCTGGAGAGCTACGCGCGCGATCTCGCGGCGCTGACGCGCTTCGCCTCGGGCGCCGGCCGTGCGGTCGAGTCGCTCGACCGTGCCGCGCTCGAGCGGTTCGTGCGCGAGCAGATGGCGCGACTGTCGCCGCGCTCCGCCGCACGCTCCGTCGCCGCCGTCCGGGGATTCTACCGGTTCCTCGTGCTCGACCGCCGGCTCCGCGACAGCCCCGCCGACGACCTCCGGCCGCCACGCGCGTGGCCGGCGCTGCCCCGGTTCCTCTCCCTGGACGACGTGGACGCGCTCCTCGCGCGGCCCGACGTCGGGACGCCGCTCGGCCTCCGTGATCGGGCGCTCATCGAGGTGCTCTACGCCACCGGCATGCGCGTGTCCGAGCTCGTCGCGATCCGCGCCGCGGACCTGCACCTCGACGAGTCGTACCTGACGTGCATCGGCAAGGGGAACAAGGAGCGGATCATCCCGATCGGCGACGAGGCGTCGGAGTGGATCCGGCGGTACCTGCGCGACGCGCGCCCCGCGCTCGCGCGCCGGCACGCCACGACGCGGCTGTTCGTCAACGCGCGCGGCGGCCCGCTCAGCCGGGTCGGCTTCTGGAAGATCCTGAAGCGCCACGGACGCGGCGCCGGCATCCGCGCCACGCTCAGCCCGCACGTGCTGCGGCACTCCTTCGCCACGCACCTGCTCGAACGCGGCGCCGACCTGCGCGCCATCCAGGCGATGCTCGGGCACGCCGACCTGTCCACGACGCAAATCTACACGCACGTGCTCGAAGCGCGGCTGCGGACCGTCTACGATCGGTTTCACCCGCGGGCGTGATTCTGGTAAACTTAACCGTTTTACGACACCTCGCGGGGGCGAGCCTCGCGACGGAGCGACACAAGGAGATCGCATGAGCCGTACCGGACGGCATCTGTTCACCTCGGAATCGGTCACGGAAGGGCACCCCGACAAGATCGCCGATCAGATCTCCGACTCGATTCTCGACGCCATCCTCGCGCAGGATCCGGTCGGCCGGGTCGCGTGCGAAACGCTCGTCACCACCGGCCTCGCGATCATCGCCGGCGAGATCACGACGAGCTGTTATGTCGATTTCCCGAGGATCGTCCGCGAGACGATCAAGGACGTCGGGTACACGCGCGCGAAATACGGCTTCGATTCCGAGACCTGCGCCGTGCTGTCGTCGATTCACGAGCAGTCGCCCGACATCGCGCAGGGCGTCGATCCGGGCGGCGCGGGCGACCAGGGGCTGATGTTCGGCTATGCCTGCACGGAGACCGACGAGCTGATGCCGCTGCCGATCATGCTGGCCCACAAGCTCGTGAAGGGGCTCTCGTGCGCCCGGCGCGACGGCGTGCTCGACTACCTCCGCCCCGACGGCAAGTCGCAGGTGACCGTGGAGTACGACGGCAACCGGCCGGTCCGCGTCGACGCCGTCGTCGTCTCGACCCAGCACAGCCCCCTCGTCAACAACGACACCATCCGCGAAGACCTCGTCGACAAGATCGTCAACCGCGTCATCCCCGCGGAGATGATGGACAAGAACACGAAGATCTACATCAACCCGACCGGCCGCTTCGTCGTCGGCGGGCCGCACGGCGACGCGGGCGTCACCGGCCGCAAGATCATCGTGGACACCTACGGCGGCGCGGCGCCGCACGGGGGCGGGGCCTTCTCGGGCAAGGATCCGACGAAGGTCGATCGCTCGGCGTGCTACATGGCCCGCTATATCGCGAAGAACGTCGTGGCGGCCGGCATTGCCGATCGCGCGCTCGTGCAGCTCGCCTACGCCATCGACGTCGCGGATCCCGTGTCCGTGATGGTCCACACCGAGGGCACGGGACGCGTTCCCGAGCAGAAGATCACCGGGCTGGTGCGAGACCACTTCAAGCTGACGCCGCGCGGCATCATGGAAGAGCTGGATCTGCGGCGGCCGATCTACAAGAAGACGGCCGCGTTCGGCCACTTCGGACGGTCCGAGCCGGAGTTCACGTGGGAGCGGACCGACAAGGCCGCCGCGCTCCGGGCCGAGGCCGGGCTGTAAGGGCGGAGATTGAAGCGATTGGCCCTGGCGATGGCGGCCCTCGTGGCCGCCGTCGCCGTCCTGGTCCCCCTCGCGCTCCCGCCCGCCCGCCTGACGCTGCCGCCGGCTCCGCCCGACGGGACGGTCACCGGCATTCTCCACGTCCACACGAATCGATCGGACGGCCACGGCACGCCGGCGCAGGTCGCGGCCGCCGCGGCGCGGGCCGGGCTGCAGTTCGTCGTCTTCACCGATCACGGTGACGCGACCCGGCCGCCCGATCCGCCGACGTACCGGTCGGGCGTGCTGTGCCTCGACGGCGCGGAAATCAGCACCACGGGCGGGCACTATCTCGCGATCGGACTCCCGGGTCCCGCGCCGTATCCGCTCGGCGGCGAGCCGCGGGACGTCGTCGAAGACGTGAGGCGGCTCGGCGGATTCGGGATCGTCGCGCACCCGGACTCGCCGAAGCGCGATCTGCGCTGGAGCGACTGGGACGCGCCGTTCGACGGCCTCGAGGTGCTGAACCTCGACACCGCGTGGCGCGCCCGCGTCCAGCAGCCGGGATGGAAGGCGCGGCTGGGACTCCTCGGCGTCGTGCTCGGCTATCCGGTGCGGCCGGCCGAGACAATCGCGGCGCTCGTGTCCGACACCGGCGCGATCTCGCGGTGGGAGAGCGTCGCACGGCGCAGGAGGGTCGTGCTGACGGCGGGCGCGGACGCGCACGCACGGCTGGCGATCGCGGGCGGCGATCCGGGCGGGGGCGCCTACGCGCTGCCGCTGCCGGGCTACGAGGCGTCGTTCCGCGCGCTGAGCGTCCACATCCGCCCGGATCTCCCGCTCACCGGCGACGCGGCGAAGGACGCGGCGGTGCTGCTCCGCGGCCTCCGCGCCGGTCATCTGTACGTCGCTCTCGACGGCGTCGCGACGCCGGCGTCGTTCATCCTGACTGCCTCGAACGACCTCGGCACGGTGCACGCCGGCGACGCGCTCGGAATCGGCGGTCCCGTGACGCTTCACGTCCGCAGCAACGCGCCGCCCGGGTTCACGACTATCGTCTGGAACGGCGTCCAGGAAGTCACGCGCCGGCAGGCCGACGACTTCAGCGTCACCGCGGACGCGGGGCCGGCCGTCTACCGGGTGGAGATCCGCACCGGCGGACGCCGCCTGCCGACGCCGTGGCTGATCAGCAACCCGGTGTACGTGCGGCAGCCGGAACGGCCGATGGCGGAGAGCCCACCCGCGCCCGCAACGGCGGCGCAACCGGTGTTCGACGGCCGCACGGACGAGGGCTGGCGCGTCGAACACGACCCGGTGACGCTGGCCGCGGTCGACGTCGCCCCGGCAATCGGCGGCGCCAGCCTGCGCCTGCGATACGGCCTCGGCAGCGGTCCGTCCAGCGGCCAGTTCGCCGCGCTCGTCCGCGACCTTCCCTCGGGCATCGCCGGCGCCGATCGGCTGACGTTCACTGCGCGCGCCGACCGTCCGATGCGCGTGTCGGTCCAGCTGCGCGTGCCCGGATCGAACGGTGGGGGAGAGCGCTGGCAGCGATCGGTCTACGTCGACACCTTCGACGAGGAGCACACGATCCTCTTCGACGACATGAGACCGATCGGATCCACCGCCGCCGCGCGGCCCGATCGCGCCGACGTCCGCAGCCTGCTGTTCGTGGTCGATACGACCAACACGAAGCCCGGCACGTCCGGCCTGTTCTGGATCACACGGGCCATGGCGGGGCCCGGTCGCTAGAACCCCCGGAACCTTGCGTACCCTCCCGCGACCGAACTCAGGTCCGAACCGTGAGCACCATGTACAGCGCCGCGGCTCCGAAGAGAATGTTGGGCGCCCACGCGGCGAGCATCGGCGCGATCACCCCTCCGGAACCGAGCGCGGCGAACACGCTCAGCGTGACCCAGTACACGATCGCGAGCACGATGCCGACGCCGATGCCGTACAGCGCGCCGCGGCGGCCCGTGGTGACCGCAAAGGGCACGGCGAGCAGCGTCATCACCAGCGTGACGAGGGGGAAGGCAATCTTGCGCTGCAGGGCCACCATATACGGCACCGCATAGGCGCCGCTGGCGTTCAGCTGCGAGATGTAGTTCTTCAGCTGTCCGTACGTCATCTGCTCCGCGTCCGGCTCGACGCTCTTGAAGTACTCGGGCGACTCGAGCGCGAGACGACGCTGGTCGAACGACTCGTACTTGATTCCGTCCGCGCCGCCGGGGCCGCCGGACGGGAACACGCGCGTCCAGCCCCGATGGGCGATCCAGCCGGCCGCAGGGCCGTCCGCCACCCGGATCAGTTCGGCATCCGAGGCCGAGGTCAGCGCATGCAGGCGCCAGCGGCTCTCGTCGAGGTCGTAGATTTCGAGCCGCGTGAAGCGGTTGGCTCCCGAGTCGAACAGGTCGTAGTGATACAGATCGCCGTTGCGGCCGACGAGCCATCGCCGTCCCGACACGCTCGACGTCAGCTGCGGCCAGCCGCGAATGGTGCGGTTGAGCCGATCCGCTTCGCGGTTCGCCGAGGCGAGCACCCGCTCCTGCAGTCCGAAGAGCACCGCGCTCGCCGTCAGCGCGAACAGCAGCAGCGGCGCGGCGGTGCGGTACAGGCTGATGCCGCACGCGCGCATGACGATCAGTTCGCTGTTCTTCGTCATCAGGCCGACGGTGACGAGCGTCGCCAAGAGCGCCGACATCGGGATGATGTAGTACACGTACTGCGGCGTCTGGAAATAGAAGTACCGCAGGAGCATGGCGGTGGTCGTCGAGCCGCGGAACAGCTTGTCCGCCAGATCCATGAACGTCGAGATGTAGAAGATCCCGAGCAGCGCGACGATCCCGAGCAGGAACACGCGGAGGTACTGGCCGGCGACGTACAGATCCAGCAGGCTCGGACGCGGCAGGTCCAGGTGCGGCACCCGGATGACGACGACGACCCGCGGCGCGCGCAGGGCCTCGACGGCCGCTCCGCCTGCGTCACCGGCCGCGGCCTCGGCGCCCCGGCGCTTCCAGAACGCGGGCAGGCTGATGCGGATCGGCTGATCCGCCGCGCGCGCCCGCCACAGCAGCAGCGCCACGCCGGCCGCGCCGAGCACGATGTTCGGCACCCACGGCGCCAGCCCGGGAGCGATGCCGCTCCCGATCGCCAGCGCCCGCGCGGTCCACAGCAGGACGTAGTACACGAAGATGACGCAGAAGCCGAGGACGAAGCTCGCCAGCTTGCCGTCCTTGCGGGCGGTCGCGCCGAGCGCCAGACCGACGATCGCGAGCACCAGGCACGCAGCCGGGATCGAGAACTTCTGCTGGATCATGAAGCGCTGGTTGTACGTCCGGTCGTGCCGCGCCTCGGCTTCCGCGATGCTCCTGCGCAGCTCCGCCAGCGACATCTCCGGCACGCCCTTCGACGGCGGGGGAGGGAACACGGTCTGCGGGTCGAGGCGGAGCGTCGTCGTTTCGAACTGCGTCCCTTCGTACACGTCCGGCTGGTCGGTCCGGGTCATGTGCCACGTGCCGTGTGCGAGCTGCAGCTGCACGCTCCGGTGCGCGCGGTCGACGAGCAGCCGCCCCTCCTTCGCCAGGTACACCATCGTCCGGTCGGGGCGGGACGAATCGGCCAGGAAGACGTCGCGCCACGTGCCGCCGGGCGCGACGTCGCGGACGTAGAGCACGTGGTTCGGGAACTCCTCGAAGAACGTGCGCGGCTTGACCGCGTTCGCCACGCGCGAGGCGACGACGTTGAAGGTGATCTCGCGGAACGCCTGATTCGCGTTCGGGAGCGCGACGATCATGACGTAGAGCGTCGCGAGGGTGCCGGCGACCGCCACGAGGCCGATCGGCCGAAGGAGCCGGTACAGGCTGATCCCGCACGCCTGGATGGCCACGTATTCGCGATCGGCCGAGATGCGTCCGAGACCGATGAGGATGCCGATGAGCACGGCCATCGGGATGGTGACGGCCAGCGCCTGGGGCAGCAGCGTCAGCAGCACGTGGACGACGATGGACCACCGCACGCCGCGGGCGATGAGCTGCTCGCCCTGCTGGAGGATCGGCGGGATCTCCAGGATGAACGTGAAGACGACCAGCCCCAGGAACAGCGGGACCAGGATTTCGCGGATGAGGTACCGGTCGAGAATCTTGAGCATGCCGGACGTGGCCTTTAGAGTACAACAGCCTTATGACCCGGGTAGCGATTCTCTGGCACATGCACCAGCCGTTCTATGAGGACCTCGTGACCCGCGAGCACATCCTGCCGTGGGTGCGCCTGCACGCCCTCAAGGACTATTTCGGCATGGTCGCCCTGCTTCGGGAGTTTCCAGGCGTGAGGGTCACCTTCAACCTGGTCCCGTCGCTGCTCGTGCAGCTCGAGGCCTTCGCCGAAGACCGCGCGCGGGATCGGTACCTGGACCTGAGTCTCAAGCCGGCCGCCGAGCTCACGGATTCCGACTCCGCGTTCATCGTCGAGAACTTCTTCCACGCGCAGCGCGAGCGGATGATCGACGTCTACCCGCGGTACGCGGAGCTGCTCGGCAAGCGCGGAGCGGCTCCGCCCTCGGCCGGCGAAGCGCGCGCCATCGCCCATCGGTTCACGGTCGAGGAGCTGCGCGACCTGCAGGTGTGGCACAAGCTCGCCTGGATCGACCCGGCCTATCACGAGTCCGACGCGCGCGTGCGGGCGCTCGTCGCGAGGGGGCGGCAGTTCGACGAGGAGGACAAGGAGGCGCTGCGGAAGATCGAGCTGGAGATCCTGAACCGGGTCATTCCCGAATACCGGGCGGCGGCCGGCCGGGGGCAGATCGAGATCGCCGCCTCGCCGTTCTACCATCCGATCCTCCCGCTCCTGTGCGACACCGACGTCTACCTGCGGACGCACCCGGCTTCGCGCAGGCCGCGCCAGCGCTTCGTGCACCCCGAAGACGCCGCCGAGCAGCTCGAAAAGGCGGCCGCCTGTCACCAGCGCCTGTTCGGCAGGCGCCCGGACGGCCTGTGGCCGTCGGAAGGGTCGGTCTCCGACGCCATCGTGCCGATCGTCGCCGGGGCCGGCTTCCAGTGGATGGCGACCGACGAGCTGATCCTGGCGCGCACGCTCGACGCCGCCTTCACCCGCGACGGGCGCGGACACCTCGAACAGCCCGAGCGCCTGTACGTGCCGTACCGGATTGCGGCCGGGGCGCACGAGGTCGCCTGCGCGTTCCGCGATCACGCCCTCTCGGATCTCATCGGCTTCACCTATGCCGGATGGGCGCCGGATGCGGCGGCGGAGGATTTCGTGGGCAGGCTGGTCGAAGCGGGCCGACGCTACGCGGACCGGACGGGCGGGGACGAGGCGTTCATTCCGGTCATCCTCGACGGCGAGAACGCCTGGGAGCACTACGCGGGCGGCGGGCGGCCGTTCCTGCGCGCCCTGTACGGGCGGCTGGCGGCTCATCCCGAGCTGAGAACGGTGACGATGAGCGAGGGCTGCCGGAGTCCGGACGCTCCGGTGCTGACGGGAATCTTCCCGGGCTCGTGGATCGACGCGAACTTCTACATCTGGATTGGCCACGCCGACGACCAGCGCGCATGGGGACAGCTGGCCGAGGCGCGGACGACGCTCGACGAGGCGCGGGACATCGATCCGGCGGCGCGGGCGCGGGCCCGCGAGGAGGTGCTGATCGCCGAAGGCAGCGACTGGTTCTGGTGGTACGGCGACGACCACTCGTCGGCGCACGATGAGGAGTTCGACGACCTGTTCCGCCGACACCTCCGGAACGCCTACCGGCTGCTGGATCGGCCGATTCCCGACGAGCTCTTCGTCAGCAACATCACGACGCAGCCGCCGTCGATCGTCCAGATCGATCCCACGGCGCTGCTGGCGCCGACCCTCGATGGCGAGGAGACCAGCTACTTCGAGTGGCTGAATGCCGGGCTCGTGGAAGTGCACGATGCGGCCGGCGCGATGCACGAAATCGACCGCCAGCCTCCGCTCGTCACCGAGGTGCGATTCGGGTTCGGCGACGATTGCCTGTACGTCCGGATAGACGCCGCCCGGCCGGTCGTGGATCTCCTGGCGGGAGGGTACGAGCTTTCACTGAAGTTCCTGGAGCCGGCCGGTGTGCGGTTTTCGGTTCGCGAACGCGATGGCCGCCTGGCTGGCTCGTTCTGGGATCGTGCGGCCGGCGATCCGCCGTGGATCGACCGCGGCCCCGGCAGGGCGGCGTTCGCCGCCGGGCAGATTCTGGAGCTGTCGCTGCCGCTCACGGATCTGGGCGTAGATGGACGGCTGGCATTCTTCGTTGCGGTCTACGGCGACTCGAACGAAATCGAGCGCCATCCGGCGAGCCGTCCGATCGAGGCAACGGTGCCGGCCGCCGACTTCGCCGGCCGTCACTGGACGGCGTAGTTGCCACGACGCCCGAAGATTCGAGGGGCGCAGGCAGCCGGGCGCGGAAACCCGAACCCGAGCAGTAGGGCGTTCACCCGCGCGATGCGTCCACAAATCGTGCACAGGCCCCATTCTCGAGCAATAACGCGTGAGTCCAATAATGGATGTTATGTTAACTATTACGGGTGCGGCGACCGGCCTAGCGGCGCGCGTCCCGATCCCGGCCGGCCGCAAGGAGCCGCACTCCCCCTAAACGCGTTCCCATCCGTACCGGACGTGGCGCGACTACTTCGCCTTGCGCAACTCTCGCAGGATGGCTTCGAGGGCGTCGATGATCTCGTCGCGGTTGACGCGCGTCTTGGCGAAGCTCAGTTTCAGGTTGAATGCCTTGGTCGGCGGCTTGTACGCGAAGACGTAGTGCCGGGGACGGCCGGCCTTGGGCGTGGCGGCCGCTTCGCGGACCTGCTGGCGGGTGGCGCCGCCCTGGCTGGCGATCTTCTGGACGAGGGCGATCATCTTCTCCGGCGACTCCTGCCGCACGATCTGCAGGAGGACCGACTTCGAGGCGATGTTCGCCAGACGGCAGACGTTCCGGACCTCCTCGGGCATGGCGTTGAGCGCCAGCGACTCGGTGACCGCCGTCCGTGACTTCCCCAGGCGCCTCGCCAGGTCCTCGTGGGTGTAGCCGCAGCGCTCCGCGAGGCCGTGCAGCGCCTCGGCCTCTTCGAACGGCGTCAGGTCCTTGCGCTGGAGGTTCTCGATGAGCGCGAGCTCGATGACCTCGGTGTCGTCGACCTCGCGGACCACCACCGGCAGTTCGCGGATGCCGGCCTGCACCGACGCCTGATAGCGCCGCTCGCCGGCGATGATCTGGAACCGGTCGCCGCGCTGCCGCACGACGAGCGGCTCGATGACCCCTTTCTCGGCAATCGACGCGATCAGTTCGGACAGGTCGCCCATGACCTGCCGCGGCTGGTTCGGGTTGGGATCGATCTGGTCGATCGGCACGAGGCGGCCGATCGGGGTGCCGGCCGAGGCGGCGAGCGCCTCGACGTAGTGCTCGTCGTGCCGCATGGTCAGGGTGTCGGGCAGGCCGCGTCTAGGCACGATCGATGACCTCCTCGCAGAGCCGGTAGTACTCGGTCGCGCCGGTCGAGTCGGGCGCGAAGGTGAAGATGGACTCCTTGTAGGCCGGGCTCTCCTCGAGCCGGACGCTCTTGGTGATCACGGTCTTGAACACCTTGCCGCCGAAGACCTTCTGGATCTGCGAGCGGATGTCGCGGGCGAGCGCCGTCCGCTTGTCGTGCATGGTGATGACGACGCCCAGGATGCGGAGGGCGGGATTCGGGCGCGCGCGCACCTTCTCGATCGTCTCGAGCAGGTCGTCGGTGCCCTCGAGGGCGAAGTACGACGACTGGATCGGGATGAGGAGATGCGTCGCGGCGACGAGCGCGTTGACGGTCAGGAGTCCGAGCGTCGGCGGACAGTCGATGACGACCTGCGGGAACTCGTGGCGCAGCGGCTCGAGCTGGTCCTTGAGCCGGAAGTGCGCGTCCATCTCGCCGACCAGCTTCGCCTCGAGCTTGGCGAGCGCGATCCGCGCGGGCGCCACCCAGAGGTTCTCGACCGGCGACGGCACGACGACGTCCTTGAGCGGGACGCCGGGCTCCGCGATCGCGTCGTAGACGCTGCGGGTCACCTGCGCGATGTCGAGGAACGACATCGTGCTGTTCGCCTGCGGGTCCAGGTCGACGAGGAGGGTGCGCTTGCCGCGGAGCGCGAGGGCGGCGGCGAGGTTGATCGCGGTCGTGGTCTTCCCCACGCCGCCTTTCTGGTTCGCGATGGCGACGATCATCGACTGGTCATCGGTGTCGTAGTGTGAAGTGGCGAGACGCGGCTATTGTAGGAATGCCGCGGCAGGGTGTCAATGAACGAATTAAATCCTGCCGGCTAATCAGCTGATCCGCAGGAGGTTAGCCGGATTGTCGGCCGGCAGACATTCTGCTGCCGATTGGGGATGGCCGCTCGCAGGGGCCCGGCCTACATCTTGTACTTGCCCAGATCGTCCGGGTCGAGGCTCTCGAGCCACTTCTGGAGACGGTCGGCATCGGCCTTCTCCGACGAGAAGTCGACCGTCTTGGCGTTGTCGATGACGCTGTCCTCGACGTAGATCGGCGCCCGCGTCCGGAGCGCGAGCGCGATGGCGTCGCTCGGGCGCGCGTCGACCGCCAGCGTGTCGCCGGCGAGCGACAGGTAGATGAGCGCGTAGAACGTGTTCTCCTGCAGATCGCAGACGACCACCTTCTCCACGGTGGCCTTCAGATCCTGGATCACGTTGCGCAGCAGGTCGTGCGTCATCGGCCGCGGCGTCGCGATGTTCTCGATCTGCAGCGCGATCGCGTTCGCCTCGAAGATGCCGACCCAGATCGGCAGCACCCGTTGCCCGTCCTTGTCGCGCAGGATCACGATCGGCATGTTGGTGATGGGATCGACCATCAGCCCCTTGAGCGTCATCTCGATCTGCATGCTGCTACCAACCTAGGCGCCGGCTGCGGCGCTGTCAAGCAACCCGGCCGGCGCGGCGTCCACCGCGACCCGGCCCCACACGCTGTGCGCCCCCGCGCGCTCCACCCGGACCGGCAGCGTCCGTCCGATCCAGGCGGGCGCTCCCGGCAGGTTGACGACCAGGTTGGTCGAGGTCCGGCCCGACAGCTCGCTCGCCCGCCGCCGGCTCGCCGCATCGACGAGCACCTCCACGGTCCGCCCGACGAGCGCGCCGTGCTGTTCGATCTGGATCTCGCGCTGCCGCGCCTGCAGCGCCACGATCCGCCGCGTCTTCTCCTCCCCCGGCACGTCGTCGGCGAGCCGCTTGTCGGCCAGCGTGTTCGGGCGCGCCGAGTACTTGTACGAGAAGATGCTCCCGAATCGCACCGCCTCGACGAGCGACAGCGTCTCCTCGAAGTCGGCCGCGGTCTCGCCCGGGAAGCCGACGATTATATCGGTCGAGAGCGCCACCTCCGGCAGGCGGTCGCGGATCCGGTCGACGAGCGCGAGGTAGCTGTCCCGCGTGTACCGCCGCCGCATCGCCGCGAGCACGCGCGTCGAGCCCGACTGCACCGGCAGGTGGAGGTGCCGGCAGACTTTCGGCAGGCGCGCCATCGCCGCGAGGAACCGCTCGTCGACGTGCCGCGGATGCGGGCTCGCGAAGCGGATGCGCTCGATGCCCGCCACCTCGTGCACCGCCTCGACGAGCCCCGTGAAGTCGCACGCCGGGTCGTCCGGCGCCTCGTAGTGGTTGACGATCTGTCCGAGGAGCTGCACCTCGCGCCGGCCGCCGGCCGCCGCCTCGCGGACCTCGGCCAGGATGTCCGCCTTCGGGCGCATCCGCTCGTGCCCGCGCGTGTACGGCACGACGCAGAAGCTGCAGAACTCGTTGCACCCTTCGATGATCGTGACGTACGCCTTGACCGGATCGCCCCGCCGCGTCACGCCCAGCGGGAACGTCACGTCTTCGTAGGGGTCGAGATCCAGGAGCGGGGCTCCGGCATGAGCCGACGCCGCCTCGACGAGCATCGGCAGGCGCCTGAGAGCCTGCGTGCCCACGATGATGTCGGCCACGCCGGGAGCGCGCCCGAGAATCGCCGCACCCTCCTGCTGTGCCACGCAGCCGGCGACCGCCACAATCGGATCCCGGCCCTGCTCGGCCGCCAGCTGCCGCAGCTCCCCCAGCCGCGTGTACAGCTTCTCCTCCGCGTGCTCCCGCACGCTGCACGTGTTGATGACCACGACGTCGGCGTCGGCGGCCTCCTCGGTTGCTTCGAACCCCGCCTGCTCGAGCAGACCGGCCATCCGCTCCGAGTCGTGCACGTTCATCTGGCAGCCGAACGTCTCGATGAGGTATTTCCGCGCCATCAGGTGTCCGCTCCGGACCGGCGATCCGCGCCGGCTCTCGCCGCATACTTATTCATCGGCGGTCGTCGTTCATCCGGCCGCCGGGGGTGCTCCGCCGCCGGCGACTTTCGCTTTCGCCTTTCGGCGGGTCTTCGCCTTTCGCCCCGGCCGCGCGGCGCCCCGCAATCATCTCACGCGCCGAGGCGCGAACCCGATCGGTGACCGCCTCGCCGCCGAGCATCCTCGCCAGCTCCTCGACCCGGCCGGGTTCGTCCAGCCGGACCACCCGCGTCCGCGTGCGCCCTCCCTCGACCCGCTTCTCGATCTGGAAGTGCGTGTCGCCGTACGCCGCGATCTGCGGCAGGTGCGTGATGCACAGCACCTGGAACGCCGATCCCAGCGCGCGCAGCTTGCGCCCGACCACGTCGGCCACGCGGCCGCCAATCCCGGCGTCGACCTCGTCGAAGATCAGGCCGGGCGCTGCGGCGCTCGGCGGCCGGTCCGTCGCGTCGCTGAAGCCGAGCCGCGTCGTCGCCGTCAGCGTCTTGATCGCCAGCATGATGCGCGACAGCTCGCCGCCGGAGACGATCCGGGCCAGCGGCCGGAGGTCCTCGCCGGGATTCGGCGACACGAAGAACTCGGCTTCGTCGGTGCCGCGCGCGGACCAGGCGGCCTCGGGCAGCTGGTCCTCGCGAAAGCGGACCTCGAAGCGCGTCTGCTCCATCGCGAGCTCCCCGACGAGCGACTCGAGCGCTGCCGCGAATTCCCGCGCGGCCCGCCGGCGCTCCCGCCCGAGCGCCGCCGCAGCCGAGACGTACGCGGTCCGCGACCGCGCCCGCTCGCGTTCGAGCTCCGCAATCCGCTCGTCGCGGCCCGCCAGCTCCGCCAGCTCCCGCCCGAGCGCGTCCCGCCGCGCCATCACCTCGGCGAGCGTCGGTCCGTACTTGCGCTTGAGACGTTCGAGCAGGGCGAGGCGCTCCTCCACCTGCTGCAGCCGCGTGGGCGACGCTTCGATGCCGTCCGCATAGCGGCGCAGGAACAGCGCCAGGTCCTCGAGCTGTGACTTGATGCCGTCGCGCGCGTCGAGATACGGCTGGAACCGCGGATCCAGCGCGGCCAGCTCCCCCACCCGCTTCCAGACCGCCCCGAGCGAAGCCAGGACCGCCTCGTCGTTCTCGTACAGCGAGGCGTAGCTCTCAGCGCACAGCCGCTCGACGCGCTCGGCGCTCGCAAGCACCTGCCGCAACGCCGAGAGCTCGGCGTCCTCTCCGGGATCGGCTAGGGCCGCGCGCTCCAGCTCCGCGAGCTGGAACGCGGCCAGCTCCTGGCGCGCGTCGCGGTCGGCGCCGGCGCGCCGCACGCGATCGAGCTCGGCGCCGATCGACTGCAGCACGGCGAAGGCGGCGGCGACCGGCGTCGCGAACGGCTCGAGGCCGCCGAACGTGTCGAGCACGCCGAGGTGCGTCGCCGGGTCGAGCAGCGTCTCGTGCTCGTGCTGGCCGTGCAGCTCCACGAGGCGCGACGACAGATCCCGGAGCACACCGGCGGTCGCCAGAGCGCCGTTGACGAACGCGCGGCTCCGCCCCTGCGCCGTGATCTCGCGGCGCACCAGCAGCTCTTCTCCAGCCCTGTCGAAGATCGCTTCGATGGAGGCGGCGTCCTCGCCCGTACGAACGAGGTCCGCCGAGGCGCGGCCACCGAGCAGCAGCCCGACGGCTTCGACGAGGATCGACTTGCCGGCGCCGGTCTCGCCGGTCAGGACGTTGAATCCCGGCTCGAACTCGACGTCGGCGGCGTCGATGACCGCCAGGTTCCGGATGCGGAGGAAGCGAAGCATCAGAGCAGCGGCGCGCTGCGGGCGCGGAACATCTGAAAAGGCCGCGGCCGGCCGAAAAGAGAGAGAACTCCAATCATAACATAGGTTTGACAGCGATCCGGGGCCGTGCTATCGTGTGCAGCAACGCGCTGTCCCAGCGGCGCACAGCCATGTTGCGGAGGCCCGTTTGCGCACGCTTGGAAGCGTCCTCCTCGCCCTGCAGTTGCAGGCGCAGGGAGGGCCTGCGTCGGATGCGGGGTCGAGCCCGTCGTTCTACGAGCTCGTCGCCCAATCGAGCACTATCAGCAAAGTCGTTCTCCTGATCCTGGCTGTTTTCTCGATCGTCTCCTGGGGCATCATTCTGTACAAGCTCTGGACGTTCCGGCGCTCCGAGCGCCAGACGTCGAGCTTCCTGGATGTGTTCCGGCGCAGCAACAAGTTCTCGGAAGTCCAGGCGGTCTGCCGCTCGCTCGGCCAGAGTCCGCTCGTCGGCCTGTTCGAGTCGGGCTATGCAGAGCTGACCGGGCAGCTCCGGCAGACGGCGCCGGCCGAGGTCGCCGGCGTGGCGTCCAATCCGCGCGCCGTCGCCGCACGTCCTATTCTCAAGAGCCTGTCGGCGGTCGATCGCGCGCTGATGCGCGCGTCGGTCGTCGAGGTCAACAAGCTCGAACATCACATCCCGTTCCTGGCGACGACGGCGAGCATCGCACCGTTCATCGGCCTGTTCGGCACGGTGTGGGGGATCATGAGCGCGTTCCAGGGCATCGGTCAGACCGGATCGACGAACCTCGGCGTCGTGGCGCCCGGCATTGCCGAAGCCCTCGTCGCGACCGCCGCCGGGCTGTTCGCGGCCATTCCGGCCGTCTATTTCTACAACCATCTGACGAACCGCGTGAAGCTCTTCGCTTCCGAGATGGACGATTTCGCCATGGAGTTCCTGAATATCGCCGAACGGAACTTCACGTAAGTCGATGCCCAAGGTCCAAGCGATTCCTTCGGCGGCGCCGAGCCGCCTCGGGCGCGGCCGCCGTGTCTCGACCTCGCTCGCCGAGATCAACGTCGTCCCGCTCGTGGACGTGATGCTGGTGCTGCTCATCATCTTCATGGTGACGGCGCCGATGATTCAGCGGGGTGTCGACGTGCGCCTGCCCGTGTCGACCCGCTCGAACCAAATCACGAACGAACGCGTGTTCGTGACGGTGCCGCTCACCTACCCCCGCGATCACATCGTGGACCTCAACGACGAGCCGATCCACGTCGAGGTGCTGCAGGAGCGCATCCGTCAGAAGATGGAGGGCCGCGCGAAGAAGCAGGTGTACCTGCGGAGCGACGGCGGCCTGCAGGTGCAGGATCTCATGGACGTGTTCGGCCTGCTGAAAGCCGCCGGCGTCGAGGACGTCGGCATCGTCACGAGAGTGCCCGGAGAGCGATGAGCGACGTCACCGACGTGCTGCGCGATCGGATGCAGGAGCCGGCCGGCCTCCAGCGCATGGTGACGGTCTCGCTCGCCGCGCACGCGGCCCTGCTCGCAATCGCGGTGCTCGCGCCGGCGGCGTGGTGGTCGCGCGGCGCCTCGGAGCCGCAGACGGTGATGACGATTACGCTCGGCGGCGGCACGCCTGGACCGTCGAGCGGCGGCGAGACGCCGCTGGCGGCGCGCCCGGTGCAGCAGGCGGTCCAGACGCCCAGCGTCCGGCCCGAGCCGATTCGTCCTCCGGCCGCGAAAGCTCCTGAGATGACGCTGCCCAAGGAGACGGCCAGGCCGACACGCGCGCGTCCCGCGCCCGACGTGAAGCAGGCGCCGAAGGAGGCGCGCGGGCGGACGCCGACGAAGGGCAAGGAGGTCAGCGAGGGCCAGGGCGTCGCCGAGACCGGCGCGCGCGGCCAGGGCTTCGGCCTGTCGAGCGGCGGCGGCGCCGGCGTCGGCGCGACGCTCGACGTCGCGAACTTCTGCTGCCCGGACTACTTGATGACGATGGTCGAGCGGATTCGCGCGAACTGGAACCCCCAGGCCGAAGTCGCCGGCGTGGCGGGGATCAAGTTCACGATTCAGCGCGACGGGCGCCTGACCGACGTGGAACTCGAGAAATCGAGCGGGTACACGGCGCTCGACCTGATGGCGCAGCGCGCCGTCGTCATGACGCGGCAGCTGCCCCCGCTTCCGCCGGCGTACTCGAATCCGACATTGGGCGTTCACTTGAATTTCCAGTATCAACGATGACACGGATGATTCGCATCGCGGGCGCAAAGGCCCGCCTCTCGTGCGCGGCACTCGTCGCGGCCGCAGCGCTCATCACCCTCGGCGCGCGGGCGCAGACTCCGGCGCAGCAGCCGCCCCCGCCGCCGCAGCAGCCGACCGAGGTGACGACGACCATCACCAGCGGGACGAACGCGCCGCCGCGGCTCGCGATCCCCGAGTTCATCGCGCTCTCGAAGGACGCCGAGACCGTGGCCGCTGCGAAGACCATCTCGCAGGTGCTTTGGGACGACATCGACTTCGAGCGCGAGTTCCTGCTGATCCCGCGCGACGTGAGCCGGACGATCCCGTCGTCGACCTCGTTTGCCGACGTGCCGTTCGACCGGTGGCGCGAGGTGAACGCGGACGGCGTCGTCGTCGGTACGGTCCAGAAGACGGCCAACGGCCTGCAGGTCGACGTCCGTCTGTTCGCGGTGCGCACCAGGCAGTCGGCCTTCGGCAAGGAGTACTCCGGGTCGGTGGCGAACCCGCGGCTGTTCGCCCACACCATCTCCGACGATCTCCACCTGCAGCAGCGCGGGCTGCACGGCGTCGCGCGGACCAAGCTGACGTTCGACTCGGATCGCGACGGCGAGCGGATGGGCGGGACGGTCGAGAACCGCGGCGTCAAGGAGATCTACATCTCGGACTACGACGGCGCGAACCAGCGGCGGGTCACGACGACCCGGACGCTGAGCATCACGCCGGAGTGGTCGCCCGACGGCCGCTCGATCGCCTACACTTCGTACCTCCGCGGGCTCCCGAACATCTTCGTCTCGAACATCTACGAAGGCACGCTGGCTGAGCTCACGAAGCAGGCCGGCAACAACTTCACCCCCGCCTGGTCGCCCGACGGCACGAAGATCTGCTTTTCGTCGACGCGCGACGGCAACGCGGAGCTGTACGTCGTCAGCCGCGACGGCTCCGGCCGCTGGGGAGCCCCGCACCGGCTGACCAACCACCCCGGCGCCGACATCTCGCCGACGTGGTCGCCTTCGGGCACCGAGATCGCGTTCACGTCGGACCGTTCGGGCACGCCGCAGATCTACGTGATGGGTGCCGACGGGCTGGGCCTGCGGAAGATCACGTCCGAGTCGTACGCGGACCGGCCCACCTGGTCTCCGGCGCCCTACAACGAGATCGCCTACGCCGCGCGGACGGGCCCGGGCAACGACATCAAGATCATCGAGCTGGCCACCGGCAATGTCCGCCAGCTGACGTTCGGCGAAGGCACGAACGAGAGCCCGGCGTTCGCGCCGAACGGACGCCATCTGGCGTTCATGTCGACACGATCGGGCAGGCCGCAGATCTTCACGATGGCGCGCGACGGCAAGGAGCTGCGGCAGATCACCCGGGCGGGGAGCAACTATCAGCCCAACTGGTCGAAATAGTTTCTGCAGAAACTGTTGGTAGTACCCGGCTCCGGCCGGACGATCCGACGATGAGGCAATGGCACCAATGACCCAGACCCGCACTGCGTTTTCCCGCGTGGCAATCGCCGCGATCCTCGTGCTGTCGGCGGCCGCGGCGGCGTGCGGCGGCAAGAAGCCGCCGGTGACGCGCCCCGCCCCGCCGCCGCCGCCGGCCGCGGCGCCGGCCGCCAGGCCGCCGGCCCCGCCCGAGCCGGTGCAGGAGCCGGCCATCGTGCCGCCCGAGCCGGTGCCGGAGGATGCCATCGCGTCGGCGTCGCTCGACGAGCTCAACCGGAACTCGCCGCTCCAGCCCGCCTTCTTCGACTACGACAGCAGCGAGCTGAGCCCCGAGGCCCAGAAGGCGCTCGACGGGGATGCCGCCCTGCTCAAGAAGTACCCGGGCTGGATGGTGACGATCGAAGGCCACTGCGACGAACGCGGGACGGCCGAGTACAATCTCGCGTTAGGGGAACGGCGCGCCGTGGCGGCGCGAACCTATCTGGTGTCGCTCGGCGTCTCCGCCGACCGGCTCAAGACCGTCAGCTACGGCAAGGAGTTTCCGTTCGACCCGGGGCACGACGAAGCGGCGTGGGCCAAGAACCGCCGCGCGCACTTCGTCATCACGGCGAAATAGACAGAACCGCCGAGGCGGACAGCACGAACGATATGACTCACAAACTGACCGGCGCGCTCCTCGCGTTCGCCCTCTGCTTCGGCGCCGCGGCTCCGGCTTTCGCCGCGAACAAGGAGCACCAGCAGCTCGCCGCCGACATCCGGATGCTGCAGGAGCAGGCGCAGCGGCTCCAGAACCTGCTCGGCGCGCTCGGCGAGGCGCTCAAGGGGGTCAACGGCCGGATCGACGACCAGACCGCCGCGATGCGCAAGGCCTTCGCGGACCAGAAGCTGCTCATCGACAACCTCACGAGCGACCTGCGTATCGTCCGGGAGAAGGTCGACGACAACAACGTCCGCATTTCGTCGCTGACGCAGGAGGTCGACGCGCTGCGGCAGCTCGTGCAGCAGCTCAATGCCCGTCCGACGACGACCGACGCGGACGCCCCGGTCGCTCCTGCTGCCTCCCCGACGACGCCGCCGGCGGCGCCCGGCGCCGCGACTCCTGGCCCGGACGCGCCGGCCGGGGCGGCGGCCGAAACGGGCGCCCCTCAGCAGCCCGCCCCGCCGCCCGCCGCGACGATCGGCGCCTCTCCGCAGCAGCTCTACGACATGGCGTGGGCCGACTACACCGCCGGGCAGTGGGATCTGGCCGTCCAGGGATTCGAGCAGTACATCCGCGCGTTCCCCAAGTCGGACAAGGCCTCCGACGCACAGGTGAAGATCGGCAACTCGTACATGATGGACAACAAGTACGACAAGGCGGTCGAAGCCTACGACATGGCCATCCGGACGTACCCGACCGGATCGGCGATTCCCGAAGCGTACTTCCGCAAGGGCGTCGCGCTGCGTCATCTCGGCAAGCTCGACGAAGCGCGCCAGGCGCTCGAGTACGTCGTGAAGAACTATCCGGACAGCGACGCCGGCCATCTCGCCCGGCAGCAGCTCGATCAGATGACGGGCAAGGGCTGACGGACGATGTACAATGCGTCGTCTCCGCTTTCAATCTGCATCCTGACTCGGACGGGCGATCTATGGGCAGCGTCAACAAGGTGATCCTGGTCGGCAATCTGGGGCGTGACGCCGAGCTGCGCTACACGCCGGGCGGCGCCGCGGTGGCGACGCTCAACATGGCGACGACCGAAGTGTGGAACGACAAGTCGGGCCAGCGGCAGGAAAAGACCGAGTGGCACCGGGTCGTGCTGTGGGGCAAGTCGGCCGAGTCGCTCTCCGAGTATCTGACGAAGGGCAAGCAGATCTACGTCGAAGGGCGCCTCCAGACGCGGCAATGGGACGACAAGGACGGCAACAAGCGGTACACGACCGAAATCCGCGGCGACCGCATCGTCCTGCTCGGAGGAGGCGGTGGCGGTCGCGGCCGGTCGACGGATGCCGGCGACGCCGCGATGGGCGGCCACGCGCCCGGACCGGAGGCGGCCGAGCCGCTCACCGACGATGACATCCCGTTCTGACGCGACGCGCGTGGAAAAGCCGTGGGGCTACGAGCTCCACTGGGCGAAAACCGACCGGTACGTGGGCAAGCTGATACACGTGAATGCCGGCCACGCGCTCAGCCTGCAGTACCACAACGTCAAGGACGAGACGATCTACCTGCACGCCGGCCGCCTGCTCTTCGAAATCCAGGAGGACGGCCGGCTCGTCCGGCGCGAGATGCACCCCGGCGAGCGGGTCCACATCACGCCGACCACCGTGCACCGGATGACGGCGATCGAAGACAGCGACATCTTCGAAGTCTCCACGCCGGAGCTCGACGACGTCGTCCGGCTCGAGGATCGGTACGGGCGGGAAGACCGGAAGTAGGCGGCGCGGCTACTCGTTCGTCACCGAGATCTTCCCTATCGCCGCCGCGAGCTCGCGCTCGATCTCCTCGGCGGTCGGCAGGCGCAGCACGCGGCGCGCCAGGGCGCGCAGATCGTCGGCCCGCGCCTCTGCGAGGACCTGTCGCGCGACGCCGATTGCGCCCGGGGTCATGCTGAACTCCGTGAGCCCCAGGCCGACGAGCAATACGAGCAGCGCCGGATCCGACGCCATCTCGCCGCACACCGACACGGGAATCCGCTGGCGGGCCGCGGCGCGGCGCACCATCATGATCATCCGCAGAATCGCCGGGTGCAGCGGCTCGTACAGCCGCGAAACGCGATCGTCGGCGCGGTCCACGGCCAGGCAGTACTGAATCAGGTCGTTCGTGCCGATCGTGAAGAAGTCGGCCTCGCGCGCGAGCAGATCGGCCGTGTAGGCCGCCGCCGGGATCTCGATCATGACGCCGATCGGCACGTTGGGGATCGACTCGCCCTGCCGCTCGAGATCTGCGGCGGTCTCCGCCACCAGGCGTCGCGCGTCCCGGAGCTGCTCCACGCCCGAGACGAACGGGAACATGATCCGGAGGTGCCCGTGGCGCGCGGCGCGCAGGAGCGCCCGGAGCTGCACGCGGAACAGCTCGGAATGCGTGAGGCTCAGGCGCAGGCCGCGCAGCCCCTGCCGGCTCGTGCGCTCCCCGTCCGGCGCCGCCCACGTCGGCGCCGCCGCGCTCGCCGTCGACTCGAGCTGATCCTCGTCGATGTCGAACGTGCGGACCGTGACGGGACCGGGCGCCATCCCCTCGAGCATCCCGCGATAGACGGCGTACTGCGCCTCCTCGGTGGCGAGCCGGACCTCGCCGCCCGCGAGCAGGAACTCGCTCCGATACAGGCCGATGCCCTCGGCGCCGGCATAGCGCGCCGACGCCAGGTCGTCGGGGAACTCGATATTCGCGTCGAGGCGGACCCGGACGCCATCGGCCGTGGCGACCGGTCCCCCCCGGTGCGGCGCCGGCGGCGCCGCGCGGTGCTCGCCGGCGTGGCGCAGCGCGCCCGCCAGCACCTCCGGCGTCGGGTCGACGAACAGCGTGCTGGCGCCGGCGTCGAGCACCACGACCTCGCCGGGCCGGATCGACCGGCTGGCGTCGTGCAGGCCCACGATGGCCGGCACTTCGAGGGACCGCGCGAGGATTGCCGTGTGATAGGTGCGGCTCCCTGCGTCGGTCGCGAACCCGCGGACGCGGCCCCAGTCCACCTGCGCGGCCAGCGACGGCGTGAGCTCGTCGGCGATGAGGATGGACGCCTCGTCGAGTTCGCGGAGCAGGTCGCGCGGCGTGGCGACGCCGTGCCGGAGGTTCATCTTCAGCCGGCCGACGAGATCCGCGACGTCGCCCTTGCGCTCGCGCAGGTAGGCGTCGGCGACGTCGTCGAACACGGCGCTGAACTCCTGGAAGACCTGCTGGACCGCCCACTCAGCGTTGACGCGCTGCTCGCGCACCGTCGCGGCGGCGCGCGGCACGAGCATCGGATCGTCGAGCATCAGCAGCTGCGCGTCGAAGAGCGACGCCAGCTCGGGTCCGTGCCGCCGTGCGAGGCGCGAGCGGATGCCCTCGAGCTGCTGCCGCGAGCGCACGCGGCTCTCCTCGAGGCGCGCGACTTCGTGATCGACGCGCCCGGGCGGAATGTGGTACCGCAGGACGTGAGCGCGCTGGTTGAGGATGACGGCGCGGCCCGACACGACGCCGGGCGAGACGCCGATGCCGGTCAGTCGGCGCATGGCACGTCCTCGCCGAATCCGGACTGCACGAGCGTGGCGAGGGCGTCGACCGCCGCCTGCTCGTCGGCGCCGTCGGCGCTGATGCGAATGGTGGAGCCCCGGCCCGCGGACAGGAGCAGGATGCCCATGATGCTCTTGCCGTCCATCTCCCGCGCGTCGCGCGCGACCGACACCTTCGAGGTGAAGCGGGTGGCGAGGTGGACGAACTTGGCGGCGGCGCGGGCGTGCATGCCGAGCTGGTTCACGACCGTGACCTCACGCGAGATCATGCGCTGGTCGCCTTGTCCGCGCGCAGCAGATCCGAGGCGACCCAGATGGCGTTGCGGCCGTGCTCGCGCATCTCGCGCGCGACGCCGAGCAGGTCCGACGAGCTGCGGAGGCTGGCCAGCTTGATCAGCATGGGCAGGTTCACGCCGGTGATCACCTCTACCCGATCGGTCTCGAGAAACGTCATGCCCAGATTGGACGGCGTGCCGCCGAACATGTCCGTGAGCACGAGGACGCCGGCGTCCCCGCGGACGCGCTCGATCGCCTGCGCGATGTCCTCGCGCGCGTCGTTGACGTCGTCGTGCCAGCCGATCGACACCGCGGTGAACTGCGGCAGGTCGCCGACGATCATCTCGGCAGCGTTCACCAGCTCGGTCGCGAGCTGCCCGTGCGTCACGACGACCACGCCAATCACGGCCGCATTCTACCTCACGCCCGCGCGGCATCCCGATGGCGGACCCGCAGCGTCACGCCGCCCGCGCCGCGCAACGCGCGACGCAGCCGATCCGCGATCATCACCGACCGGTGGCGGCCGCCCGTGCAGCCGATGGCCACGGTCAGATAGCTCTTCCCTTCCGCCACGTAGTGCGGCAGGACGAACCGCAGGTACTCCTCGAGCCGATCCATGAACTCGCGCGAGGACGGATCGCGCTCCATGAACCGGACGACCGCCGGGTCGCGGCCGGTGCGCAGCCTGAGCGCCGGCACGAAGTGCGGATTGGGCAGGCAGCGGACGTCGAAGACGAGGTCGGCGTCGAGCGGGACGCCGTGCTTGTACCCGAAGCTGAGCAGCGTCACGACGAGCCGCGCGCGCGCGCGATCGCGCGACAGTCCCATGAAGAAGCGGCGCAGCTCGTGCACCGTCATCTCCGACGTGTCGACGATCTCGTCGGCCATGTCGCGGATGGCGTCAAGCCGCGCGCGCTCGGCGCGGATGCCCTCGCTGACCGGGCGGTTCGGCGCGAGCGGGTGCGGCCGCCGCGTCTCGCTGAACCGCCGCACGAGCGTCGCGTGGCTCGCCTCCAGGAAGATCAGCATCGGGTGGAGCCGCGGCATCTTCCGCAGGCGCCGGAACACGGTCGGGAACTGCGAGAGGAAGTTCCCCTCGCGGACGTCGACGACGATCGCGACCTTCTCGATGTCGCCGCCCGCGCGCACGGACAGCTTCGCGAGCGTCGGGATGAGCGTCGTCGGCAGGTTGTCGACGCAGAAGTACCCGAGATCCTCGAGCGCGCGGATCGCCTGCGACTTGCCGGAGCCGGAGAGGCCGGTGAGCACGATGAACGGCTGCCCGGTTCGCGACGGCGCGCGGGCCGCGGACTTCTTCGCCGCCGCCGGGCCAGCGGGGCTGCGCGGCCTCCTCGTCCGGCCGCCCGGGCGCGG
The DNA here is from genome assembly GCA_050257855.1 of Betaproteobacteria bacterium. Classification (GTDB taxonomy): domain Bacteria; phylum Acidobacteriota; class Vicinamibacteria; order Vicinamibacterales; family CAVVIG01; genus JBLMXQ01. Next base: position 10,782 of record JBLMXQ010000139.1, on the reverse strand, counting down.
GCTGCTCATCGCGGCGCTCCCGGCTCGAGGTCATCGTCCTCTTCCTCGTCCTGATGCGGCGCGGCGACGGCCGCTCGCAGCGTCTGCTCGAGCCGCTCGGCCAGGGTCCGGGCCGCGTGGTGGCCACGCGCGCGCAGCAGCTGATTGCGCGCGGCGACCTCGACGAGAATGGCGATGTTGCGCCCGGGCGCGACCGGCATCCGGATGAGCGGCACCCGAAGGCCCAGGATCTCGTAGAACTCCTCGTCGAGCCCGAGGCGCTCGTACTCGCGGCCCGGGTCCCACCGCTCGAGCTGCACCGCCATCTCCACGCGCTTCGACGAGCGCGTCGACGCGATCCCGAACAGCTCCTTGACGTTGATGATGCCGAGCCCGCGCAGCTCCATGTGATGGCGCGTCAGCTCCGGGCACGTGCCGATCAGGATCGTCTCCGAGCGGCGCCGCACCTCCACGGTGTCGTCGGCGACGAGCCTGTGTCCCCGGACGATCAGATCGAGGGCGCATTCGCTCTTGCCGATGCCGCTCTCGCCGGCGATGAGGACGCCGAGGCCGAGGATGTCCAGCAGCACGGCGTGCAGCACCGTCCGCTCGGCCAGCGAGTCCTCGAGCATCGACGTGAGCTTCGCGATCGCGGTCGGCGTCACGATCGGCGTCTTGAGCACCGGCAGCCGCGCGCGTTCGGCCTCGACGATGAGCTCGGGCGGCGGCGCGAACCCGCCGGTGATCAGGATGCAGGGGAAGTCGAGCGTGAGCGCCAGGCGCAGGGCGCGGGCGCGGCTCGCGGGGTCGAGGCTCTCGAGAAACCGGATCTCGCTCTCCCCGAAGATCAGCACGCGCCCGGGCTTGAGGTACTCGTGAAAGCCGGAGAGCGCGAGCCCGGTCTTCTGGATGTGCGGGCTGGTGATGGCGCGCGCGAGGCCGTCGCCGCCGGCGAGCAGCTCGAGCGGCAGCCCGAAGGATTCGGGCCGGCTGTCGAGCAGCGCCGCGACGCTGACGCCGGGAATGGACGTCATGGGAAACGACTGCGCCGCGGCTAGCGCGTCACAGCTCCGTTTCGACCAGCGCGAGCTCGCCGTTGCGCTGGCGGTAGATGACGCTGATCGAGGCGCGCTCGGCGTCGCGGAACACGACCAGCCCGTCGCCGCGCGATTCGAGTTCGCGCGCGGCGTCGGCGACCGACATCGCCTTGACCGCCTGGCGTGAGGTCCGCAGGATGCGCGGCATGCGCGCGCGCACTCCCTCACCGGTCCGCCCTCCCGACGGCGGCGCCGCAGCCGGCTCAAGCGCCTCGGCGGCCACGACCGGACCGGTCCCGGCGCCGCGCCGGCGCTTCCGCGACTTCCACTTGCCTTTGACCTTCTGCGCCTGCTGCCCGATCTTGTCGATGGCGTCGCCGACCGATGCCTCCCAGCTCGACGCGCTGCCCACGCCGTGGAGGAACTTCTCGCCGCGCGCGTGCAGCGTGATCTCGGTGCGGTGGCGGTGCTTCTCCAGCGTCAGCACGGCCTGGGCGGAAACGGCGCTGTCGTTCAGCAGCCGTCCGAGCTTGGCCAGCTTCATGTCCACCAGGCGGCGCAGCGCGGGGGTGATGTCGACGTGGCGACCGGTCAGTTCGAGACGCATCGCAAAATAGCTTTCGGCAGTCGGCTGTCGGCTATCGGCTATCGACACGCTGACAGCCGACAGCTGCCCGCTGACAGCTCAATAGAGCACCTTTCGCTGGTTGGATGTCGGGATCTTGAGCTCCTCACGGTACTTCGCGATGGTCCGCCGCGCCAGGACGAGCCCTTCCCGCTGCAGGATGCTGACGATCTTCGAATCGCTGAGAGGCTTGCGCGGATCCTCGTTCTCGATGATCTTCCGGATGCGCTGCTTGATGGTGACCGACGACACGCTGTCGCCGTAGGAGCTGTTGATGCCGCTGTGGAAGAAGTACTTCATCTCGAACACGCCCTGCGGCGTGTGCATGTACTTGTTCGTCACCACGCGGCTGACGGTCGACTCGTGCATCCCGATGTCGTTCGCCACGTCGCGCAGGACGAGCGGCCGCAGGTGCTCGATGCCGTGATCCAGGAAGTCGCGCTGGAAGTTGATGATGCTGTTGGCGACCTTGTGAATCGTCTTCTGCCGCTGCTCCACCGACTTGATCAGCCAGAGCGCCGAGCGGAACTTGTCCTTCACGTACGCGCGCGTCTCGTCGCTGTTCTCCGCCCCCTTGTCCAGCAGGCGCCGGTAGACCGGGCTGATCCGCATCTGCGGCAGCCCGTCCTCGTTGAGCAGCGCGACGTACTGATCCTCCACCTTCACCACGTACACGTCGGGAATCACGTACTGCGACTGGGTCGGGTTGTAGCGGCTCCCCGGCTTCGGATCGAGGTGCCGGATGATCTCGATGTGCTCCTTCAGATCGTCGATCGTCAACCCGAGCTTGCGCGCGATCTCGGGCACCTGATGGTTCTGCAGGAGCCGGAGGTGGTCGGTGACGATCTTCTCCGTCGGCGTGCCCTCGAGGCCCACGTGCCGCAGCTGGAGCAGCAGACATTCCTGCAGGTCGCGCGCGGCGACGCCGGTCGGATCGAACGACTGCACCAGCCGCAGCGCCCGCTCCACGTCCTCTACCGCCCACGGCCCCATCGCCGCCAGCTCCTCGAACGAGGCGACCAGATAGCCGTCGTCGTCCAGGTTGCCGATGATCGCCGATCCGATCTCGCGCATCAGCGGGTCGTCGGTTTGCATCGACAGCTGCCACATGAGGTGATCGGAGAGCGAGCTCGACGTCGAGAGCGTGTTCTCGATCGGCGGCAGTTCCCGGATCTCCTGTGGCGCGCGTGGCCGGTAGCCGTCGTCGAGATAGTCGCCGAAGAAGTACTCGTAGTCCTGGTCGTCCCAGGTGTCGGGCTTGTTCGCGGTCTGCTCGGGCGGTTCGGGCTTCTCGGGCTGGGCCGCGGCGTCGGCCGGCTGCAGTTCCTCGGTCGGCACTTCCTCCAGCATCGGATTCTCGACCATTTCCTGGTTCAGGAGATCCGACAGCTCCAGCGTCGACATCGGCAGCAGCTTGATCGCCTGCTGCAGGGACGGCGTAAGGATAAGTTTCTGAACGAGCTTGGTGTGGAGTTTTTGCTGGATTCCCATGGAGCCGAGCGTGTCAGCTAACTCGTTTTGTTTTGGACACTTGCCTTCATGGTCTCATTCGGGAAGTCACAGCCGGCCCCGGACGGCGCGCCTCGGCTGATGCAATTCCCAGGCCTTATTTTAGTCCAACCGGAACTCAGTCCCCAGATAAATCCGACGGACCTCCTCGTCGGCGGCCAGACCGGCCGGCGTGCCGCTCTTGAAGATGACGCCGTCGTGGACGATGTAGGCGCGGTCGGTGATGCGGAGGGTTTCGCGCACGTTGTGGTCGGTGATGAGGACGCCGATGCCGCGTTCCCGGAGGTGGAAGATGATCTTCTGGATGTCGCTGACGGCAATCGGGTCGATGCCGGCGAACGGCTCGTCGAGCAGGATGAACTTGGGGGAGATGACGAGGGCACGCGTGATTTCGGCCCGCCGGCGCTCGCCGCCCGAGAGCGTGTAGGCCGGCGATTGCGCCACCGGCGTCAGGTTCAGCTCCGCGAGCAGCTCGCGCACGCGGGCCCGGCGGGCGGGCGCGTCGAGCCCCATGGTCTCGAGAATCGCCAGGATGTTCTGCTCGACCGTCAGGCCGCGGAAGATCGACGGCTCCTGCGGCAGATACCCGATGCCCTTCCGCGCCCGGACGTACATCGGATCGTCGGTGACGTCCTGACCGTCGAGGATCACCCGTCCCGAATCAGGGGCGGTCAGCCCGACGGTCATGTAGAACGTGGTGGTCTTGCCGGCGCCGTTCGGCCCGAGCAGGCCGACGATCTCACCCGAGGCGACGTCGAGGTTGACACCCCGGACCACCGTGCGCCCGCCGTACGACTTGGTCAGTCCCTGGGTCCGGAGTGTGGACATTCGCTAGGATCCGGAACACTTCCCGCCACCTTTGGTCTGTGTGCGGATCTGCTGGTTGCCGTCGACGAGAATCGTATCGGTGGCCCTGAAGAAGGTCAACGTGCGGCCGATCGTCTCGCGCTCGCATTCATCGACGATGTGCACGGGCGTGCCGGTGACCACGTACCGCTCGTCGGCGCCGAAGTAGGTCAGGCGATCCCCGGTCACCGTGCGGCCCGACTCGTGAATCGTCACCTTCTCGTAGGCCTCGGCGCGCTCGAGCTCGTCGCCGGATGGCAGGAGGTACAGCTCCACTTTCGTCGCGGTGAGGTCCCCCTGCGGGCCGGTGACGTGGGCGTCGGTCGTATAGGTCGCACGCCGCGGCGCGTCCTCGTAGTGGAACGACCTGGCCGTGGCCAGGGAGCGCGTCCGTTCCCGCGCCTTCGTCTTCGGGTCGGTCTGTTCGAGCGAAATGCTCGTCGCGATGGCCCCGTCTCCCGTCAGATCGCCGGTCCTGCCATCGAGCACGAGGCTGTCCGCGCGCACGCTGGTGTCGCCCTGCCACAACTGGGCCGCGCCGGTGTAGGTTGCCTTCGACACGTGCCCGTCGTAGGTCAGCGCGTCCGCGGTGACGTTCACCGGCTGGTCCCGCTTGAGCATCGCCGGCATGCGGCGGCCGCCGTTCTTCGCGTCGCCGGATGTCGGCCGCAGGACGCTCTTGACCGGGCCGGTTGCGACGAGCTCCGGCCCGGATAGCGTCACGTTGATGTGCGGCGCGTCGACGACGATCTGGTCGTTGGCGACGTGCGGCGTCGGCGCGTTCGGGTCCGCACGGGTCAGCTCGAGCGTGCCCTTCGCAATCCGATATTCGCCGGACGCCGCCTCCGCCGTCATCGTGCCCTGCCTGAACGTGAGCCCGCGCGTGAACGTCGCCTCCTGAATCGCGCCGAAGCCGGGCTCGAGCGACACGTCGAGGGCGCCGGAGTTCGCGGCGCTGTCGCTGGTGCCGCCACGCTCGCGGTACTGGACGTTCCCGGTGAACCGGGCGCCGGTGAGGCCGCGCCGCGCCTCGCCGCGGCTGTCGAGCGTTGCTGCGCGAATCGTGCGCGTCGCGCTCCCCGCGTCGGCCGGGAACGTGAGCACGACGTTGTCGCGCCCGATCAAAGCGACAGGGGTCGTGCCGTCGGGCGCGAACGTCACATCTATCGTCCTCGCCTCGATCCGCCGGCCGGCCTTCCCGGCTGCCCCGGCCAGCACCATGGCGGCGCCGCCACTGATCGCGGCGTGCCGAAGCGTCTGGCCGTCGGCGGCGTACTGCAGATTCATGTCCCGGCCGGTCAGGTCGCGCAGCGCGCCGCCGCCCCCCGTGGTCCCCGCGATGTGGCTGTCGCCGTGGAGCTCCACGGCTTCGAGGCGTTTCTCGTCCTCGCTGAGATGCGCGATGGCCTGCGCGGCCTCGATGACCTGCCCGCCCCGCTCGATGTGGACGTTGCCCTCGAACCGGAGGAGCTTCTCGCGCCGGGCGATGGTCGCCGTGGCTGCCGTCACCGCCGCGGCACCCGCGCCGCGGGCGTCAGGCGCCATGTGCACGACCGCGTCCCTCGCGATCGTGAGGACGTCGCGGTTCTTGTCGTAGGTCATGCCGACGCCGCTGCCCGACAGCCGGCCGCGCGAGAAGCTGACCGGGCCCGGCGCGCGAACGGTCGCGTCGCTGTCGGCATACGTGGCGTGCTCGGCGCGCGCGACGAGGCCGTCGCTCGCCGTCAGCCGTACGTCGCCGGTCATCGTCAACGTGGACTGATTCTGCCCGACCTGCCCTTCCTTCGCCTCGACGCGGAAGCTGCGGCGGCGGTTCCCGCGGTCGACCGTGACGACGCGGACGCCGAGGAGCTTCGTGGATCCGTCAGCGTACGTGAGCTGCTTGTCGTACTCGATCGCGACGTCCTTGCGCGTGCCGGTATACCGGGCGACGTCGCCGCCGGTGCTGACCACGACGGCGTTGGGATCGGGGGCCGGCGTCGACACCACTGGCGCGGCGGCCGGTCGGTGCTTGAACGCCAGCACCACGACGACCGCAAACGCCACCGCGAACACCGCGATGGCGAACCGGGCGCGCTTCTGCCACTTCAACGCGATGAGCTCTTCAGGTCAGCCAGGGTCAGCTCGACGTACGTCTCACCGTTGTATTGATTCTGCTCCAACGAGAACGCCACGTCGAGGGCGGCCTTGTGCTCGGTGAGGAAATCGTGGCGCTCGGCGGCCCGCCACGCGACGGCGCGGAAGATGCGGCCGTCCTGCCTGAGCGCCATCTTGAGGTGCCGCTCCTTGAGCTTGCGGGGGCCGTCGACGATCTCCACCGCGCGCGCGGCGAAGACCGGCCGCGGGTTGCCGGCACCGAACGGCGCCAGCGATGCGACGCCGGCAGCGACGTCGCCGGTGATCGCCCGGAATCCCAGGTCGCCGTGGATGCGCAGCCGCGGCATCAGGTCTTCCGGCTGCAGCGTCTCGTCGGCCACGTCGTTGATCGCGGCCCGCAGGTCCCTGACGCGCGACGCCTCGAGTGCGAGGCCGGCGGCCTGCCGGTGGCCGCCGAACCGCTGCAGCAGGCCGGCGCAGCGTTCGAGCGCCGCCAGCATGTCGAACTGCGGAATGCTGCGGCACGATCCCTGCGCCTCCTCGCCGTCGATCGACAGCACGATGGCCGGGCGGTGGAACGCCTCGACCAGCTTGGAGGCGACGATGCCGATGACGCCTCGATGCCAGCCGTCGCCCGCGACGACGATCACCGAGCGCGCGCCGATCTCCGGGTCGGCCTGGACGAGCTTCTTCGCCGCGGCGAGAATCGCGGCTTCTTCCTCCTGCCGGCGCAGATTTTCCGCGTCGAGCTGGAGCGCCAGCGCGCGCGCCTCCCCGGCCGTCGTCTCGTCGCCGGCGAGCAGGAGCCGGGTCGCCAGATCGGGGCTGCTCATGCGGCCGGCCGCGTTGACGCGCGGCGCGAGCATGAAAGACACGTGATAGCTGTCGATGGTCTTGCCGCCGAGACCCGCGACGTCGAGCAGCGCGCGCAGCCCGACCTTGTGAGGGCCCCGCGAGAGGAGGTCGAGGCCGATCTTCGCGATCACCCGGTTCTCGCCCACCAGCGGCACGACGTCGGCGAGCGTGCCGATCGCCGCCACCTTCACGAAGCCGGGCAGCCACTGGTCGCGCGCCGAACGGCGGCAGAGCGCCTGCACCAGCTTCAGCGCCACGCCGACGCCCGCGAGGTGCTTGTCCGGGTACGAGCAGTCGTGGCGCTTCGGGTTGATGACGGCGAGCGCCGGCGGCAGCACCGCGTCCGGCTCGTGATGATCGGTAATGATCAGATCGACGCCGAGCTCCCTGGCGCGGCGCGCCGCATCCGCGCCGCGGATGCCGCAATCCACCGACACCACGAGCGACACCCCCTCGGCGTGCAGGCGCTCGATGGCCGCCGGCTGCAGGCCGTAGCCGTCCCTGAGGCGCTCCGGGATGAAGTGCCGGACGTCGGCGCCGAGCAGCTCGAGGGCCCGCCGCAGGATGACCGTGGACGTGACGCCGTCGACGTCGTAGTCGCCGTGCACCGCGACATGCTCCCGCCGCGCGATCGCCGTCAGCAGGCGATCGACCGCCGCGCCCATGTCGGCGAGCGCCATCGGATCGTGCAGATGATCGAGCGACGGCTTCAGGAAGCGGTTCGCCGCCTCCTCGTCGGCCAGCCCGCGCTGGCACAGCAGCCGCGCGACGACAGGCGGCACGCCCAGCGCCGCCGCCAGCCGCGCGGCCTGCGCGTCGTCGCACTCGATCGGCTCCCAGCGGGGAGGAACGGAGGGCATCAGCCGAGGACCGCCATTTGCGTCATCGAAGGGGCGGCTCGACGCGGGATACCGAATCGACGTCCTGGTCCGCCAGTTCCCCAAAGACAACTGTAGGTACGGTGAGGACAGGGAAGGTCACGGAGTCCCCCCGTCCACGAAGTCCACGCCCGCCCTCCCCATGTTGCGGAACTTCTGGTAGCGCTGCTCCAGGCGGGTGTCCGGATCGAGGTCCTGCATCTCCCGCAGCACGCGGCCCAGCACCTCGTCGAGGAGAGCGGCCGCCGCGGCGTGATCGGTGTGTGCGCCGCCCGTGGGTTCGGGTACGATCGCGTCGACGATGCCGGAGGCGAGCAGGTCGGGCGCGGTGAGCTTCAGGGCATCGGCCGCCTCGACCTTCTTGTTCGCGTCGCGCCAGAGAATGGCGGCACACCCCTCCGGCGGGATGACGCTGTAGATGGCGAACTCCTGCATCAAGACGCGGTCGCCGACCGCGATGCCGAGCGCACCGCCGCTGCCGCCCTCGCCGCTGATCACGACGACGATCGGCGTGTCGAGCATCATCATCTCGCGCAGGTTCAGGGCGATCGCTTCGGCGACGCCCCGCTCCTCCGATTCGATGCCCGGAAACGCCGCCGGCGTGTCGACGAACACGACGATCGGCCTGCCGAACTTCTCCGCCATGCGCATGGTCCGGAGCGCCTTGCGGTAGCCCTCGGGCCGCGCGTAGCCGAAGTTGCGGAAGATCTTCTCCTTCGTGTCGCGCCCCTTCACGTGGCCGACGACGACGACCGGCTGCCCTTTGTACTCCGCCATGCCGGTCATGATCGCGTGGTCGTCGGCGAACCGGCGGTCGCCGTGGATTTCGACGAAGCCGGTGAACAGGCGCTGCAGGTAGTCTTCGAGCCCGGGACGGCTCGAGTGCCGCGCGACGAGCACGCGCTGCCACGGCGTGAGCGAACGGTACAGCTCGGCGCGGACCGAGTCGACGCGGCGGCGGAGCGACTCGATCTCACGGTCGCGCGCGCCGGTGTGCGGCAGCAGCGACAGCGCCTCGATCTCCTTGAGCAGGACGGCGATCGGCTCCTCGAACTCGAGCGTTTCGGGTGGCATCGTCAGCGCAGCTCCACGGCGCCCGGTCCGACCACCTGCTCCAGCTCCGCGATGAGCGCCTGCGAGGGGCGTACGCGGATCTGCGCCGTCACGTCGGCGCGCACCCGCAGCCGGTGGGGGGAGGCCAGTTCCATCTCGAACGAGACCCGGCGGTCGCCGCGGTGCCGCGCCAGGATCTGGCCGAGCTGCTCGAACGTGCGGCGGTCGGCTGGAGTCTTGACGCGAATCGCCACTTCCCGCGCCAGCCGCTCGCGCACGCTCTCGATTGGCGAGACCTCCGACGCCAGGATCCGCACCGACTCGTCGTCGCGCTCCAGCTTGCCGCGCACGAGGACGAGCGTGCCGGCCTCGAGGCAGGCCGCCGACCGCTGGAAGGTCTCCGGGAACGCGATCACCTCCACGCTCGCGAGCGCGTCTTCGAGCGTGAACACGGCCATCCGGTCGCCCTTGCGCGTCTTGAGCAGCCGGCAGGCGGCGACAATGCCGCCGACGCTCGTGTCCGGCTCGATCGGCTTCGGTCCGCCCGGTCCCCACGCGTCGGCGCGCGAGCCGCTGACGGGCGCCTCGCCGAGCTCGGGAATCGTGCGCGCGCCGAATTCGCGCAGCTGCGCGGCGTACCGATCGACCGGGTGTCCGCTCCAGTACAGGCCGAGCGTTTCCTTCTCGAAGGCGAGCTGCTCGGACTCGGTCCATGCCGGCGCATCGGGCAGCGAGAGGCGCGACCCGTTCGCCGGGACGGCCTGAAGACGGTCGGCCGCTGCAACCGGCTCGTCGAACGCGCCGAACAGCTGCGCCTGACCCTCGCTGCGGTCGCGCTGCACGCGCACGCCGTGCTCGCACGCCGCATCGATCGCCGCGAGCAGCCGCGGCCGGAGCGCGCGCGACGGGAGCGCGTCGTAGACCGGATGGCCGGCGGCCAGGGAATCGAACGCGCCGGCCTTGATCAGGCTCTCGAAGACGCGTTTGTTGACGAGCCGCAGATCCAGGTCCTCGCACAGCGCCACGAGGGACGCGATCCGCCCGCGCTCGCGGCGGACGCCGACGAGCGACTCGACGGCGCCCTCGCCGACGTTCTTGATGGCGGTCAGGCCGAACCGCACGCCGCGGTCCGGCTCGACGGTGAAGCGCAGCTCGCTCTCGTTGATGTCGGGCGGCAGCACCGGAATGCCTCGGTCGCGGCACTCGCCGAGGTACAGCGCGAGCTTGTCGGCGTTCTGCGCCTCGATCGTCAGGAGCGCCGCGGCGAAATGCCAGGGGTAGTTCGCCTTGAGGTACGCCGTCTGATACGCGAGGAACGCGTAGGCGGTCGAGTGCGACTTGTTGAAGCCGTAGCCGGCGAAGTGCTCCATCAGGTCGAACAGGTGCGCGGCTTTCTTCTCCGCATGGCCGTTCTTCCTGGCGCCCTCGACGAACCTGGCGCGCATCTGGGCCATCACGTCGGCCTTCTTCTTGCCCATCGCCTTGCGCAGCAGGTCGGCCTCGCCGAGCGTGAAGCCGGCGACGACGTTCGAGATGCGCATCACCTGTTCCTGATAGGCGATGACGCCGTACGTGTCGGCGAGCACGGGCTCGAGCTCCGGCATCTCGTACGTGACGTCGGTCTTTCCCTGCTTGCGGGCGATGAAGTCGTCGACCATGCCGCTGCGCAGCGGGCCCGGCCGGTAGAGCGCGTTCAGGGCGATGAGGTCGTCGAGGCGCTGGGGCCGGGCCTTGCGCAGGATCTCGCGCATGCCGCTCGACTCGAACTGGAAGATGCCGTACGTCTGGCCGTCCTGGAAGACCTGGTACGTCTTCGCGTCGTCGAGCGGGACGTGATCGATGTCGACCTTCTCGCCGGTGGTGCGCTCGATCTCGGCGACCGCGTCCTGGATGAGCGTCAGCG
>JBLMXQ010000138.1:0-2797 GCA_050257855.1 Betaproteobacteria bacterium | reverse complement strand
GGCGCCGTGGTTCGCCTGGGCGCCAGGCCGGTGCTCGTCGACATCGATCCGGTCACGTTCAACATCGATCCGGCCCAGGCCGCTGCAGCGATCTCGCCGAGGACGAAGGCGATCATGCCGGTTCACCTGTTTGGCCTCTGTGCCGACATGGATCCGCTGCTCGAGGCAGCTTCGCGTGCCGGCGTGCCGGTCATCGAGGACGCCGCGCAGGCGATTGGAGCGACGTACAAGTCGCGGCCGGCCGGCTCCATGGGGGCGCTCGGCTGTTTCTCGTTCTTCCCGAGCAAGAACCTCGGCGCGTTCGGCGATGCCGGCCTGCTGACGACTGAAGATGCCGAACTGGCGCGCCGCGCGCGCCTGCTGCGCACGCACGGCATGGAGCCGAAGTACTACCACCACGTCGTCGGCGCGAATTTCCGGATGGACGCGCTGCAGGCGGCCGTGCTCCGCGTCAAGGCGCCGCACCTCGCCGCGTGGACCGAGGCGCGGCGGGCGAACGCGCGCCGCTACACGAGGCTGTTCCGGGACGCAGGGCTCACGGACCGGGTCACGCTGCCAGCCGAGCCGTCCGACCGGCGCCACATCTACAATCAGTTCGTGATCCGCACGCCTGCGCGCGACGGCCTGAAAGGGCACCTCGACGCCCGCGGCATCGGCAACGAGATCTACTATCCCGTGCCCTTTCACCTGCAGCCGTGCTTCCAGGATCTCGGATACGGCCGCGGCGCCTTTCCGCACTCCGAGCGTGCCGCCGGGGAGAGCCTGGCGATTCCGATCTACGGCGAGCTCACCGACGCGCAGCAGGAGGAGGTCGTCGGCGCGATTGCCGAGTTCGTCGGGCAACCGTCGGCTCGAGCGGCGTCATGATCCACCACGCGCCGTCTCAGCCCGCTTCCCGCCTGCCGGGCCTCACGACGCAGATCTTCATCGGCCTCGTGCTGGGGATCGTCGTCGGCTACCTCTGGCCGGCCTTCGGCGTCGACATCAAGCCGCTCGGCGACGCCTTCCTGCGTATGATCAAGATGATCATCGCGCCGCTGCTCTTCGCCACGCTCGTCGTCGGCATCGCAGGCACCGGCGACCTGAAGGCGATGGGCCGGATCGGCGTGAAGGCGATCATCTATTTCGAGACCGCGACGACGATTGCGCTCTTCCTGGGGCTGGGTCTGGTCAATCTCTTCAGGCCGGGCGCAGGGCTGAAGATGCCGATTGGCGGGGCAGAGGCCCTGCAGGCGATGTCGCAGAGCCAGCAGCACGCCTGGGACATCTTCCTGCACCTGTTCCCGACGTCCGTCATCGACGCCATGGCGCGCGGCGACATCCTGCAGCTCGTCGTCTTCTCGCTGTTCTTCGGCCTCGCGCTTGCCGCCATCGGCCCGAAAGGACGGCCGCTGGTCGAGGTGCTCGACGCCACGTCGCACGTGATGTTCAGGTTCACCGGCTACGTGATGGCGTTCGCGCCGATCGGCGTCTTCGCGGCGATCGCGGCGACGGTCGGGGCCAAGGGGCTCGGCATCCTGTTCACGCTCGGCAAGCTCGTCGCGCTGATGTACGGCGGACTCGTCATCTTCGTGCTGATCGTCGTCGGCGGCGTCTCGATGCTGATCCGGGTCCCGTTCCTCACGTTCATCAAGGCGATTCGCGAGCCGTTCCTGATCGCGTTCACGACGGCCAGTTCGGAAGCGGCGCTGCCGGCGGCGCTCGAGGTGATGGAGCGCTTCGGCGTCCCGAAGAACATCGTCGGTTTCGTGCTGCCGACCGGCTACAGCTTCAACCTCGACGGCACGACGCTGTATCTGTCGCTGGCGAGCGTCTTCGTCGCGCAGCTCGCCGGCGTGCCGATGACCTTCGGCCAGCAGCTCGTGATGATGCTGACGCTGATGCTGACCAGCAAAGGCGTCGCGGGGGTGCCGCGCGCGGCGCTCGTCGTGCTCACGGCGACGCTCACGCAGTTCGGCCTGCCGCTCGAGGGCGCGGCGATTCTGCTCGGCATCGATCAGATCATGGACATGGGACGAACGGCCGTGAACGTGATGGGCAACTGCATCGCGACGGCGGTCGTCGCCCGCTGGGAGGGCGTGCTCGACGACGACCAGATGCGCGCGTTCGCCGCCGAGCCCGCCAGGGTCGCCTGATGCGCATCGCCGTCACCGGCGCGCGCGGTCAGCTGGGGACCGCCATCGTTCGTGAACTGTCCCGGGCGCATGACGTCTCCGCGCTGGACCACGGCGCACTCGACATCGCCGACGACCGCGCCGTTCACGACGTCATGGCCAGGCTCCGGCCCGGCGCGATCGTCAACTGCGCCGCCTACACGGACGTTGACGGTGCGGAGGATCACCCGGTCGAGGCGCTGAACGCGAACGCGTTCGCCGTCCGCGCGCTGGCCCGGGCGGCCGCGGAGCAGGGCGCCGCGCTCGTCCACTACAGCACCGACTTCGTGTTCGACGGCGCCGCGTCCCGCCCCTACACCGAAGACGATCCACCGAACCCGCGCAGCACCTACGCCGCGTCGAAGCTCTTTGGCGAGTGGTTCGCGGCCGACGCGCCCCGCGCGTACGTTCTCCGCGTCGAGAGCCTGTTCGGCGCGGCAGACGGTCCGCCGCGCGGCAGCGTCGCCGGGATCGTTGCGCGTCTGGTCGCCGGCCAGGAGGTGCGCGCGTTCGCCGATCGCACCGTGTCGCCGACCAGCGTGGTGGACGCCGCCGCCGCGACGCGCGCGCTCCTCGAGCGCGAACTGCCGGGCGGCGTCTATCACTGCGTCAGCTCGGGGCACTGCACGTGGTACGAGTTCGCG
>JBLMXQ010000137.1:0-2701 GCA_050257855.1 Betaproteobacteria bacterium | reverse complement strand
CGTGATCGATGTGCCCGATGGTGCCGACGTTCACGTGCGGTTTGCTGCGATCGAATTTTTCTTTGGCCATGTCGTCTACGTCCTCGCCCTCTCTATCTTCTCGCGTCGTTCCTGGAGCCGGTCCGTCCACCTCCGCGCGCCGCGCCGCGGTGAACCCGCTTCGGCTGCCCCTGGCCCGCCCGTCGTCCGCCTCCGCGCGAAGCGCTGCGACGAGCGAAGGCTGGAGCCGATGACCAGGATTGAACTGGTGACCTCGTCCTTACCAAGGACGCGCTCTGCCAACTGAGCTACATCGGCTCTCAACAGCTCTCAATAGCCGTCGGCTTCGCCTCCCGACAGCTGACAGCCGAGAGCTGAAAGCCGAGAGCTGGGTTTGGAGCGGGAGACGGGGATCGAACCCGCGACCAACAGCTTGGAAGGCTGTGACTCTACCACTGAGTTACTCCCGCCTTCGCGCCGCCCGCTGCGCCTCCAGGCGAGTCCGCGGGCAGGCTCGCTACCTGAGCCCTGTCATTCCATGCTGCCGACCGCTCGCCTGCCGCCCACCTGCCCGCCGCCGACCGTCCACTCCCCGCTCACTCGAGCCGTCAGCCCGCTCCGCTCACGATCCGCGCGGGCGGAAGCTGGTGGCGAGGGGAGGATTCGAACCTCCGAAGCCGCTAGGGCGACAGATTTACAGTCTGCTGCGTTTGACCGCTTCGCTACCTCGCCAGTCGTCTGTGCTGATGGAGTGCGTTGCTTTCGGTGCGTTCCCTGCGGACCGGAAGCCCGGTCGGTGGAGCTGGCGGAGGGATTTGAACCCCCGACCGGCTGATTACAAATCAGCTGCTCTACCGGACTGAGCTACGCCAGCCAGACAAAAGTGGCACTATAGCACGTCCCATGCCAGTAATGCAACTTTGCGACCTGTCAAGTCTTAGCTGGTCGGCTCCCTCCCCGCCTTCCTCGACCCCGCCGCCACGCGCCTCCCGTGCGTTCGAACCTGATCATCCGGATGTTTCCCCGGCGCCGGCCGCCCGGCGCTGCCGGACGGCCTCAAAGAGGACGATGCCGGTGGCCACTGACACGTTCAGACTCTGGACGTGCCCCTGCATCGGGATCGCCGCCAGCCAGTCGCACCGCTCGCGCACGAGGCGGCGCAATCCGCTTCCCTCCGCGCCGACCACGAACGCCGTCGGCTGCGTATAGTCGATCGCGTCGTACGGCGTCGGCGCATCCCCGGCGAGGCCGACGGTCCAGACCCCGGCCGCCTTCAGTGTTTCGAGCGCGCGCGCCACGTTGACGACTTCGGCAACCCGCACGTGCGACAGCGCGCCGGCCGAAGCTTTCGCCGCCGCGGCGCCGAGCGGCGCCGCGTGCCGGGACTGCCGCACGACGCCGTGGCCGCCGGCCGCATCCACCGTCCTCAGGATGGCCCCGAGGTTGTGCGGATCCTCGATGCCATCGAGGACGACAACGAGCGGCGCGCCCGTCGCACCGGCCACGAGATCCTCGACGGTGACGCGGCCGGGCTCCTGCACGTCCGCGGCGACGCCCTGGTGCTGACGCCGGCCGCCGGCCAGCCGATCGAGATCGACCGGCGACACCCGCGTCACGGGCACGCCGCACGACTCGGCAAGGCGGACGATCGCCGTCACCCGCTCGTCGGCGCGCGTGGACACGCGCACCGCCGCCGCGCGGCCCGCGCGCAGTGCCTCGAGCACCGGGTTGATGCCGTAGATGACCATGTCCTGCGTCGCCGGAATCTCGAGCTCTGTGTCGCAGGGGCCGTTAACCGTGATCGTCGAGCGCCCGCACGAAGGCGGCCGCGCGCTCGCGGCAGCCCTCAATCTCCGGCACGCCGGCGCTCCACGAAAGCTCGGCGCCGCGGTCGATGGCCGGCACCACGAGATCGAGCTCGGGCCCTTCGGCGCGACCGGTCAACGCCACGCGGATCGGGTGAAACAGCGCCCGGCCCTTCTGCCCGGTTCGCCCCTTCACCTCGGCGGCCGCGCCGCGGAAGCGCTCCCGATCGAGCCGGGGCGCGCGCGCGAGCTCGTCGGCCAGGGCGCGGACGACCGCCTGCGCCGACGGCGCCCGCATTTCCTCCCGCAGGGCGGCCGACTGCAAGGCGGCCGCCGCGGAGTAGTCGAAAAGGAACGACAGCCGCGCCGGCACCTGCTCGATCCGATCGACCGATCCGGTCGCGATGGGCATCACCGACGCGAGGAACTCGAGCCCCTCGCCGGACGGCGACATCTTCACGCCGGCGCGCTCGAAGTACGGCGCCGTCAGACGCGCGATGCGCACGGGATCGGCCAGCTTCAGATAGTGCCGGTTCACCCACGCCAGCTTCTCCTCGTCGAACACGCCTGCGCTGTGACCGACCGCGTCGAGCGAGAACCGCCGCGCGAGCTCCTCCGGCGGCAGCAGCTCGTCGCTGCCGTGCGCCGTGGCATCGCCGCGGGGCGACCAGCCGATCAGCGCAAGGTAGTTCACCAGCGCCTCCGGCAGATAACCTCTGGCGCGGAACTCGGCGACCGACGTCGCGCCGTGACGCTTCGAGAGCGGGCTGTGATCGGGGCCGAGGACGAGCGACAGGTGGGCGAACTCCGGCGGCTGGAACCCGAGCGCCTCGTACATCAGGATCTGCCGCGGCGTATTGGAGATGTGATCCTCTCCCCGCACCACGTGCGTCACTTCCATCAGCGCATCGTCGACG
>JBLMXQ010000136.1:0-38382 GCA_050257855.1 Betaproteobacteria bacterium | reverse complement strand
CGGGTCTCGGCGGCCAACGACGATTCGCAGCCGTACGAGACGCTGGTCGCGACGATTCCGGGCACCGACCCTTCCGTCGGCGACATCGCGTTCAGCTGTCACCTGGATCACGAGAAGCCGGGCGCCAACGACAACGCGAGCGGGTGCGCCGCGAATCTCGAAATCGCCAGGACCCTCGAGACCCTGATCAGGGAGCAGCGGATTCCGCCGCCGGCGCGGACGATCCGGTTCATCTGGCCGTCCGAGATGACCGGGACGATCGCGTATCTCACGAAGTATCCGGATATCGCCGCCCGCATCCGGGCCGTGGTCCACCTCGACATGGTCGGCGGCGACCCGTTCCTCACGAAATCGATCCTGCACGTCACGCGCTCGCCGTGGTCGATGGCCACGGTGACCGACGATGTCGAAGAGACCTTCGGCCGGTATGTCATCGACGGGGCGTTCCGCGGAGCCGGCGAGGGCGACACGTCCCGGGCTATCCGCGCGAACGGCGGGTCGAAGGACGCCTTCTGGGCGGACATCACGCCGTACGAGAGCGGCAGCGACCACTGGATCTACCAGGAGGGCGGCTTCGGCATTCCCGCGATCTACCTGCGCGACCACCCGGACATCTACATCCACACCACCGGCGACGTCCCGGACAACATCGAGCCGACCAAGATCAAGCGCTCGGCGTTCATCGCGGCGGCGAGCGCGTACTATCTGGCGACGATGCCCGATCGGGGCGAGTCGCTGGTTGCGCTGAGTGCCGCCGACGCCCACGAGCGGCTGGCGGAGGACGGGCGGCGCGCAATCGCACGCGCGGCGACCGATCGCCACGAAGCCGTCGTGCTCGTCGCTCAGGCGGTGCTGCGCGAGCAGCGGCGGCTGCAGTCGGTGAAACGGTTCCTGCGCCTCGAGAGCTCGCCGCATCTCGATCGGCTCGTGGCCTCGATCGGCGAGGCGGGGAAGGGGCTGCTGCTGGCCGTCGACGAGCCCGCCGACGCCGAGAGGATCGCGCGCGACGGGTTTCACCTGCCGTCGGCCGATCCCCGTGTTCCGGTGCGCAACTCGGCGGTGAAGGGACCGATCGACGTCGGCGGCGACTGGCTGACGGAAAAGGCCGGGCCGGCGTCGGCCGCGATGGCCGTCGGCAAACTGCCAAACGGCGCCGACGTGACCTACGAGATCCTCAACTTCGTCGACGGCCGGCGCAGCGTCGGCGAGATCCGGGACGCGGTCAGCGCCGAGTTCGAGCCCGTGGACGTGAAAGCCGTCGCGGAGTACCTCGACACGCTCGCGAAAGCAGGGGCGATCTCCTACAGGTAGCCGCATAAGGGAAGTGCCTGCCGGGTTACCGCCGCCCGGAACCGGGCTGGCGCATATGTTGCAATTTCTGCGGCATCGCGTTTCTCCGCTCTGTCGAGGACGCCATGTCGCAAAGAATCGTCTGCATCGTGTGCTGACCGCGTCAGCCTCATGGCACCATTGCGACCATCCTTCTCCGTTCGTGCCTTGCTCCTGGCCGCCGCTGCGGTCTCGTGCCTCGGCCCGTTGGCGCCCGGCTGCGGCGACCGTTCCGTCCCGGTAACCGTTACCGCGGACGTGAAGCCCGTGAGCGGTCCGAGCCGGCTGAACCAGCTGGGGCTGTCGATGGACCGCAGCGCGCTCGGGCAGGTGGGTGGAACAGGCTCGGCGCCCGATACAGGGCGCCACGAGCCAACGTCGATCGTCGGCCGAGATTTCCAGCCCCCGGGCCGGACGTTCTCGCTGGCGGGCGCCGACCTTTACAGGCTGAATTGCCAGGCGTGTCACGGGCCGGACGGACGCGGCTCGCCGCCCGAGATCACCTCGCTGCTGGACCCGGTCAGAGGCGCGTCCGCTGAGCTGCTCACGCGCCGGCTTGAGGCACGCGGCCGGGCGGTCGACCGGGCGTTCGTCAAGAGCATCGTGGCCGGCGCCGAGCGGGATCTGCTGCAGCGGCTTGCGCAGGGCGGCAAGGAGATGCCGCCCTTCGGCTGGCTCCGAGACGACGAGCGCGCCGCGATCATCGGCTACCTGATGCGGCTGGCGCGCGTGCCGGAGGCGCGGCCGGAGGGCCCGCTGGTCGCCGAGCCGTCAGTCCGCGTGGGCGAACTTCTCGTCAAAGGCACATGCCATATCTGCCACGACGCCGGCGGCCCCCGCCGCGACAGAATGGCCGTCATGATGAGCGGTGCCATCCCCGCGTTGAGCACCGTTGTCGCCGACTACTCGCTGGGCCAGATCGTGGAGAAGGTCCGGACGGGGCAGTCGGGAATGATGATGATGATGCGCCAGTCGAGGATGCCTGCGTTTCCCTACATCACTCCGGAGGAAGCGGCGGCGGCGGTCGCGTACCTGACCGTGGTCCCGCCGCAGCCCTGACGCCGAACGTCACGGGTCAGAGCGCCCGCGCGTTGAACTGCCGGTAGGCCAGCAGAAGAATCGCCGCGGCGTACGCGGCGCCCCACACGGCCATCGCGTGCGTCGGCGGGAATCGGGGGGTGAACGGCGTCAGGCCGAGATCGCGCGCGACCCGCGGCAGCATGTGCGACGCGGCCAGCCGCCAGATCGCGTCGGCCGGCACGATCAGGCTGATCACGGTGCCGAGATCGCGCACGATCGTGCGTCCGGCGGCGGTCTGGACGAAGACCTCGCCGATCTGCTCGATCCATCCGCCGAGGAAAGCGAGGCCGAACAGGCCGAACGCGACCATGCCGTTCGTGATCGTGCTGAAGCGCGTGCCGCCGGCGATCGAAATCGACAGCATCACCGTCGCTTCGAGCAGCATCAGGGCCACCCCCGCCGCGGCCCCCGGGACGAGGAAGCCGGGGCCGCCGGTCACCGTGCGGCTGACCGTCCACGCGGCTGCGACGATCCCGCCCGCCGTCAGCAGCAGGTAGCCGGCGACCAGCAGCCAGTGCCCCAGCCACTTGCCGAACAGGATCTCCGCGCGGGCTATCGGCTTCGAGGCCAGCGTCTGGACCACGCCCGAGTCGATTTCGCCCGAGAGCGTGTCGATCGGGAGCAGCACCGCCGCCATCACCGTGAGAAAGTTCGCCGCGTACAGGCCGGCGAGCGACAGCATGTTCAGCGCGGTCGTCAGCTGCGCGCGCTCGAACGGCGTGCGGCAGGGCCGCGCCGCCGGGCCGCACGGAGCCCGGCTCAGGAGCAGCCACAGCGCCAGGGCGTACAGCAGGACGAACGCCAGTCCCAGCAGCGCGCCCGCCAGCACCAGCCGCCGCCGGCGCGCCTCACGCAGCGTCAGCACGACGATGGGGCCGATCGCGCCGGCGCTCATCCAGGCCTCGCGTCCTCGCCCATCACGTCGAGGAAGATCCGTTCGAGCGAGCGCCGCTCGAGGCGCAGCTCGAAGATATCGATGCCCTGCGCGACGAGCCACCGTGCAAGGAGCGGCGCGACCAGCTCGTCCCGCGCGCGCAGCCGCACGTGGCCGTCGGCGCACGAGACGCCGCTGCCGAAGCGGCCCAGCGCGTCGAGGACGCCGGCGTCGGCCCGCCCGATCCGCAGCACGATCTCGGTTCCCGCCTCGTCACGTCCGAGGCGGAGCTCGGAGACGACGCGTCCTGCCTTGATGAACACGACGCGGTCGCACGTGGCCTCGACTTCGCCGAGCAGGTGAGAGTTGAGGAACACGGTCGTGCCCGCGTCGCGCAGCTCGCGCAGGATGTCGCGCACGAGCAGGCGCCCGAGCGGATCGAGACCCGACGTCGGCTCGTCGAGGAAAACCAGCTCCGGATCGTTCAGCAGCGCCTGCGCGAGCCCGGCGCGCTGCAGCATGCCCTTGCTGTAGCCCTGCAGACGGCGATCGGCGGCCTCGACGAGATCCATCCGGCACAGGAGCGCATCGATGCGGCGCTCGAGATCCGCGCCGCGGAGCCCGTACAGCCGGCCGTGAAGGCGCAGGAGCTCGCGCCCCGTGAGACAGCTGTGGAAGTGGAAGTGCTCGGGCAGGAAGCCGATGCGCGCGCGCGTCGCCCGGTGGCCGATGGGTGCGCCGAGCACCGTGCCGGCGCCGCCGCTTCGTGCAACGAGCCCCAGCAGCAGCTTGACCGAGGTCGTCTTGCCGGCGCCGTTCGGTCCGAGGAACCCGAAGATCTCGCCGCGCGGGACGGTCAGCGACAGATCCGCCACGGCCGTGTGGCCGCCAAAGCGTTTGACGAGACCCTCGGTGACGACCGCGGGGTCGGACATGGGCGCTATTGTATCGAGGAGTCTCGAGGATACGTTTCAGGGCGCGGTCACGTCCCGCGTTCACTCCTGGCGCAGCGCGTGGACTGGATCGGTGCCGGCGGCGCGTGCGGCCGGAGCGAGCATTGCCGCCAGGGCGGCGGCCGAGAGCGTCAGGATGACGCTGGCGTACACCAAGGGGTCCCACGCTTCCATGTGAACCGGCGATCTGACGAAGAGCCGCGCGAGCGTGCGCGCGCCGACGGTCGCCAGCGCCAGCCCGGCGATGATGCCGACCGCGACCGGCGGGACGCTCGACGCGATCACGGTTCGTACAACGTCGCCCCGCGTCGCCCCGAGCGCGATCCGGATGCCCATCTCGCGCATCCGCCGGCCGGTCGCGAAGGACACGACGCCGTAGATACCGGCGACTCCGAGAGCCAGTCCGACGATCCCCAGGCCGACGACCATCTCGACCAGCGGCATGAACCGGCGCGCTTCCTCGCGGCGGGTCGCGGCGAGCGTCAGCGGCCGGGCTGTGGCATCGGGATCGAGCGCCGTGATCGCGTCGCGGACGGCCCGCGCGGTGTCCCTTTCGGCGCCCTCGAAGCCGACGTACGCGGCGTCTCCCGCGCGCACGGCGCCGGCTGGCCGATAGACGGTCCGCTCGCCCGCGCCGCTCACGATCGACACCACGTCGCGCACGACGCCGGCGACCGACACCTCCCCGTCGCCGAGCCGCGCGGTCTGGCCGATCGGCATGCGGCCAGGCCAGAGCGTCCGCGCGAGCGACTCCGAGATCACGACGGACCGGTCCGAGGCGGGGTCGTCGCCGAAGGGCCCGCCTCCCACGAAGGGAATCCGCAGCGTGCCGAAGTACGCCGACGAGACCACCGATATCGCAGCCGTCGCCGCGACCCCCGAACGGTCGGCGGTGACGAGGGTGGACGCGGGCGGCGCGGCGCTCTCGTCGCCGGCGCCGCGGGCGTACGAGACGGCGCGGACGCCGGGCACGCCGAGCGACCGCCGCAGGAACGTCTCGAAGAGCGCCGCGGCCGACTCGGGCGTGTGCGGCGGAACGGAGAAGCGCGGCGCCACGAGCAGGACGCGATCCACGTCGTATCCGGGATTCGCCGACAGCAGCCTCGTCTCCGCGTGCAGGAACAGCCCGGCGCCGACGAGCAGCACCAGGCTCAGTCCGACCTGCGCGGCCACGAGCACGTCGCGCGGGCGCCAGCCGCTCACGCCGGGAAGCGAGTCGTGACCCCGAAGAGCGCCGCTGACGTCTTCCCGCAGCGCCTCCAGGGCGGGCGCGACGCCGGCGGCCACGCCGGCGACGAGCGCGATCGCAGCCAGAAACAGGATGACGCGGGCGTCCACGGCGAACGGATAGTACGGCATGCTCGGAATCAGGGCGCGGAACACGCGCGGCGCGCAGGCTGCAGCGGCGGCGCTCGGTGGCGCGGCGACGGCTGCGAGCAGCGCGCTCTCGACGATCAGCATTCGCAGCAGGCGCGACCGGCTCGCGCCGAGCGAGGCGCGCACCGCCATCTCGCGCCGGCGCGCCATCGCGCGGGACAAGAGCAGGAGCGCCACGTTCGCGCACGCGATCAGCAGCACGAGGGCAGGCGCGGCCATGACGAGCAGCACGGCCCACCCCGCAGCCTGCCGGACCAGCGGCTCGTCGATCATCGCCCCGCCGGTGAGCCGCACGGTCGTCCGCCGGTGCGGTGTGGCGGCGTCGAGCTGCCGGGCGATGACCGCGACCTCGGCGGCGGCCGTCGCCCGTCCCACGCCCGGCCGGAGCCGTGCGACGACCCCCAGCAGCCAGGGCGTCGCGCGCTCGCGCTCGAGATCGCGGCCGTCGAAGAAGGTCGGCGAGGCCGTGAACGGAATCCAGATCGGCCCCCGCAGCTGTCCCGCGTACGCGGACGGCATGACGCCCACGATCGTGAAGGCCCGACGGTTCAGCACGAGCGTGGAGCCGATCACTGCCGGCGTCGACGCCATCGCCGTCCGCCACAGATCCTCGCCGATGACGGCGACCGGAGACGAGTCCGCGCCGGCGCAGTCCTCCGCGCGCAGCCGCCGCCCGAGCAGCGGCCGTTCGGGCCCGTACGTCTCGAAGAAGTTGCAGCTGACGAGAAGCGCGACGTAGGCGCCCCCTTCTCCCTCCTCGCCCACGGTCGCATGGACCGGGCTCCACGCGGCCACGTCCGCGAGCGAGCTGGCGCGGGCGAAGCCGGCGTAGTCCTGAAGGCTGAAGAGGGGCAGCGCCGGCGTCCGTCCGTCGGCGTCGGTCCTGTCGAGGGTCAGCTCGATGAAGCTCGCCGGATCGTGGGCCACGCGGGGGCGGAACAGCAGGCCGTCCAGGATGGTGAACACGCCGGCGTTGAGGCCGATGCCGATGGTGAGCGTCAGAACCGTCGCCGCCGACAGCAGGAGGTTCTTGCGCAGGAGCCGCACGCCGAACCGCAGATCGTCGACCACGCGCTACTGGACCGACTCCGCCGCGACGAGCAGCGTCTGAACGTCGACGTTACCGGTCAGGCCGTACACGACGCCCCCGGACGACCACGCGAGCGAGCGCATGGTCTTCGGCGACGTCGTCTCGACCAGCAGACCGCGCGCGCCCCGAACGTCCACTTGGCGGAACGTGCCCGCGCCGGACGGCACCGGGACGACGAACGTGTTGCGCCAGTCGATGGCCTGCGCCAGCGTGTGCGCCTCCGCGGCCTCGAGCCCCGCGATGCGCAGGGCAATCTCGCCGAGGCGCGGCAGATCGAGCCCGGCGGGCGCGGAGACCTCGGGGCTGCGCGCCTCCATGAAGTCGAGCGTGCGCGGGCCGTTGGCGTACTCGATGCGCGCCACCGGTGGCACGCGCACCGTCGCGGTCGCGCCGTCGAGCCCATCCGGGACCTGGAGGTCGGTGATGCCGAGCGCATCGAGCACGTCACGCAGGCGCTGAACGTCGGCGGTGACCTTCATGATTGCCTCGCCCTGGACCTGTACGCGCACCAGAGACAGGCTGGCCGGCACCGCCGCGGGCCCCCTCACCGGGAGGCCGGCGGCTGTCGACGCGTCCTCCGGCGTCAGAAACACCTGCGGCGTACCGGGATTCGTGACCATCTCGACCTGCCGGCCGATCACATCGCGCAGGTCGAGGCCGGCGTCGCTCAGCCGATCGAGCCTCGTGAGATCGACCGGCACCGCGGTGAAGTTGACGACGCGGAACAGGTCGAGAAAGGCCTGCGCCGAGGCGCGCGCGGAGGGCCAGGCGGCGAGGGCGGTCAACGCGCCGGCAGCGGCCAGTCCGGCGAGAGCGCGTCGGCGCCACGGACGCGCACGCACTGCCGCGGATTCGACATCCGAAGCGCGAAGGCGCGCCCGGATCCGCGCGGCCGCGTCGGGCGGCGGCGCCTGCTGCAGCGCGTGCATGAAGCGGTCGTCCATACGTCACTCCCCCGCGGGACCGGCATTCCAGCCCTCCCGCAACCGTTCGATCGTCCGTTGCAGAATGGTGCCGACGTTCGACTCGCTGAGCCCCGTCGCGCGCGCGATCGCGCGGTTCGTCATGCCTGCGCCGTACTTGAGCGCGACAAGCTCGCGCTCGCGCACGGGCAGCTTCTCGAGCAGCCGCGCCAGGCGGCGGGCGTCCTCGCCGAGGCTCGCATCCTGTTCGGGCGTGGGCGACGACGAGGGCACGGCGACGGCCGCCTCGAGCGGCAGCTCGTCGCGCCGGGCGCGGAAGTGGTCGATCGCAACGTGGCGGGCGATCGCGAACAGCCAGGTGGAGAAGCCGGCCAGGTCGCGCCGATAGCGCAGGCGTCCGCGCCACGCCTTCTCGAACGTGCGCGCGGTCAGGTCCTCGGCATCCGCCGGACTGCCGACGCGGTAGCGGAAGTAGTTGTAGATCCGGGGCAGCTCGGCGGCGTACACCGCGTCCCAGTCGGCGTCCCGCGCCGTGTCCCACGGCAGCCACCGGGCGGTGACGAGCGGGTCAGCAGCCACGTTGCGGATATATACGGGCCGCCCCGGGATGTATCACACGTGCACGACGCCGCGCCCGGCGCCGCAACCTACTCCGACGGCCCGCGCGGGTGCAGCGTCAGCTTCTGCACGCGCCAGTTCAGGAGCTCGGCGACGTACAGCTCGTTCTCCGACGGACAGGCGATCTCGTGGATCCAGCCGAACTGCTTCGGCTGTTTGCCGGCCCGGCCGAGCGTGCCGAGCACCTTTCCGTCCAGCGTCAGCTTGTAGATGCGCCCGGGGAACGCGTCCGACATGTAGAGGTACTGCGTCGGCCCGGGCGTGATGCAGATCGCCCACGGCGCGCCCGGCGCCATCGTGCCCTTCGCGCCCGGGCCGGGCGTCGGACCGATGGCCGAGTGCGCGCCGGCCGGCACCGGCAGGTCGACCCTGATTTCGCGCTCGACCTGACCGTCCGGCGTGAAGACCTGAATGCGCTGGTTCCCGCGATCGGCGACGTAGATGTTGCCCTTCGCGTCGGCGGCGATCGAGTGCGGCGTGTTCAGCTGGCCCGGCCCGCTGCCGGGTTCGCCGAACGACTTCACCCAGTCGCCGTTCCGATCGAACTTCGCGACGCGCGAGTTGACGTACCCGTCGCTGATGAAGATGTTGCCATCGGTGTCCCAGGCGACGTCCGTCGGCTGCCGGAACATCCCGTCGACGGGCGGACGCGGCGGCGTGACGTGCGTCCACGGCGGCGCCTCCTCGGACGCCTCCTTCTTGCGGCCGAACACCATCATCACCCGTCCCTCGGGGTCGAACTCGATGATCATGTCCGAGCCCTTGTCGATGGCCCAGATGTCGTCGCGCCCGTCGATGCGCACCGCGTGCGCGAACGACCACGCGTAGAGATTCCGGCCGATTTCCCGGATGAACCGGCCGTCCGGCCCGAACTCGAGCAGCTGCGCGGCCGTGGCCGCAAATGCCGGACCGCTCGAGTTGCCGCGCGAGAACACGAACACGTGCCCCTTCGAGTTCACCGCCACGCCCGCGGCCTCGCCGAGATACATGTCGGCGGGCAGCTTCAGGAAACCGGTCGAGCCGTCGAAGGGGATCTCCGGCACGCTCTGCTGTGCGAGCGCCGGCGGGCAGAGGACTGCTGACGCGAGCAGGGCAGTGGCAAGTCGTTTCATGTGATCTCCAGCGGGACGGCCTGAAGGCCGTCCCCTACCGTTTTCCGGATGACTACCGTTTCCCGGACGACGGCCGCGCGGCCGCGTTGAACAGATACTCGTCGAACCACTCCAGGTTGTGCTCCATCGTCGCGCGGTGGCTCTTGGGCCTCGTGGGTCCGTGGCCGACGCCGCCGAAGCCCTTGTAGACGATCAGCTTCGCCGGGACGTGCTCATCCTTCAGGCCCTGATAGAGCTCGAACGCGTCGGGAAGCGGCACGCGCCGGTCGGCGGCGCCGTGCTGAATGAGGACCGGCGCCTTCGCCTGCTTGATGTAGGTGATGGGCGACGTGCGTGCGTAGATCGCCGGGTCGTCCCACGGGGTCGCCTTCAGGTACTGGCGCGTGAACGGATGGATGTCGGTGTTGACGTAGTACGTCGTCCAGTCGGAGATGCCGGCTCCGACCGAGACCGCCTTGAACCGCTGGCTGTCGTGCGTGGCGAGGAACGCCGAGATGTAGCCGCCCTGGCTCCAGCCCATGACGCCGACCCGCGCCGGATCGACCAGTCCCTGTGCGACGAGCGAATCGATGCCCGACAGCACGTCCCAGGCGTCGCCGATCCCGAGATTGCGGACGTTCAGCGACCGGAACTTCTCGCCGTAGCCGGCGCTGCCGCGATAATTCGGCTCGAGCACCATCACGCCCCGCGGCACCCACACGTCGATCGGGTAAATCGAGCTGGCGAACGGCACCGGACGCGAGACGCCGGTCGGACCGCCATGGATGACAACCAGCAGCGGATACTTCCGCCCGGGCTGGACGTGCGGCGGCCGGTGCAGCACGCCCTCGATGGACGTGCCGTCCTGGCTCTTCCACGTCACGATCGCGCGCGTGCCCGTGGTCCAGCCGACCGTCTGCGCGTTCATGTCGGTCAGCCGCTTGATCGACGCGAGCGGCGCCGCCGCGCCGGCCTCCAGCGCGCGGAGCGGCGCCGCGTACACCTCGGCCATCGATCGCGCGTCGGCACCCAGGAACGCCGCCGACGCGCCATCGGCCGAGAGGCTGAAGCTCGATCCAATCCACTGCGTGGCCGGCGCGAAGCGGACGATGACGCCGGAGGCGGGATCGACGCGGTAGAGGTACGCCCACGTGCGGGACGCCGCCCAGAAGAAGACGCCGGATGGCTTCCACGCGACGAGCGACGGGTCCTCGTCGAAGCTCCTGGTCATCACCTGGATCGGGCCGCCCGTCGCCGGGACTGTCGCGATGTAGCCGTTCGTGAAGTAGAAGCTCGGGCTCGCCATCGCCGTCTCGAAGGCGACGCGCGACCCGTCCGGCGACCAGACGGGATTCGAATCGGGGCCGGGCTGCGTGACGAGCGTGCGCTCGGCTCCGTCCGGTACCGACACGATCGAGATGTCTGACGTCCCCGAGCTGCCCGGGCTCGTGTTGACGCGGTGATCGAACGCGATCGAACGGCCGTCGGGCGACCACGAGAAGCGGCCGATGGTGTACGACGCGTTCTTCGTCAGCTGACGGACGGCATGAGTCGCGACGTCGACGAGGAAGAGGTGCGCCAGGCCGTAGTCCTCGCCGACGACCTCGAATTCGCCGTACTTGCTGTCGCGCTCCCTGATCGCCTCCGGTCGCGGCTCCGCGGCCGTGAACGCGATCGTCTTCGCGTCGGGCGACCAGGCGAACCGCTCGACACCCTCTTTCGTGTCGGTGAGCGGCTGCGCCTCGCCCATGCCCGGGTTGATGACGTAGATCTGGCGCGTGTCGGTGCGATCGGAGATGAACGCCAGCAGCCGGCCGTCGGGCGACCACGCGGGATCGAGGCTCGATCTCTTCGACGAGGTGAGCTGTCGCAGAGTGCCGGTCCGTGCGTCGGCCAGCCAGATCTGGGTCTCGTATGCGTTCTCGTCCCAGTGCGTCTTGCGGACGGTGTAGGCGACCAGCCGACCGTCGGGCGAGATCTGGGGCGACGCGACTCGCTCGAGCGACAGGATCTGATCGACGCTCGGAGCCACCGCGGGCAGCACGAGCGGCGCCGGCTGCGCGGCGAGCGGCACGACGCCGGATGCGAGCACGAAGGCGGACAGAGCGGCGAGGCTTCGCATTGCAGAGGTCTCCGGACGGCGAAGCGTAGCACAACGCGTTTCGGCTAGACCGTGAGGACGACCTTTCCGATGTTGGAGCGGCTCTGCAGGAAGCGATGCGCGTCGGCCGCCTGTTCGAGCGGGAAGGTCCGCGCGAGGATCGGCTGCAGCCGCCGCGCGCGGGCCTCCTCGACGATCATCGTCATGGCGGGGAGGAGCGTCTTGCGTTCGTCCCACAGATGACCGACGTTGAGCCCGAACACGCC
Source organism: Betaproteobacteria bacterium (assembly GCA_050257855.1). Classification (GTDB taxonomy): domain Bacteria; phylum Acidobacteriota; class Vicinamibacteria; order Vicinamibacterales; family CAVVIG01; genus JBLMXQ01. The sequence goes on along the minus strand of JBLMXQ010000136.1, from coordinate 26,680 downwards.
GCGATTGCCGTTCATCAAAGACAGCGGCTTGAACGCCGGCATGTGCCACAGGACCTGCGCCGCGCGCCACCAGCTCCGTCGGGGTCCGACCACCATCGCCGACACGCCGTACATCACGAGGCGGCCGAGTGGAGCCAGCAGCGAGTAGCTCGTCTGGAAGCTGCGGCCGCCTATCGGGTCGAGCGCCACGTCGACGCCGCGACCGCCGGTCAGACGACGCACCTCATGGGAGAAGTCGGCGCGTCGGTAGTCGACCGGGTGATCGACGCCAAACGCACGCAGCGCGGCGTGCTTGCCCGGCGATGCCGTGCCGATGATCGACGCCCGCCGCAGACGGGCGAGCTGCGTCGCTGCGATGCCCACGCCACCCCCGGCGCCGTGAATCAGCACGGTCTCGCCGGCCGTCAGGTTCGCCAGGCGGTAGAGTGCGACGAACGCCGTCAGGTAGTTCACCGGGAGCGCCGCCGCCTCGGCGTCGCTCAGCTCCGGCGGGATCTCCAACACGCTGGATGCCGGCACGACCACGCGATCCGCGTAGCCGCCAAAATGCGTCATCGCCGCCACGCGGGCGCCAGGAGCAGGGTGGGATACGCCCGGTCCGACGGCGTCCACGAGGCCCGCCACCTCGTACCCGACGACCATGGGCGGCCGGGGGGCGTCCGGATAGAGACCGAGCCGGGCGAGGATGTCGGCAAAGTTCACGCCGGCGGCCCGGACCGCAATGCGCAGCTCGCCCTCGCCGGGGACCGGATCGGGGACCTCCCGGACCGCGAACACGTCCGGGCCGCCGTACCGCGGGATGACGATCTGGCGCATGGTCGAGGCGGTGCCAGTATACCGGCCCCATCCAGCCGCTGCGGATGCCTGAGAAAGAGAGTCCGGAGGGTTTGAACCGTCGACCGCGGTTCCCACATCTAAATATCGGTACGTTGACAGGTTCGCCGGTCCACAGGTATAAGCGCAGTTCGTAGCAGTCGGTGTTTCAACTCAGGAGGGACGTGTGATGCGTAAGATTTTCGCCGGTTTCGCGGCTGCGGCCTTCGTGGTCGCCATGAGCGCCCCCGCCTTCGCCAAGACGGAGACGATCAAGGGAGAGCTGGTCGATCAGGCCTGCTACAACAAGGACCACAAGAACGTGGGCGAGGCCCACAAGGCCTGCGCCATCAAGTGCGCCAAGGCCGGACAGCAGGTGGCGCTGCTCACCGAGGACGGCAAGCTGTATGAGGTCAAGGGCGACCTCGCGGCGGACAAGAACGCGAAGCTCGTTGCTCACATGAGCCACACGGTCGAGCTGACCGGCGACGTCAGCGACGAGGGCGGCACGATGGTGATCAACGCCACCAGCCTCAAGATGGCCAAGAAGGCCATGTAATGGTCCCGGCCCTCGGGCCGACCGAAGGAGAAGCCCCGGAGCTCGTGCCGGGGCTTTTCTTTTGTGGGCGATGAAGCCCGCCCCAGCCCCAGCCCCGCCGCCCAACCCCCTGAGCCCCAGCCCCGAGCCCGAATCAACCCGAACTTTCCGCTCGCCATTCGCGTAAAGATACGAAAGTATTCGTAGACAAGGAGCGCTCGAATGTTCGAGACGATGGCCCGGGACGTCCGCCACGCCGCGCGGTTGATCCGACGCAGCCCGTTGTTCGCCCTGACCGCCGCCCTTTCTCTCGCCGTCGGCATCGGCGCGACGACCACCATCTTCGCGATTGCCAACGGCCTGCTGCTCCGGCCGCCCGCCGGCGTCGTCGAGCCGCGCCGGCTCGTGGACATCGGCCGGGTGGATCACTGGCAGATCGACAACACCTCGTACGCCACGTACCTCGACGTCCGCGCGCGCGCCACGTCGTTCACCGACGTCTACGCCTACCGCTTCGAGCCGCAGCCGATGAGCCTCAACGCCGACGAACACGCCCAAGCCGGGGCCGAGCGCGTGTACGGCGGCCTGGTGTCGTCGAACTACTTCAGCGTGCTCGGCGTCGGGCCGCAGGCGGGCCGCCTGTTCGCGGACGCCGACGATCGACACGGACCGGCCTATCTTGCCGTGTTGAGCGACCGGCTCTGGCGTCGCCGCTTCGGCGCCGATCCCGCGATCGTCGGCCGAGCGATCACCTTGAACGGCCGTCCGTTCACCGTCGTCGGCGTCGCGCCGGCGGGATTCCAGGGGACGTCGCTCCTCGCGCCGGACCTGTGGGTGCCGTTGACGACCGCCGCGGACGCGATGCCCCACGGCGGCACGGTGCTGCTGGCCAGGCGCGCGGTCTGGCTGCTGATGGGCGGCCGGCTGAAGCCGGGCGTCACGGCCGAGAAGGCGACGGCCGAACTGCACCTGATCGCGCAGGCGCTCGAGCGCGAGTACCCGGCGGAGAACCGCGGCCAGGATCTGCGGGCGGTGCCGCTTTCCGCGTTTCCGGGACGCATCGCGCCAATCGCGGCCTTCGTCGGGCTGCTGATGGGCCTCGTCGTGCTCGTGCTGGCCATCGCGTGCACCAACGTCACAGGCGTGCAACTGGCGCGGGCCGCGGCCCGGCGGCGCGAGATCGCCGTGCGCCTCGCGATCGGCGCCGGCCGCAGCCAGTTGATCTGGCAGCTCACCGCCGAGACGCTGCTCGTCTTCGCCGCCGGCGCCGTGCTGGGCCTCGCGCTGGCGCGCATCATGACGGCGCTCCTGGTGTCGCTCCTGCCGACGCTGCCCGTGCCGCTGTCGCTCGGGCTCGGCCTCGACTGGCGCGTGCTCGCGTTCACCGCGGCGGTCACGCTGGCGGCGGCGCTGCTCTCGGGACTCGCCCCGGGGCTGCAGGCGGCCCGCACCGACGTCGTCTCCGGGCTCAAGGCTGACGCGCCGGGCGGGCGGCTGCGGATGGGCCTGCGTCACGCGCTCGTCATCGGGCAGGTGGCGTTGAGCCTGATGCTGGTCGTGGTCGCCGGACTGTTCGGCCGCGCGCTCCTGCGCGCCGGGTCGATCGACCCGGGCTTCGCTCCGCACGGCATCGAGCTGGCGTCGCTCGATCTCTCGCTCGCGCGCTACACCGACGCCACCGGACCTGTGTTCGCCCGCCAGCTCCTCGAGCGCGTCCGCGCGCTCCCCGACGTCCAGTCGGCGACGATGGCCGCCATTCTCCCGCTCGGCGGCGACGCGCTCGGCATGGGCGGTCTCTCGGTGCCAGGCGTCGCGCCGCCCGCGGGCCAGCGCTTCCTCGACGCAGACTGGAACGTCGTCGAGCCGGGCTTCTTCGAGACGATGCGGATGCCGCTCGTGAGCGGACGCGACTTCACGGCAGCCGACCGCGCCGGCGCGCCGATGGCGGTGATCGTCAACGAAACGGCCGCGCGCGAATGGTGGCCGGGCCGCGACCCGCTCGGCCAGCGTCTCTTCCAGCAGAAGGACGGCCCGGACACCAAGGACCTGACCCCGCTGATCGTCGTCGGCGTCGCGCGCGACGCGAAGTACCGGCTCCTCAGCGACGCGCCGAGGCCTTTCGTGTTCGTGCCGCTCGCGCAGCAGTACATCTCGCGCGTGACGCTCGTGGCGCGCTCGCGGACCGGCGGCCGTCTCGCCGGCGAGCTGCGATCGGTGGTCGCCTCGCTCAACCCGAACCTGCCGATCGTGACGTCGCAGACGCTCGACGATCACACGGCGTTCGGCCTCGTGCCGCAGCGCGTGGCGGGCTCGGTGGCCGGCAGCCTGGGCGTCGTCGGACTGCTGCTGGCGGCGTTCGGGGTGTACGGCGCGACGGCGTACGCGGTGGCCCGGCGCACCCGCGACATCGGCATCCGCATCGCGCTCGGGGCGGGCCGCGGCGACGTCGTCGGGCTGGTGCTGCGGCAGGGAATGGCGCTCGTCGCGATCGGCGCCGGGATCGGCCTGGCGATCGCCGCGGCGGGCGCGCGGCTTCTCGGGTCCCTGCTGTTCGGCGTGCCGGCGCTCGATCCCGTCACCTTCGGCGGCGCCGTCCTGCTGTTCGCGGCGGTCGGTCTGGCCGCCTGCTATGTGCCGACGCGGCGCGCGGTGGCGATCGAGGCGATGGAAGCGCTGCGGTACGAATAGGCCGGGCGGGCGCAGGGCGAACCTGAGCGGCCCGCCCTGCCCGTCGGATGCGCGCCGGACCACGAGGGCCGGCGGCGCGTGCGCGTCAGTACCGGTAGTGATCCGGCTTGTACGGGCCTTCCACCGGCACGCCGATGTAATCGGCCTGGTCCCTGGTGAGGTTCGTGAGCCGGACCCCGAGCTTGTCGAGGTGCAGCCGCGCGACCTCCTCGTCGAGCTTCTTCGGCAGCATGAACACCTTCCGGCCGTAGCGCTCGGCGTTCTGGTGCAGATCGAGCTGCGCGAGCACCTGATTGGTGAACGACGCCGACATCACGAAGCTCGGATGCCCGGTCGCGCAGCCAAGATTGAGCAGCCGGCCCTCGGCGAGCACCATCACGCTGTGGCCGTCGGGAAACCGGAACTCGTCGTACTGCGGCTTGATGTTGATCCGCTCGATGCCGGGGAACCTCTTCAAACCGGCCATGTCGATCTCGTTGTCGAAATGGCCAATGTTGCCGACGATCGCCTTGTCCTTCATCCGCTTCATGTGGGCGACGGTAACGATGCTGTGGTTGCCGGTCGCCGTGATGAAGATGTCGGCGGTGTCGACCACGTCATCGAGCGTCGCCACCTGGAAGCCTTCCATGGCCGCCTGCAGCGCGCAGATCGGATCGATTTCGGTGACGATGACCCGGGCGCCCTGGCCGCGCAGCGCCTGTGCGCACCCCTTGCCGACCTCGCCGTATCCGCAGACGACCGCCACCTTGCCGCCGAGCATGACGTCGGTGGCGCGCGCCAGGCCGTCCGGCAGCGAGTGGCGGCAGCCGTAGATGTTGTCGAACTTGCTCTTCGTCACCGAGTCGTTGACGTTGATGGCCGGGAACAGCAGCGTGCCGGCCTCCATCATCTGATAGAGCCGGTGCACGCCGGTGGTGGTCTCCTCGCTGACGCCGCGGATCGTGGACGCCAGACGAGTGAACCGCCCGCGGTCCCTTGCCATCGACGCACGAATCGTCTCGAGGATGACGCCCCACTCCTCCGGATCCTTCTCCGCGTCGAATGCCGGGATCTTCCCGGCCTTCTCGAACTCGACGCCGCGGTGCACGAGCAGCGTCGCGTCGCCGCCGTCGTCGACGATGAGCGTCGGGCCGCCGCCGTCCGGCCACTCGATCGCCTGATCGGTGCACCACCAGTACTCCTCGAGCGTTTCTCCTTTCCAGGCGAAGACCGGCGTTCCTTTCGGATCCGCCGCCGTACCCCCGGTTCCCGGGCGGCCGACGACGACCGCGGCGGCCGCGTGATCCTGCGTCGAGAAGATGTTGCACGACACCCAGCGCACGTCGGCGCCGAGATCGACCAGGGTCTCGATGAGGACCGCCGTCTGGACGGTCATGTGCAGGCTGCCCATCACGCGCGCGCCGGCCAGAGGCCGGCTCGCGGCGTACTTGGCCCGCAGCGCCATCAGGCCGGGCATCTCCTGCTCGGCCAGACGGATTTCCTTGCGACCGAAGTCGGCGAGCGACAGGTCCCTCACCTTGTACGGTTCACGGCCGGCGGCCTTCGCGGCGGCGAAGGGATCGATGGAGTGCGCAAGCGTTGCCATGTGCGTTTCTCTTTTCTCACTCGCGGCGGGGCCCCACCCCGCCGCCTGTCGCGCCTCGTCTCATCGGCTCGGCGCGAATGGTTGCGACGACCGCCCGCTCAGTGGGCCTTCCTTGCGGTGCACACGAACAGGCCCGGGCCCTTGGCGCGGGGGTCGGGCGGCAGCGCGACGACCCTGATGTCGCCGAAACCGCTTTCGCCGAGGAGCCGGTGGATGTGTTCCGTCGAGAATCCGAGCCACACGTGGCCCATCTGCTGCCGATAGCCTTCGCGATCGTGGGGCAGCATGTCCACGATCAGGATCCGGCCGCCTGCCTTCAGCACGCGCGCCGCTTCGGAGAGCGCGTGTTCCGGCTCGGGCACGTGGTGCAGTACGAGCACGAAAGCCGCAAGGTCGAGCCGCGCGTCGTCGATCGGCAGCGCTTCGAGCTCGCCGCGGCGCAGATCCACGTTGTCGAAGCCACGCAGGCGCTTCCGGGCCGCCTGGAGCATCGCGGCCGATCCGTCGACCGCGACGACACGCGAGACGAAGGGCGCGAGGGCGGCCGTCACCGAGCCGGTGCCGCAGCCGAGATCGCCGGCCACCCAGCTCCGATCGGCAATGGCGGCGAGCGCAGCCAGATGGAAGCGGTCGCCGAACAGCTCGTCCCGCACGCGGTCCCACTGTCCGGCGGACGAGGAGAAGAACTCCTGCGACCTGCTCCGCCGCGCGGCGAGCGCTGCCTGCAGGCGCCGCTGATCCTCGGCCGCTGCCGTCGTGGAGCCGACCTGCTCGCGCACGAGCTGCCAGAGCCGGCGGGCCGAGGGGTCGAGATCCTCCCGGGTCATCGCGTAGAGATGGCTGGTGCCCTCGGCGCGGGCGGCGATCCATCCGCTGTCGACGAGCGCCTTGAGATGCCGGCTCACGGTGGACTGGGGGAGTTGCAGCACGGCGCAAATCTCGCCGACCGTCAGCTCGTGGTGCTCGAGGAGCGGCAGGATGCGGCTGCGCGTCGTGTCGGCGAGCGCCGAGAGGTGGTCGAGGATGGCCGGGGCGCGGCTGTTCATCAATCCGTCTATCCGGATTAAACGATGAAACGGCCGGGGCTGTCAAGAGAGAGGAGGGCGAGCCGACAGCAGGCAGCTGGGCGTCTAGAAACCGGGCGAGATATTGAACTGGAACACCCATCCACGTCCCGGCCGCTGGAACGGGCGTGAGAAGTCGAACTCGCCGACCAGATAGCCGAAGAAGTTCGCGCGGAACGTGACGCCGGCGCTCGACACAGCCTGGCGATGGCCGCCGAGGAAGGAGGGCCGTTCGCCCGAATCCCACGCCACTCCACCGTCGGCGAACAGCGCCACCTCGACCGGCACGGGGCCGTACATCCGCTGCGACACGCCGAACGGGCGCAGCAGGGGAAATCGCAGCTCGAGGTTGCCGACGAGCACGCGGCTGCCGAGCAACCGGTCGAACGACGGACACGTGCTCGTGGCGCTGGGCACGCACTCGCTCGGGTCGAACGTCCCGACGTCGTATCCGCGTATCAGGTCGGGGTACCCGATGAAGAGCGGGAACAGGCGGGGATCCTCGCCTCCGCTGCCGTAGCGGCCGTAGTGCAGGATGCGGCCGGCAATCGTGTAGAAGGACACCGGCATGAAGTAGCGTCGGTAGTCGGCGAGGAGGCTCGTGTAGTTGATTGACCCGAACGTCGGCGCCGCTTCGAGCCGGTAGCGCTGGCCCTGGACGGGGCTCGTCGCGCCGAAGTTGGCGTTGTCGAACACGAGCGCCGCGGACGTGGTGCCGAGCGTCAGGCTGTCGGCGAGCGGCGTCGTGACGTTCGACTGATCGAGCAGCTCGCCGCTGAGGAGCGAGAACGCCTGCGTCTGCACGACCTGATCGAACGAGATCTGGCTCACGCCGCCCTGGAACTCCACCCGCTGCGCGCGGTTGAACGGATACTGGACGAGGCCGGCCGCGCTGCGTTCGGTCTGCCGGAAGATGATGGTCTGATCGATTTCGGCGGGCTGGTCCTGGACCGTGCCGACGCCCGACGCGAAGCCTCCGCTCACGTACGGAATCTGTCCGCCGAGGACGCCCCAGTTCCACCGGTGCGTCTGGTTGTAGTACGCGACCTGGGCGGCGGTGTCCTTGATGCTGAAGTTGCCGCCGAGCGAATTGACCTGCACGGCGGTCGCCAGCGTGTGATCGCCCAGCATGTCGCCGAAGAGGAAAGCCGCGCCGCCCCCGATCGCCGCGCCGAAGCGGTCGGCGCCGACGGCGACGGTCGGCTGGCCCACGGCCTCGAGCGACAGGGACGGCTTGTAGCGGTCCACCTTCAGCTCCCGCACGAACTGGTCTGCCGGCGGGAGCCCGAGCGTCGGGTCGTGGAGCAGCGGCAGTACTTCGCTGTCGTGGCGCTCGATCGGCGGCAGAACCGCCGCGTTCCCCGAGATGGCGCCCGGCGCTGCCGCCTGCTGCGTCCCGAGCGGCAGCGTGTAGATGTTGAAGTCGCCGTCCTCGTAGATGCTGTACGCCGCGACGTTCCCGGCGACCGAGAGCGCCGGGCTCGACGAGGTGATCCCGCTCAGGCCCGTGGCGACGTCGGTGAGCTGCGCGAGATCGCCGGTGGCCAGCGTGACCCGGTACAGGTTCGGGATGCCGTCACGGTCGGAGATGAAGTACAGCGACCGGCCGTCGGGAGCCCACTGCGGGTTGATGTCCTTGCCGCTCGTGAAGACGCGCACCTGGTCGATCTTCCCGCTCTCCGGGTCGATCGTCGCGAGCCGGTAATCGCCGATGTCGAGCGTGTCGAGCTTCGTCGAGAACCGGTCCGTGGCAAACGCGATGCGCGTTCCGTCGGGCGACCAGGACGGCTGGATGTCGGCGTACGGATCGTCGGTGAGACGCTCGAGGTGCTGCTTCGTGAAATCGTAGATGTAGAGATCGGTGACGCCCTGCTTGAAGGCCGTGAAGCACACCGCGTGGCCGTCGGGCGCCCAGGTCGGGTTGAGAATCTCGTCGACCTGCGGGATCTCGATCTCCTGCTGGCGCCGGCCGCTCTGAGCGTCGAACACGGCGAGCGCCGCGTGGCCCCCGGTGACCGTCGCGACGGCGATGTGCCGGCTCGAGGCATCCCAGGCGCCGGCCGAGTAGATGAACTGCAGGCTCGAGTAGTGCGGGTCGGTTTCGGTGCTCGTCAGCTTGCGCACGATCCTGCCGGTCCGCGCGTCGGCGATGTACAGGTCCGTCGAGAAGACGGGCCGCGTCGAGAGGAACGACAGCCAGCGCCCGTCGGGGCTGAGCGCGGGACCGACGTTGTCTCCGCCGAGCGGGGTTCCCTTGATCACGCGATGACCGAGCTCGGTGGGCGGCGTCGCTTTCGCGAGGACCGGCGCATAGGTGTCGCGGATGGCGGCCTGCCAGTCTTTCGAGAGCTGCTTGTCGTCGATATCCAGGACCTTCTTGAACGCGACGTTCACGTCACCGGCGGCCGCGGCGACCGCCAGCATGCGATGGATCACGCCGTCGCCCCAGCGCCCGCCGACGTACGCCCAGAACGCCTGCCCCCACCGGTACGGGAAATACTTCGGGTTGTCGAGGTCGCGGATCGCCGGCAGTTTGTCGTGGTTCAGCGCGTCGCGCAGCCACATCGCGGTGTTCGGATCGACCGGGCCGAGCGACAGGTATTCGGCCATGCCCTCGATGAACCACAACGGCAGGCGTTCGGCGCCGTTCACGCCGGCGGGACTGCCTTCCGCCGCCGTCATGTCGAACTGGAACGCGTGCACCAGCTCGTGCCCGATGACGTGATCCGTGTCGACCAGCGGGCCGCCCAGGGGCAGCACGATCCGCCGCTTGACCGGTTCGGTGACGCCGCCGGTTCCCTCACCGAGCTGTCCCTCAATCGCGTTGGTCTGTTCGAAATCCGTATGCGAGGCGTACAGGAGCAGCGGCTGACGACCGCGCAGCTTGTGCTGGAAAATGCGCTCGAGGCGCGCGTTCCACCGTTCGGCCATCTCGGCCGCCAGCTCCACGCCGGTCTGTTCGTCAGGGTAGAAGTAGATGTCGAAGTGCGCGGTCTTCAGCACGCGGAACTTCAGGTTCTTGTACTGGACCTTGTTCTGTCCGAAGTACTGCGCCGAGACCGCCGGGGCGGATGCCGCGACAAAGGCGAGAGCCGCCGCCGCGACGGCCAGCCGACGGACGGAAGAGATCTCCATGTCCCGCGCGTGGGTGCAATGACCGGGCCGGTCGCTACTGCGGTTTCACCGTCTGCGACGTCCAGAACTCCGCCAGCGCCTTCCGGACCTGCTCGCGCGCGTCGGCCTCCGCGCTCGCACGCCGCGCGTTCCGGATGGATTCGGCGACCGGCCCAGCCACGTATCGGCCGAGGATGTTCTCGATCGCGATCGTCAGCAGCTGCCCCTGGTTGAACGCCGCGTACGGCTGCATCAGCGGATACTGCGTCTTCGGGAACGTGACCTGCTGCTGCTCGTAGCCGTAAAGGCCGCCGGGGACGGCCGGTCCGCTGTCGAACTTCAGCTGGTCGACCAGCTCCTTGAACCGCTGCGTCTCCTGAATTTCGACGCTGAAGGTCGGCGTTTCGTCCAGGCCGCGCAGCGGCGTGGCCTGCGGCTGCTCGAGCTGCTTGCGGATTTTGTCCACCGACGTCGGGGGCTGTGAAGCCGGCTGCTGCTGACCGTCCGGCATTTGAGACGAACTGTCGGCGGAAGGTGACGCCGGCGGCTGCCGCGCCACGGCGGGTGCGGCCGTCAGGGTCGCCGTAACCAACAGAGCCATCAGCCTCATGTCCATTTGGACGCCACCGTCGAGCCGTTGGCTCCCGCCGGGAGGCGGCAGCCCCGCGTCCCCAAGCTCAATCCCTGCATTACGTGCGCCAACCAGCGCGGCCGCGAACGCCGTCCGTTTTCGCATGGGATGCGCGGCACGAACCCGTGGCGTAGAATCAACGTCTCAGGAGGAAGCCATGCACCAGGTTCCTCGGGAAGACCAGCTGGAACTCGCCGACGCGATCGCGGCCGGCGCGAGCCGGCGTCCGCAGGCGTTCGGCACCTACTTTTCGGACGAGGGCGGATCGTGCGCGCTCGGCGCGGCGTACGAGGGCGCGTACGTGCTGCCTCACGACGTCCACGCCGTCCGTCCGCGCCTCGACCGGCTGTTCGACTGCCTCGAGAACGTGCGGCGCCGGTGCCCGGTCGGCTGCCACAAACGGCTGCCGCTCAACGCGATTATCCTCCACCTGAACGACGATCACCACTGGACGCGCGAACAGATCGTCGAGTGGCTCAAGCGGGAATAGCCGCGCTCCACGTCCGGCGCCAGCTTTGCCCGAGCTGCCTGACCTCGTCGTCTACCGCGAGGCGCTCGAGCGGCGGATCGTCGGCCGGCGCCTCGAACGCCTCAGCCTCCTGAGCCCGTTCGTGCTGCGGTCGGTCGAGCCGCCGCCCGACGCGCTGCAGGACCTCGAGGTCCGCGGCGTGCGCCGCGTCGGCAAGCGCCTCGTGCTGGCGTTCGTGCCCTCGCCCGGAGACGCCGATCTCTTCCTCGTGTTCCACCTGATGATTGCCGGCCGCCTGCGCTGGCGCGAGCCCGGCCAGAAGCCCGGCATCGGCCGGCGCCTGGTGCTGGCGACGCTCGGATTCGACAACGGGACGCTGGTCTTCACCGAGGCGAGCTCGAAGAAGCGCGCGTCGCTGCAGATCGTGCGGGGCGAGGCGGCGCTGTCGGCGCTCGACCCGGGCGGCCTCGAACCGCTCGACGCGCCGCTGGACCGCTTCCGCGACGCCGTGACGCGCGAGAATCACACGCTCAAGCGCGCGCTCACCGATCCCCGCCTGCTGAGCGGGATCGGCAACGCCTACTCGGACGAGATCCTGCACGCGGCGAAGCTCTCGCCGCTCAGGCAGACGCGATCGCTCACCGACGAGGAGCTGACGCGCCTCTACGACGCGACGCGGGCGACGCTCGTCGTCTGGATCGATCATCTGCGGCGTTCCGCGGCCAGCGCCTTTCCCGAGAAGGTGACCGCGTTCCGCGACGGGATGTCCGTGCACGGCCGGTTCCGGCAGCCGTGCCCGGTCTGCGGCGCGCCGGTTCAGCGGATCGTGTACGCGGAGAACGAGTGCAACTACTGCGCCCGCTGCCAGACGGGCGGCCGGCTCCTGGCGGATCGCTCGCTCTCGAGGCTCCTGAAGGAGGACTGGCCGAAGTCGGTCGACGACCTGTAGCTTGCCAGATTTATATCTTTGAATGTAGATTTAAAGATATGAAGTCCGCCTCGGCCCTCTACCGGCTGCTCGGTGACGAGGCGCGCCTGCGGCTGCTGCGCGTGCTCTCGCGCGAGCGCCTGAACGTGACCGAGCTCACCGGGGTGCTGGGCCTGGCGCAATCGGGCGTTTCCCGCCACCTGGGCCTGCTGAAGGAGGCCGGGCTCGTCGTCGAGGAGCGGGACGGGGGGTTCACGTACTACCGGCTGGCGCCCGCGCTGCAGGAGGGCGGCGCCCCGCTCTGGCCGGCGCTGCGCGATCAGTTCGCGGCCGGCGCCGCCGACCCGGCCGTGCGCGCCGACGACGCGCGCCTGCAGGAGGTGCTCCGGCTGCGCAAGGAGAACTTCGACCGGCACGCCAGTCCGGATGCCCGCGACGCGCGGCAGCTCGTGCCGGGGCGCAGCTGGGCGGCCTGGTCGCGCGCCCTCGGGCGGCTGCTGCCGCCGCTCACGGTCGCCGATCTCGGCTGCGGCGAAGGTTATCTCACCGTCGAGGCGGCGCGCTGGGCGAGCCGGGTGATCGCCGTCGACCGATCGGCGGCAGTGCTGCAGCGCGCTCGCGGCCTCGCGCGCCGGCGGCGCGTCTCGAACGTCATCTGGAAGCGGGGCGAGCTCGAGAAGCTGCCGATGCGCGACGGTTCGGTCGATGTCGCGCTGCTGTCACAGGCGCTCCACCACGCGCAGGATCCCGCGCGGGCGGTCGCCGAGGCGGCGCGCGTCACCGCTCCCGGCGGCCACGTGCTCGTCCTCGATCTGCGGCGGCACCAGGAGGAGTGGGTCCGCCGCAAGCTCGGCGATCGCATCCTCGGGTTCGACGAGGACGAGCTGAAGAAGCTGCTCGCGCAGGCGGGGCTCGAGCAGATCCGCGTCGGTGTCGGCGCCCGAAAAGCCGGCGATCCGTTCACCGTGCTCGTGGCGTCAGGTGTCAAGGCGCCCGTCTCCGGCAGCGGCGGCCATCGCCGGACGCCCGCGCGCGAGAGTCTGCGCTCGAGCGCGCGGGACGCACGAAGGCCGGCCAGGCGAGCGGGGGTGGGGCCCCGCGAGCGAGTGAACAATGACGACTGAACATTCGACGAGCCCGGTCCTGGCGAAGCTTGACGCGCTCCTCGCCTCGCGCATCCTCGTGCTCGACGGCGCCATGGGCACGATGATCCAGCGCCGCCGCCTCTCGGAGGCCGACTTCCGCGGCGATCGCTTCGCCCGTCATCCGCAGGATCTCAAGGGCGACAACGATCTGCTCGTGCTCACCCGCCCCGACGTCGTCGGCGCCATTCACCGCGAGTATCTCGCGGCGGGCAGCGACATCATCGAGACCGACACGTTCAACGGCACCGCGGTGTCGCAGGCCGACTACGGGCTCGGGGCGCTCGCGTACGAGCTGAACGCCGCCGGCGCGCGCCTCGCGCGCGAGGCGGCGGACGAGTGGACGGCGCGGACGCCGGAGAAGCCGCGGTTCGTGGCCGGCTCGATCGGCCCGACTAGTCGCACGCTGTCGATCTCGCCCGACGTCAACGACCCCGCGCGCCGCGCGCTGACTTTCGACGAGCTGTGCGCGGCGTACCGCGATCAGGTGCGCGGTCTCGTCGACGGCGGCTGCGATCTGCTGCTCCTCGAGACGATCTTCGACACGCTGAACGCCAAGGCCGGGATCGTCGCCGTCGAGGAAGTGTTCGAGGAAAAGGGAATCCGGCTGCCGCTGATGATCTCGGTGACGATCACGGATCGGAGCGGCCGGACGCTGTCGGGCCAGATGATCGACGCGTTCTGGGTGTCGGTGGCGCACGCCAGGCCGTTCAGCGTCGGCATCAACTGCGCGCTCGGCGCCCGCGACATGCGGCCGTACCTCGCCGAGCTCGCGCGCATCGCCGACTGCTACATCACCTGCTACCCGAATGCCGGGCTCCCGAACGCGTTCGGCGAGTACGACGAACGGCCGGACGAGACCGGCTCGCTTCTCGGCGAGTTCGCCGCGAGCGGCTTCGTCAACATCGTCGGCGGCTGTTGCGGCACGACGCCCGAGCACATCGCCGCCATCGCGAGCCGTGTCGAGGGGCTCGCGCCGCGCCGCCGTCCCGGCGCCGGCGCTGCGGGCGCGGAGCGCTTCACCCGCTTCGCCGGCCTCGAGACGCTCACCATCCGGCCGGACTCGAACTTCCAGATGATCGGCGAGCGGACGAACGTGACCGGGTCGGCCCGCTTCGCGCGTCTGATCCGGGCGGGGCACTACGCGGACGCCGCCCAGGTGGCGCTCGACCAGGTGCGCGGCGGCGCCAACCTGATCGACGTCAACATGGACGAAGGCATGCTCGACTCCGAGCAGGCCATGACGACGTTCCTCAACTACATCGCGACCGAGCCCGAGATCGCGCGCGTGCCGGTGATGATCGACAGCTCGAAGTGGTCGGTCATTCTCGCGGGCCTCAAGTGCGTCCAGGGGAAGCCGGTCGTCAACTCGATCAGCCTCAAGGAAGGGGAAGAGGAGTTCCTGGCCAGGGCGGCGCTCGTCAGGCGGTACGGCGCCGGCGTGGTCGTGATGGCGTTCGACGAGCGCGGGCAGGCGGACACGATCGAGCGCAAGGTCCAGATCTGCCAGCGCGCGTACCGGCTGCTGACGGAGCGGGCCGGGCTCGATCCCTCCGACATCATCTTCGACCCGAACGTCCTCGCGATCGCCACGGGGCTCGAGGAGCACGACCAGTACGCCATCAACTTCATCGAGGCGACGCGGATCATCAAGAGCACCTGCCCGGGCGTGAAGGTCAGCGGGGGCATCAGCAATCTCTCGTTCGCTTTCCGCGGCAACGACGTCGTCCGCGAGGCGATCCACTCGGCGTTTCTGTACCACGCGATCAAGGCCGGCCTGGACATGGGCATCGTCAATGCCGGCCAGCTCGCCGTCTACGAGGACATCCCGCGCGACCTGCTCGAGCACGTGGAGGACATCATCTTCAACCGCCGGCCGGACGCCACCGAGCGTCTCGTCGAGTTCGCGGCGACGGTGAAGGGGGGCGGCGCGAAGAAGGAGCAGGACGCCGCGTGGCGCAGCGGACCCGTGCGCGAGCGCCTGATCCACGCGCTCGTGCACGGCGTCGTCGACTACATCGAAGCGGACACCGAGGAGGCCCGCCGGCAGTACCCGCGACCGCTCGACGTCATCGAAGGCCCGCTGATGGACGGCATGAAAGTCGTCGGCGACCTGTTCGGCTCCGGCAAGATGTTCCTGCCCCAGGTGGTCAAGAGCGCCCGCGCGATGAAAAGGGCGGTCGCGTATCTCGAGCCGTTCATGAAGGAGACCGCGGACACCCCGCAGCAGGCCAAGGGCAAGATCGTCCTGGCGACCGTCAAGGGCGACGTGCACGACATCGGCAAGAACATCGTCGGGGTCGTGCTCGGGTGCAACGGCTATGACGTCGTCGACCTCGGCGTGATGGTGCCGGCCGACCGCATCCTGCAGACGGCGTCGGACGAGCGCGCCGACATCGTCGGTCTGAGCGGTCTCATCACGCCGTCGCTCGACGAGATGGTGTTCGTCGCGAAGGAAATGGAGCGGCGCGCCTTCACGCTCCCGCTCCTCATCGGCGGCGCGACGACCAGCCGGCAGCATACGGCAGTCAGGATTGCGCCCGAATACAGCCGCACCACCGCTCACGTGCTCGATGCGTCGCGTGTCGTGGACGTCGTCGCCAGCCTGTTGAGCGACCGCCAGCGCCCGGAGTTCGAGCGCGCCACGCGCGAGTCGCAGGCGACGCTGCGGCAGCAGTACAGCGCCCGTCGCGCGCGGACGATGCTGACCTACGAGGCGGCGCTGGCCAACCGGCTGGCGCTGGACTGGAACGCGCCGCTGCCCGCGCCGTCCTTCCTCGGCACGCACACGCTGGAGTCCGTGCCGCTCGACGCTCTCATCCCCTACATCGACTGGACGTTCTTCTTCGCGGCGTGGGAGCTGAAGGGCCGCTTTCCGGGCATTCTCCACGATCCGAAGTACGGCGCCGCGGCCCGCGAGCTGTACGACAACGCGCGCGCCATCCTCGATCGGATCGTCGCCGAACGATCGATCCGCGCCGCGGCGGTCTACGGCTTCTGGCCCGCGGCAACGGAGGACGACGACATCGTCGTGTACCGCGACAGGGAGCGCACCGGGGAGATCGTCCGGTTCAACATGCTGCGCCAGCAGGAGGCCGCGTCCGACGGCCGGCCGACGCTGTCGCTCGCCGACTTCGTGGCGCCGCGCGCGAGCGGCGCGGCCGACTGCATCGGGGCATTTGCCGCGACCGCCGGCCTCGGCGCCGACGAGCTCGCCCGGCGTTTCGAGCGGGAGCATGACGACTACAGCGCGATCATCGTCAAGGCGCTCGCCGACCGCCTCGCCGAGGCGCTCGCGTCGTGGCTGCACGCCCGCGCGCGCGCCGAGTGGGGCGGCGACGACGCGCAGAACCTCGAGGATGCCGTTGCCGAGCGGCACCGCGGCATCCGGCCTGCGTTCGGCTACCCGGCCTGCCCGGACCACAGCGAGAAGTTCAAGCTGTTCGACCTGCTCGGCGCCCGATCGATCGGCATGGAGCTCACCGAGCACGCCGCGATGCTCCCGGCCGCGAGCGTCAGCGGCCTCTACCTGGCGAACCCGGCGGCCCGCTACTTCACGGTCGGTCCGATTGGCGAAGACCAGATTGCGGGCTACGCGCGGCGGAAGGGCGAGTCGATCGAACAGGCCGAGCGATGGCTTGGCAGCTCGCTCGCTTACGAGTCGAGCCGCTGCTGACTCCCTCCGGTTCGATCCTCCCCTGGCCCGCCGGCGCCAGACCGACTCGCCCAATCCCTCCGCCGCGCGCCGGCGCTGTCCAGCGCCATTTGACGCAGCCTTGTGTAGAACTCTGTATGACAGAAGACGCCACAGTGGGTTCCAACGTGCTCAGATTTGTCGATCGTGGTCCGGAACAGGACACATCCATCTAAGTCCTTTATCTACAGTTAGAAAAAGGCCTAGTTAACGCGTTCTCAAGGCTGGGCCGTGTTCTGAAACGGAGCATTCTTCGCAACTCGGCTCCTGGAACCCGCTGCGCGCAGGGCCGTAACTGACTGAATCGGAAGAGAGTTGTTCCCCGAGGCCGGGACCAGGCTGTACGGCCGGGCTTTTGCCTGTGTACCCGCCGCCATGATTCAATCGCTGACTCCGCGGACCGGCAGACGGAAAGCCGTCTGGGGTCCGAAGCAGTCCTTCTTCGTGTGGGCCCTTCTGGTGTTGTTCGGGCTGGCGCCGGCGATGGTTGCCGGGGCTCCTCCCAACAGTCTTCGGCACCAGAAGATTGATCACGAGCTCTCGTTCCGCGCCGGGCACGGCAACGCCAGGGACCTGACGAAGGTCATCGCGATCCTCAGGCCTGGTGCTTCTCTTCCGCCGGCCTTCCTGCGGTACGCGCGGGCGCTCGACCTCGGCATCGTCCACGGCTACGCGCTCGAACTGCCGAACGGGCTCATTACCGCGCTCGCCAATCACCCCGACGTCCTCGACCTGCACTACGACCGTCCCATCGCGGGCGCCAACTACCGCACGTCGCTGACCACCGGCGCGCGCGCGGTCCAGCGCCTGCTGGGCCTGACGGGCGCCGGCATCGGAGTCGCCGTCATCGATTCGGGCATCACCAGCTGGCACGACGATCTGACGAACCGCTCGACGACGCTCTATCCGTACGGCAATCAGCGCGTCTCGGCGTTCGTGGACTTCGTCAACGGCCGCACGATGCCGTACGACGACAACGGCCACGGCACCCATGTCGCCGGAACGATTGCCGGCAACGGCTACGACTCCGGCGGCCAGAAGGCGGGCATGGCGCCGGATGCCTCGCTCGTGTCGCTCAAGGTGCTCGACGCCAACGGCGGCGGCACCATCAGCAACATCATCGCGGCGCTCGACTGGGTGGCCGCGAACCACGCTCAGTACAACATCCGCGTCGTCAACATGTCGGTCGGCGCGCCGATCACCGAGTCGTACTGGACGGACCCGCTGACGCTGGCGGCCAAGCGGGTCGTCGACGCCGGAATCACCGTCGTCGCTGCGGCCGGCAACTTCGGAAAGAACGCGGACGGCCAGCCGCAGTACGGCGGCATCACGGCGCCGGGCAACGCGCCATGGGTGCTGACCGTCGGCGCGAGCAGCACGAACGGCACGCCGGTCCGCGGCGACGACACGATGGCGAGCTACAGCTCGCGCGGTCCGACGTACCTCGACTGGGCGGCCAAGCCCGACCTGGTCGCGCCGGGCACCGGTACGGTTTCGCTTGCGGATCCGACGAGCACGTTCTACACGACGAAAGCGCAGTACCTCGTCGCCGGCACCGTGAGCACGGCGACGATGCCGTACCTGGTGCTGAGCGGCACCAGCATGGCGGCGCCGGTCGTTTCCGGCACGATCGCGCTGATGCTGCAAGCGGATCCGAACCTGACGCCGAACGCGATCAAGGCGATTCTCGAATACACCGCGCAGCAGTACGGCGGCTATGACGCGCTGACCGAGGGCGCGGGCTTCCTGAACTCGCTCGGCGCGGTGCGCCTCGCGAAGTTCTTCGCGACGGCCCAGCCGGGCATGACGATTCCGGTCCAGGCGATGTGGAGCAAGCACATCCTCTGGGGCAATCACATGCTGTCGACCGGCGTCATCACACCGGACGCCAACGCCTGGAATCTCGGCGTCGACTGGGGCGCGGCCAGAACCGCCAGCGGCGCGAACATCGTGTGGGGGAACAGCTGCGGCGACGCCGGTTGCGACAACGTCGTCTGGGGCATGACCGGCGGCGACAACATTGTCTGGGGAAACAGCTGCGGCGACGCCGGCTGCGACAACATCGTCTGGGGCAACGCCGGCGGGGACGACAACATCGTCTGGGGCAACGACTGCGGCGGGTCCGACTGCGACAACATCGTCTGGGGGATGATCGACGGCGACAACATCGTCTGGGGCAACGTCGATCCGGGCGACAACATCGTCTGGGGCAACTCCGGCAGCACAGGCGACAACATCGTCTGGGGCATGTCGGGCGACGACAACATCGTCTGGGGCATGGCCGGCGATGACAACATCGTCTGGGGCATGTCGGGCGACGACAACATCGTCTGGGGCATGGCCGGTGACGACAACATCGTCTGGGGCATGGACACCTCGGACAACATCGTCTGGGGCATGGAGAGCGGGGACAACATCGTCTGGGGCATGGCCGGCGACGACAACATCGTCTGGAGCGCCGGCGCTATCGGAGCGGCCGGCTGGGCCATCCGGACGCCGAGCGGATATTTCTGGTGGATCCGCGGCTCCAGCCTGTTCCGCCACTTCAGCGACGCGCAGCTGATCAAGCTCGTCGTTCTGAAAGAGCTGCACATCACGCTGTCGTCCACCACCACGACGAGCGGAGGGCTGTAGGCATGGAGAAGATGCTCTATCGCCCCGAACGTGATGCCGAAGGTGTCCGACCGCCGGCCGGTGCGACGGTCAGCACCAACTGGCGCGAAGGCCTGCCGGCCCTGACGGGACGGCAGGTCGTGCTGCGCGAGCTGCGCGAGTCGGACGCCGAATCGCTGTTCACGCTGCTGACGGCTGAGGAAGTGACGCGCTTCATCTCGCCGCCGCCGACGACCGTCGACGGATTCGAGCGGTTCATCGCCTGGACCCACCGCCAGCGTGCGGCGGGGACCTACATCTGCTTCGCCGTGACGCTGAAGGGGTTCGACACGGCGATCGGCATGTTCCAGGTCCGGCAGCTCGATCCCGATTTCGGCACCGCCGAGTGGGGCTTCGCGATCGGCTCGCCGTTCTGGGGCACGGGGGTGTTCAAGGACGGCGCCGAGCTCGTGCTGGATTTCGTCTTCGACACGGTCGGTGCGCACCGGCTGGAAGCTCGAGCCGCCGTGCAGAACGGGCGGGGAAACGGCGCCCTGCTGAAGATCGGCGCCGTCCAGGAGGGGCTGCTGCGCAGGAGCTTCCTGTGTCGAGGCAGCTATCTCGATCAGGTTCTGTACGCGATCGTGGAAGACGACTGGCACGCGGCCCGCAGGCCTGCGACGCCATTCCGCGTCCACTGACCAGGACGCCCGTCGCGGACGGTCTGAAGGACGTTCCCTGCCGCTCTCCCCGGCAGGGAACGGTCCTCGGATCGTCGCCGTGAGCTCTCTCCCTCAGCGAACGCCTTTCAAGCCGCTCTCTCTACTCCGCCCGCAGTGCCACGAGCGGATCCAGCCGGCTCGCGCGGCGCGCGGGAAGATACGAAGCTCCAGCCGCCGCAACGAGGACGAAGAGCGCGGCGGCCGCGTACGACGCCGGATCGGTCGTCGCTACTCCGTAGAGGAACGCGGTCAGGGTGCGGGACAGCGCGTAGGCCCCGGCGAGACCCAACGCGCAGCCCGCGAACGCGAGCCGCAGTCCGTCCCAGGCGACCAGGCGCGCGATGTCGCCGCCGGTGGCGCCGAGCGCCAGCCGCACGCCGAATTCCGTCGTCCGCTGAGAGACGGAGTACGCCACCAGCCCGAACACGCCGATAGCGGCGAGGGCCGCCGCCAGCACGGCGATCGACATCAGGGACACCGCGCGGAACCGCGGCTGCGCGACCTGCTCCGACATGATCTCGTCCAGCGTCCGCAGGTCGAGCACGCCGATCTGCCGATCGACGGCGCCGATCGCCCGCCCGATATCGGGCACGACCGCCAGCGGGTTGCCGTCGGTTCTGGCGATCAGGAACGCGCTCTCCCAGGGCTGCTGCGCGAACGGGACGTAGATGGCGCCACCCGGCTGGCGCGCGAGACCCTTGTAGCGGACGTTGCCGACGACGCCGACCAGCACCGTTTCGGCGTTGACGCCGCTCGACGTCGGCAGCGTGAGCGTTCCGCCGAGCGGGCGATCTCCGAAGAGCAGCGCCGCCGTGTCGGCGCTCATGATCATCACGTGACGGCGATCGGCCGTGTCGTCGACGGTGAACCGCCTGCCGTGCAGCAGCGGAATGCCCAGCGCCTGGAAGTACTCGGGCGTGATCGGTACTGCGCTGACCTCGTACTCCTTCAGGACGCCGTGCGCCGACAGGAGATCCTTCAGCGTGAATCGCACGCGCGTCCCGTTCGGCGGAAGCGCCGCGCCGAGCGCGGCGTAGCGCACGCCGGGGACCGCGTGCGTGCGCGCGACGAGCGCGTCGGCGACGCCGCGGGCCGCCTGCGGATCGAACGGCCGCCCCGGCGAGAACTCGAGCAGGGCCGCGGCGGCGTGGTCGGTTCTCGCGCCGACGTCCACGTGGAGCAGGCGCACGAAGCTGCGCGCGAGCAGCGCGGCGCCGACGAGGAGCACGATCGAAGTCGCCAGCTCGGCGACGACGAGCGAGGCTCGCAGACGGACGCCAGCCGTCCCGCCGCGCGTCATGCGAGCCGCCGCCCCGAGCGCCGACACCACGTCTTCGCGCGACGCACGAACCGCAGGAAGCAGACCGGCCAGGAGCGAGGCTGCGATCGAAATGGCGGCGGCGAACAGGAGCACGGGTCCGTCGACGCGGACCGCGTCCAGACGCGGGAGCCCGGCCGGCTGCAGCCACAGAAGGGCGCGCACCGCCGTCAGCGCGGCGAGGACACCGCCGACGCCGCCACCCAGCGAGAGGATCGTCGATTCAATCAGCCCCTGCACGACGAGGCGCGATCGCGAGGCGCCGAGCGCCAGACGCACGGCGAGATCGCGGACGCGCGCCGTCTGGCGCGCCAGGACCAGCTGCATCACGTTCGCGCATGCCACGAACAGGACCAGCCCGACCGCCGACAGGAGGATCAGCAGTGCCGGACGCGCCGGGCCCCGCAGTGCGTCGGCGACCGGCGTCACGGTGACGGTCCGCGCCATGAGGGAGTGATGGTCGCCGAGAATCGCGCGGTTGACCGCCGCGGCCTCCGTGCGCGCCTGAGCGAGGCCGACGCCGGTGCGCGCGATCAGAAGGAGGCCGCCGCCGCGGGGAACGTCGAGCCACGGCGCGAACCCGCTCGCCTTCGCCTGGTCCAGCGGGATCCAGACGTCGGCATGATCGTCGGGGAGACGGAAGTCCGGCCGCGCGACGCCGACGACCGTATATGGATGGCCGCTCAGCCTCATCGCATGCCCGATGGCCTGCGGATCGCCGCCGAACGCGTGGCGCCAGAGCCGCGTGCTGATCACCGCGACTGGTGAGCGGGCATCGCCCGTGTCGAGCGCGCGGCCGAGCGCCATCGGCTGACCCGCGATCGCAAAGAACCGCGGCGAGACCGCGATCGCATCGAGCGGCTCGGTGCCAGTGTCGGTTTCGAGCGAGGCGTCGAAGTTCGCGTAGCCGGCGATCGCCTCGAAACCGTGCGCGCGGGCCTGCCACTCCTGCAGCTCGAAGCCGGAGAAGCTGCCGGTCTGCCGTTCGCCCGCGAACCGTCCCTCGACGCCGAGCAGGACCAGCGAGGACGCCTCGGGGTACGGCAGCGGCCGGAACAGGATGCCGTATACGACGGAGAAGATGGCCGTCGTCGCGCCGATGCCGAGCGCCAGCGTGAGGATGGCGGTCGCGGCGAACGCGGGCGATTTCCGGAGCGCGCGCAGAGCGTAGCGGAGATCGGAACTCATTGCGTCATCCTCGAGTTACGTCGCGCGTAACCGAACCGCCGTATTTTGTACCAGTCGAACGTGCGCCCGCTCGATGCCCGCAGTCATTGCCGAGAAGATCGCACCGGGAGGCGCGCGCTGTTCCGAACCCGTTCCCGTCACGCCTTTTGCATCCCCGGACGCGCGCTCGCAGCGGATGCGAATCTCCGGAGCACCGGGGACGAAAACCGCCGAAGCAGCGTCTAACGAGCAGCCCTCGGCGCTTTCGCCGACGTGGCCAGATGAGACAACGCAGAAGCACATGGACGTGCACACGCTGGAACTCGAACGACTGGAGCCGACACCCACGCAGGCCGCGTTCACGCGGCTGCTCGAATGGCTGGACGATGGGACCGACTCGCACGGGGAGACGTACCTCGAAATGCGCCGCCGCCTCGTCACGTATTTCGATCGAAGAAATCGCCCCGCCGCCGACGACCTGGCCGACGAGACGCTCAACCGAATCAGCCGAACCCTGGAAGAGGACGGTGCCATCGCAGTAACCCCGCCGGCCCGCTACTGTTACGTCGTCGCCCGGTTCGTGCTGCTCGAGGACGTCCGACGCGCGCGGTGGTCGGTCCAGGCCGATGACATGCGTTTTGCCCTGACCGCCGCCTCCAGCCGGCCAATCGACGGCGACGACTCCGCGGCCGTCAGGGAGCAATGCCTCGAGTGTCTCGACCGCTGTCTGCTCAAGTTGAAGCCGGAGCAGCGCGAGCTGGTCGTCGAATACTACCGGGACTCGAAGCGGCAGCGAATCGAGCGCCGGCGCGATCTGGCTGGCCGGCTGGGGATCTCCATGAACGCACTGGGCATCCGGGCGTGCCGGATCCGGAGCGCGCTCGAAGCGTGCCTCGGTGACTGCTGCAGGAGCCGTTGAAAGGTTTTGCAGCCTCGAATCCTATCGGGCAGGCCTCCCGCTCAGGGTGAACATGTTCCAGTCGCGTGAATCGGTCCCGGACGAGCGGCGCTTGGTTCGCTACCTGCTCGGGCTTCTGCCCGAAGAGGAAGCCGAAGCTCTCGACGAGCAAAGCTTCGTCGACGACGAGCTGGCGGCCCGCCTGTGCAGCGTCGAACACGACCTCGTCGACGACTACGTCAACGGTCTGCTCGACGCAGAGACCAGGGAGCGGTTCGAGTCGTACTATCTCGTGTCGCCCCGCCGGCGCGAGCGTGTGCGATTCGCCGAACGGTTCCTCGACGTCACGAATCGCGGTGCGCCGGCCACGGCTGCGGCCTTGCGGTCGACTCCGTCCGGCGTGGAGGGCATCCGACGTTTTGCCCGACGCATCGGGGTGCGGGACGGGGCGGCCCCGGGCTCCTGGCTGGTCTGGCCGATCGCGGCGGCGCTGCTGCTGACCTGCGGCATCCTGGCGTTCAGGGGCGCTCGCCTGCAGCGCAGCCTGCTCGATGCGCGGCGCGCATCCGTGGCGCTGGACGAACGTGTTCACGCGCTGACCACGCAGCTCGCCGACCAGCGCGGCCGGAGCGACGCAATGGCGACTGAGCTCCAGCGCCTTCGGGCGGTCCGGCCCGCCACGTCCGTCGCTCTCGTGCTGCTGCCGCAGCGGCGTGACGTCGCCCCGCTGCCGGTGATCGCGGTCGCCCCCGACATGGACGCGGTGCCGTTCCAGCTGCGCCTCGAGACGAGCGATTTCAGCCGCTACGAGGCGGTGCTCAGGGATCCGGCGACCAGTGACATCATCTGGCGGAGTCGCGTCCTGAGCCCCGAGACGTTGCGCGGGGTCCCGGAGGTCTCCGTCGACGTTCCAGCCAGGCTGCTGAAGCCGCAACACTACTCGATCGAGTTGTCCGGCCGCACTTCGGCCGGGACGCTCGACAGCGTCGGGAGTTACGCCTTCCAGATAGAGCCGCGTTAGGCATCGCGTTCGTCTCCACGCGGCTCCCTGAAGAAGAACGATGCGAAGAACGTCCGCCTGCGCGCCGCTCGCGACGGCGTGCGCCTTGCTGGCCGCGCTCCTGGCCGGCGTCAGCACGCAGACGCGGGCCGACATCACCGTGCTGGATTCCGGCCGGTCGATCCACGGCCGGCTCGCGCTCGGCGCCGGGGATCGCTATCAGGTCGTGATGGCTGCTGGCGAGTTCGCCCGTGTCGTAGTCGAGCAGGAAGGGACTGACCTCCTCATCGACGTTCACGGCCTCGGCGAGGGCACGGACGAGGAATTCCAGGATGAGATCAGGCCGTACGGTGAGGAGCGCGTGGACATCGTCGCGCGGGAGGCGGGGACCTACACGCTGACGGTCACGCCTGCGGACGGTGCGGCCGGCGCCGGCGCTTATGCACTCCGTCTGGTCAGCCGGCGTCCGGTCACCAGCACCGACCGCGTGCTGCAGCAGTCGCGGACGCTGCGTACCGCCGCGCGCCGCCTGGAGCGGGCGGGCAAGTTCGACGAGGCCCGGCCGGCATTCGACCGCGCCCTGACGCTGGCCGACGATCTGCGGCGGCCGGACGACACATACGCTGCGATGATCGCGTTCGATCTGGCCGGCAACGCGCTGGAGTTGCACGACGACTCGCGGGCACGCTCGCTCTACGAGCGTGCCATTGCGACGTTCGATCGCGCGTGGGGCGCCGAACATCCGTACGCCGGCATGGCGCGATCGCGGCTGGCCCTGCTGTGCGAGCGCGCCGGCCGGCACCAGGACGCCGAACGCCTCGCGCGGGAAGCCGTGACCGTCATCGAGCGATCGCTCGGGCCCGATCACCCCTGGCTCGCGCGATGCCTGACGACCCTCGCCAACATCCGGGACGATGCCGGGGACCTGAGCGAAGCCGAGGCGCTCGACCGCCGCGCGCTGGCGATCGTCGAGCGGATCCACGAGACCGGCACGATTCTCGATGCGACCGTGCTGAACAACCTTGCGCTCGTCCGCCGGGAGAGGGGGGACTCCGCCGAAGCCGAGGCCCTCTTCGAGCGTTCCCTCGCAATCGGGGAGAAGCTGCGAGGGCCGGAGAGCTACTTCGTCTCGACGGCGCTGCAGAACCTGGGCATCATGGCGCGCGAGCGGAAGGATTACGCAACAGCGCTCGCGTGCTATGAGCGGGCGCTGTCGGTTCGCGAACGGATCGTCGGGTCCGGGCACCCCGACGTCGCCGGACTGCTGAACAACCTGGCCAACGTCTATCGCGCGACCGGCGATGTCGCGAAGGCCCTCGAGACGCATTTCCGCGCGCTCCGAATCTGGGAGCGGACGGCCGGGCCCTACGGGCGGGCGACCCTGCTGTCGGTCGGCAACATCGCGCGCACGTACGCATCTGCGGGCGACACCGCACACGCTCTCGTGTTCGAGCGGCGAGCTGACGCCATCCTCGAGAGGCAGCTGTCGCTCAATCTCGCGGCCGGCTCCGAGCGGCAGAAGGTGGCGTTCGTCCGCAGCGTGGCGGAGCGCACCGATCGGACGATTTCGCTGCATCTCGACGAAGCACCAGACGATCCGGATGCGGCTTCGCTCGCCGCGCTCGTGCTGCTCCAGCGCAAGGGGCGCGTGCAGGAGGCGATGACCGACGTCTTTGGCGCCGTACGGCGGCGCGTCGCCGATCCGGTCGATCGCGAACTGATGGATCGGTTGAACGAAACGAACGCGCGGCTCGCGCGGCTGGCGCTGAACCGCCCGGACGGCGCGGGCCCGGAAGGTGGCCAGCCCTCGCTCGCCGACCTCGAGGCCCGCAGAGAGCAGCTCGAGGCGACGCTGAGCGAACACAGCGCCGAGTTCCGTGCCGAAATCCGGCCCGTGACGCTCGAGGCCGTGCAGGCGGCGATGCCGGAGGACGCGGCGCTGCTGGAGTTCACGGTGTACAGGCCGTTCGATCCGAGGGCCGAACGAAACGCCGACGCGTACGGACCGGCCCGCTACGCCGCGTACGTCGTGCGAAAGCACGCGCCCGCAGTGGGCAGGGACCTCGGCCCCGTTGCGACGATCGACCCTCTGATCGAACGCTTCCGCGGTGCATTGCGCGATCCGGCGACCACCGACGTCGCTGCCCGGGCGCGGGCGCTCGACGAGCGCGTGGTGCGGCCGCTGAGGGCCTGGCTCGACGGCGCGACGCGTCTCCTCATCTCGCCGGACGGCGAGCTGAACCTCGTGCCGTTCGAAGCGCTGGTCGACGAGGACGGGCGTTATCTGATCGAACGGTATCCGACGAGCTACGTGAGC
>JBLMXQ010000135.1:0-6037 GCA_050257855.1 Betaproteobacteria bacterium | reverse complement strand
ACACCCTTCGGCTTGTAGGGGTCCGGCTTGCGCAGCGACCGCATGTTGGCGGCCACCTGGCCGACCAACTGCTTGTCGATGCCCGTCACCGTCACGTGGGTCTGCTTCTCGATGGCCACGTCGATGCCCGTGGGCAGCGGGAAGACCACCGGGTGCGAGTACCCCAGCGCGAAGTGGACGTCGCGGCCCTTGACCTCGGCGCGGTAGCCGACGCCGACGATGTCGAGCTCGCGCTTGAAGCCTTCCGTAACGCCGGTCACGGCGTTGGCGACCAGGCTCCGCGCGAGCCCGTGGAACTTGCCGAGCTCGGGGTCCTCCGACACCTGCCGGGCCAGGAGGTGGCCGTCGGCCAGCTCGAAATTGATCCCAGCCGGATGCGCCTGGCGCAGCTTGCCCTTCGGCCCCTGCACTTCGACGGCGCCGTCCAGCACCTTCACGGTCACACCCTTGGGGATCGTGATCGCCTTCTTGCCAATTCGGGACATCTTTGCCAGCTCTCTGCTATGAGCTCTCGGCTCTCGGTCTGCTCTCGGCTCTCGGCTCTCGGCTCTCGGCTCTTGGCTCTTGGCTCTTGGCTCTTGGGCTTTCGGCTCTACCAGATATTACAGAGCACTTCGCCGCCGACGCCGGCCTTCACGGCCGCCCGGCCGGTCATCACCCCGCGCGACGTGGTCAGGATGCTCGTGCCGAGGCCGGCGAGCACGTCCGGCACGTCGTCGCGGCCGAAATACACGCGGCGGCCCGGCCGGCTGATGCGCTCGATGCCCGTGATCACGCGCTCGCCGTGCGGCCCGTACTTCAGGAACAGCCGCAGCGTCCTCTCGGGCGCGCGTCCGGCCGGGGCGGCGGGTCGATCCTCGAGCAGCTTGAAGCCCTGGATGTAGCCCTCGTCCTGCAGGATGCGCGCGATCTCGGCCTTCAGACGCGACGCCGGCATGTCGACCCGCGTGTGCTTGGCCGTGACGGCGTTCCGAATGCGCGTCAGCATGTCAGCAATAGGATCAGTCATCTCTTTCAGCTCTCAGCGAATGGCTATCGGCTGTCGGCTCCCGCTACCAGCTGCTCTTGGTCACGCCCGTGACGTCGCCTTCGAGCGCCAGCTTGCGGAAGCACAGGCGGCAGAGCGCGAACTTCCGCATGTAGGCGCGCGGGCGTCCGCACAGGCGGCATCGGTTGCGCAGCCGGATCTTGTATTTCGGCGTCTTCGATTCCTTCGCGATCTTGGCGGTCGTGGCCATTTCTTTATTCTCTCGCGGGGCCCCGCCCCCGCTCGCAGCCGTCGCTGACGCTCCGGATCGTGCCGGACGCGCCTGTCCCCTGACTCGTCATCGAGCGCTAGCTCTGGCGGAACGGCATGCCGATGAACTGCAGCAGCTTCCGCGCTTCCTCGTCGGTCTTGGCCGTCGTCACGACCGACACGTTCATTCCACGCGCCTTGTCGACCTTCATGTAGTCGATCTCGGGGAACAGCAGCTGATCCCGCAGACCGAGGGTGTAGTTGCCGCGCCCGTCGAACCCCTTCGGCGAGACGCCCTTGAAGTCGCGGACGCGCGGCAGGGCGATGTTGAGCAGGCGGTCGAGGAACTCCCACATCCGGTCGCCGCGCAGCGTCACCATCGTGCCGATCGGCATCCCCTTGCGCACCTTGAAGGCGGCAATCGACTTCTTCGCGCGGCGGGTCACCGGCTTCTGGCCGGCGATGCGCGCGAGCTCGTCGGCTCCCGCGTCGACGAGCTTCGCGTTCTGGGTCGCTTCGCCGAGGCCCATGTTCACGACGACCTTCTCGATCCGCGGGACGGCCATCACGTTCTTGTAGCCGAACTCCTTCGTCAGGGCCGGCACGACGTCCTTCTGATACCGCTCCTTCAGGCGCGTCATTTGTCGACCACTCCCTCGCACTTGCGGCAGACGCGGACCTTGCGGCCGTCCCCGAGAACCTTGTGCCCGACGCGCGTCTGCGCGCCGCATTCCGGGCAGACGAGCTGAACGTTGCTGGCGGCGAGCGCCGCCTCGCGCTGGACGATGCCGCCCTGCACGTTCTTGCCCGGATTCGGCTTCGTGTGGCGCTTGATCAGGTTGACGCCCTCGATGAGCAGGCGGTTCTTCGCGGGCAGCACCTTGAGCACGCGCCCGCGCTTTCCCCGGTCCTTGCCCGTGATGACGAGCACGGTGTCGTTGACGCGAATGGGTGTTGCTAGACGGCTCATAACTGCAGCTTTCGGCTATCGGCTATCGGCTCTCGGTTACAGCACTTCCGGCGCGAGCGAGACGATCTTCATGAAGCGCCGCTCGCGCAGCTCGCGGGCGACGGGGCCGAACACGCGCGTGCCGATCGGCTCGCCCTGGTCGTTGATCAGGACGGCGGCGTTGCGGTCGAAGCGGATGTAGCTGCCGTCGCGCCGGCGCTGCTCCTTGACGGTCCGCACGATCACGGCCTTGACGACCTGGCCCTTCTTGACGTTCGACTCGGGCGCCGCTTCCTTGACCGACGCCGTCACGATGTCGCCGAGCCGCGCGTACCGGCCGGTCGAGCCGCCGATCGGGTTGATGATGGCGATCTTTCGCGCGCCGGAATTGTCGGCGACGTCGAGGATCGACCGCATCTGAATCATGGCTGTGTCTCCGCTCAGACTTCGGCGGCCTTGCGGACCACGCGCATCAGCGACCAGCGCTTGCGGCGGCTCTGCGGCCGGGTCTCGACGATGGCGACGGTGTCGCCGACCTTCGCGGCGTTCTCCTCGTCGTGCACCATGAACTTGGACGTGCGCCGCTCGGTCTTGCCGTACAGGCCGTGGCGCACCTGCCACTCGACGGCGACCACGATGCTCTTCTGCATCCGATCGCTCACGACGACGCCGACCTTCTCCGACTTGTGTGACATGGCCCTATCCCTGTCGCGACGTTTTCTGGCGCAGCACGGTCTTGACGCGCGCCAGATCGCGCCGGACCAACCGGATCTTCGCGGGCGCCTCGAGGTGCCCCATCGACTTCTGGATGCGCATGCGAAAGAGCTGGTCGGCCAGCTCGCGCTCGCGGACGCCGAGCTCCTCCGCCCCCAGATCGCGCAGTTCCGCGGCCTTCATGACACCTTCTCCTGGGCAAAGCGCGTGGCGAACCGGGTCAGGATCGGCAGCTTGGAGGCCGCGAGCTTCATCGCCTCGCGCGCTTCGGCCTCCGTCACTCCTTCCATCTCGAACAGCACGCGACCGGGCCGGACGACGCAGACCCACTGCTCGGGCGCGCCCTTGCCCTTGCCCATCCGGGTCTCCTGCGGCTTCTTCGTGATCGGCTTGTCCGGGAAGACGCGCACCCAGATCTTGCCGCCGCGCTTGACGAACCGCGTCATCGCGACGCGCGCCGCCTCGATCTGCCGGTCGGTCAGCCAGCACGGCTCGACCGCCTTCAGACCGTAGTCGCCGAATGACACGTCGCCGCCGCGCCACGCCTTGCCGCGCATGCGGCCGCGCTGCTGCTTCCGGTACTTGACTTTCTTCGGCATCAGCATGACGACACCCTGTCAGCCCCGCGGCTGCGGACGCCGGGGCGCCCGCTC
Organism: Betaproteobacteria bacterium; assembly: GCA_050257855.1. Lineage (GTDB taxonomy): Bacteria > Acidobacteriota > Vicinamibacteria > Vicinamibacterales > CAVVIG01 > JBLMXQ01. The sequence continues at coordinate 2,484 of JBLMXQ010000135.1, read as the reverse complement.
GCGGTACTCCTCTTCGCGGCCGCGCAGCGGCACGAGGCGCTCGCCCTTGTAGAGCCACACCTTGATGCCGATCTGCCCGTACGTCGTGTTCGCCTCGGAGAACCCGTAGTCGATGTCCGCGCGCAGCGTCTGCAGCGGCAGCTGCCCGTGCAGGTACCACTCGGACCGCGCGATTTCCGCCCCGTTCAGCCGCCCCGAGACGCGCACCTTGATGCCGCGCGCGCCGAACCGCAGCGCCGACTCCACCGCCTTGCGCATCGCGCGGCGGAAGGCGACGCGCTTCTCCAGCTGCATCCCCACCGACTCGGCGATCAGCTGTGCGTCGAGCTCCGGCTTCTGGATCTCCTGGATGTTGATGAAGACCTCGCGGCTGGTGCGCTTCTGGATCTCCTGCTTCAGCTTGTCGACCTCGGTGCCCTTGCGGCCGATGATGATGCCCGGCCGCGACGTGTAGATGTCGATCTTCAGCTTGTTGGCGGCGCGCTCGGTCTCGATCTTCGAGACGCCGGCGTGCGCGAAGCGCCGCTTGAGGCTCTGGCGCAGCGCGAGATCCTCGTGCAGCAGCTTGGCGTAGTCGCGATCCGAGTACCAGCGCGAGCGCCAGGTCTTGTTGAAGCCGAGCCGGAATCCGAACGGGTGAACCTTCTGGCCCACAGATGCTCCTTCGTCGGAACGGCCCGAAGGCCGTTCCCTGCAGCTAGTCCTTCTTCTTGGGCGCCCGGGCCCGCTTCTTCGGCGCGGCCTCGGGAGCCACGGCCTTCGCCGGCCGCTCGGCGACGTGAATCGTCAGGTGCGCCGTCCGCTTCAGCACGCGGAACGCCCGCCCCATCGGCGCCGGGCGGACCCGCTTGGCCGACGGCCCCTGATTGGCGTAGCAGGCGGACACGAACAGCCGGTCGACGTCGCCGCCGAACCCTTCCTTCTGCTGCGCGTTCGCAACCGCCGAGCGCAGCACCTTGGCGATGTCGCCCGCGATCGCCTTGCGCGTGAACTTGAGCGTCGCGAGCGCGCGGTTGACATCCTTGCCGCGGATGAGGGCCAGCACCAGCCCGGCCTTCTGCGCGGAGGTCCGCACGTAGCGCGCCGTCGCCTGCGCTTCGACCATGGCTTAGCTCCCCGCCGGCTTCGGCGCCGCCGCGCCGGCTCCGGCTCCGGCCCCGGCACCCGCGCCCGGCGCCGCCGCGGCCGCCGCCGCCGCCCGTTCGGCGACCTTGGTCGTATGCCCCTTGAACTGCCGCGTGGGCGCGAACTCACCCAGCTTGTGGCCGACCATGTTCTCGGTCACATACACCGGAATGAACTTGCGGCCGTTGTGCACGGCCATCGTGTGGCCGACCATCTCGGGCACGATCGTGGACCGGCGCGACCAGGTCTTGATGACCTTCTTCTCCGCTCCCCGGTTCATCACCTCCACCTTCTCGAGGAGGTGGTAATCGACGAACGGGCCCTTCTTCAGTGAGCGACTCATGATCTCAGCTCTCGGCTGTCAGCTATCGGCTATCGGCTCGCTGACAGCCGAGAGCTGACAGCTGATAGCTGTTTGTCTACTTCCGTCTCCGTTGGACGATGAACTTGTCGGTCGCTTTCCGGTTGCGGGTCTTGTAGCCCTTGGTCGGCAGGCCCCACGGCGACACCGGGTGCCGGCCGCCGGAGGTCTTGCCCTCGCCGCCGCCGAGCGGATGGTCGACCGGGTTCATGGCGACGCCGCGCACGTGCGGGCGCTGGCCGAGCCAGCGGCTCCGGCCGGCCTTGCCGATCGACACGTTCTCGTGATCGAGGTTGCCGACCTGGCCGATCGTCGCGAAGCACTCGCCGTAGATCCGCCGGATCTCGCCCGACGGCATCTTGACCGACGCGTACTCGTCTTCCTTCGCCACGAGCTGCACCGAGGCGCCGGCGCTGCGCGCGATCTGGCCGCCCTTGCCCGGCTTCAGCTCGACGTTGTGCAGCAGCGTGCCGAGCGGGATGTTCTTGAGCGGGAGCGCGTTGCCGGGCAGGATGTCGGCGTGCTCGCCGGCGACGATCGTGTCGCCGACCTTGAGGCCGAGCGGCTGCAGGATGTAGCGCTTCTCGCCGTCCGCGTAGGTCAGGAGCGCGATGCGCGCCGACCGGTTCGGGTCGTACTCGATCGTCGACACCTTCGCCGGAATGTCGCGCTTGTCGCGCTTGAAGTCGATGACGCGGTACATCCGCTTGTGTCCGCCGCCCCGCCACCACGAAGTCAGCTCGCCGCGGTTGTTGCGCCCGCCGGAGCGGTGCAGCGGCTCGACGAGCGGTTTGTAGGGCTCGGTCGAGGTGATCTCGTCGAAGACCTGGACCGTCTGGAAGCGCTGTCCGGGCGACGTCGGACGGTATTTTCGGATCGGCATGGTGCTGAACTCTCGACAGCCGGACCTGGCCGGCCGCTATGCGCCCTCGAGGAACTCGGGAATCTTCTCGCCTTCGCGCAGCTTCACGTACGCCTTCTTCCAGTCGGACCGCTGT
>JBLMXQ010000134.1:0-75719 GCA_050257855.1 Betaproteobacteria bacterium | reverse complement strand
CGAGCGTAGACTCTCGGCCTCGCGTGTCGGTGCGGGGCCCATCCCGCCGCGCCGGCCGAACTGACGCTTGTCGCGCGGCCTCGCGCTACCTCAGCTCCGTCTCCAGCAGTCTCCGAAGCTGCTGCTTCGCCCGGAAGAGCTGTGTCTTCACCGTTCCCAGCGGCAGTTGCAGCGCTTCGGCCAGATCCTCGTACCGGACGCCGTCGAGATAATGCGCTGCGACGAGGAGCCGGTAGTTGGGCGGCAGCCGTGCGATCGCCTTTTCGAGGCGATCCTTCAGCTCGAGCTCGCCGAAGCGCCGGTCGTCGCCGGCGGGTACGATGGCAGCCGGCGTGCGCTGATCGTCGAGCGAAATGGCTGCGCGGCCCGGACGCGCCTGCTCCTGCGCGCACACGTTCGCAACGATGCGATAGATCCACGTGGAGAGCCGCGCCTCGCCGCGGAAGTACGGCAGCCCGCGATGGACACGCAGGAACACGTCCTGCGCCAGCTCCTCGGCACGCGCCCGATCCTGAACCGTGCGCGCGACCAGGGCGAACACCAGATCCTTGTACTGATCGACGAGCTCGCGAAAGGCGTTCTCGTCGCCACTACGGCAGCGCTCGACGAGCTCGCGCTCGGAAAGAGGACTCATCGAGATCGGGAACCTGCGAGCGGCCGCCGGTGTATTAGAGCATGACCGGCAGCGGATTGTTTCAAAGGGCGGTCTGGTGAAACAATTGGCGCCGGCTTCCAGTCTAATCTGATCCGAGGCCTCTGGAGGGGTGATGTCCGACTGGAGCGGTGTCAGCATGGTGGCGGTGCTCATCCCCGTGGCTGCCATCGTCGGTGTGTTCGCCCTGGGGATTACCAGCGTGATCTACAGATCGCGTCTGCGCGAGCTCGAGATCCGCCAGCGCATCGCCATGATCGAGAAGGGTCTCGTGCCGCCCCCCGAGGTCGACCCAGCCGGCTTCGACCGCGCGATGAGCCGTCTCGAGCATCGCGTGTGGCCGGGGGTGACGCCGCGCGGCGCCGGCCGGCACCGGCGCGCGGGCATCATCCTGATCGGCCTCGGCGTCGGCCTGATGGTCCTGATAGGGGTCGCCGGGCAGGCGCCTGACGCCGGGGTCGGCATCGGCGGCTTCCTGGCGGTTCTCGGCATCGCGTTCCTGGTCATCGGCTTTCTCGAGCACTCTCCGACGGGCCCGGCCGGCACCGGCACCGTCGCCGACAAGCCTCAGCAGCCCTGACCGCATCGACCCGACCCCTTGCGGACCGCCGCGCCAACGCCTCTCGAGCCTCGGACTTGCCGGATTCTGCGCCATCGGCGCGTGTGACCTCGCGACCTCACGCCAGCGCCGTCTGGCGCGCGGCGCTCCTGCTCGTGGCCGGCGCCGCCGCGCTCCTGCCGATCCCGCCGGGGTTCGTCGAGCGGGCCTATTCGTCAGGTGCGTACCTGTGGTGGCAGCCCTGGGTGACATCCGCGTCCAATCGGGTCCCGTTTGCTCTGTTCGACCTGCTCGTCGGCGGCGTCCTCGCCGCGTGGGTCGCCGCCGCGCTGGTCGATCGAATTCGGCGTCGCCTGTCGTGGGCGCGCGCAGGCGCGCGCCTCGTGCTGCGCACTGCCGTCTGGACCGCGGCGCTGTACGTGGCGTTCCTCGGAATGTGGGGACTCAACTACCGGCGCGTGCCGCTGGCCGACAAGCTGCAATTCGAGCGCGGCGCCGTCTCGTCCGACTCGGCGCGCAAGCTCGCAGCGACCGCGGTCTCGCAGTTGAATGCGCTCCACAATCGCGCGCACGCCGAGGGCTGGGCAGCTGACGCGCAGATGCGCGAGCGGCTGGAAGACGTCTTCGCGCGGACCGAGCGCGCGCTCGGCGCCTCGCGTCTGGCCCTGCCCGGACGGCCGAAGCGGTCGCTCTTCGACATCTACTTCCGCCGGGCGGGCGTCTCCGGCATGACCGACCCGTACCTGCTGGAGACGCTGGTCGCCGGCAACCTGCTGCCGTTCGAACGCCCGTTCGTTCTCCTGCACGAGTGGAGCCACCTCGCCGGCTACGCCGACGAGAGCGAGGCGAACTTCATCGGGTGGGTGGCGTGCCTGCAGGGACCCGAGTCGCTTCAATACAGCGCCTGGATTTCGCTCTACGGCGAGATCGTCTCGTCCGTGCCGCGCGCCGACCGGGCCGCCATCGTCGCGCGCCTCGAGCCCGGCCCGCGAGCGGATCTGCGTGCGGTGGCGGAGCGTCTCGCGCGGGACGTGAGCCCGGCGGTGTCGACGGCCGGCTGGCACGTGTACGACCGCTATCTCAAAGCCAATCGCGTCAAGGAAGGGGCCGCGAGCTACGGGGCGGTCGTGCAACTCATGCTGGGCGTGCGGTTCGGGCCCGGGTGGATTCCGCTACGGAAGTGAGAACGGCGCGCGCAGCCCGGGGCGCCCCTCGCCGGCATACGACACTGCGGCCAGGAACAGCCCGGACGGCGGCGCCGTGAGCCGCGCGGGAACGTCGGATGATTCCGTCAGGAACCGTGCGGCATCGGCCGGTTCGAGACCGCCGCGCCCGATCTCCACGAGCACGCCGACGATCCGCCGGACCATCTTCCAGAGGAAGTGCGAGCCCTCGATGCCGACGAGCACGAGCGCACCCTGCTCCGCGATCTCGACACGGTCGACCAGCACCTTGGACGACCGCGCCTCCTCGTCGTCATCGGTGGCGGCGAAGGACCGGAAGTCCCGCAGGCCTGAGAACGCCGCAGCGGCGCCGCGCATGCGCGCGAGGTCGAGCGGCTCCTTCACCCACCACACGTAGGGCTTGGCGAACGCCGTCCGCCGGCGCGCGATCTGGTAGATGTAGAAACGCGCGATGGCGTCGTGTCGCGCGTGGAAGCGGTGAGGCACGACCCTGGCGTCGAGGATGTTGATGTCGGCCGGCAGCTCGTCGTTCAACCGGCGCTTCAGCGTGCCGGCCTGCATCGAACCGGCCACGTCGAGGTGAGCGACCTGCGCGAGCGCGTGCACGCCGGCGTCCGTGCGCCCCGCGCCGTACAGCTCGAAGTCGGCGCGTCCGGTGACCACGCGCACGGCACGATCGATCTCGCCCTGCACCGTGCGCGCGTTCTTCTGAATCTGCCAGCCGCTGTAGCGGGTTCCCGCGTACTCGATCGTCAGCTTGAATCGGGGCACGGGCCATTCTAGGCCCGCCCGGTTTCGCGGGCGACTACTCGGCGCGCAGCGCCTGCATCGGATCGATGGTCGCGGCGCGACGCGCCGGCACGAGGCAGGCGAGCGCCGCCACGGCGGCGAGCATCACCGCGACGACGGCGAAGGTCGGCGGATCGCCCGGGCGCACTTCGAACAGGAGGCGCCTGGCCGCGTGAGCCAGCGGAACGGCCACCATGAGGCCAATCGAGAGCCCGACGAGCACGGGCGTCAGCCCCTGCCGGACGACCATGGCGACCACGGATGCGCGCGGCGCACCCAGAGCCATCCGGACGCCGATCTCGGTCGTGCGCTGGCTGACGGCAAAGGAAACGACGCCGGCGATGCCGGTCGCAGTGATGAGAAGCGCCATGACAGCGAACAGCGACACGAGCAGCATTGTCAGCCGCGGTGAGGCGAGCGCGGTGCTGCGCGCGTCCTCGAGCGTCTCGACATGGCTGAGCGGCTGTTTCGGATCGATCCGCCGGACGACGTCCTGCACGGTCCGGACGTACGACCGCGGGTCGGCCGCGGTGCGGATCATGATGGTTGCGCCCAGCGGACCGTTCTGCTCGAGAGGGAGGTAGACCTCGTCGGTCGCCGCGTGGTCGAGCCCGTACTGGCGCACGTCGTTCACCAGCCCGACCACCCTCGTCCAGTGCTTGCCGCTGTCGAAGGACACGCGCCGCCCGATCGGATCCTGGCCGCCGAACAGATGGCGCATCATCGACAGGTTGACGATCGCCACGTTCGGCGCGGAGGCGTTATCGGCATCGGTGAACGCGCGGCCGCGCAGCACCTTCATGCCGACCGCCCGGAAGTACTCGGGGGAGATGATGCGGTAGTCCGCCTGCGGGGTCGGCTGATCGGCCGGGATGGGATGGCCCTCGACGAGGAAGTCGGTGTTGTACGGCGTCGATTGATCGAGGGGGAAGCTGATGGCAATCGCCGATGCCCTCACGCCCGGCTGTTCGTGGAGGCGGTCGAGGATCTGCCGGAAGATCGCTCTCCTCTTCTCGGCCGAATCGTACTTCACCCAGTCGAGGCTGAGGCGCATCGTCAGGACGCGATCGGGGTTGAAGCCCGCGTCCACCTGCTCCAGGCGGATGAAACTGCGCACGAGGAGCCCCGCGCCAATCAGGAGCACGAACGAGATCGCGACCTGCGCCGCGATCAGCGCGCGGCGGGCCCGCCCGCCCGATCCGGCCGCCACGCGCTCGCCGTCCTTCAACCCGCCGGCGGGATCACGGTGCGAGAACGCGGGCAGGAGACCGAACAGCACGCCGGTGCCGAGCGACACGGCGGCCGCGAACACGAGAACGGCCGGGTCGAGCGCGATCTCGGCCGCGCGGGGCGTGAACCTGGCCGTGAAGACGACCAGCATGTTCTCGACGAGGGCGGCCACTCCCAGACCGAGCGCGCCGCCCGCGCCGGCGAGCAGCAGGCTTTCGGTGAAGAGCTGCCGGGCGATCCGGCTTCGGCCGGCGCCGAGCGCGGCGCGGAGCGACAGCTCGCGATCGCGGCCGCTCAACCGCGCGAGCGTCAGGTTCGCGACGTTCGCGCAGACCAGCAGCAGCACGAAACCGGTGATGGCCAGCAGAACGAGCAGCGTCGGGCGGGCGCCCCGCGTCAGCTCGTTCCGGACCGAGAGCGCGACGGTCGTGAAGCCCGCGCCGGCGGCGCCCTTGTAGTCGGCCGGATACGCGGCGGCCAGCCGTCGGGCGATCACCGCGAGATCGGCGCTCGCGCGCTCGACGCTCACGCCCGGGCGCAGCCGGCCGATCGCCGACACCATCCGCATCGAACGGTCTTCGGCCATCTGGGGTGACGACCGGAACGGGCACGCCGAGACCGGCATGTAGACGTCGTTCTCCTGCGGGTACTGCGGCACCGGCGGGAGGACCCCGACGACGGTGTGCACCTTGTCGTTCATCTCGAACGTGCGGCCGACGACATGCGGATCGCCGCCGAGCGCGCGCTGCCAGTAGTCGTAGCTGAGGACGAGCACCGGCGGAGCGTCCTTCCTGTCGTCGGCCGCGACGAACGTGCGCCCGAGCATCGGCCTGACGCCGAGCACGTCGAAGAAGTTCGCCGACACGACGCCGGTCTGGACGCGCGAGGCCTCGCCGCGCCCGAGCAGGTTGAACGACATCTGGTGGTACTCGACGACGGCGTCGAGCGTCGCGGCCTGCGCGCGGTAGTCGGCGACCTCCTTCGCCGACAGCGACATGTCGTCGAGGCCGATGCCCGGCGCCTCCTGGCGGATTTCGACGAGGCGCTCGCCGTTCGCGTAGGGAAGAGGCGCCAGGAGCACGGCGTGCACCACGCTGAAGAGGGCCGTGTTCGCGCCGATGCCGAGGGCGAGCGTCAGCACGACGATGGCAGCGTAGCCCGGGTGCTTCCGCAGACTGCGCCCCCCGAACCGGAGATCCTGCATCACCGCGTCGAGCGCCCGCATGCCCCACGAATCGCGGCAGTCGTCTTTCACCTGCGCGACGCTGCCGAAGGTGCGCAGCGCCTCGGCGCGCGCCGCCGCGGGATCCAGACCGCGGCGCACGTTCGCTTCGATTTCGAGCGCCAGGTGATGTTGCAGCTCGGCGTCGAGCTGCGATTCGAATCGGTCCGATCGGACCGTGCCGCGGAGCCGGCGAAGGAGAACGAGCGGCGACTGCATACACCTCTCCTCTATGGACGGAGTGGGGGCTCTCGGCTGTCGGCTGTCAGCCATCGGCTCGGCTGAGAGCCGATAGCCGACAGCCAATAGCTGGGTGTGTCAAGAGTGCTGGAGGACGCGGCCCACGGCGGCCGCCATCCGCTCCCAGTTGGCTGTCTCCTCAGCGAGCTGCGCCCGTCCCGTTCGGGTGAGCCGGTAGAACTTGGCGCGACGGTTGTTGTCGGAATCGCCCCACGACGAGGCAATCCAACCCTGCTGCTCCAGGCGGTACAGCGCCGGATAGAGCGATCCCTGGTTGACGCGCAGCACGTCCTCGGAGACCTGCTGGAGGCGCTGCGCGATTCCCCACCCGTGCATGTCGCCCGATGCCAGCGTTCGCAGGATCAGGAGATCCAGCGTTCCCTGCAGCAGATCGTTCTTCGACCCCTTCATGCTTCTCCTGTAGACGAACGACAAGAAGGATAGGTTCCCGGAGCGCGGAAGTCAACGTCCCGGCTGGCCCCTGCGTGCCGCGCGGTATACTGGCCTGTTCCATGCCCCCTTCGGCCCCGCGACTCGTCGTCACGGACCCGCTCGGACGCCGGATTGTCCCCATCGAGAAATCGCCCTTTTCGATCGGCCGCCGGAGCGACGTCGATCTGCACCTGCCGGGGGCGGGTGTGTCGCGCCTGCACGCCGAAATCGTCGCCGACGGGGAGGGGTGGACGCTGTACGACCGCGGGTCGCGGTTCGGCACCTACCTGAACGGCGAACGCATGACCGAGCATGCGCTCGCTGCGGGCGATCGGATCCGCTGCGGGCAGGACCAGACCGAAATCGTCTTCACGATCGGCGAGGATGCGCCGTCGGTCGAGCGCACGGCCGTCACGGCGGCCGGCGAGCTCCGTCAGGTGACGGCGCTGCTCGAAGGGCTGCGCGCGCTCGGATCCGGCCGCGTGCTCGACGAGGTGCTGGCGCTCGTCCTCGACTCCGCGATCGAAGTCACCGGGGCGGAGCGCGGGTTCATCATGCTCGCGAACGCCGAGCGCACGCTCGAGTTCAAGCTCGCCCGGGCGCGCGGCAAGATCACGCTGCCGGGGCGCACGTTCGAAACCAGCCGCAAGATTCCGGAGACCGTCTTCGCGACCGGCCGCGAGACCTTCGTCCACGATCTGTTCGACGGCGATCTCGCGGAGCTGCATACCGGGACCGTCGCGCTCGGCATCCGCCATGTGCTCTGCACGCCGCTCCGGCTCGTGCGGTATCTCGAGCGCGCCGACCAGCCGGCCGAAGACGCGGTCATCGGGGTGCTGTACCTCGACAGCCGGGAGCGCGGCGCCCTGCAGTCGGACGCCGGCCGGGCGGCGCTCGAGACCCTCAGCGCGGAAGCGGCGCTCGCCATCGAGAACGCGCGCCTCTATCGCGAGGCGCTGGAGCGGGCGAAGCTCGACCAGGAACTGAAGGTCGCCGCGGGCATCCAGCAGGCGATGCTGCCGCCGCCGCTGCGCGACGGCGCGTTCTTCACGGCCGCCGCGGCCTCGACTCCCTGCCGATCGGTCGGCGGGGACTTCTTCGACTACGCCGACGTCGCGGGCGGGCGGTTCGGGTTCATCGTCGGCGACGTGGCAGGGAAGGGGTCGCCGGCCGCCCTGCTGGCGTCGGCCGTGCTCGGCATGTTCGGTGCGGAGGCGGCGTATCAGGACTCGGCCGCGGGACTCGTCACCCGGCTCAACCACGGCCTGTTCCGGCGCGCCGTGGAATCGAAGTTCCTGACGACCTTTTACGGCATCATCGGGCCCGACGGCAGCCTGACGTATTCGAATGCGGGGCACAACGCGCCGGTGCTGGTGACCGCCTCAGGTCCCCGGCGTCTCGAGACCGGCGGCACGGTCCTCGGTCTGTTCGAGCAGGCGGTCTTCGATGAAGAGACGCTGAGGCTCGCCCCGGGCGATTTCGTCGTGGTGTTCAGCGACGGGGTGACCGAAGCGCTGAACCTGGACGGGGAGGAATTCGGCGATCGCCGGCTGCTCGACGTGATCGAAGGGCATCGGAATGGCTCGCCTCAGGAGATCGTGAACGGCCTGCTGGCGAGCGTCCGCGAGTTCAGCGCAGGCGCCGTTCAGAGCGACGATGTGACGATCATGCTGGTCCGTTACGGACAGGCCTGAGCGGCCGGCTGCGGCTGAGCTGAATCTTTTTGGCCCCGACTGGGGTCTAAAGCCCTAAGAGGAGAAATTCATGGCAAAGCGATCCACGACAGGTCTCGTGTGTCCCCGGTGCGGCGTCCCGAGCGCGAAGATCATCGGGCGCTCGGAGGCGCTGCCGGTCCTCTATCTCCGGTGCGATGACTGCGGCCGCACCTCCATCGCGCCCGAATAACCACAAGGCTCACGGGGTTCACGGGGTCCGGTCGAAACCCGATGTGAACCCCGTCAACCTGATTCGTCAGTCTTTTCCCGCCTGCATGTTCGCGAGCGCGAACGACCATTCGCTCGCCAGCTCTTCAATGCGCTTGTCGGTCGGCCGGTACCCGTGCGAGGCCTCGGTTTCGACGCGGATGAGCACCGGTCGATCGCATCCCTGAGCCTGCTGCAACGTCGCCGTGAACTTGAACGAGTGGCTGGGCACGACGCGGTCGTCGTGGTCGGCGGTGGTCACGAACGTCGCGGGATAGCAGGTCCCTGCCTTGATGTTGTGCAGCGGCGAGTACTTGTAGAGGTACCTGAACGCGACCGGGTCGTCCGACGATCCGTACTCGGTCGCCCAGGCCGCGCCGCCGGTGAACTTGTGATAGCGCAGCATGTCCATGACGCCGACCGCCGGCAGGGCCACGGCGAACAGGTCCGGGCGCTGTTCCATCACGGCCCCGACGAGCAGGCCGCCGTTCGACCCGCCCATGATGCCAAGCGTCTTCGGCGACGCGTACCCCTGGCTGACGAGGTACTCCGCCGCGGCGATGAAGTCGTCGAACACGTTCTGCTTCTTTTCGTGCATCCCGGCTTCGTGCCATGCCTCGCCGTACTCGCTCCCGCCGCGCATGTTGGCGGTCGCCCAGACGCCGCCGCGCTCGAGCCAGGCCGGCACGTCGGGGCGGAAGGTCGGCAGCGTCGCGATGTCGAACCCCCCGTACCCGTACAGCATCGTCGGGTTCGCGCCGTTCTTCTGGAGCCCCTTCCGGTGCGTGATGAACATCGGTACGCGCGTGCCGTCCTTCGAATGGTAGAACACGCGCTCGGTCTCATATCGTGACGGATCGAAGGTGAGCGGCGGCGGCAGGAACGCCGCGCTCGTGCCGCTCTTGACGTCGAACCGGTAGACGGTCGACGGGTGGAGCGGCGAGGTGAACGAGTAGAACACCTCCGGCCGGTCGAAGCGGCCGACCGGGCCGGAGACGGCGCCGAGGCCCGGCGTTTTCACGGTCGCGTCGAGCGCGCCGTCGAGCGAGTACAGCCTGACGACGCTCGCAACGTCCTCGAGCGCGTTCACCGCAACGCGGCCGGCGACGAGGCTGGCCGAATCGATCGCGTTGCGGCCTTCCGGCACGATCGTCTTCCAGTTCGCCGCGTCCGGCCGATCGATCGGCGTGGCGACGATCTTCCGGTTCGGCGCGTCCCGATCCGTCATCAGGTACAGCACGCCCTTGACGACGCCGAGCGGAATGTACGCGGCGGTGTGCCCCGGATACAGCGGCACGACCGGCGCGTCCAGCTTCGGCGCGAGCGGATCGCCGAGATCCTTCACGAACAGCTCGTTCCTGTTGCTGGTGCCCTTGTTCGTCTGGAAGAACAGGTAGCGTCCCGTCTCGTCGATCTGTGCGTCGATGAACAGCGTCGGCTCGTCCGGGCGCTCGTACAGCAGGCGGTCGGCCGACTGCGGCGTGCCGAGCAGGTGGTAATAGATCTTCTTGTCGCGAACCGCCACCTCGAGCGCCTTCCCGGCCGGCGGTTCGGGATACCGGCCGTAGACGAACCCCTTGCCGTCCTTCGTCCACTCGATGCTGCTGAACTTCACCCATCGGATCGTGTCGGGCAGCTGGCGGCCGTCGGGCAGCGCGCGGACGTAGAGCGTCGACCAGTCGGACCCGCCTTCCGACTGCCCGTAGACGAAGTTCCGGCCGTCGGGCGACGGGACGAAATCGGAGAGGGCGATCGAGCCATCGGGCGACAGCGTGTTCGGATCGATCGCGACGGTGTCCGGCCCGTCGAGCGCCGCGCGCGTGTACACCACCGACTGCTTCTGCAGGCCGGAGTTGCGCGTGTAGAACCAGCGGCCGCCCTCGAAGAACGGCGCGGTGGTCTTGGGGAAGTTCCAGAGCTCGGTAATCCGCTGCTTGAACGTCTCGTGCAGCGGCAGCGTGGCGAGATAGGAAGCGGTCAGACGATTCTCGGCGTCGACCCACTGCTTGACGTCAGGAGAATTGAGGTCCTCCATCCATCGATACGGGTCGGCGACCTTCGTGCCGAAGTAGTCGTCCACGACATTGCCCTTGTGGGGCGTCGGGTACTTGAGCGCGACGGTGGCGGCGAGGATGGCGATGGCCAGCGACGTCCTGATCATGAGCCGAGTCTAGCATCGCGGGCTGCCGCCTGGCAGTAGAGTAGACGCGCACGGAGGTCCCCATGACATCACGAGTGCTGCTGGCGGCCCTGCTCGTGGCGGCCGCGCCCATGACGCCCGGTGCCCAGGACGTCGCCGGTCCGAAGGCGACCGCCTTCGCCGCCATCGATCGAAACCAGGATGCGATTGCGCAGGTGGGCGACACGATCTTCAGCTACGCCGAGCTCGGCATGCAGGAGTACGAGACGAGCGCGCTCTGCGCCCGGCTGCTCAGGGAGATGGGCTACTCGGTCCAGACCGGCGTTTCGGGCATCCCGACAGCGATCCTGGCGACCTACGGGTCGGGCCACCCGGTGATCGCCGTCCACGTCGAGTACGACGCCGTTCCGAGCGGATCGCAGACGCCGGGCGTCACCGACCGCGCGGAAATCGTCAAGGGCGCGCCCGGCCACGCCGAGGGGCACAACACGAACGCCGCCCTCTGGATCGGGGCGGCGTACGCCGTGAAGCAGGCTATGGACCGGCATCATCTCGCCGGGACGATCGAGTTGTTCTCGGCGCCGGCCGAGGAGCAGGGGATCAGCCGCCCGTATTTCGTGCGGGACGGCTACTTCAAGGACGTGGATGCGGCGTTCCACGCGCACGTCGGCTCCGATCTGTCCACGAGCTACGGCCTGCGCCAGTACGCGGTGATGTCGGTCGAGTACGAGTTCTTCGGCAAGACGGCGCATGCGGCGGTCGCGCCGTGGACCGGCAAGAGCGCCGGCGACGCGGTGAAGCTGATGGACATCGGCTGGGACGTGCTCCGCGAGCACCTGCCGCCGACCCAGCGCAGCCACTCGACGATCGTCAATGCCGGCGTGCAGCCGAACGTCGTGCCCGACTACGGCAAGATCTGGTTCTACTTCCGCGAGTCCACCTACGAGGGCGCCCGGGCGCTGTACGAGAAGGCGCACGACGTCGCGCAGGGCGCTGCGCTCATGACCGGCACCACGTGGAAGGAGAGCGTCCTGTCGGCCTGCTGGCCGACGCGCGACAACCGCACGCTTGCCGAAGTCGTGCAGTCGAACATCGATCTCGTGGGCCTGCCGGCGTGGACGCCCGAGGAAGAGGCGCTCGCCAGACGCATCCAGCACGCCGCCGGCCAGAAGGAAGTCGGCCTCGCGACCGCGGTCCACCCGCTCCGCGAAGCGGTGCAAAGCACCTCGTCGAACGACTCGGGCGACATCACGTGGACGGTCCCGCACGGTCGCATCACGTTTCCGGCCAACATTCCGGGCGTGCCGTTCCATCACTGGGCGGCCGCGATTGCCGAGGCGACCTCGATCGCCCACAAGGGCGAGGTCGTCGGCGCCAAGGTCATGGCCGGATCGATCATCGACGTGCTGACGAAGCCCGAGGTGCTCGCCAGAGCGAAGGAGTCGTTCGCGCAGGAGGTGGCCGGATCCACCTACCGGTCGCTGCTGCCGGCCGGTCAGAAGCCGCCGGTCGAGCTGAACGCTGCGGAGATGGCGAAGTTCCGGGACGCGATGAAGCCGCACTACCTCCGGGAGGAGATTCACTTCCGCTGAGGCTCGGGGTCGCGCGGCGCTGGGAGGCGCGGCAGTCATCCGTTTGCCGAACAACCCGATGAGTCGGAAGTCCGTCGAAGCGAAAGGAGGGCCGCGATGATCGCACGCCGTAAGATGCTCGGAGTCACGCTGGTCGGGGGACTGCTCGGCGGCACGGCGGAGCCGGCCGAGCCCGCCGCGCCGTCGGACGTCTCGGATCAGACGGTGCGGCAGATCGTCGACGCACTCAAGGACCTGCGACGCACGCTCGAAGCGCCGCGCCAGTTCACCGAGCTCAGCGCGATTCGGACCAGGCAGATCGATTTCCTGCGCGCCCAGGCGAAGTTCCCCGACTTCATCGACGTTGCCACCGACGTCTGGTTCGGCGTGTACGACTGGCACATCAACCATCTTCAGCCGCCGGCGATCGGCCGTGACGCCACGGGGCGCTACACGATCCGCGTCCTGGAGACGACCGTCGTGCTGCATCCCGAGGCGGTCCCCGGATACGTCGGTCCTCCGTACGACAGCCGTTGATGCTCCGGGCAGCTCGACATCAACCCTCGTTCTTTCAAGGACTTGCGGCGTCCTCGTTGGCGACGTGCACACGGACCGCGCTTCGGGCCGGCGGGGGTGACAACAAATTACAGAGGTGGGGGCGGCCGACCCCCCGTATACTGCGCGTAACGTTCACGGCGCCCGTGCTTTACCGTGGCGACCGGAGTCTCGAGGACACGGGATGAAGCGAATCATCGGTGCGGCGATCGCGGTGGTGCTGGTCGGCCCCGGCCTGGCCGCCGAGACGGGCAACTCGCATCGGGCGCCGGCGCGCCAGGCCGCGCCGAAGATGGCGGTGTCGCACGAGACGAGCCTCATGTCGCCCCAGGCGCAGGATCAGCTGATCAACCACTACTGCATCGGCTGCCACGACGACGACGGGCGGGCGGGAGGGCTGTCGCTCGAAGAGTTCTATCCGGCGAAGGCGGATCAGCAGGCCGCGATCGCGGAGAAGATGATTCGGAAGCTGCGCGCCGGCATGATGCCGCCGGCGGTCGCCAAGGAGCATCCCGACCCGGCGACGGTGAAGGCGTTCGTCCACGCGCTCGAAACGAAGATCGACACGGCAGCGGCGGCGCATCCCAATCCGGGCTGGCGGCCGTTCCAGCGGCTGAATCGCGTCGAGTACGCCAACGCCGTGCACGATCTGCTCGGCATCGACGTGGACGTGACTGCGTTCCTGCCGCCCGACACGATCAGCAAGGGGTTCGACAACGTCGCCGACGTGCAGGGCTTCTCGCCGACGCTGATGGAGGGATACCTCCGGGCGGCCAGCCAGATCAGCCGGCTCGCGGTCGGGGACCGCAGCGCGTCGCCGACGTCGGTCACCTACAAACTGGGCCGCACGATGTCGCAGATGCGGCACGTCGACGGCGCGCCGATGGGCACGCGGGGGGGCATTTCGGTCGAGCACGTCTTCCCGGCCGACGGCGACTACGTCTTTCAGGTGAGCCTGCACTACGAGCCGCTCGGCGGCCTCTACGGCCGCACGACGATGAGCACCATGGGGCTCGACTCGCACATCGACGTGTCGGTGAATGGCGAGCGCGTCGCGCTGCTCACGCTCAACACGCGCATGAGCGAGACCGATCCCCGCAACGGTCTGGTCCTGCGGACGCCGCCGATTCACGTGAAGGCCGGCCCGCAGCGCGTCTCCGCGGCGTTCATCCAGCAGATCGAGGGCCCGATCGACGACCTGCTGGTCCCGCTCGAGAACACGCTGGCCGACGTCTCCATCAGCTTCGGGGTGACGGCGCTGCCGCACATGCGCGACTTCACGGTCCTCGGGCCGTATCGCGTCACGGGCGTCTCGGACACGGTGAGCCGCCGCCGGATCTTCGTCTGCCGGCCGACGACCGCGGACGAAGAGCGTCCGTGCGCCGAGCAGATCGTCCGCCGGCTCGCCACGGAGGCGTACCGGGAGCCGGTGGCCGCCGACGATTTCAACGATCTGATGGGCTTCTTCGATCAGGCGCGCAAGCGCGGCGACTTCGAGTCGGGCATCCGGTTCGCGCTGCAGGCGATTCTGGCGAGCCCGCGGTTCCTGTTCCGCATGGAGCACATGCCGGCGACGCTGCAGGCGTCGGGGATGTACCGCATCTCCGAGCAGGATCTCGCGTCGCGCCTCTCGTTCTTCCTCTGGGGCACGCTGCCAGACGCCGAGCTGATGAAGGCGGCCGACGAGGGGCAGCTCAGGACGCCGGCCGGGCTCGAGCGGCAGGTCCGCCGGATGCTCGCGGACCCGCGGTCGGAGGCGCTGTCGACGCGGTTCGCGGCGCAGTGGCTGCGGCTGCAGGATCTCGACAAGATCCATCCGGACTACCTGCTGTATCCGCAGTACGACGACCTGCTCGCGCACGCCATGCAACGCGAGACCGAGCTCTTCTTCGACAGCATCGTCCGCGAGGACCGGAGCGTGCTCGACCTGCTGACGGCCGACTACAGCTTCGTGAACGGGCGGCTCGCCAAGCATTACGGCATCCCGAACGTGACCGGGCCCGAGTTCCGGCGCGTGACGCTGCCGCCGTACCGGCGGGGGCTGCTCGGCCAGGGCAGCATCCTGACGCTGACCTCGGTCGCCGATCGCACGTCGCCGGTGCAGCGCGGCAAGTGGGTGCTCGAAGTGCTGTTCGGCGCGCCGCCGCCGCCGCCGCCGCCGAACGTGCCGGCGCTGGACGACTCGGTCAAGGCGGCGGAGGGCGGCCGGAGGCTCTCGACGCGCGAGCGGATGGAAGAGCACCGCAAGAACCCCGCGTGCGCCTCGTGCCACCGCGTGATCGACCCGATCGGCCTCGCGCTCGAGAACTTCGACGTGACGGGCGCCTACCGCATCAAGGACAACGAGGTGCCGATCGACGCGGCGGGCGAGCTGTACGACGGGACCAGGATGAACGGTCCGGCCGGTCTCGAGGCGGCGCTGCTGAAGCACTCGGACATCTTCCTCCGGACGTTCACCGAGAACATGATGACGTACGCGCTCGGTCGCCGCGTCGAGTACTACGACATGCCGACGGTGCGCGCGATCATCCGCGACGCCGGGCAGCACGACAACCACATCTCGTCGTTCATCCTCGGCGTCGTCGAGAGCGAGGCGTTCCGCATGGGCAAGGCGCCGGCGGCCGAGACGACGACCAGCGCGGCTCGCGAACGCTAGGTTCACACACTGACGAGGCTCAAGCGCATGATCATCACGAAGAAGCACATCTCCCGTCGGACGGTTCTGAAGGGCATGGGCGTGACGGTGGCGCTGCCGTTCCTCGAGGCGATGGTGCCCGCCGGCACCGCCTGGGCGAAGACCGGCGGCAGCAAGGTCCGCTTCGTCGCCATCGAGATGGTGCACGGCTCCGCCGGGAGCACCACGCTCGGCATCAAGAAGAACCTGTGGGCGCCCGCCGGGGTCGGCCGCGACTTCGATCTGTCGGGAACGAGCCTCGGCACCCTCGAGCCGTTCCGCGAGTACGTGACGGTCGTCAGCAACACCGACGTGCGCAACGCCGAGGCGTTCACGGCGCCGGAGGTCGGCGGCGATCACTTCCGGTCGAGCGCCGTCTTCCTCACGCAGTCGCATCCGAAGCAGACGCAGGGGTCGGACGTGCACGCCGGCACGTCGATCGATCAGTTCTACGCGAAGCGCTTCGGCCAGGACACGGCGATTCCGTCGATGCAGCTGTGCATCGAGAACGTGGACCAGGCGGGCGGCTGCTCGTACGGCTACTCCTGCGTGTACACGGACTCGATCAGCTGGGCGACGCCCGGGCAGCCGCTGCCGATGATCCGCGATCCGCGCGTGGTCTTCGATCAGCTGTTCGGGGTCGGGGCGACGCCCGAGGAGCGTGCCGAGCGCCGCCTCGAGGATCGGAGCATCCTCGACTGGATCAGCGGATCGGTGGCGCGTCTCAAGCAGCAGCTCGGGGCGCCCGACCGCGCGCGCCTCAGCGACTATCTCGACGACGTGCGCGAAATCGAGCGCCGCATCCAGAAGGTGGAGGCGCGCAACAGCAGCGGCGAGCCGCGCGAGCTTCCGGAAGCCCCGATCGGCGTCCCCGACTCGTTCGAGGAGCACGTCAAGCTGATGTTCGATCTGCAGGCGGTCGCGTTCGCCTCCGACGTGACGCGCGTGTTCGCCTTCAAGCTCGGCCGCGACGCGTCGAACCGCGTGTACCCGGACAGCGGCGTCAAGACCGCGTTCCACTCGGCGTCACACCATCAGGAAAAAGAGGAGCGCATCGACGACTTCGCCCGGATCAACCACTATCACGTGAGCATGATCCCCTACTTCCTGAACAAGCTGAAGAACACGCCGGACGGCGCGGGCAACCTGCTGGAGAACACGCTCGTGCTCTACGGCTCGCCGATGGGCGACTCGAACCTGCACAACCACAAGCGGTGCCCGCTCTTCCTGGCCGGGCACGCGGGCGGCGCCCTGAAGGGCGGCCTGCACCTGCGCGCCGCCGACGGCACGCCCATGGCGAACGTCATGCTGAGCGTCGCGCACGGCCTCGGGCTCGACGACATGTCCAGGTTCGGCGACAGCAACGCCGAGTTCGATCTGAACGCCGTGCACGCGCCGGCGACGACGGTCTAGCCCGCCGCCCACGTCCCGGGCCCCGCGGGGACTCCCGAGCGCGAGCGTCTACGCTCGAGCGCGAGGGACAGCGTCAGTTCGGCCAGCGCGTGGGGGTGGGGCCCCACGCGGAGTAGAGAATGACACGCATGCTGCGAACGAGGGTCACGATTGGCGTCTGCGCCGGCGCCGTGGGCGCCTGGTGTCTGACCGCGCTGCTGCTCGCGGCGCCGAACGACGCGCGAGTCGCCGACGCGGCCATGCGCGGCGACGCGGACGCCGTGCGCGGCCTGCTCAAGGATGCCGCCGACGTCAACGCCGCGCAGGGCGATGGGATGACGGCGCTGCACTGGGCCGCGATGCGCGGCGACGCGCAGCTCGTGCAGATGCT
This sequence comes from Betaproteobacteria bacterium, assembly GCA_050257855.1. Taxonomy (GTDB): domain Bacteria; phylum Acidobacteriota; class Vicinamibacteria; order Vicinamibacterales; family CAVVIG01; genus JBLMXQ01. Next base: position 58,766 of record JBLMXQ010000134.1, on the reverse strand, counting down.
GATCTACGCTGGCGCCAACCTCGACGCGACGACGCGTATCGGCGCGTACACGCCGCTGTACCTCGCCGCCAGGGACGGCCGGGCGGGGACCGTCAAGATCCTGCTCGCGGCAGGCGCCGATCCGAAGGCGGCCACCCAGAACGGCACGACGCCGCTGATGGTGGCGGCGGCGTCGGGCAGCGTCGAGGCGGTCACGGCGCTCATCGACAAGGGCGCCGACGTCAACGCCGCCGAGTCGGTGCGCGGCGAGACGCCGCTGATGTTCGCCGCGGCCAGCGACCGGGCGCCGGTGATCGACGTGCTGGCGAAGCACGGGGCGGACGTCAAGGCGGCCACCAAAGTGATCGACCTCGCCGCCCTCAGCCGCGATCCGGCGAAGCTCGACGCGATCCGGCGAGGCAATCCGCCGCCGCCGCCGAAAGAGGGCGAGAAGCCGGCGCAGGCCGCGCAGGGCGGACAGACCCCGCCCTCAGCGTCCGCCGGGGCGCCCGCCAAAGAGAACGCCGCGCCGCCGCCGAAGGAGGGCGCCGCCGCCCGGCCGGGCCCGCCGCCAGGACGCGGCCGCCCGCAGCCGCGCGGCCCGCAGATCCCGGGCGTCACCCGCAGCTATCAGCTCAACGAGCTGGTGAGCGCACAGGGCGGCATGACACCGCTGCTGCTGGCCGCCCGTGACGGCTCGATCGCGTCGGTCCGGGCCCTGCTGGCCGCCGGCGCCGACGTCAACCAGGCGAGCGCGGGCGACAAGTCGAGCCCGCTGCTCGTGGCGGTGATCAACGGTCAGTACGACGTCGCGAAGTACCTGCTCGACCACGGCGGCGACCCGAACCTGGCCGCCGACAACGGCGCCGCGCCGCTCTACGCGGTGCTGAACTGCGAGTGGTCGCCCAAGGCGCTCTATCCGCAGCCGCGCGCCTTCCTGCAGCAGCACATCACGTATCTCGACCTGATGAAGGCGCTGCTCGACAAAGGGGCCGACCCGAACGCCCGGCTGACGAAGAAGGTCTGGTACTCGGGCTACAGCTTCGACCTGTCGGGAGTCGACGAGACCGGCGCGACGCCGTTCTGGCGCGCCGCGTACGGCGCCGACGTCGACGCGATGAAGCTGCTCGTCGCGTACGGCGCCGATCCGAACATCCCGACGGTCAAGCCGGCGGCCCGCGGACGCTTCGGCGATGTGACCCGCGAGGTGAAGGACGTGTCGGGCCTCCCGCCGGTGCCGGTGGGCGGTCCGGGCCTGACGCCGCTGCTCGCCGCCTCGGGCGCGGGCTACAGCGAAGGCTTTGCCGCCAACTCGCACCACTACGCGCCGACGGGCATGCTGGCGGCCGTCAAGTACCTGGTCGACGTGCTGCACGCCGACGTCAACGCGCACGATCACGAAGGGCACACCGCGCTCCACAACGCCGCCTCGCGCGGCGACAACGAGATGATTCTGTATCTCGTCTCGAAGGGCGCCGACGTCGCCGCCGTCACGCGCGAGGGACAGACCGTCGCCGACATGGCCAACGGCCCCGTCCAGCGCACGCAGCCCTTCCCCGAGACCGTGGCGCTGCTCGAGAAGCTCGGCTCGAAGAACAACCACCACTGCGTCTCGTGCGACTGACGTTGTCGGGGCCGGGGCCGGGCTCCCGGCCCCGAGCTATCGCTCCGCCAGAATCAGCGGCGAGTGCGACCGCTTCGTGTCGTACGTCGTCGGCGCCTTGAATCCCGCCTCGCGCAGCCACGCCGAATAGTCCGACAGGGGATACGTGTCGCCGTCGGTCATCAGGTACATGTTGACCGCGAACAGGACCGGGAACGGCGGCCCGGTGCGCTCCTCGTTCGGAATCATGTCGGCGATGACCATCAGACCGCCGGGCGCCAGTGCCCGGTGCAGGCGCTTGAACAGATCGCGGTTCTGATCCGGCGTCAGGCCGTGGCAGATGTTGCCGAGCATCGCGAGATCGTAGCGCCGGTCGCCGAAGTCGGCCGTGGTCAGGTCGCCGGCTTCGATCCGGTAGCGCGCTGCAAGGCCCGTCTCCTCGACGATCTTCTTCGTCTCGTCCACGACGTGCGGCAGATCGAACGCCGTGATCTCGGCCTGCGGATCGCGGCGCGCGAACGGCATGGTCCACGCTCCGCTGCCGGCGCCGACGTCGAGGATCCGCAGCCCCTTGCGCGTGACGCCGACGCCCAGGTGCTCGGCGAGCGTATCGGCCGGCCCGAGCGCCATCGGCATGATGATCCGAATCAGATGCGAGAAGAACGCCTCGGGCTCCGGCGCGTCCGCGTACGCAGCCGATTTCGCCGGGCGCTGCTTCAGCGCCTCGCGCAGGCGCCCCCAGTCCTGCCACAGGATCTGCGGGTGGCCGGCCAGCATCGGAGCGATGTAGCCCGGCCGCCCTTCGACGAGGAAGGCTTCGGCCTCGGGCGTCAATGTGTACGCGCCGCCCGGCTTGCGCAGTACCTCGACGGTGACGAGCGCGTCCAGCACCACCCGCGTCCCGGACGGATTGGTGCCAGCTTCCCTGGCTATGGCGTCGGCGGTGCAATGGCCGCGCGAGATCAGGGTGAAGAACTTGTAGTGGGCGGCGGAAGCCAGAATCTGGCTGACCCAGAACCCGTGCCCGAGTGCCATGAGGCGATCGGGAGACACGGCGGCCGTAGTGGCGTTCTGCATGCGAGGTTCCCTCCGATGACTCGCGCGAGGAGCGCAGCCATTTTGAGTATCAAACAATCGCGCGGATTGCAAGGGGACGGGCGCGACACTGCGGGGCTTCGATCAGCGGAGCTGTCTCAGGACGGTGCGATCGAGGAGGCAGGTGATCGTGCGGCGACGCCCGATCATCTCGATCGTCGTGTCGGCGGTCGGTGCGAACGCCGCGAAGTCGAAGATGAACCGGCCGCCGCCGCCCTCATGCGACTCCGTGGCGGGTTTCACGACGCGGCTGCCGCGCCTGACGACGAGCGAGTCGATCGGGTTCTTCGCGCCGGCGATCGGAGTGACGCCAATGATGATCCGCGTCCGCTGCGCGGCGGCGTAGTTCGGCGTCGGCGGGGGCTGGTGGCTCCGCACCGCCCGCCACACTTCGTACGCGACCTGCTTGTACGGCGTGTAGAACGCAAGCGTATAGTCGTCGTTCCTGCAGAGATCCGTGTCCCAGAACACGCACGGCGGATTCTGGCCGCCCTGCTTCCCGCACGCGATCGCGTTGTAGTAGTTGTCGCGGCTGATCGGCTGGATGCCCTTGTTCCAGGCGGGCGCGATCGGCTGCTTCGGCAGCCGCGCCCTGATCTGGCCGGCGGCGGCCGCCGGCAGCAGCGCCGCGACCCCCGCCGTCGCGACGAGGCCGGAGACGAATCTGCGAATCATGGCGATGCCCCTATCGCGCCTGCGAACGCTGTGCGGCGCCGAAATGGTCGTCGTACCACTTCATGCTGCGCGTCAGCCAGTCCTGCACGTGCCGCGTCTCGCGGACGCCGTGGCCCTCGCGCGGGTAGCGCACCATCACCGTCTCCACCCCGACGTCCTTCAGCGCGATGTAGAACTGCTCCGCCTCGGCGATCGGCACGTCGTTGTCGTTCTCGCCGTGACAGAACATCGTCGGCGTCTTGACCTGGTTCGCGTAGCGGATGGCCGAACGCTTCCACAGCTCGTCCATCACGTGATCCTCGGTGGGGAAGGCGCCGAACTCCACGGCGAGGTAGTCGTGGTAGTAGGCCATGTAGTTGAACGACACGAGGTTCGAGATGCCGGCCGTCGGGATGGCGGCCTTGAAGCGATCGGTCTGCGTGATGAGCCAGTCGGTGAGCTGGCCGCCGTAGCTCGTGCCCTCGATGCCGAGGTGATCGGCGTCGATCCACGGATAGCGGGCGAGCGCCGCGTCGACGCCGGCGAGGACGTCCCTGCCTTCGCCGCCGTCCTGATCCTTGAAGATGGCGTCGGCCAGCTTCTGGCCGTAGCCCGTGGAGCCGCGGTAGTTGACCATCAGCGTGGCGAAGCCGTGGGCCGCGTACACTTGCGCGTGCGTGTCGAAGGCAGGCCCCTGCTGACCGTGCGGTCCACCGTGAATCAGCGTGATGAGCGGGTATTTGCGGCTCGGTTCGATCGTGAGCGGCCTCGTCAGGAAGGCCTCGATGTCGGTGCCGTCGAAGCTCTTGAACGTGAAGGCGTCGACGGGAGCGACGGTGCGCGCGCCGAGCAGAGCCGTGTTCAGCTTCGTCCGCTGGACGGGCGCCGCCCCGCCGCGGGCGACGAACAGCTCGGCCTCGTCGGACGGGCGTGCCTCGGCGAACGCAACGGTGTCGCCGGCCGTGCTCCAGCTGCCGATCCGCCCGGGCTCGCCGGCCTGGGGCGCGACGGGCTCCGCCGCGCCGCCTGCGGCCGCGATGCGGTACAGCCGCACGCTCCCGCGCTCCTGGGCCGTGAAGTAGACGAAGCGGCCATTGGTGGACCAGCCGGGAAAGCCCTGGCGCGCGTCGAGCGGCTCGCCGATCTCGCGGCGGTTGCTGCCGTCGGCGTTCATCAGCCACACGTGGGTGTCCTCCATCGTCGTCTCCGAGGAGGTGAGGGGACGCTTCGTGCCGAGGTAGGCGATCGACCGGCCGTCGGGCGACCACGTGGGCCGGTACTCGGCGTTCTTCGTCTGCGTCAGCTGGCGGATCGTCCCGCTCGCGGGATCGATGGTGAAGACGTCATAGTTGAAGAACCGATCCGGATCGGCGCCGTGGTTCGAGATGAAGGCGATCACGTCGCCGCGCGGCGACCAGGCGAGCGAGTGCTCGTAGTAGCTGCCGGTCGTGAGCTGCCGGATCTTTCGGCTCGCGATGTCGACCAGGAAGATGTGCAGCCGGCGGTTGTCGTTGAACCGCGTCATGCCCTCGCCGGCCGTCGGCTTGTACAGGTAGCGGGTGATGACCATCGGGTCGCCGTTCGCCTCGCGCTCCGGCCCCGGGGTCGACGAGACGAACGCGATCGCGTGGCCGTCGGGCGCCCACGTCAGCGTGTCGCCGGTCGACGGCAGCGGGTGATTGGTGCTCTGCATCGGCGCGAGCGTCGCGAGGCCGGTGCCATCGGGGCGGACGAGCATCAGCATCGACCCTTTGCCGTTGGATCCGGTGAACGCGATCCAGCCCCCGTCGGGCGACCAGCGCGGAGACCCACCGCGCACGGCGGGCGGCAACAAGGGTTTCGTGTTGCCCGTTGCGACGTCCATGACCCAGAGCTGCGTGTACGGCCGTCCGGGCCGGTCGTTCTTCACGACCGAGTAGACCACCCGGCTGCCGTCGGGCGACAGCCGGACCTCGCCGACCGACTGAAGCGCCGGCAGGTCGGCAACGCGCAGCCCGGCGGCGGCGCGCGCCGCGGAGGGCAGCGCCGCGGCCACCGCGGTCATCGCGGCAACGGCCGCCAGTCGAATCGGCGAACGGGCTGATCGGATCACGGCGCTCCTCCCGCGCCCGGCCATGCGGGGCGCGAGCGTAGCGTCCCACGAACGCGCCGGCCTCGACAAGGGCGGCGTATACTGGACTCGAGGAGCTGTCCATGGTCGACCAGAAAGAGAACCGACGGCCGTTCCCCCATGTGATGTCCGACGAGGCGCTCGGCCACGCCCGGCAGGCCGGCGACGAGCTTCGCAAGACCGTGTCGGCGCTGCTGCCGTCGTTGCCCGAGGAGTTCACGCGCCACCAGCGCGCCGCGCGCAAGGAGATGCTGCTCGCCATCCGCAGCCTGATCGACAGCGCGATCGAGCACACCGCGGAGCGGTGAGGCCCGGCATCGCCGGCGCGCGCTCCGTACCCGGTGATCCTGCTCGACGAGAGACCATTGCCTGGCACACGACGGCCGGGCGCCCCGCAGGGCAGTAGTACGCTCCGTCACAGGCGCCGCGTCAACGTCCACGCGAGCGCCGCGACGGAAGCGGCCGCGAGCCAGGCGCTCGCCGTGGGGTGGCCGGCGATGTAGAACTGGACTGCCGCGAGCGCAGCCGCGCCGCAGAAGACGCTGCCCGCCACGCGCCGGACCGTCAGCTCGAGCCGCGCCAGCTGTCGTTCGACGGCCGGGATTTGCAGCTCCAGCTCGCCCCGCTGCAGCATCCCGAGCACTGCATCGGCGCGTTTCGGCACCATCAGCAGCGCCGCGGCCACATCCCACAGCTCGTCGGCGACAATGCGCCAGCCGGCTGCCCCTTCCTCGGCCATCAGCGACCCGGCGAACGGCGTCAGCTCCTGCCACGCGTTGAACTGCGGGTTGAGGCCGGTGCACATCCCCGAGAGGATGCCGAGCGTGCGGCCGAGCAGGATCAGATCCTCCGGCACGTGGAACGGCATGGTGTAGAGCAGCTCGCGGAACTCGCTGGCGAGCGCGCGCGCTTCCTGCCGGCCGATCTGCTGCAGCTCGGCCATCGTCCGACCCCAGAGCCGTTCGAGCAGCTGCCGTTCCGCGCGCTCGAGCAGCGCGAGATCCGCCGTGGGCAGCAGCAGCCCGAGCTGCTGCTGCGCGCGGACCAGGCGCGCGCTGTCGCGCATGGCGACCGCCACCGCCGCCTCGCGCAGCCCGGTCCGGAGCGCGGGCGACAGCCGACCGACCATGCCGAAGTCGACGAACACGAGCCGCCAGCCGCCGTCCGGCAGCGGCGCGACGAACAGGTTGCCCGGATGCGGGTCGGCGTGGAAGAAGCCGTCGCGCACGATCTGCTGCAGATAGCACTGGAAGAGGCGCCGCGCCACCTCGGCGCGGTCCGCGCCGGCCGCGGTGACCGCGTCGTAGTCGGTGATCTTGATCGCGAAGACGTCTTCCAGCGTCAGGACGTGCCGCGTCGTGTGGCTCCAGACGACCTTCGGCACGGCAACGCCGGGATCGTGCGCGAAGTTCGCGGCGAGCGTCTCGGCATTCTGCCCCTCGGCGAGGTAGTCCAGCTCCTCGTGGAGCACGCGCGTGAACTCGGCGAGCAGGCCCGGGATATCGGCGCGGCGCCGGACGGGCGGCCACCGGTCGAGCCATCGTCCGGCCGTGGCCAGCGCGGCCAGATCCGTTGCGATGATTGCCTCGATGTCCGGGCGCTGGACCTTGATCACGACCCGCAGCGGCCCGTCGACGGCCGCAGAAGTGTCGAGCGCCGCACGATGGACCTGTCCGAGCGAGGCGGCGGCGAGCGGAGCCTCGTCGATGCGGGTCAGCTGCTGCAGGAGCTGAGGGCCCAGATCGCGGACCAAGACCTCGCGGACGCGCGCGAACGGCTCGGGTGGAACCTCGTCCTGGAGCGACGCCAGCCCTGAGGTGATCTCCGCCGGCAGCACGTCGACGCGCGACGACAGGAACTGCCCGACCTTGATGAGGACGCCGCCCATCTCGACGGCGAGCTGGCGAAACCGCGCGGCGATTCGACGGAGGCGCGCCGGGCGCGTGCGTTCCACGGCCGCGCGGAAGCCGAGGCGCGGCAGCAGCCACTCCCAGGCGACGAGCCGCAGCGCGACGCTCCAGAAGAACACGACGATGCGGCGGTACCGGAGCGAGGGCGTCATGAGGCGTCTCGAGGGCCCTCAGGTCTGGTGCTCGACGTGCGCCTCGCCCTCGCTCCGGCCGTTGCGCTCGCCGCGCTGATCCATCGCCAGGGGCGGCGGCTCGGAAGCGATCAGGTACTCGAACTCGTCGCGGAACTCCGGCAGGCCGATGTGCGCGGTGGCCGCCATCTTCGCGAGCTCGTGCGGATCCTCGAAGTCGTCGCGCCGCAGCCGGATCATGTACCGCCGCGCGATGGCATAGCGCGTCGAGGACACGTCCACGAGCCGGACGCGCGTGCGGCCGGTCTCCTCGTCGATCAGGCTCGCGAACGGCACCGGCACGAAGTGCCCGCCCTGCATGGAGATCATCGCCGCGTTGCCGCCCGCCAGCAGGTACTTCGCCGCGCAGTAGCCCAGATCGCGCGTGTACTCCATGTCGTACGGAATCGGATCCGCGCAGCGCAGCTCGTAGCCGATGTTCTTCGCGACGATCGTCGTCTTGACGCCGAACGCCTTCAGCCGCTGCTGCACCTTCGCCTTGAGGATCTCGCCGATGTTGACTTCGGCGATGCGCAGGTGGCCGTGCGCGTCGTGTTCGACCTCGTGCAGCCCCTCGAAATCCTCCGGCGCCGCGTCGAGCACGACGCCTTCGGCCACGATCGCGACGCCGTCGGGACGGCCGTAGCTCAGTCGCTTCAGGATCGCGCCGGTCAGGGTGTCGACGATCGCCTTCAGTCGGATCGGCTTCGGGAACTCCTCGGGGATGAGCGTCAGCGTCGCGCCGGCCGCCTTGCCGATGCCGAGCGCCAGATGGCCGGCCTTGCGCCCCATCGTCACGACGACGTACCAGCGCGACGTGGTCTTCGCGTCCACCATCAGGTTCTTCACGATGTCGACGCCGTAGTGGCGCGCGGTCTGGAACCCGAAGGTGTCGACGTACGCGGGCAGGTCCAGGTCGTTGTCGATCGTCTTCGGCACGTGGACGACGCGGATGCGCCCGGCCGAGCGCTGTTCGAGCTTCATCGCCGAGAACGCCGTGTCGTCGCCGCCTATCGTGATGAGCTGCGAGACGTTGAGGCGCAGCAGCGAGATGACCGTGTTCTCGAGGTGCGTGTCGCTCGTGGTCGGGTTGGCGCGCGAAATGCCGATGTACGACCCGCCGCGGAAGTGAATCCGGCTGACTGCGTCGATGGTCAGCGGCACCACGTGCTCGACGTCGCCCCGCATGATCCACTCGAACCCGTCGCGCAGGCCGATGACGTCGATGTCCTCGAGCCGGGCCCGGATGGTCGCCGCGCCGATGACGCTGTTGATGCCGGGCGCCGGGCCGCCCCCGACCAGGATGGCGAGATTGCGATGGTGCTCCACAGGCCGATCATAGCGAACCGGCGGCCGGGGGAGCGCCTCAACCGCACGTACGAATATTTGCGGCGGCCCCGCGGGTCAGTGCGTCCGGCGCGCTGGCCGTGGCTCCGGATCGTCCGTTTCGGTGACCTCGTCGAGCTTTTCGAGCAGCGCCGCGAACCCGCACTGCTCGGGATCGAAGAAGCCCCACTCGTCCTGGACCGGCTTCTTCGCCTTCTTCTTCTTCGCCTTCTTCTTGCCCGCGGCGGCTACCGGCTCCGGGTCGCGCGGCCTCGCCTCGGCTGGCTCGGACGCGGCGCGCTTCGGCGACGTTCGTGACACGGGAGCGGGCGCCGCCTCGTCCTGTTGCGGTTCTTCCGCCGGCTCAGGCTCCGGCGTGGAAGTGGGCGCGGCCGCCACCGGCGTCGGAGGCGCGGCGGCGACGGGTACGGCGGGCGCCGGAATGGTGATGACGACCGGCTGCACACGCTCGGTCCGCAGCCGCTCGATCTCGGCGCGCAACTGCTCCAGCGCGTCCATGAACTGCGCTGCCTGACTCGCGCTCTGCTGGATGTCCGTGCTGATCGGGACGGCGGCCTCCACGACCGGCACGGGCTCGGGGTTCGCCGCCAGTACCGGCTCGGGGCTGGCCGCCGGTGCTGGTGGTTCGACGCTTGCCGCCAGCACGGGCTCCGGGCTCGCCGGTGCTGGAGGTTCGACGCTTACCGCCGGTACGGGTTCGACGCTGGCCGGCGGTGCGGCCTCGACCGCCGGTGTGGCCTCGACGGTGGACGCCGGTGCGAGCTCGTCATTGGCCGAAGCCTCGGGCTCGACGCTGACCGTCGCCAGTGGCTCGACACTCTCCGCCCACTCGGACTCGATGCTGGCCGGCGCCTCGGGCTCGATGCCGGCCGCCTCCGCGGGCTCGACGCCCTCCGGCGCTTCGGGCTCGGCTGACGCCCACGCGACGGCGGAATCGGCCGCTTCGACGGCTGCCGGCTCAGGAGCCGGGAGCGCTTCCTCCAGTGCCGGCGGTTCCATCACCGGCGCCGCAACCATTTCGATCGACGGCTTCGGCCCGAGCGCGATGGATTCAACCTTGGCGCCGACCGGCGCGGTGAATTCACCGAGCGCCGCATCGAGGTCCGTTTCCGACAGCTCGATCGCGAACGCCGAATCGCCCTCTGGTGCGAGTGCCGCCGTCAGGTCCTCTTCGACGGCCGGCGACGGCGTCATCTCCACGTCGATGACGATTGGCGGCTCCGGCTCCTGCGCGGCTTCGATCTGCTCGTCGACGATCGCCTCGACGACCTCGGGCTCGGCGGTAACCAGCTCGAACGGCTGCGACTCGGTGGTATCTGGCAGCACTGCGGTCGGGACAGGCTCCTCGTCTGCGGGCGCCTCCCTCGCGGCTGCAACCCGTTCCGTCGACCACGGATCTTCTTCGACTGGAATCGTGACTTCCCACGGGCCGCCTTCATCGCGGTGCGGCTCATCGGGCGCGACCGTCAGGTCTTCGCGTACGAGTGCCAGGTCGTCGTGAACGAGGGCGAGCTCCTCGTGGACGACGGACCGGTCTTCGGAAACCGTGGGCAGGTCCGTCGCGGCGACTTCGGCAACTTCATCGTCGAACCCCGACGGGGCCGGCTGCACGATCGCCGCCGGCATCTCCCACGCCGGCTCCTGCGCGATCACGGATATCACGGCCTGCCCGTCAACCGGCGCGTCGAACGCCGGTTCGACGACGGCGGGCAGCACGATCGAAGGCACGACGATGTCGGGCGCCGCGACGACCGGCTCGAATGGCGCCTGCTCGACGACCGCCTCGGGTGGAAGCAGCACCGAGAGTCCAGGCTCCGGAGCAAGCCACTCCTCCACGCCGAACGACGCCGCCGATTCGGACGCGATCCCCGTTGCCGGCGGGCCGTCCGCCGCAACGGACTCTGGCGGGTGCGGGCGGCGCGCCGCCGCGGCGTACGCTTCGCGCTCCGCTTCGGCGCGCTCGAGGTACTCGGCGATCTGCTCCGCGAACAGCCTGGGATCGCAGCCATCGGGCGCGACGCGCTTCGTGCGGCCGCGCAGCCGCTTGAACACGGTTTCGCCCGACTGCGCGCGGGGCCGGCGCGTGGCCGCGGCGAGCACGGGAATCGTCAGGGTCTGCACGTGCGCCGCGGCTGCATCGAGGCGCCGCAGCCAGGCGGCCAGGACCGTCTCGTCCTTCGGCGAGAGCAGCGCGGAGGTCAGGATGACGTCGGGGACGCGCGATCCGATCTCGCTGAGGCCGCGCTCGGCGGAGTCGGCCACGACGATGTCGGCGTCGAGCGGGTTGTGCGCCAGCGCCACGAGCTGGGACGCCTGGCGCTTGTCCGGTTCGATCGCGAGAATCAGCGGCATCTCAGGTCCGCAGCATGAACAGGACGAGCACGGTGGCGACGACCGCGAACAGCACGAGCGGGCCGTGTACCGCCGACTGGTCGCGCACGACGCTGACGAGAACCTGGGCGAAGTCGCTGGCGCGATTGCCCAGCGTGCCGACCGCCGCCGCCGAACCATGGGAGGTCATGAGCGCAGCCGCGCGCTCCCGCACCCGGTCGTCGAGGGCGACGAGCGCGATGAGCACCAGCAGCGCGCTGGCCACGGAGATCAGCAGATCTTCAATTCGGCGTCGCATGATCCGGCTTCCCGCGAATCCGGTTCAGTACTAGATCGCAAAGCCCGTTCCGCAGCTGCGCGCGCATCGGATCAGCGAGCCAACTGCCGGCGGACGTGGGTCTTAGCACCGGTTCGATTACACGCTCGTTCGCGGGTGTGTTGTTTTGCAACAGAACACTCGAGGACGAAATTCGCGCACCCACTTACGAATGTGCCGTTCGCCCCCGTTCCACGGGGCCGGTGACAGCGCCAGCCCGTGCGGCGGGGCTCGCCCGTTAAATACCCGTAACGACAGGCAGTTGTGTGCTCGTCCCGCGCGCGGCCTCCGATCCGTGGCACAGCCGTTGCCCTGTGCTCGTCCGTCTCGCGGTGCTGCCGCAGCGGGTGATCGCAAACGGCACACACCGCTTTGCGCGTCCAGGAACGCGCTGGAGGAAGCCAAATGGATCTGATCAACCGTCTGCGTCTGTTCGTGCGTGACGACTCCGGGCAGGACCTGCTCGAGTACGCGCTGCTCGTCGCCCTCATCGCGCTGGTGGCGTACGGGGCGGTGCAGCTCGCCGGCGGCAGCGTGCAGACGATCTTCTCGACGATCGCCACCTCGCTCCAGTCCGTCGCGTAAGAGGCACGAGGAGACGGGGCGGGGCTGTTCCCGCCCCGTACGTGCGGCCGAAGTCCGGCCGCTGGAGATTGCCGTATGGACCGCGTTCTCGCGATGGTAGGCCGCCTGGCGCGCCGGGACGAGGGGCAGGACCTGCTCGAGTACGGGCTGCTCGTCGTGCTGATCGCGCTGTTCGCGATGGCGGCCGTGACGGCCGTCGGCACCACCATTTACAACACGTTCTGGCAGGCCATTGCTCAAGCCTTCTGAACTCCCCATCGTGACGGCCGTGGCCGGCAGCGGGTGCGCCGGCGCGGTCATCGATCTGCGTACGCGACGCGTGCCGAACGCGCTGACGATCGGCATCGCCGCGCTCGGCATCGGCCTGGCCGCGTGCCGGGTGACGCCGATCGGCATCGGGGGGGCGCTCGCCGGGTTCGCCGTCGGCCTCGTGATGATGCTGCCGGGACACCTCGTCGGCGCCACCGGCGCCGGCGACGTCAAGCTGCTGGCGGCGATGGGCACGCTGCTCGGACCGGCGGGAGTCGCGATGGCGTTCATCTACACGGCGCTCGCCGGCGGCGCGCTCGCCCTTGTCGTGGCGCTGTCGCGGGGGCGCCTCGGGGTCACGCTCGATCGCGCGGCCTCTCTCGTCCGCACGGCCGGCGCGACGGTCGCCGAGATCGAGCACGCGTCGGCCGACAACCGGTTTGCGTATGCGCCGGCGATTGCCGTCGGCGCTCTGGTCGCGGTGCTGAGGTAGATCCATGACACTACGTCAACGCCTGCTCCGCGGCGAGCGCGGCGCCGAGCTGATCGAGATGGCGCTGGTGCTCCCGCTGCTCCTGCTGGTGTCGGTCAGCATCTTCGAGTTCGGCCGCGCTTACCAGACCTGGCAGGTGCTGACCAATGCGGCCCGCGAGGGCGCGCGCGTCGCCATCCTGCCCGACCCGACGACGTCCGACGCCGAGGCGCGCGTCCGCCAGTACATGGAGGCCGGGCAGCTCCCGAACGCGGACACGGCGACGATCACGATCGACCGCAACGCGACGATTTCCATGGGCGCGGGGACCGCATCGGCATCGCTCGTCACCATCAACTACCCCTTCGAGTTCATGGTCCTGCAGCCGGTCGCGAAGCTCGTCGTGTCGGGCACGACCCTCGGTGGGCCGATCACCATGACGGCGACGGCCGAGATGCGAAACGAATCGCAGTAGCGAGAACAGAGGAACTTCCAATGGCCCGGATGCGCATCTTCATCGTGCTGGTGCTGGCGCTCACCGCCGGCGGCGTGCTGGCGTTCGGCACGTACAACTACATGCAGAACGCCCCCACTCGCACCGTGACCATCCCGACTCGTCCGGTCGTCGTCGCGGCGACAGACCTCGAGCTCGGGACCGAGCTCACGCGTGACGACATCCGCCTGATCAACTGGCCGGCGAACGCCGTGCCGCAGAACGCGATCAGCGATCCGAACGAGGTGATCGGGCGGGGCCTCGTGCTCCCGGTGATTCAGAACGAGCCCATCCTGCCGATGAAGCTCGCCTCGAAGGACGAAGGCGCCGGGCTGCCGCCGGCCATTCCGCAGGGGTTGCGGGCGGTGTCGGTGCGCGTCAACGACGTGATCGGCGTCGCGGGCTACGTGCTCCCCGGCACGCGGGTCGACGTCGTCGCGACGGTGAACCCGGGCGACAAGCAGTCCGAGATGACCTCGAAGGTCGTGCTGACCAACGTCGAGGTGCTCGCGGCCGGCACGAAGATCGATCGCGATACCGACAAGAACAAGCCGATGCCGGTGAGCGTGGTCACGCTGCTCGTCACGCCCGACGAGGCCGAGCGTCTGACCCTCGCCAGCATCGAAGGCAAGATCCAGCTCGCCCTGAGGAATCCGCTCGACAAGAGCACGCCGGAGACGCGAGGCGTCAAGCCGGCCGTGCTGCTCGGAATCACGCCGGTCGTACGCCGGCCATCAGTTGGCTCCCGCGTGGCCGCCGCCCCGCTGCCACCGCAGCCGCTGCCGCCAGCGGCTCCGACCGTCGAGATCATCCGGGGCGACAAGCGCGCACAAGTCGTCGTGCGCCAGGAGCAGTAGTCATGGTCACGCACCGTAGCCGTCGCGCCTTCGTCCCCATCCTGATCCTGATGATTGCCGTCGTCGGGTCGACGGTCGTCTGGGCCCAGGCGCCCGCGATGCCGGCCTCGGCCGTCATGGCGGCCGCGGCCAATCGTTCAGCGGCGGGAGCCGAGACCAGCATCAGCGCGCTGCACCTGCTGGTCGGCCGCTCGACCGTTCTCGACGTCGGCACCCAGATCGCGCGCGTCTCGCTGACGAGCCCCGACGTGGCCGATGCGCTCGTCACCACGCCGACACAGCTCCTCATCAACGGCAAGACGCCGGGCACGATCTCCATGTTCGTGTGGGACCGCGGCGGCGCGATCCGCCGCTACGAGGTCATCGTGCAGCGCGACCTGGTGCGCCTCTCCGAGCAACTGCAGGAGCTCTTCCCCGGCGAAGACATCCAGGTACAGCCGAGCGGCAAGGACCTCGTGCTCTCAGGAGCGGTCTCGAGCAAGGACGCGATCGAGAAGGCGGTCAACCTCGCGGCCGGCTACGTGGAGAAGAAGGAGGAGGTCGTCAGCCTCCTGCAGCTCCGGCCCGATGCGCCGAGCAATCAGGTGCTGCTGCACGTGCGGTTCGCGGAAGTCAACCGCAACGCGCTGACCGAGCTGGGCGCGTCGCTCTTTACCGGGGTGAACGGATACAAGAACGTCGTGGGCCGGACGACGACGCAGCAGTTCTCAGCGCCCTTCTTCGACTCCAAGCAGGGAGGGCTGGTCTTCGACGACTACCTGAACCTGTTCCTGTTCGACACGAAGCATCAGCTCGGTGCGCTGTTCAAGGCGCTGCAGAGCAGGGGGCTGTTCCAGAGCCTGGCCGAGCCGAACCTCGTCGCGGAGAGCGGGAAAGAGGCGAGCTTCCTGGCCGGCGGTGAGATTCCCGTTCCAATCGCGCAGCCGAACGCCAGCGGCGGTGTGGCGGTCACGATTCAGTACAAGGAATTCGGCATCCGGCTCAACTTCACGCCGGTCGTCAACGGCAATCGTATCCACCTGAAAGTCCGGCCGGAGGTGAGCTCTCTCGACTTCGCCAACGGCATCCAGATCGAGGGGTTCAAGATCCCGGCCCTCAGCACGCGGCGGGCCGAGACCGAGCTCGAGCTCGAAAACGGCCAGACGTTCGCGATTGCCGGCCTGATGAACAACACGATGAACAAGACGCTGCAGAAGGTGCCCGGCATCGGCGACATCCCGATTCTCGGCCTCCTGTTCCGCAGCGAGGCCGCGCAGAAGGACCGCACCGAGCTGGTCGTGATGATCACGCCGGAGATCCTGCCGAACAACTCGAACGGCGTGACGCGGGACCTGCCGCGGCTTCAGGAGCCGTACCTGCCGCCGCTGCCCCAGAACAAGTCGATGGAGCCGCCGCCGCCGGCGTTCCAGGGTGCCCCCGCGAGGCGGCCCGGAGGCGCGGCGCCTCAGGGTTCCGCGGCCACTGAGTCACCCTCGAGCGCTGCGGCTGCCGTTTCGGCGCTGACGCCGTCGGCACCGCAGGTGTCGCCGGAGCAGGCAGCACAGCCGGGTCAGGCAGGCGAGGCGGACAAGGTGGACACGTCCGGAGTGGCCGTTCAGCCGACGACGGCACCCGAGCCGGCTGTCGAACCAGCCGGTTCCGCAACCGAAGCAGCCGGTTCCGCAGCGACGCCGCCGGCGGCCGCCGCGCGGCCGCTGACGCGCGAAGAGCAGAAGCGCCTCGAACGCGCGCGGAAGCTCGAGCAGGAGCAGGCCGCCGCCGAGGCGCGCGCCCGCGCGGAGCAGCAGAAGCAGGCGGCCAAACAGGCGGAGCAGGACCGCAAGAAGGCGGAGAAGCTCGCGCGCGAGCAGGCGAAACGCGACGCCGAGGCCGCGCGCGAGAAAGCGAAGCGCGACGCTGAAGCCGCCAAGCGCGCGCAGGAAGAAGCGAAGAAGCAGGCCGAGATCGAGGCCGAGCACCAGAAGGAGATCGCCGCGGCCGCCGAGCGCCTCCACGAGGCGCAGCTCGCCTACCAGGCCGAGCTCGCCAAGAACGCCAAGAACAAGGAGAAGAAGCCGTGACGCTGAATCGTCTGCGACGCCTGCACGACGACGAACGCGGCATGTCGCTCGTGTTCGTCGGTCTCGGCATGATGGGGTTCCTCGCGGCCACGACGCTGGCGATCGACGTCGGCATGCTGATGACCGCGCGCACCCAGGCCCAGACCTCGGCGGACTCGGGCGCCCTCGCCGGCGCCACCGCCCTCGCCTTCAACGATTTCAACGACCGGTCGCCCAGCGGCCCCGCCGTGCAGAGCACGGTGAACTCGGCGCTCGCCAACGTCGTGATCGGGGCTCCGGTGTCGGTGGGACCCGGCGACGTCACGTTCCCCAACGATCCGTCCGGCGTGGCGGATCGTGTTCACGTTCAGGTCTATCGCACGGCCGCGCGCGGGAACCCGCTGTCGACGCTGATGGCCCAGCTGATTGGAATCGACACCGCCGATATCTCCGCGGCGGCCACGGCCGAAGCCTCGCCGGCGAACGCCGAGACCTGCGTCAAACCGTTCACGATTCCGGACAGATGGACCGAGAACCAGACCGGTCCGTGGGATCCGACCGACACGTTCGACATGTACGACAACAAGGGCAACCTGCTGCCGAACGCTGACGTCTACGTTCCGGCCGATCAGCCGGGCTACACGGGCTACAACGCCCAGACCGACAAAGGGCTGGAGATCACGCTCAAGGCCAACAACGGGGACAAGGTCTCGCCCAGCTTCTACAATCCGTGGGACCTGCCTGGCAGCACCGGCGGCGAAGACTACAGGAACAACATCGATACCTGCAACACCGCGATCGTGCCGATCGGCTCGCCGATGACCGCCGAGCCGGGCAACATGGTCGGACCGACCGCCGAGGGCACGCAGGATCTCGTGGCTCGCGACCCCAACGCATACTGGGACACCACCTGCAACTGTGTCCAGGGGAGCGCGTACGGCGGCAACAGCCCGCGCATCGCGATCATTCCGGTCTACGACCCGGCGTACTACGCGACCGGGAAGGCGAACGGCAGGAACGCAGCGCTCAAGGTGGCGAACTACATCGGGTTCTTCATCGAGCAGATGAACGGCAACGAGGTCGTCGGCCGGATCACGCCGGTGGCCGGCATCTTCGCAGGAAACGGCGGGCCCGCCCCGGCCGGTGCGTTTCCCAGGGTGATTCGCCTCGTCGAGTAACGCGGCGCTCTTCGGACTTCGTCATGGCCCAACTCATCGGTCTCATCGTCAGCGACGACGACGGCTTCCGCAAGCAGATGGAGCGCATGGTGCGCTCCGCTGCCGTCCCCATCAGTCTGCTCGACGGCCCCGGAGCCCGCGAGGGCTCGGCGCCCGACATCGTCGTCGTCGACATCCGCAGCGACACGCACTCGGGCATTGCCGCGCTCGAGCGCGTGCGCGCGTCTTCGCCCGCCGCGGGGATCTTCGCCGTCGCGCTCACGGCGGAGCCGGAGCTGATCCTGCAGGCGATGCGCGCCGGCGCGAACGAGTTCTTCACGTGGCCGCCGCCCGAGGACACGTTCCAGGGGGCGATTCGGCGGACGGCCGCGCGGCACGAGGCCGCGCAGGGAACGCGCGCGGCGGCGACGACGCTGGTGTTCTTCGGGGCGAAGGGCGGCGCAGGCACGACGACGGTCGCGGTGAACTGCGGCGTGGAGCTCGCGCGCCTCAGCAAGCGCCCGACCATCATCGTCGACCTGAAGCCCGGGCTCGGAGAGGTCGCGCTGTTTCTCGGCGTGCGCCCGCGCTACACGCTGCTCGACGCCATCGACAACCTCCACCGCCTCGATCGGGAATTCTTCCGCGAGCTGGTGTCGAAGCACAAGTCCGGGCTCGAGATCCTCGCCGGCTCGGATCACTTCGACCGCCCGGGCGCGGCCGACGGCGGGCCGATCGAGGAGCTGTTCCGCCTGCTCGCGCGCCAGTACGAGTACATCGTGGTGGACGCCGGCAGCCAGATCAATTCCTGCACGTCCGCGGCGCTCTACACCGCGGACAACATGTTCCTCGTGGCCAACCCCGACGTGCCGTCGGTGAGGAACGCGCAGCGGCTGCTCGATCGCGTACGCCAGCTCGGCGCCGCGGGCGAGCGCGTGCGCGTGCTGCTGAACCGGGCGGCGGAGCCGTTCCCGATTCCGCCGAAGCAGATCGAGCACGCGCTCGGCCACCCGATCTACCACACGTTTCCGAGCGACTACAAGACGGTGTCCACGGCGCTCAACTCGGGCGTTCCGCTCGCCCTGGCGGGCAACTCCGACATGGCGAGCCAGTTCGATCGGTTCACGCGCGGCCTGCTCGATTCATCGGGCGGCACGTCCGCCGAGCCGACGAAGCGCGGGCTGCTCGGGTTCGACAGGATCGCCTCGATTTGGTGAGGACGCTGCGGACGCTGGACATCACGGATTGGGGATGGTGAAGGATGGCGGTTGAACCCACAGTTGCGCGTACGGTGCCCGGCCGTCCGGGCGCGCCCGAGCGGCCCGGTGCGGCCGCGAGCCGGCCGGCGGCGCAGCCGCCGCGCGCGCAGTACATCGAGCTCAAGGCGAACATCCACCGCAAGCTGCTGAACCGACTCAACCTCGAGGCGCTCGCGCACGCCGAGCGGAGCCGCGCCGAAGGCGAGATCCGGTCGCTCGTCGCGTCGCTGCTCGCCGAAGAAGCGACCCCGATCAGCCTCGCCGAGCGCGAGACGCTGTTCGGCGACCTGATGGACGAGGTCTTCGGACTCGGGCCGCTCGAGCCGATCCTGCGGGACCCGACCGTGAGCGACATCCTGGTGAACACGTACAACCAGGTCTTCGTCGAGCGCGGCGGCGTCCTCGAGCGCGTGCCGGCCTCCTTCCAGGACGATACGCACCTGCTGCGCGTGATCGATCGGATCGTCAGCGGCGTCGGGCGCCGTGTGGACGACAGCTCGCCGATGGTGGACGCGCGCCTGGCGGACGGATCGCGCGTCAACGCCATCATCCCGCCGCTCGCCGTGGACGGGCCGCTGCTGTCCATCCGCCGGTTTCCGGCCGAGCGCCTGAAGGCCGCGGACCTGGTGACGCTCCGGGCGCTGACGCAGCCGATGCTCGACTTCCTCTCGCACTGCGTCCGCGCGCGCCTCAACTGCCTGATCAGCGGCGGCACCGGCGCCGGCAAGACCACGCTGCTCAACGTGCTCTCGGGGTTCATCTCCGAGAAGGAGCGCATCGTCACCATCGAGGACGCGGCCGAGCTCCAGCTGCACCAGGAGCACGTCGCACGCCTGGAAACGCGGCCGCCGAACGTCGAGGGCAAGGGCGCCGTGCGCCAGCGGCAGCTCGTGATCAACGCCCTCCGTATGCGCCCGGACCGCATCGTGGTCGGCGAGGTGCGCGGCGAAGAGGCGCTGGACATGCTGCAGGCGATGAACACCGGCCACGACGGCTCGCTGACGACCGTGCACGCCAACACGCCGCGCGACGCGCTGTCGCGCATCGAGACGATGATCGCGATGGGCGCGACGAACCTGCCCGAGCGCGCCATGCGGCAGCAGATTGCGTCGGCCATCCAGCTCGTCGTCCAGCAGACGCGCCTCTCCGACGGCTCGCGCAAGGTGACGAGCATCTCGGAGATCACCGGCATGGAGGGCGACGTGATCACCATGCAGGAAATCTACCTGTTCGAGAAGATGGGCATCACCCAGGACGGCAAGGTCATCGGCCGGTTCCGCGCCACCGGAGTCCGGCCGAAGTGCTGCGAGCGCCTCAAGGCCTCCGGCATCCATCTGCCCGCCGACATGTTCGAAGGCATTACGGAGGTGCGGTGATGCTGTTGCCCGTTCTGGTGTTCCTGATAGGCGCGGGCATCGTCGTCGGCGGGTACGCCGCCGTGACGTACCTGCCGGGCGTCCTCGCAAGCCGCCGGCTCGACGCGCGGCTGCGCGACGTCGTCACCCCCGTGCAGTCGGCGCCGCTCGACGCGATCGTGGTGCAGCAGGCCGAAGGCCCGCTGCCGATCGTCGATCGCCTGCTGGCGCACACGAATGCCGGATCCGCGCTGACGAGGCTCCTGGAGCAGTCCGGCAGTCGTGTCACCCCCGGCGGCTTCGTAGCCATGACGATCGTCTCGGCGGTGGTGGGCGCATTCGTGCTGGCGATGTTCGTCCGGCAGCCGTACGCGCCGCTCGGCGGGATGGCGCTTGGCGCGCTGCTGCCGCTGCTGTATTTCCGCTACCGGCGGACCGCGCGTCTGCGGAAGTTCGAGGAGCAGTTTCCGGACGCGCTCGACCTGCTGTCCCGGGCGCTGCGTGCGGGCCACGCGTTCCAGACCGCGCTCGGCATGGGCGGCGACGAGCTGCCGGCGCCGGTCGGTCCGGAGCTCAAGAAGACGTTCGATCAGCAGAATTTCGGCCTGCCTCTCCGCGACGCCCTGACCCAGTTGACCGATCGCGTGCCGCTGCTCGACGTGCGCTTCTTCGTCACGGCGGTGGTCATCCAGCGCGAGACCGGCGGCAACCTGTCGGAGATTCTGGACAACCTGGCGCACGTCGTCCGCGAACGGTTCAAGATCCAGCGCCAGATTCGCGTGCACACCGCGCACGGCCGCTTCACCGCCTGGGTGCTGCTCGGATTGCCGGCGGCCCTCGCCGTGGCACTGATGGGCTTGAACCCCAGCGCAATGCGACTGCTGATCGATGAGCGGATGGGTCAGATCATGCTCGGCATCGCCGTCGTCCTGCAGGTGATCGGCTATTTCTGGATTCAGCAGGTGATCAAGATCGAGGTGTAGCGTGGTGATGTTGCTGCCTGTTCTCGCGTTCGTGATCGCGTCGGTCGTGGTGGGCGCCGCGGCGTATGCGTTCGCTCCCGGCGGCGCGACCGCGATCGACCGCCGCCTGGCCGACATCGCGGCCGACCGCGGGGCAGAGGAGCGCGCGGTGGGCGCGTCGGACACCGCCAAGAGGCTGTTCGGCCGCCTGGGCCGCATGGCGCCGCAGTCCACCAGCGAAACCGGCAAGATCCGGCAGCGGCTGATCGTCGCCGGGTTCCGCAGCCAGGACGCGCTCATCGTGTTCTTCGGCATCCGCGTCGCCATCGCGGTGGCTGTGTTCGCGCTGCTGGCCACGCCGGTGATCGTCCGGCCGAACCTCGCGATGGCGCTCGCCGGCTGCGGCTTCGCCTACGTCGTGCCCGGCATGGTGCTGGCGCGGCTCGCGAAACGCCGCCAGCACCGGATCCGCCTCGGCCTGCCCGACGCGCTCGACCTGCTCGTCGTCAGCGTGGAAGCGGGGCTCGGGCTCGATCAGGCCATTCAGCGCGTCGGCGACGAGCTCGCCTTCGCCCACAAGGATCTCTGCGACGAGCTGCGGTTGATCAACCTCGAGCTGCGGGCCGGCAAGGCGCGCAGCGAGGCGCTGCGCAACCTCGGCGAGCGGACCGGCGTCGACGACGTGCAGTCGCTCGTGGCGATGCTCGTCCAGACCGACAAGTTCGGCACCAGCGTCGCGCAGTCGCTGCGCGTCCATTCGGACACGGTGCGGACGAAGCGCCGTCAGCGCGCGGAGGAAGCCGCCGCGAAGACCGGCGTGAAGATGGTCTTCCCGCTGGTGTTCTGCATCTTCCCGGCTATCTGGGTCGTCACGATCGGTCCGGCGGCGATCAAGTTCGTCAAGGTGCTCGGGCCGCTGATGAGGAAGTGAGCGATGACGGACGTGCTGAGCGCTCCCGTGCCGCGCGCCCCGGCCACGATCGAGGAAACCGGCCTGAGCGCCGATCAGATCTCGCAGCTCTTCGTGAAGGCGCTGTACACCAGCGAAGCGACCGGCCTCACGGTCGCCGATCGCCTCCGGCTGCCGTTCACCATCCTGCAGCCGCTCGTCGAGAAGGTCCGCGCCGAGCGGCTCGTCGAGGTGCGCGGGGCGACCGGCACCGGCGACGCCAGCTACCGGTACGCGCTCACGGATCTCGGGCGCGACCGCGCGGGACAGTACCTCGACGCCTGCCAGTACGTCGGCGCCGCGCCCGTCACGCTCGCCGCCTACGTGGCGGCGATGAAGGCGCTGACCGCCGCCCGCGGGTACATCGACCGCGACCGGCTCGCCCGCGGCTTCTCGCATCTCATCGTCGACGACGACGTGCTCGCGCAGCTCGGCCCGGCGGTCAACGCCGGTAAGTCGGTGTTCCTGTACGGACCGCCGGGAAACGGCAAGACCGTTCTCGCGGAAGGCATGGGGCGGGCTCTGGGCGGCGACATGTACGTGCCGTACGCCATCGACGTCGACGGCCAGACCGTCACGATGTTCGATCCAATCAACCACACGTCGCTGGAGCCGGCCGAGCAGCAGTCGGTCCTGGTGACCGAGGCGGCGCGCGATCGGCGGTGGGTGCGCATCCGGCGGCCCGTCGTCGTGGTGGGCGGCGAGCTGACGCTCGACATGCTGGACCTGTCGTTCAATCCGATCGCCAAGTATCACGAGGCGCCGATCCAGCTGAAAGCGAACGGCGGCGTGTTCCTCGTGGACGACTTCGGGCGCCAGCGGATGCGTCCGCAGGACCTGCTGAACCGCTGGATCGTGCCGCTCGAAAACCAGGTCGACTACCTGACGCTGCACACGGGCAAGAAGTTTCAGGTGCCCTTCGACGTCCTCATCGTCTTCGCGACGAACCTCGATCCCACCGCGCTCGCCGACGAGGCGTTCCTGCGCCGGATCCCGTACAAGATCGCCGTCAACGATCCGACGGTCGAGCAGTTCACCCGCATCTTCGAGCTGAACTGCAAACGCCGCGACCTGCGCTTCCATCAGGTGATGGTGGCCTACCTGCAGCGCCGTCACTACGCGCCGAACCGCCGGCCGCTTCGGGCCTGCCACCCGCGCGACCTGCTCGATCAGGTGACCGCGCTCTGCCGCTACCAGGGACGCGAGCCCGTGATCACGCGCGAGCTGCTCGACGCCGCCTGCCAGGCGTACTTCGTCGACGAGGAGCCGGCCACGGCGCCGGTGCCGTCGCCGCGGCGTCGTGCGGGACGCCAGCTCAACGTGCACTGAGACATGACCGAGGCCGCCCGCGATTACACGATGGACCTGGCGGCGCGCGTGCTGGTGGGTGCGCTGTTCACCCTTCTGTGCGCGAACCTGCTGGCCGATTTCGTCCATACGCACCGCATCACCGGTCTGTTCCTGCTGACCAGCGAAGCGCTCGTCCTCGTCCTCACCCTGATCCGGCGGCGGGCGCAGCGCGTCCACAGGTCGCACATCGCGGCCGTGGTCGTCGCGACGTCGATGGCCGGACCGTGGCTGGTTCGCGCCGCCCAGCACGCGGCCGTGCTGTCCGACGTCGTGACCGCGGCGGTGTCTGCGGCCGGTCTGATTCTGGTCGTCGCCGGCAAGCTCTCGCTGGGCCGCAGCTTCGGCATCGCGCCCGCCAACCGCGGGGTCGTCGTCCGTGGTCCGTACAGCTTCATGCGGCACCCGATCTACACCGGCTACCTGATCACGCACGTCGCGTTCGTGCTCGAGCACGCGACGCCGTGGAACATCGCGGTTCTGGCGATCGCCGACTCCGCGCTCGTGGTGCGCGCGCTCGTCGAGGAGCGCGTGCTGAGCGGCGACAGCCAGTACCGCGCGTACTGCGGCCGCGTGCCGTGGCACCTGGTACCCGGAGTCTTCTGATGACCGAGTTCGTGCGGCGCCTGCGGACCGCCGCCGCCGAGCCGCTCGCCATTGTCGACGCCGAAACGGGCGCCGTCGTGGCACGGCGGGTCGAAGCGGCGCTGACGCGGACGGCGCGCCGGCGGGGCCTGCTGTCCCGCGACTCGCTCGCCGACTCGCACGCGCTGGCGATCGCGCCGTGCGCCGCCGTCCACACCGTCGGCATGCGGTTCCCGATCGACGTCCTGTTCGTCAGCCGCGGCGGCCGCATCCTGAAGATCGTCACCGACCTCCCGCCGTGGCGGATCGCCGGCCGGCTCGGCGCGTACGCGGCCGTCGAGCTCGCGGCCGGCGCCCTGCGTTCCTGCAACGTGCGCGTCGGCGATCAGCTGCTGCTCGCGCCGCAGGTCTGACGCTACTGCCCGCTTGGGCTGGAAAAATCGACGTTCAGCGTCGTGGGTTTCGTGGTGACGGTGATGGTGAACGTGCGCTGGTCGCCCGCGGTGTCCTTCACGACTACTTCGCGCGTGCCCAGATCGACCGGCTGATCGACCAGCGGCGTCTGGCCCACGGCCGTGCCGTCAATCCACACCTCGGACGGGACGCTCGCCTGGACCGTGAGCTTCGATTGAGGCGGCACGAGGGACAACGTCGTGGGCTGGCCCGGCTGGATGGCGACGTGCCGGACCTCGCGGTAGCCGAGCTGACGGTTCTCGAACCGTATATCGTGCTGGCCCGCCGGGAGCATGACCTGGCCGCTGTCGTCGAGCCGCAGCGCGCGATTGCCTTCGGCGATCGTGACCTCGAACGGCGAGAACACCTTCATCCATCCGGCCACGATGGACTCGGTCACATCCGCGGTCTTCCCCTCCGTGATCGTCACCGTGCGGCGGACCGCCCCCTCGCTGCTCTCGAGCAGGACGGTGTGCGTGCCGACGACGAGGTCGGGAATCGTGATCGGCGCCACGCCGCGCGGCTCGCCGTCGACGAGGACGCGGGCGCCTGCAGGCGTCGTGGTGACGCTCAGGCCACCGGTCGGCTTGCGCGTCCAGTCGAACAGCTCCGACACGCGCCCGCCGCCAGGCACCGTCACCTGGACCGATCGAACCGCGCCGCGAAACCGGAATTCGACCGTGTGGGTGCCCGCGGTCAGTGTGGTCGTCAGCGGCGTGAGGCCGGCCGGCTGGCCGTCGACGGCGACCTGTGAACCGGCCGGCAGTGACTCGATCACCGCGACTCCGTTCCTCAGCGCCGCCTCGCGCCGCTGCCAGTATTCGCGTCCCTTCATGCCTCCGAACGCGAGCCCCGCGAGGACCCCGGCGGCCATCAGCCCTTTTCCCAGCGCGGGCGCGGCCGTCCGTGCGCCAGCGGCGAGGCGCGCGAGTGCGGACGGCCCGCTCGGTTTATCGGGCTCCCCGGCCGCCGTTTCGGCGAAGAGCGTGCTGCCGAACATCGGCGACGGCACGAAGCGTGACTCGGGCTCGGACGCTGACGACGGCGCGAGCGCGAACGGCTGGAGAACGGGCGGCGGCGCGAGCTCCCGCGGGGACTCGACCACCGGGGGTGGCGCGAGCACGGGCGGAGGCGCGGCGGGTCGTGCGACGTCTGCCGCCTCCCGGGCAACCGGCGGCGCCTCGACAGGCTCCGCCACGTCGGCCGGCGAGTCCAGGTCATCGCCGACTGGAGCGTCCGCCTCGAGCTCGTCCCAGGAGGCCTGGCGCGCATGCGCCCAGGCGACGGCCGCTCTGGCCGCGGCCAGGACGGCTTCCTGGTGTTCCGGGTCGGCGCTCTCGGACCGGTTCAGCGACATCGTCGAATACGAAATTGTGAGCGTCGGTTACAGATCTGGGCGGCGCGCGCACGATTTGTCCCGCCAACTCGCGGCTGCCCGTGAAAACTGCCTGTTTGCGAGCATATTTCGGGCCTCACGTGGCGTTCCGATTGCAGTCAAGCATCGCGCCTTGTCCCCACTCCGAGCATTCGCCATGAAAACGTCCGGGTCTTCCCGCGCGGCCGCCGCCCGAAGCGACGAATCTGTCAGGGCGCAGCTCACTGAGAGGGCGCGCCAGGAACTGCATGCGCTCCGGTCGGCGTTCAAGGTCCGTTTGTCGGCGCTCGAAGCGGCGCTCGCTCATCCCGGGAAAGCCGGGTCGATCGAGCAGCTGGTCGTGGACCTGGCGCGCGTGGCCACCGAGGAAGCCGAATCCTCGATGCAGCGGGCGGTTCTGCACGTCCAGCTGGAGATGCAGGGGCAGGCCTCCTCGGCGCGTGCAGACGCCGAGAAGGCGACCGCCTCGCTCGAAGCCGAGCGGTCGGCCAGCGCCGCGCTCCGGACGGAACTGGTCAACGCGCGGGCGAGCATCGAGCAGGAGAAGCGCGACGCCGCCGCCTTGCGCACGGAGGCGGCCAACGCGAGCGCTGCGCTCGAGCAGCAGAAGCAGGCGTTCGGTGTCGAGCTGACGAAGGTGCGGACGGCGCTCGAGCAGGAGCAGCGTGCGTCGGCCGGCCTGCGCGAGGCGGTCGAGAAGGCGAAGAAGGATCTCCAGCAGGAGCAGCAGGCATCGGCGGCGCTCCGCAAGGAAATCGAAGAGGCCAGAGCCGCGATCGAGAAGGAGCGGCAGGCCGCGAAGGCGGTGCGCGACGCGGCGGAGAAGACGAAGTCCACGCTCGAAGACGAGCGCCGGATTTCCGGCGCGCTGCGGACGGAGCTGGCCGATGCGAAAGCCGGCCTCGAAAAACAGCAACGCACGGCCGAGGCGCTCCGCGAGTCGCTCGAAGCCGCGCGCGCCGCGGCTGCCACGCAGGAGGCGACCGCCGGCGCCCGCGGCCGCGATCTGAACGACCTGCGCGCCTCGCTCGAATCCGAGCGCGCGCGCGCCGACGTGCTCGAACGCGAGCGTGGCGAGATGGAGCGGCGCGCCCGCGAGGCGATCGCGCGCGTCAAGGAGCTCGAAGCGCGCGCGGCCGAGACCGAGAAGCGAGCCCAGGAAACCGCCGCCCTGGCGACGAAGGCGGCGCGCGGTCGAGAGGATCTCTCGGGCGAGCTGAAGGCGGCCCGCCTCGAGCGGGACGCGCTGACGACCGAGCTCGAACGACTGCGGGCGCAGATCGCGGTGGCCTCACAGGCGGCCGACAAGCGCTTCAACGATTTGTCGGAAGCGGCCGCCGAGCGGATTCGCGCGCTCGAGCTCGACCTGCTCCAGCGCGACATCACGACGGCCGAGCCGGGCGACATCGACCTGGCGTCGAGCTTCGAGCTGACGGAGGCGGCAGGCAGGGCTCGACGTGCCCGCCCCGTGGCGGCCGACGCCGCCGTGCCGGACCAGTCGACCGCCCCGGCGAATGCGGCGTTTCCCGGTCCGCCACGCCGCGCGAGCCGCCATGCGTTTGCACACGAAGTCGGCGTCCAGATCGACGGCGGCGAGGCCACGCTCGTCGACCTGTCCGTGACCGGCGCGCAGGTGATCTCGCTGACCGCCCTCAAGCCGAACCGCGTCGTCAAGCTGCAGCTGCCGAACGACAACGGTCCCATGTCCTGCAAGGGCAAGATCGTGTGGGCGCGGCTCGAGCCGCCCTCGAACGGTCAGCCGTTCCGCTACCGCGCCGGCATCTTCTTCGTCACCGCCGACCCGGCCGGCATCAACACGTTCATGGCCCGCCACGCGGCAGTCGGGTCGCACGTCACCTGATCCGCGTCGATCGGCCCGGAAGCGACTGGCGGGCGGCTGCGCCGCCGCGACAGGCGGCTGGGGAGGAGCCAGATGCTCGGGTTACTCTGGGATGCGTTCCAGCAGACGCAACAGGGGGAGTTGGAGGACAAGCTCGATCGCCTTCAGGACGAGACGGCCGAGACCGAAGGGGCCCAGCGCCAGGTGCTCCTGCTCGGGGCGAAGGTCGATCGCCTGGCGCTGATTTGCCGCGCGATGTTCGAGCTGATGCAGGAGTCCGGGGGCGCGTCGGAGGATCGGCTGAAGGCCAAGATCACGGAGATCGACCTTCGCGATGGGACGCAGGACGACCGGATGACGGCCAAGCCGAAGAAATGTCCCAAGTGTGACGCCATGATCTCTCCGCAGTTCGGCCGGTGTCTGTTCTGCGGGTACAAGGACGAGACGCGAGACCCGTTTCTGTAGAAATTCCCCATCGTGCCGGCATCAGCGCGATGCCATAATCTGAGGGCATGTTCATCGGGCACTACGCCGTGGCGCTCGGCGCGAAGCGCGCGGCGCCGCGCGCTTCGCTCGGGATCCTGGTCGTGGCGGCCCAGTTCCTGGATCTCGTCTGGCCGGTACTGCTGCTCGTCGGCTGGGAGCAGGTGCGGATCGTTCCCTCGGTCGCGAATCCCTTCCTGCGTCTCGAGTTCGTCCGATACCCGTACACTCACAGCCTTCTCGCCGCCGCTGCCTGGGCGGCTGCCTTCGGCGGCGCCGTCTATCTGTGGAAACGGAGTGAGAGGGCGGCCCTGGTCGTGGCGCTCCTGGTCATCAGCCACTGGGTGCTCGACTGGATCTCGCACGTTCCCGATCTGCCGCTCGCGCCCGGCGCGTCCGTCAGGGTCGGCCTCGGCCTGTGGCGATCGCCGCTGGCGGCCCTTGCCGTCGAAGTGGCGATGTTCGTCGCGGGAGCATTCCTCTACGATCGGGCGACCAGGCCGCGCGATCGCCTCGGCGCCGTCCTGTTCTGGGCCTTCGTCGTCGGCCTCCTGGCGATCGAGTGGATCAACTTCGTCGGACCGCCCCCGCCGGACGTGTCGAGCATCGCCGGCCTCGGGCTGCCGGCCGGCTGGCTTCTCGTGGCGTGGGCCTGGTGGCTCGATCGCCACCGCATCGCGAGGTCCTGATGGGCGTATCGATTCCCTCCACCGCTGAATCCGTCCTGAAAGCCATCGGCCGGACGCCGCTCGTGCGGCTGCGCCGGCTGGTCCCCGAAGGGAGCGCAGACGTTGTCGTCAAGCTGGAGTTCTTCAATCCGACCGGATCGTACAAGGATCGGATGGCGCTGGCGATGATCGAAGGCGCGGAGGCGAGAGGCGCGCTCCGGCCGGGCATGCGCGTCGTCGAGTTCACCGGCGGCAGCACCGGCTCGTCGCTCGCGATGGTCTGCGCCGCGAAAGGATACCGGTTCGTCGTGCTTTCGTCGGACGCGTTCGCCCGCGAGAAGCTGCTGACCATGGAAGCGTTCGGCGCGGAGCTTCGGATGGTCCCGAGCGACGGAGGCGAGGTCACTCCCGCGCTGTTCGAGCGGTTCAAGAAGGAGATCGCCGTGCTCGCGTCAGAGCCGGACACGTTCTGGACCGATCAGTTCCACAACACGGATGCGCTGAACGGCTACATGGGCATCGGCCGTGAGCTGCTCGAGCAGACCGGCGGGCGCGTGGACGCGTTCTGCGGCGCCGTGGGTACGGGCGGGATGTTGAGCGGCGTGTCGCGCGCGCTCCGCGACGGCGGCAGCCGCGCGCGTGTCGTGGCGCTCGAGCCGGCGTCATCGCCCGCGCTCACCAGGGGCTATGGCGGCGCGCACCGCGTCGAGGGCGTCGCCACCGGCAGCGTGCCTCCGCATCTGGCCGACCATCCGTACGACGAAGCGCGGGCCGTCGACGAAGCCGACGCGCGGGCGACGGCCAGACGGCTGGCGCGTGAGGAGGGTCTGCTGGTTGGCACGTCGAGCGGCCTGAACGTCGCGGCCGCGCTGAAGCTGGCGGGCGAGCTCGGGCCGGGACGCACGGTCGCGACCGTGGCGGTCGACACCGGACTCAAGTATCTCGCGGGCGATCTCTTCTCGGCGTGACGCGGCCCGGCAGAGCGCTCCCTACAGGTCGTTCCCGGAATACGACTGGTTGAACGACTTGTTGCACAGCGGAAAGTCGGGGACGATGTTCCCCTCGAGCGCGTACGACAGCGCGGGCCAGTTGAAGAACGACGGGTCGACGACCTTCACGCGGTGAAGCACGTCCCGTTCGCCGGCCATCACCCAGTGGACGATCCGCCCCCGCCATCCTTCGACGACGCCGAACGCCGCGGCGAACGGCGCGAGCGTCGGCAGATCCACCCGGATCGCTCCGGCCTCGAGCCGGTCGCACGCCTGCGCGACGAGCTTCAGCGATTCCCTCACTTCGTGCACCCGCACGAGCAGCCTCGCCGCGACGTCCCCGGCCGTCAGGACGGGCACGTCGAAATCGAGCAGCGGGTACGCGGCGAACGGATGATCGCGGCGTGCGTCGAGATTCTGACCCGACGCGCGGGCGACGTATCCGAGGACGCCGAGGTCCTTCGCGAGGTCCGGGCGCAGGATGCCCGTCCCCTCCAGGCGATCGGTGAGGAGCGTGTTCCTGAGGCAGATCGCCACGATCTCCTCGAAATCCCGGACGGCGCCGTGGACCTGCCCGGCCAGATCGCGCGGGACCTCGAGATCGCGTGCGAGCCCGCCGGGGCAGATGACGCCGCGAAGGAGCCGGGAGCCTGACAGTTGTTTGTTCTGCCGGAGGAGCCGCTCCCGGATGCGGAAACAGTGGGCGTGCGCGACGGCAAAGCCGGTGTCGTTCGCGATCGCGCCGACGTCGGCGACGTGGTTGTAGATCCGTTCCAGCTCGAGGAGGAGGACCCGGACGAGCCGGGCGCGCGCGGGCGGCTCGATGCCGGCCGCGGCTTCGATCGCCTGACTGTACGCGAGCGCATGGCCAGCGCTCGTATCGCCGGAGATCCGTTCCGCGAGCTCGACGCCTCCGGCCGGCAACCGCGCCTCGAACAGCTTCTCCGTTCCCTTGTGGGTGAAGTAGAGACGCGATCTGAGATTGATCACCGTCTCGCCCATGACGCTGATGCGGAAGTGACCGGGTTCGATCACCCCGGCATGGACGGGCCCGACGGGGATCTCGTACACGCCTTCGCCGCCCACCTCGGTGAACGGAAACGGCCGGCCGTCGTCGCTGAACGAGGCCGGTTCCGCGTCCTTGCGCAGCGGGTAAGAGTCCGGCGGCCAGAACGCGTGCTTGACGAGCGGGCTCGGGTCGGGCAGCCCGGCTATCGAAATCCCGAACAGATCCCGCATCTCGCGCTCGAACCGCGACGCGGGATAGCAGAGCGGGGCGAGCGACGGCACCTGCGGATCGACGGCGTCGAGGCGCGCCGACGCGTGCAGGAACCAGTTGCCGGCGCGATGCGCGAACAGGTAGTGGACGAAGAAGGCGCCCGCCTCGCGGCGTCGATCGTCGGCGGCGATCAGGATCAGCTCGGCGCCCAGCTGGCGCAGGGCGATCTCGGCGAGGCCGGGAACGGCGCGCGGCTCCACGCGCACGTGCGCCTCGTTCGCGCGCGGCGTCGCGACCTCGATGACCTCGACCAGGCCGCCGGTCAGAGCGCCAAGGACGGAATCGCGATCGATCATGGGATGAGGGCGGCGACGCTGCGGTCGATCAGCGCCGAGATGGGCGTCGGCAGGGCCATGCCGAGCACGACCAGGATGACGGCCGGCACGACGAGCGCGAGGGCGGTCCACTCCGCCCGTTCGCCGACGCGCACGCCGTCCGGCGGCTCGCCGTACAGCATCCGGTTCAGGTGCTTCAGCAGCGAGACGAAGGCGGCGAGCAGCAGCACCAGGACGATCGCGGCGAGCCAGGTCTTGTGGGTCAGCACGGCGGCGCGGACGAGCAGGAATTCGGAGACGAACAGGCCGAACGGGGGCAGGCCCACGAGCGCCAGGATGCCCGCTGCGAACAGCGCGCCGGTCCACGGCATCACGCGCAGCAGGCCGGTGACATCGCCGATTTCCGTCCTGTCGTAGCGCCGGAGGATGCGCCCGGCCGCGAGGAAGCTCGCGGACTTCGCGACCGCATGATTGAGGACGTGCAGCCATGCGGCGAAGGCGCCGAGCGGTCCGAGCGCCAGCCCGATCGCGACGAGTCCCATGTGCTCGACGCTCGAGTAGGCGAGCATGCGCTTGTAATGGCGCTGCACCACCAGGCTCAGGGCGCCGATCGCGACCGACAGCAGCCCGAACCCGATCAGCAGGGCGTTCGTGAACCCGGGGGACACCACCGCGTCCACGACCGTCTTCCAGCGCGCGATCGCGTAGACCGCGACGGCCAGCAGCACGCCGGACATCATCGCGGAGATCGGCGACGGCGCTTCCGAGTGCGCATCGGGCAGCCAGGTGTGCATGGGCGCGAGGCCGGCCTTCGTGCCGTAGCCGACGAGGACGAAGGCGAAGGCGAGCTGGAGGAGCTCCGGATGGAGCGACGGCGCCGCCCCGCGCAGCGCCTCCCAGTCGAGCGCCACCGGAGCGCCGCCCGCCGTGGCGACGAAATCGAAGTATCCGAGGATGGTGCCGGTGAACGCCAGGGCGATGCCGACGGAACAGAGCAGGAGGTACTTCCACGACGCTTCGACCGACGCCTTCGTCCGGTGCAGCGGAATCGCCAGCGCCGACGTGATCGTCGTCGCTTCGATGGCGACCCACATCAGGGCGACGTTGTGCACCGTGACGGCGAGCAGCATCGTGAACGCGAACGCGTTCATGTAGACGCGCAGCCGGCGCGTCTGCGCCGGGTCGTCGGATTCGTCGCGGCGCAGGCCCGGCGCGACCACCGACGCCAGCAGCGCCACGAAGGCGATGCAGAGGGCGAGGAGCGCGGAGAGCGCGTCCATGTAGGGGACGGTCTTCAGACCGTCCCGAACCACGCCGTCCCCCGCCGACACTGCCGCCGCGGCCAGCGACGCGGCCGCGCACACCACCCCGAACCACCCGACCCACCGCCGGTACGGACGGACGATCCCCGTCGCGCACGCCGCCACGAGCGGCGGCAGCAGGATCGCGAGCGGCGTCACCATCGTGTGCCTTCAGTGCCTCAGACGCGTGAGCGCGTCGACGTCGATCGTGTCGAACGTTTCGTGGATGTGATAGACGAAGATCTGCATGACCAGGAAACCCATCAACGCGTCGAGAAACACCCCGATCTCGACGAGCGGCGGCACGCCGTACGTGCCGACGGCGGCCAGCAGCGCGATGGCGTTCTCGAGCATCAGAAACCCGATGACCTGCGTGATCGCCTTCTTGCGGGTGACGATGATGAAGAGGCTGACGAAGAGGAGTCCCATCGCCAGCGGCAGTCCTTCCCGCGTGGGGAGGCTGCTGACCATCACCCATGGCCGCGCGAGCACGTAGGCGAACAGCACGAGCAGGCCGGCCGCCAGCAGCGACGTCTCGGTGTTCACGTACGGCGCGACCTTCGGCTCGATGCCGACCCGCCGCAGCATGGCCCGGAGCAGCGCCGGAATGGCCAGGCCCTTGATCGCCAGCAGCATCCCGGCCACCCAGAACAGCGCCGCGTCGTGCCCGAAGTACCCGATCGTCGCCGTGACCGCGGCCAGCAGCCACGACTGCCAGCGATACGCGGCGATGTAGGCGGAGAGCCCCTTCCGCCAGAGCACGATCAGGGCGGTCAGCAGCATGCCGCTGCTGCCGAGCATCACGAGCTGCGGAAAGAGACGGTTCACCGCGATCACCGCGCCAGGAACGTGGACATGACGGCCAGCAGCGCGAGCACGAACGATGCGCTGAGGAGCTCGGGAACCCGGAACAGGCGCAGCTTCGCGACGCGCGTCTCGAGCACCGCGATCACTGCGGCGAGCACGGCGAGCTTGGCCACGAAGACCGCCAGACCGAACGCAAGCGCCGCCGGCGCGAGCGACACGGCGATCCCCCACGGGACGAAGAGGTTGGCCGCCAGCGCGAGGAGCACGAGCAGCTTGACCGCCGAGCCCCATTCCACCAGGGCGAGGTACGGCCCCGAATACTCCAGCACCATCGCCTCGTGAATCATCGTCAGCTCGAGGTGCGTGGACGGGTTGTCCACGGGCAGCCGTCCCGTTTCCGCGAGCGTGACGATGAAGAGCGCGGCGAACGCCAGCAGGTGCCCCGGCCCGAGCGCCGCCCACGGCTCGGCGACCGTGCGGGCGACGATCTGCGAGAAGTCGGTCGAGCCCGCCGCCAGCGCCAGCGCGACGATCGACATCGCGACGGTCGGCTCGGTCAGCGCGGCCACGGTCATCTCGCGCGACGAGCCCATGCCGCCGAACGGCGATCCGGTGTCGAGGCCCGCGAGCGCCAGGAAGAACGTTCCGAGCAGCAGCAGGTACACCACGGCGAAGAGATCGCCGAGGACGATCGGATGGGGCGGCGCCGTGACGAGCGGCACCATCGACGAGACGAGGACGCTCGTGGCGAACAGGACGAACGGCGTCGCCTGGAACAGCCACGACGCGGTATGCGACACCACCGCTTCCTTGCCGAACAGCTTCCGGAGCTCGAAGTACGGCTGCCACGGCGGCGCCCCCGTCCGGCCCTGCAGCCGCGCCTTCAGCCAGCGGATGAAGCCGGTCAGCGCCGGCGCCAGCAGCACCGCGAACAGGGCCTGGCCAAGCATGATCGCGTAGCGGATCATCTGAACCACCCGGCCACGGCCAGCGCGACCAGCAGCGCCCCGGCGACATACAGCAGATACAGCTGCACCGAGCCGGCCTGAAGGCGGCGAACGCGTGTGGAGAGGGCGTGCGTGCCCCGGGTAATCGGGTCGTACAGCGCCCGCTCGAGCCACGGGGTGACGCCGCTCGTATAAGTAATGGACCGAAGCACGTAACGCGACTCGGGGTGGACGCTGATGCTCAGGTCCTGCGTCGGCCGGTACAGCTCGGAGAAGACCCGGCGGAGCGGCTCCGCGAACGCCGAGGACGTGTATTCCATCCGCGATGTCTGCCGGATCCGCCCGCAGCCCCACGTGTCCGCGTAGCGCAGCCGCAGGCGCCCGCCCCGGACGGCTGCGGCGGCGACGACGATGATTCCCACGAGCAGCACGGCGATGAACAGCGGTGAGACCCGCGCAAGGCCGCCCGGCGCCGTGAGCCACGCGCCCGCCGGCGCGACGGCGGCCGGGCCGGCGCCCGGGGCGAGGACGCTGCCGACTATGCGATTGAGCACGCCGACGGCGCGCGGCGCGGCCACGCCGAGCGCGATGCAGGCTGCGGCCAGCACCGCCATCACGGCGCGCGCGGACCAGTGAGCCTCGCGCACGTGCGCCGCCGCATCGGACCGGGGCATCGCGAGAAAGCTGATGCCGAACGCCTTGACGAAGCACGCCGCCGCCAGTCCGCTGGTCAGCGCGAGCACGCCGACGGCGAGCGGCGTGCCGATGGCGCCGCCCGGGGGCGGAATCCGGCCGCCCGACAGGAGCGCCTGGAACACCAGCCACTCGGACGCGAACCCGTTCAACGGCGGAAGCGCCGCGGCCGCGAGCGATCCGACCAGAAACAGCGCCGCCGTATGCGGCATCCCTCTGGCGAGGCCGCCCATCCGCTCCATGTTGCGCGTGTGCGCCTGCTGCAGCACGTTCCCCGAGCCGAAGAACAGGAGCGCCTTGAAGGCGGCGTGATTGACCGCGTGCAGCAGCGCGGCGGCGAAGCCCGCCAGCGCGAGCGCGTGCAGCCCGTAGCGCTGGAGCATCAGCCCGGCGCCGAGTCCAAGGAAGATGACGCCGACGTTCTCGACCGAGGAATAGGCGAGGAGCCGCTTGAGATCGTTCTCCGCCAGCGCGTACAGCACCCCGCCCAGCGCGGACAGCGATCCGGCGGCGACCACGAGTCCGCCCCACCACACCGGTCCGCCGCCGAGGAAGTCGAGCGTGACGCGGAGAAAGCCGTAGATGCCCAGCTTGATCATCACGCCCGACATCAGCGCCGACACGTGCGAGGGCGCCGCCGGGTGCGCGCGCGGCAGCCAGACGTGCAGGGGAATGATGCCGGCCTTCGATCCGAACGCGGCGAGCGCCAGCAGAAAGACCGCGTTCCGAGTCGCACCGGGCAGCAGCGCCGCCCCGGCCCGGAGATCCGCGAAGCCGGTGGCACCCGGCGCCGGCGCCATCAGCAGGAACATCGGCAGCAGCAGGACGAGCCCGAAGTGCGTCATGCCCGCGTACCACAGCCCCGCCGCGCGCGTTTCGGGGTCCTCGCTCTCGGTCATGACGAGCAGGTACGAGGTGACCGCCATCAACTCCCACGCGAGCACGAAGGTGAAGACGTTGGCCGCGCACGTCACGAGGCTCATGCCGAGCAGGAATCCCTCGAACATGACGCCGAACGCACGCAGCGAGCGGTGGCCGTCGTACTCCGCCGTATACGCGACGCCGTAGACGGCAGCCAGGAGGCCCAGCCCGGAGACGAGGAGCAGGAACAGCGCGCCGAGCGCGTCGAGGCCGATCTCGACCCCGCCGGCCGCGGCGAGGAGACCCGGCAGCCTGGCGGCGATCGGCGCTCCCGTGACCAGCACGCCCGCCGCGGCAACCAGTCCCGCGGCCGCTCCGAGCGCGGCGCCGAGCGCGGTGGCGATGCGCGACAGGCGCGGCGTCGGCGCCAGCACCGCCAGGGCCGCCCCGGACGCATATCCGCCCGCCATCAGCGCAAGCCATCCGGCTGCCGGCATCATCGCGTGGCCCGCTTATCTTCGAAGCGATCCAGTCCTTCGAGGATTCCGCGCAGGATGTCGGCCGGCTCCGGCGGACACCCGGCGACGAAGATGTCGACGGGCACGATCCGATCGACCGGACCTGCGACCGCGTAGCTGCCGGCGAACACGCCGCACGTCCTGGCGCACTCGCCGACGGCGACGACGAATTTCGGCGCGGGCGTGGCAGCGTAGGTCCGACGCAGCGGGACTTCCATGTTCCGGGTGACCGGCCCGGTCACCAGGAGCAGATCCGCGTGGCGGGGGGAGGCGACGAAATGCAGGCCGAACCGCTCCATGTCGTAGATCGGGCCCGCCATGCCGGCGATCTCGAGCTCGCAGCCGTTGCACGATCCGGCGTCGACGACCCGGATGGCCAGCGCCCGGCCGAGCAGCCGTTTGACCCTCTGCTCGAGCGCGCGGCCGATTTCGACGGCCGCCGGATCGGCCGCCTGCAGCACTTCGGTGGCCACGCCGGTCCGCCGGATTTTCGAGAACAGCTGCATCGGGGATGCTCCTCGCCGGGGCGGGCTAGCGCCGCCGCTCGCGCCGGAGCTCCTTCAGCATCGTCTGGGTGTTGACCAGACGGTTGTCGAAGATCTCCCGGGCCACCGCGAGCAGCTTCGTGACGAGGGGATCGCTGAGCGCGTACTTGACGGTCGTCCCCACCTTGCGCGGCGTCACGATGTTCTTGGCGCGGAGGACGGCCAGCTGCTGCGAGACGACCGGCTGCTCGCGTCCGAGGCGGAGCTGGAGCTCGTGGACCGTGTGCTCGCCCGCGGCGAGCGTTTCCAGGATGCGGATGCGGACCGGGTGCGCGAGCGCGCGGAAGAAGTCCGCCTTGAAGGTCTGGAGGGACGGTCCGCCGGCTACAGCATCCATATATGAGAATATTAAAATAACACAATATTGGCGCGAACGCCTGCCCGCCGACCTGCCGGCCGCCCAGCTCAGCCGAACGCGCGCGCCAGCGATTTCTGTGGTTGAACTGAGCGAACGATGCTGGTACTCTCGCTCCGTAAGGTTCGTCGGCCTTCACCGCGCGGGGCCGCCTCGCCCGAGGCTGTGCGGTGACACGTCCCTCAGGGGCCGCGAACCGTCGCATCTCTTTCTTCGATCAACCCAACTGTCTGATTCACGTGTCCCCGTGGCCCGTGAGGTATGCCGCATGCCCGAGAGTTTCGGCGCGCGTCTGCGCCAGCGGCGCGAAGAACAATCGATTGCCCTGACCACGATCGCCGAGCGGACCAAGATCGGCGCGTCGCTGCTCGAGGCCCTGGAACGGGACGACGTCTCGCACTGGCCCTCGGGCATTTTTCGCCGCTCCTTCATGCGCGACTACGCCCGCGCCATCGGCCTCGAGCCGGACGGCGTCGTTCGTGAATTCCTGGAGTTGCACCCCGATCCCCTCGAGCTCGCCGGGACGGATCCGGCCGTCGCGCCGGAGCCCGTGCCGGGCGACGCGGCGCCACCGACCCGTTTCCGGCACGCGGTCAGCTCGTTGCTGCGGCGCGGCCGCCGGGCCGACGGGCAGCGGTCGGCCGTCGACGCCCTCCCGCCTGCCGAGAGCGCGGCCGTCTCCGTGCGGGTCCTTTCCGATCCGCCGCTGCCGGCGCCCCCGCCGGTTGACCTCAACGAAGATCCGCTTCCGGTCGCCGCGCCCCCCGGGCTCCAGGAGCCGCTGACGGTCGCTGCATCCGTCGAAGCCGCCGCGCCGGTTCCGGCCGCCAACCTGCCTGCGCAGGCTGCCGAGCCCGACCTGCTCGCGGCCGCCCGGCTCTGCACGGAGCTCGGCCGTGTCGCGGACGCGCGCGAGGCAGTACCGCTCATCGAGGAGAGCGTCAGGATTCTCGACGCGGTCGGGCTGATCGTGTGGGTCTGGAATCCGCAGGTGACGGCGCTCATTCCCGCGCTGGCGCACGGGTATCCCGACAGGATGCTCGCGCAGCTCCCCAGGGTCGGACCCGACGCGGACAATCCTACGGCCGCCGCCTTCCGCGCAGCCGAGACCTGCGTCGTCGACTGCAGCGATCACGCGAGCGGCGCGCTGGTGGTGCCCCTCATCACGCCGGTCGGCTGCGTGGGTGTGCTGGCGATCGAGCTGCGGCACGGCAGCGAGCAGCGCGCTTCGGTGCGCGCCCTTGCGATCATTCTGGCCGCTCAGCTCGCCCGGCTGATCGAGCCCGAGCAAGCGATCGGCACGGCCGATCGCAGGCTCGCCTGAGTCACGCCGCACGAAGGTCGAGGTGCCGGCAGAATTCTTACGATTCTTCGCGGTAGGATCGCCTTTCA
The DNA here is from genome assembly GCA_050257855.1 of Betaproteobacteria bacterium. Taxonomy (GTDB): domain Bacteria; phylum Acidobacteriota; class Vicinamibacteria; order Vicinamibacterales; family CAVVIG01; genus JBLMXQ01. Next base: position 20,161 of record JBLMXQ010000134.1, on the reverse strand, counting down.
GGCCTGTCGACGGGCAAGGGAGGAGTGACCTCGAATGAAGTCTGACCGCGCGATCCCGCTGGGTCTTCTCGGTGCCTTCGTTCTCTCGTTGGGCGTTCCGGTGCTGGCGCAGCAGCAATCAGCCTGGACGACGGTCGATCATCTGCTTGGACGGCCGGGGCAGTCTCTGGCCGGCGATGTCCACAAGTACGGCTGGCCGCGGACGGACCTGCACGTGACGCTCGGCGGCGTTCCCGTCGAGCCGGCCCTCGCGCTCGGTTCCTGGGCGGCGTTCAAGGAAACGGGCCGGTCCGGTCAGTTCGTGGTGATGGGCGACCTCGTCCTGCGGGGCGCCGAAGTGAATCCGGTCATCAGGGCGCTGCAGGCCGGCGGCATCGACGTGACCGCTGTGCACAATCATCTGATTGGCGAATCGCCGCGGCTGCTGTACCTGCATTATTCCGGCACGGGCGAAGCCCCCGCCCTGGCGCGCACACTGCGCGGCGCGCTCGAGAAGACGGCGACGCCGCTCGGTCCGCCGGCGCCGGCTGCATCGGCGTCCCCCGCCGAAAGGGCCGTCCTGACGAAGCTCCAGACGGCGCTGGGCCGGACCGGATCGATGGCCGGACGCGTGCTGCAGGTGAGCGTGCCCCGCGCGAATGCCGTCGAGCATGACGGCATGGAAATCCCGCCGGCAATGGGCACCGGCACCGGGATGAACTTCGAGGTCGTCGGACAGCGGGTGGCGACGACGGGTGATTTCGTCCTGGCCGCGGACGAGGTCAATTTGGTGATCAAAGCACTCGAGGCGCACGGCATCGAGGTCGAGGCGCTCCACTCTCACATGCTGCAGGAAACGCCGCGGACGTTCTTCATGCATTTCTGGGGCGTCGGCACGCCCGACGCGATCGGGGCTGGACTCAAAGCCGCGCTCGCCGTCGTCAAGACGCGCTGAACGCGCCGACGGGCGACGGGATTTCCCCGCCCATCCGGCGGCGCGACCAGAACTCGGCGGCAGGCCAGCGTCGTTCGAGTCCGTAGTACATGGCGCGCTCCTGCAGATACGCGGTGCATTCGCGGTCGCGCTCTGCCTCGCAGGCGCGAATCGCTTCCGAATCGGCGTGCTCGAGCAGCGCGAGTGCCGCCTCCGCGCCGGCTCGAGCCGAGCGAAGAGCCCGTACGACGCCGCTGCCTGATACGGGGTCGACGGCCAGCGCGGCGTCGCCCACCGCCAGCCAGGCACGCCGACAGTCGCCGCGGACCAGGCGATGGCTCGCCGCGGGAAACACGCGAGGTCCCCATGCTGCGTGGCCGACAGGCGCTCGCGCCCTCGTGGCCGCGGCCGTGGCCAGGTGTGTCGACCACGCGTCACTGGTCGCCAGGCGAAATCGGCCGCAGATGTCGCTGTCGGTCATGGCCATGACCATCAAGGCGCCGCGAGGGATTGGAGCGCTGTACCACCAGCCGCGCGGCGTCGTCTCGACCATGACGTAGCCCTCGCGCGAAACATCGATCCCGTCGAATATCGATGCGACGCCGACCAGTCGGTCGAACGCCACGCGTCGTGCGTGGAAGAGCGCGGCCAGGCGAGTGGCGCGTCCGGTCGCGTCGACGACGACCCGGGCGCGCAGGTTCATGGCGCGGACGTGACGGTCGTGGCCCTCGTCGTGCCGCAGGTCGAGGATCCAGCCCGCGGCCGAACCGCGGCAGCCTGCGACGGTCACGCCGGTCACGAGCGTCGCTCCGGCACTGGCGGCGGCCCGCGCCAGCATGAGGTCGAATGCGCGCCGATCGACGTGCCAGCCGCTCGCCCAGGGGCTCATCACGTGCGAGTGAACTCGCGGCGCCACGTCGCCCCAGTGACTTCGTGTGCCGTACGAGGGGAGTGGACCGAGCGCCTGGAATTCGTTCCACAGGCCCAGCTCGACGAGCGCCGGCTGGACGGCCGGCGCCAGCGATTCTCCGACTCGCCGTGACTGAAACCGCGAGCGTTCGATGAGCGCGACGCTGGCGCCGCGCAACGCCAGCCAGCGCGCGGTCGCCGAGCCCGCCGGTCCGGCTCCCACGACCGCCACATCGCACGTGCGCGGCGGCTCCGCTGTCCGCAGCGGCCCAGCCTCCTCGCCGACGTCAGCGTCGGTCTGCATGACACAGCTTCTCCAGGCACCGGCGCGCGGCTCCAAGATCGATTCCTGAAGCCCGCAGCCGCTCCTCGAGGGCGGCGCTCACGCCGCCCTCGCCCCGCAACAGACAGTCGAGCAGCTCGCACACCACGGTCTGCAGACCGCCGCCCGGCGTGGTCGTCCCGCCATTGCCGCCGGTGTTGTTGCCCCCCCGCCACACCGGCGCCGTCAGCGTCTTCTCCCGGGTGAAGGGCTCGCCGCGAAAAGAGGTTCCACGCGCGCGCACGCGGAAGCGGTACACACCAGGAATCGTGGTGGCAAAGGATCCGGAGTGCTGGCCCGCCTCGTGCTCGGTCAGTCCCGCCACCGTGGTGCTGCCGTCCGGACGGGTGACATCCGCCCACACCTGGGCGTGACCGGCGAGCGGGATGCCCGATTGCGCCAGGGACGCGTACAGAGCGATTGCAGCCCCCGGCCCGAAGTCCGCCTGCTCGACATGTGCCTGCAGGGACAGGTTCGAATAGGTGTGCACGACCAGACTGTAGGGCAGCGTGCGGCTGACGACCGAGGCCGAGACGGAGCTGCCCATGCCTCCTGTGGACGCAGCCGCGGACCGATCCGCCGCCAGGATGCTCGCCCGACGCGCCTGCGCGCCCTGTGCAGGCCTCGCACGTCTCCGGTCCGGCGGCGCAAACATGCCGTGCAGGATGCTGGTGTCGACGCCGCCGGGCGTCTCGCTCCGCACGAGATGGGGACGTCCGATCGTCATGAGCGCGTACCACGTCCCCTCGTTGTCGAAACGATTGGGCAAGAGCTCGACCGGCAGGGCGAGCCGGTAGTAGCTGATGCCGTCGGACAGGACGAATCGCATGCCGGGCTCCGCGAGCGCGCGCCACGGCTCGATGATTCGCCCGCCGGGCGTCTGAATGCGGAAGTCGACCGCCCTCGGGTTTGGCGTCAGGAGGATGACGTCGACGCACGAATCAGCGGAGGTCAACTGGAAGGGCACTCGCTCCACGCGGCCCTGGAAGATCTGGCCGTCCGGATCGAGCACGATCTCGGCGTTGCTGACGCCGGCCAGGATCTGCAGGAAGTACTTCTCGAGCATGAAACGGTTGTCGGTCGAGATGGCGCCGGTGACGAGCAGGTATCCACCGTTGTTTCCGGAGATGGTCTGCAGTGCCGGCACGCTGATGTTCTGCGGCTGCCCCAGACCGATGGCGTACGTGAACTCGTTGATCTGGTCCGCGACGTCGGCAATCATGCGCGGCTGATTTTCCACGCCGTCGGTCAGCACCACCAGCGAGTGCACGTCATATGCGACCGGCGCCGAGTTCAGGATTCCGCGTCCTTCGAAGATGCCGTCGCCGATCGAGGTCAGTCCGTTCGGGTCGAGCTGGCTGCTGTTGATCGTGTCCTTCGTGTTTCCCCGGTTGATATCGGACAGGCCTCCGTCACCAAGCTGCATGATGGACTGCAGCACCTGCGCGTCCTCGTTGAACCGCACCAGGCCGACGCCATCGCCTTCCACCATGGCGTCCACGAAGATGCTGGCGGCCTGCTGCAGCGAATCGTGCTTGCTCTGGCCATCTCCTCTGTCCTCCGACATGCTGCCCGATCGGTCCAGGACGAGGGCGACGCTCGAGGTCTTTCGCGCGACGGTGTTTCCAATGATCGTGATGTTCCAGCTCTGGGTCGCGCCCGAATCCTGGACGGTCACGATTTGCGGGGGCAGCACGTCGCCCGGATTGCCGGTGCGGTAGATCACCCACAGGCGGGCGGGAACGATGCCGTTGGGCGGCGTCGGCCCGACGGTGACCGAGGTGTTGTACGCGGTCAGCTGGGGATTCGATGGTGCGCCGCCCGGTGCGTACTGCAGCGTGACCGTGCTCGACGGCGAGATGACCTCGAAGGTGATCGCGAGCGCCATCTCGCGGACCGCGCCGAGCGGGTTCTGCGGCACGTCCTGAAAGTTCAGGAGCGGCGTGACGAGCATGATCGTCGGCGAATCGCAGCGCTCCAGTTCGACGTGCTGGTTTCCCTGGCGAAGCACGAAGCCCAGCTGACTCCACTTGTGGACCATGTCGTCGAGGCTGCCGACGATTCCGGCCGTCCAGTCCTGGCCCGCCGTGCCGTTGCGAGTCACCTGGTTGGGGCGGGGCACGGGCCACCAGTTCTGGGCGCAATCCGTGAAGTCAGCCTGCCACGGCAGCGCCATGGCCGCGGTGATGTCGCCGGCGGACACCACGGCGTGATCGAGACGGAATCCCTCTGCGTAGTTGGAGGCGATCGCGATCGGGCGCGACTGCGCGGCGAGCCCCGGGTAGTACGCGCTGGCGCTCGACGGCAGACCTCCCGCTTCGATGCCGGGAAAGAAGGAACCGCCGACGCACGCTTCGAGGGCGGCGCGGTCCAGGCCATCCGGCGTGATGTCGGTCTGAGGCGCCGGCGGTCCGGCCCAGTCGTCGGTGTAGTTCGTGTTGTCCTTCCAGCGCTGCATGTGATCGTACTGCTCCGGCGTCAGTCGATCCGTCTGGAAGTCCGACGGGTCGTTCGGCGAGGGCGCATTCAGCTGCGGCATGTCGTCGCCGCCCCCGCCGGGTATCTTCAGCGAGCTGAAGATCGCGTTCTTGAGCGTGCCGTCCGTGACCGGATCCGCCCACGTCATGGCCGTACTCGGGCTGATGTCGATGACCCAGTGGATGTCGCGCGCACGCTGCAGGATGGGGTAGATGTCCTTCGTGTAGGACGTCGTGGTCGGCTTGGGCACGAGGTTCGCCGCGACCATGACCTGAAGCACCCGGTCGTACAGGGTCATCACGCTGTCCTGGTGCGGCGCAAACTTCGGCGGCGCGGCGATCACCCAGGCGCCGGTGACGGCAGGCGTCGAGTTGTCCGACAGCAGCTGGATGGCGGCCGTCACCGGGCCGTCCGAGACATCGTCGAACCACTCGGTGTTCTGCCAGAAGTCCCCGAGGCCATTCCCGGTCGGCGACGCCGAGTGTCCGGAGCCGCCGAGCACGAGCAGGTGATTGTCGGCATCCGTGCGAATCTCTCCGAGCGGCACCGTGGTCGTTGTACTGGAGAACTTGATGGCGCCCGTATCGAACAGCTTCCGCTGGTTCGGTCCGTTGGCGCTCCGGGGACCGGGATCGATGGTCAGATCCGACGCGGACCCGCTGTTGCCGCGACCGGGGAACGCCGCCTTCTTGTTCGCCAGATGGACCGTCCACGTGATGTTGGCTTTCGCCTTGGTGATCTCCTCGACCGTGCCGTCGTCGTGGTGCGCGAAGATCCGGAAACGCGCTGCCTGCCGTTTGACGCGGCACTGCGTGTCCTTGAATCCTCCCGGCGGATTGGGCTGCTCGCCGAGGCGCTCGGGCCCGATGAAGAAGTCGTCGCTGTCGCCGATGCGCGCAATACCAATGGCCGGATGGATCTTGTAGACGGTCGCCATTGCCCCTCCTCGTCCTGCTCTTCGCGCGGGACTCCCGAGTCCGCGTGATTCTAGCGCCCGGCTTTTCGGGGCTCCGAGCGGTTTGCACGAAGAATGCGCGGATTCTGCGCACGCGACTGGCGCTCGTCTGTCATTCGCCGGCGCTGCAGGAAGGCGCTGCCAGCTGGACGATTCGTCGCTTCGTGGATGGCTCGGTAAACGCATCGAACAACACTGTGTAAGAAGTACAACGTGCGCGCCCTGGCGACAGAACTGAAACCGGCACGACCCGAAGTCAGCGCGAAACTCGCCAGAAATTCAGAGCCTTTCGCGTACGGGCCGGCTGGTATGCCCCTTGCGCAGATTCAGGCGGGGAGGTAGCCCTGATGCGACTTGCCACGATCTCGACCGTTGCGGTGGCGACGGCGTTCTGCGCAACGACGGCTCTCGCCGGCCAGCACGGCCATCCTCCGGTGCACCCGACCGTGCCGCATGCGGCGCCGACGCCGCATACCGCTGCCCCAACCCACGGTGGAACGGCGCATGCGACCGCGCCGACGAGTCATCGCACGACGACCCACACGTCGACGTCGCACGCGATGGCGCACGGGAGCCGGAAGGGCACGCACGCGGGCACGACGACGAGCACGGGAACGACTACCGGGACGGCGTCGTCGCCGATCGCGACGAAAATCGAGTCCCACCCTCAGCTCGCCTCGAGGCTGACCGCGATGCTGCCACAGGGCATGACGCTGCAGGATGCGGCGGCCGGCTTCAGGAACCAGGGCCAGTTCATCGCCGCGCTGCACGTGTCGCAGAATCTCGGCATCCCGTTCGCCGACCTCAAGCAGGAGATGGTGACGAACCACAACAGCCTCGGCCAGTCCATCCAGAAACTGCGTCCGGGGACCGACGCAACGAGCGCTGCTCATGAGGGCGAGGTCGAAACGGAGCAGGATCTCGACGCGACCGGCACGAAGGGCACGACCAGCACCGCCACCACGAAGCCGAAGCATGGGAAGGGCCGCTAGCCCCTCGAGGGCGGGCGCGGTACTCGTCGCCGCGCTCGCCGTCTTTCTTCCCGGCCGGCTGTTCGCGCAGGGAAAGAGCAACCAGGCCCACGGTCACGCGTCGCCGCCGAGCAGGAGCCCGCTGCCGATTGCGTCGGGCGCCGCGTCCGGAATCGGCGCGATGCCGCTCGCCTGGATCGACGACGCCGACCTGATGGCATCGGGAGCGATGTCGGTCGACCTGTCGATGACGCGATGGCAGGGCAACGGCATCGGCGAAACCGACGTCCCCGTCGTAAACGTGGCCATCGGCCTCACGAACCGCTTTCAGTTTGCCGCGAGCCTGCCGCGTGTGGTCGCCAACGACGCGTCCGGCGTCGTCGGCGGCCTGGGCACGACGTACTTCAGCGGGAAGTACGCCGCCTACGCGAACGATGAGTACGGTCTGAAGGTCGCGGTCGCGCCGACGCTCGAGGTGCTCGGCACCGGGGTCATGCAGTCGCTCGCATCAGGAGAGACACGGACTCGGTTCGGTCTGCCGGTCTCCGTCGAAGTGGATCGGAGCGGACGGCGGTTCTACGCCTCGGCCGGCTGGTTCTCGCGCGCCGTCTGGTTCGCCGGCGCGGGCGCTGGCATGCAGGTGGCGCCGCGGGTCGGCCTGTCGGCGTCGTTCAGCCATTCGTGGACGAGCGTCGATGCCCTCACGGGGCTGACCCGGGATCGCACCGAGGTGACCGGCGGCCTGGCGTACGCCCTGAGGCCGAGCATGAGCGTGTTCGGATCGCTCGGCCGCACGATTGCGACGCTCGACGAGAACGGCGCCGGCACCACGTTTTCGGGCGGCGTCTCCTTCTACATCAGCCCGGCGGCGTCCCACCGTCCACGGCAATAACAGCTGCGTCGATCCCGGCGTTCGCGGCTATTTCAGAATCTTCCCGCGATCGTCGCCGGGAATCGTGCAGCGCCGCTCGCCCGCCTCAGTCAGCACCACGACATCCACGTCGCCCGGAGGCAACCCGCGAACCGAATCGAGCGAGAACAGGGCGGCGGCTCGATTCGACGTGATACTGTCGCCGAGCCGGTCGGACCATTCGACCGGCTCGGTGCCGATCCTCAACGGCCGGGCGACGGCCTCGCGCTGCTGTCTTGACTGCAGGACCACGCTCTCTATCGGAGACGGCACCGCGAGGATCTCGTCGGATCGAGCGGGCGCGTTCGGCTCGACGGTGACGAAAACCGCCTGGCGTTTCAGATCGCCGGAAACGTTGTCCTTCGTGAACGGCTCATGGACGCGTCTGGCCTGGAACGCCAGAGCCGCGATGCGGCCTTCGGAATCCGAGACGGCGACCGAAAATGCTCCGGTCGGCTGTCGTCCCCCGGCGATGCCTGCAACTATGCCTGTCCCGAATCCGATCGTCGCCGTGCAGGAGACGACGAGGTCCACCGGTTTCCTCGTTCGGCCCGCGGCGATCGCTGCTTCGATCTGAACATCGCTGAGTGCCTGACCGGCCGCCGGAACCGGGACCAGCACAATCGTCGCAAGCGTCGACGCGACAAGGCCGATCCCCGATGCGAACAGGACTGCGAGCACCCCGAATGTCCGCCGCATGGAGGCCTTTCTCTGATTGACGTCGTCGATCGGTTCGTGTTCGCGGAAGCAAGAATTGTTCTTCGCGCGCGGCCTGATTTGTCCGGCAATTCCTCGCATCTGGCAGCACGGGTCTGCCGGCGGAACCTGCCGCTGCCATGTTCCCGGCAGAGTTGGCTGTGTCGCCGACGGACGTCAGCGCGTCGAGCGACGCCGCGCGAGCTGCGGCTGAGATTCGCCAGCCCATCCGCTCGTTCGATTTCGCAATACCTCCTTGACCGCCTCCAACGGCGGGAGTAGCCTCGCCACGCTCTGCGGCGGTCGTTTCTTCATTCCTCGCGGAAGGAAGTGTTCATGTACAACAGCTCGAATCGTCGCTTCCGGTATCTGCTCCTGGCCGCTGCGACTGCGTTGATTGCAGTGGGCGTGGCAATGGCCTCCGTTGCACTTCGCACCGCACGCGTAACCACCTCGCCGGCGGCGCGCGCGCTCGCCTTCAAGAAAGTCGATCCCGACATGGCGCGGCCGGGCGACAACAAACGGGCGCTCGTCGGACCGAACGAATCACGCTGGCCCGATTACACGGCGGACGTGGAAGCCTACCTGCTCCGGGCGTACCCCGCAGCGGAGATACCGGGAGAGGCCACCCTCGCCGCCCAGCGTGGCTGGGCCGAATTGAATGCCGGGACGCATTCGAGCGGCGCCTGGCAGTTGATTGGTCCGAGCAAGGCGACCTATCCAGCCGTGCTCAATCCGTTCCTTTTCGACGGGGCGCAGTACGTCGCGAGCGGCCGCGTGACGGCGATGGCGATCGGGCCCACCTGTAAACCGGGCGCCTGCCCGCTGTATGTCGCCGCTGCCGGTGGAGGCGTCTGGAAGGCGAAGGACGCGCTTGCCGGGAGCCCGAACTGGCAATTCCTCTCCACCAGCTTCGGTACGAATGCGATCGGATCACTGCTGATGGATCAGAGCGATCGCTCCGGCAACACGCTCTATGCCGGCACCGGCGAGCCGAACGCCTCGGGTGATTCGGAAGCGGGCGTGGGCATCTACAAGACGACGGACGGGGGTCGGACGTGGACGTTCGTTCCCGGCAGCGACGTCTTCTTCCAACGGGCGATTGGACAGATGGCCCTGGACAACGACGGCAACCTGCTCGTGCCGGTTGCCAGCGCCGTGCGCGGTATCAGTTCGGTCAGCAGCGGAGCATCGTCGAGTCCGGCGACCGGCCATCCGCTCCCGGTCCGCGGCCTCTGGCGGCAGACTGGAGCCACGTTCACGCTCATCTGGCCGTCTCCGGCCCCCGTGCGCGGCGCGACGACCGTCAAGGTCGACCCGACGCATCCGGGAATCATCTACGTCAGCGCCTTCCAGCAGGGCATCTGGCGCTCGACGAACGATGGCGCCACGTTCTCGCAGATCTTCGCGCCTCAGGATCCGACCGTGGCTGCCTCGGCGATCGATCGCACCGAGTTCGACGTCACAACCCTGCCGAGCGGCGATACGAGGATATACGTCGGCGAAGGGCAGGGCGGTGGCAAGAACCATCACTCGAACTTCTGGAGGAGCGATGACGCCGATACCGCGGCGACGTTCACCTCCATGGGCGGAGCCCAGGTCGACAACTACTGCTCGGGCCAGTGCTGGTACGACAACGTTGTCCATACGCCAGCCGGCGCCCCTGACGTCGTCTACCTCGGCGGGTCGTTCGCGTACGGCGAGCTTCACGCGCAGTCGAACGGCCGAGCGTGGCTGCTGTCCACGGACGGCGGCGATACGTGGAGCGACCTGACGCAGGACGGCGACCCGAATCACGCCGAGGCGATCCACCCGGATCAGCACGCCATCGTCACGGTGCCCGGCAACCCGTTGCAGTTCGTCACGGGCTCGGATGGTGGTGTCGTCCGTTCGGACGGCAGGTTCGCGGACATCTCCGCGAAATGCGATCGGCGCGGGCTGGATGCGTCGGACACGGCCTTCTGCAAGAGCCTTCTCGGCAGGGTTCCGAATCAGCTCGTCAACATGAACAACGGTCTGTCGACGCTGCAGTTCCAGAGCCTGTCGGCGAGCGCGCAGCGGCCGCAGAATCTTCTCCAGGGGGGCACGCAGGACAACGGGACGTTCCAATACAACGGTTCTCGTGTGGACTGGCCCCAGGAAATCTACGGAGACGGCGGTCAGTCGGGTTTCAACACCGCGGACGATGGGCTGCGCTTCAATACGTTCACCGGCCAGGCGCACGATGCGAACTTCCGTGACGGCGACCCGACGAAGTGGGTGATCATCTCGGCGCCGATCATCACCAGCCCCGAGGCCGCCTTCTTCTATCCCCCGATCATCGCCGACCCGAATCCGGCCATGGCGGGGTCGATCTTCGAGGGTTCGTTCTCCGTCTGGCGGACGCAGGACTGGGGCGGCAATCAAGCCTTCCTCGAAGCCAACTGCCCCGAGTTTACGACCTCCGCCGCACAGCCTGGCTGCGGTGACTTCGTCACGATTGGCCCGGCTGGCGCGACGGACCTGACGGACACACTCGACCTTCCGAATCCGGGCGAGTACGGCGACACCCGCCGCGGCGGGGCCATCGCATGGATCGCTCGCGCCGCACAGAACACCGGCACCATATGGGCCGCGACGAGCACGGGCCGCGTGTTCATCACCGACAATGCAGACGCGACAGCGGCGTCCGTCGTCTGGAACCGGATCGATCCCGGAACGAACGATCCCGGCCGGGCGATCAGCGCGATCTACGTCGACCCGACAAACGCCCACCATGCGTGGATTTCGTACAACGGCTACGATTTGAACACGCCGGCGACGCCGGGTCACGTGTTCGACGTCACCTGGAGCGGGACGGGTCCAGGGACGTGGGTCGACGTCAGCCACAACCTGCCAGACTTTCCGATTACAGCCGTGGTCCACGACGACGTCATGGGCGATCTCTACGCGGCCTCTGACTTCGGCGTGATGAAACTGCCGTTCGGAAGCAACACCTGGGTCGTCGCCGGTGCGGGATTGCCGATGGTCGAAGTCGCTGGCTTGACCATCGTGCCGAATCAGCGCGTGCTGTACGCTGCAACGCACGGGCGCAGCGCCTGGTCTCTCGGCCTTCCCTAGATTCGGCCCTTGCTCGGGCGGGGTGGACGCAGTCGCCCCGCCCGAGTCCAACCTGCCGACTCTGGGCCTTCGAAGACCGGATCACGGTCATTTCGAATCGGAGTTTTGTCCCGCCGGGAATCCGTCGTTCAAATCATTTGTTTCTGCCGGCAACTCGTCGTCCCGCGCAACTTGCCGCCGATTTGCGGCCCTTCGTCGACGCCATCCTGGCCAGATACTTGCTCGGCAGTGCCCCCACAATCGATTCCGATTGGGTCGCCGTTCCTAGCCTTCCGCGTCGATGTCGTGAGCGTCAGTTGACGTGGCCCGGGGCCCCACGAGGGTCGGCTCCTGAGCCCGCATCATCGGAGGAACGATCCATGCTGAAGTGCAAGCACGCGCTCGTCGCGGCTTTCGCGATCGGTCTCAGCGTGGCTGAGGCAGGTGCGCAGATCAACCCGGCCCACCTGACCGGGACAGTCAAGGACGCGCAGGGCGCGGTGCTGCCCGGCGTCACCGTCACCGCGACATCGCCTGCTCTGCTCGGCAGCCAGACAGCGGTGACCGAGCCGAACGGCGTCTATCGCTTTCCCAACCTTCCAGCTGGGACGTTCAGGCTGACGTTCGAGCTGCAAGGGTTCCAGACCCTTACTCGAGAGAACATCGTCCTGGCGATTGGCCAGACGCTGACCATCGACGGAACCCTGCAGATCGCGACGCTCGAGGAAAGCGTCAACGTCAGCGCCCAGTCGCCGGTGGTGGACACGCAGTCGACGTCGGTCGGGTACGTGCAGACGACGGCGCAGCTCGTTGGCGTGCCGAGCTCGACCGACCTGTGGGGCGCGCTGGCGCAGACACCCGGCGTGCGCATGGGCGGGGTCGACGTCGGCGGCAGCCACAAGAGCCAGCAGTCGAACTACGAGGCGTACGGCCTTCGGAGCCAGGCGCGCGTCATCAACGACGGCGTCGACACCACCGAGGGAGCCGGCGGCGCCGGCTTCTACCAGGACTACTTCGCCCAGAACGAAATAGCCGTGAGCGCGGCCGGCCAGGACGTCAGCATGAACACGCCGGGCGCGGCGATCATCGCGACGATCAAGAGCGGCGGCAACCAGTTCAAAGGCCTCGAGAACATCACCTACGAAGGGAAGAACTTCGTGGGCGACAACATCAGCACGGCGACGGCGGCGCGCGGGTTCACCGGGCAGCCGGTCCTCAAGTTCTGGGAAGGCCACGTCGAGCTGGGGGGGCCGATCAAGGTCGACAGAGCCTGGTTCTATGCCGCCTACAACCACTTCAAGATCGACAAGGTGATCTCGGGCGTGCCGCAGAGTCTGGCCACCGATCTCGGCCTCTTCGACAACTTCACGACGAAGGAAAGCGCGAAGGTCAGCAACAAGGACACCCTGATCGGTTACTACCAGTTCGGACGCAAGCAGAAGCCGCTCCGCGGCCTCTCGGCGACGACGCCGCCAGAGTCCGCGCTCGCGCAGAACAGCCCCAGCTGGGCGTACAACGGCCGGTGGCAGCGGACCTGGTCGAACCGTCTGTTCAGCGAGGTCAACATCGGCGACTTTGGCTACGACTGGCCGATGGCGCCCAACGTGGACTACACGACGCATCCGCCGCGGCACGACAACGGCACCGGCGTCGACTCCGGAGCGGGATGGCAGAACGCAGGCGTGGGGGTCGGACCCGGGGAAATCGCGCGACAGAAGCCACAGGCGTTCGCCAACGTGAGTTACTACGCGCCGACGCGCGCCGGCAGCCACGACCTGAAGGCCGGGTTCGAGTTCATCAACGACAGGTCGCTGAACGTCTCGAACGGAGCGTCGGGACCGATCCTGTACTTCGATCTGAACACCGTTCCGTACCAGGTGCGGATAACCGACTTCGGCGATCCGGCCGCGTTTGGCAGCGGCTGGACGCAGTCGGCGGACTACGACCGCCGGTATTCTCTGTACTTCCAGGATCGGTACATGGCGAGCAGCCGCATCACGCTGACCGCCGGCGTCCGGTACGACTACCAGCGGCCCTACTACAGCGAGGCGAACCGGGTGCCGCTCATCTCCGATGTCTGGTCGAAGAGGACGGTGGCCGGCGCATCCCTGCTCACCCGCAACGATGTGGCGCCGCGGCTAGGCGTGAGCTGGGAGCCGACGGGCGGCACGACGTCGGTGATCAAGGCGTTCTATGGCCGCTTCTACTACAACATCGCCGACACGCTGAGGCTGGCCGACCCGGGCGGGCCGAACTACAAGGATTTCAAGTTCAACGACCTGAACGGCAACGGTCTGTATGACGGCCCGCAGGAGCTCGGCGTGCTGGTCGGTTCGGCCGGCGGGGCGACGACGAGAGTGGACCCGAACCTGAAGCTGGCGTATGCCGACGAGGTCGAAGTGTCCTACGATCGGCAGTTCTGGGGCGAGGCATCGGCGCGGGTCGCGTACATCCGCAAGATGGTGCGGAACGACTACGCAAACCTCAACTCGGCGCGGATTGGCCAGTACACGGTGCCCTACACGACGACGGTGAACATCACCAACTACAATGGCTCGAAGACCGGCGCGGTGCAGTCCTCACAGCCCATCACGGTGTACGACATCCCCGGCTCGCTGAAGGGCGTCAGTCAGAACGTGATCATGAACATCCCCGACGCGCTGGGCGGCGGCTCCTACAACTACGACACGGTGCAGGCCGCCATCAACAAGCGCTTCGGGCGGGGCCTGTTCATGAACGCCGCCTTCGACTACGAGTGGCACGACGATCTGCGATCGCCGGCGACGAGCAACGACCCGCTCAACTCCGATCCGGTGCCGATCGGAGCGTTCCTCAACCCGTACCCGAACGTGCCGAACCGGCAGTCGACCACCACCTGGTCGACCCACGTGTCGGCGCGCTACGTGTTCAAGTACGACATCGGAGTGGCGGTGAACTACAACGGGCAGAGCGGCTGGCAGTACGCGCGCGTGATCACGGTGACGCTGCCCAACGCCGGCTCGACGCCGTTCTTCATCGAGAACCTGTCGAACAACCAGTCGGATACGGTTCACCTGCTCGCCTTCCGCGTGGACAAAGCCTTCACCGTGAGAAAGGTGAGGCTCACGGCGATGGTGGACCTGTTCAATGCGTTGAACACGAACGCCGTCACCAACTTCAACCTGTTGAACGGCGCGAACTACAACAAGATCAACGCCACGGTCGATCCCCGGACCGCGCAGTTCGGGTTCCGCGTCGAGTTCTGATCGCAGGGCGATGCGCGCGCCAGCCGGGTCGTTCCCCGGCGGCGCGCGCGCCCGTCATCGGGCGTGCGACATGGCTTTCTTGAGAGCCCGCACGAGGCGGCTCGCGACCTTCCGTACACCACCGCGCGCGAAAGGGCCCAGCAGGAGACTTCGGTCGCCGGCGTCTGCGGACCAGAGCACGACCTTTTCGTCCCTGTCCACCAGCGACACAGAACCGAAGGCGTTGTCCTGCAGATAGAGGGCGCGGCCGGTGATCGCCGCGCCGACGCCGGTATTCTGCACGTCCGTCCCCCGCAGAATCGCGTCTGCGGCGTTCTTGTCCAGCACGATGACGATGCGACCTGCGAACTGCCTTACGATTTCAGCGTCGATGTATTGGTCCAGGTCATTCGGCATCTTCTCGACGAAGATCTTGTGGATCGTCTTGAGTGATGTGTCCTGCGCGGCGAGCGACGTCGAAAGCGCGACAAGTGCCACGACCGTCAGAGTCTTCATCCCCAAAGCCTCCTTTCTCGCGGCGGACTTCCAGGGCCGGCGGCGCGTCTAGTCGGCGCGCCGCGCGACGATGATGAGGCTCTGCCCCCCGAACGGCAAAAGCCGGTCGAAGTGACGGAGGATCGGCACGGCTGTGTCGAACATCTTCAGCTGCACGCGGGAGAACACTTTTCGTCTCAGGACCTTGCCGTTCAGCCACCAGCCGGGGACCGATGCCCGGTTGAAGTCGAACAGCCGTTCTTCGACGAAGCCCGCGTTCGCCAGCGAGCGCCTCAGTCCGTCGCGTGTGTAGCGCTCGCGGTGCCCGAGCGCCACGTCGAGTGTCGAGTACAGAGCGGGGTGCTGCGGCACCAGGATGATCGCGCGGCCGCCGACGGCGAGCGCGCCTCGCAGGTTTCTGAGCGTCTGCTGCTCGTCTTCCACGTGCTCGAGCACGTTGACCATGATCACCGTGTCGAAGCAGCCTTCGAGCCCGGCGAAATCCTCTGGACTCGTGGCGTCGATCTTCCGGACACGCAGGTACGGCTTGCCGATTGAATATGACTTCAGGTACTCGAGATAGTTCGGGTTGATGTCCGACGCGACGTACAGATCGCGCGGGATGAACTGCGACGTGAGATTCGCGATTCCCGCGCCGATCTCGAGAACGCGGTCGCCGAGAGAGGGGCGCAGCGTATCGGCCAGCCACCGGTTGAAACGGCGGGTCCGCTCGAGCTGGTGCAGGATGTGCGATCCGTACTCGTCGTCGTGGTACAGATCGTCGACGAGGCTGAACCTGCCGATCGTGGCGAGCGCGCGGATGCCGTCGCGCGCGGCGCGCAGCTTCTTCCCTTCCTCGGGTGATCGGGGCAGATAACGGATCGGGACCTCGAAGACCTGCGCGCGACGCTTGGCCAGCTTCATCGCCAGCTCGACCTCGATCCGGAAATCGTTGCTGCGCAAGGGAATCGAGCGCAGCAGGGCCGTCCGGACCGCCTTGTAGCAGGTCTCGACGTCGGTCAGATCGAGATCGGTGAACAGGTTGTGGACCGTCGTGAGCGCCCGGTTCATGAGCGAGTGCCGGTACAGCAGCGCGCGCCGGTACGCACCCGCGAGGTAGCGCGATCCGAAGACCGCATCGGCGCCTTCCTCGATGAACGGGCGGAGAATCGCGGGAAGGTCCTCCGGGTTGTATTCGAGGTCCGCGTCATGGAACACCGTGACATCGCCGTGGACGTGGCCGATCCCCGTCCGCACGGCAGCGCCCTTCCCCTGATTGCGGGCGTGGCGCAGGAGGACGAGCCGGCTGTCTTCGCGGGAGAGCCGTTCGATGATGTCGCCAGACCCGTCCGTGCTGCAGTCGTCGACGGCAACGACCTGGAGGCCGGCGATCGACGGATGACGGAGCGCGAGCAGACGCCGCAGGCTCGTTTCGACCAGATGCCGCTCGTTGTAGACCGGCACGATCACGGAGAGATTCAGCGGGCCGGCCGTCCGCGCGGGTCCGCCGAGCGGCGCCGTGAATTCGACGTCGCGCGCTGCGGAGACGATCACAGGGGCCTCACGAAGAGACTCACGGCCATGAGGTGAAGCATGAAAGAGTATGACACAAGCCGTGCGAAGGGCAGCGCGAACCCCGGGGACAGTGACGCTCGTTCAGCGTCCCTCCCGGCAGAATCGACTTCAACGCGTTGACCACGCCCGTCTTCGAGGGAGGGTCGGCCGTTACGGTCACGGCCGCGGTGAGAGCAACGGCAATCGACGAGCGGACGGCGAGCGCGTTCAGGCGATCCCGCGCGTCGCCGAGGGCTCGGTCGTCCGGGGCACCGCCGAGCCGCGTGGCTCCAACCTGCGAGTCTTCACGAACGCGATGACGAACAGGATGCCCAGGATCGAGTCGGGGATCGCCGGTGTGGTGTCCAGGACCGACAACCGCCCGGCGCCGTGCAGCAGGAGCAGGGTCAGGACGTAACCTGCCTTCTCGATGATGGCCGCGATCATCAGCGGCCGGAACCGCACGGGGTTCGACCCGATGATCAGGAACGCGATCTGCCACGCCATCGTGATCGACAGGAAGCCATAGTAGAACTGGGGATACTCCGTCGGCACGGGGTACTGGCGCCCGGTGATGTCGAACAGGAAATAGAGCGGCGTCAGGACGGCGATGCCCCAGATGCCGGCGATGATGAAAGTGGCCTTTGCGAATTTCATGATGAGTGCGTGCTCTCCGAAAGAGTCCAGCTGACGGGCTAGACGCCGTCCCATAGAGGACGCCAGGAGGGGGCAAGTCGTTCCACCGGCCCGGATTGTCCGAACTTCAGCCCGTCGTCTGCCGTATCCTGCAGGCATGCGCCTCGAACACGTCCTCCGCCGGCTAGCCAAGCAGCCGACCTTCACGGCGATCGCCGTCCTGACCCTCGCCATCGGCATAGGCGCCAACAGCGCAATCTTCGCGGTGGTCAACGCCGTCCTGCTGAAACCCCTGCCGTACCCGCGGCCGGCCGAGCTGGTCGACGTCAGCCACAAGGCGCCCGGCATCGGCATCCAGCGGGCGGGCGGTGCGCCGTTCCTGTACTTCACGTATCGCGACGAGTCGCGCACGCTGGCGTACGTCGGCCTCTGGACCGCCGACCGGTTGACCGTCACGGGCCTCGACAAGCCGGAGGAGGTGCGCGGCCTCGCCGTCACCGACGGCGTGCTCGAGGCGCTCGGCATCCAGCCGCAGATCGGCCGTCTCTTCAGCCCGGCCGATGATGCGCCGAA
This sequence comes from Betaproteobacteria bacterium, assembly GCA_050257855.1. Taxonomy (GTDB): domain Bacteria; phylum Acidobacteriota; class Vicinamibacteria; order Vicinamibacterales; family CAVVIG01; genus JBLMXQ01. Next base: position 2,447 of record JBLMXQ010000134.1, on the reverse strand, counting down.
GGCGCCCGCCACCGCGATCCTGAGCTACGGCTACTGGCAGTCGAAATTCGGCGGCGACCCGTCCGTCGTCGGCCGGCGCATCGTCCTCGACGGACACGCGCATGAAGTGATCGGCGTCATGCCGGCCGCGTTCCGGTTCCTCGATCAGGCGGCCTCTCTTCTCGTTCCCCTTCAGCTCGATCCGGCGACGACGCGTCTCGGCAATTTCAGCTTCCAGTCGATCGGACGGCTGAAGCCGGGCGTGACGATCGATCATGCGGACGCCGATGTCGCGCGGATGATTCCAATCGCGCTCCACCGGTTCCCGCCGTTCCCCGGCTTCGGGATCAAGGTGTTCGAGGACGCGCGGCTCGGCCCGGCCATCGAACCGCTCAAGCAGAGTGTGATCGGCGAAGTTGCGCCGATGCTCTGGGTGCTGATGGGTACGGTCGGCCTGGTGCTGCTGATCGCGTGCGCGAACGTCGCCAACCTGCTCCTGGTGCGGGCCGACAGCCGGCAGCACGAGCTGTCGATTCGGGCCGCGCTCGGCGCCGGCTGGTCCGAGCTCGTTCGCGAGCTGCTGGTCGAGAGCACGGCGCTCGGCATCCTCGGCGGTATCGCCGGACTCGCGCTGGCCTTCGGGGGGCTGCGCGTGCTCGTCGCGCTCGCGCCGGCGAACCTCCCGCGCGCGGATCAGATCGCGCTCGACGGATGGACGCTGGTCTTCACGGCACTCGTCTCCGTCGTCGCTGGTGTCGCGTTCGGCCTGATTCCGGCGTTCAAGTACGCCGGCCCCCGCGTCACGCTCACGCTGCGCGCGGCGGGCCGCAGTCTCACGGAGAGCCGCGAACGACATCGCGCGCGCAACACGCTCGTCGTCCTGCAGGTCGCGCTGGCGATGGTCCTGCTGGTCGGCGCCGGATTGATGATCCGTACCTTCGACGCGCTGCGGCACGTCGATCCGGGCTTCACCCATCCAGAATCGCTGCAGACGTTCCGCCTCTCGATTCCCGACAGCGTGCAACCCGCGGCCGTCACCCGCCTCCAGCAGGCGCTGATGGAGAAGATCGCGGCCGTCCCCGGCGTCTCGTCCGTCGCGCTGACGAGCATCGTGCCGATGGACCAGGGCGGCGGGTGGCACGATCCGATCTACGCCGAGGACCACGTTTACCAGGAGGGGCGCATGGCGCCGCTGCGCCTCTTCAAGATGGCGTCGCCCGGCCTGCCCGCCACCATGGGCAACCGGATCGTCGCCGGCCGCGACTTCACCTGGGCCGACGTATACGACGCCCGGCCGGTCGCGATGGTATCCGAGAACCTGGCGCGCGAGCTGTGGAACGACCCGTCCGGCGCCGTCGGCAAGCGGATTCGATCCGCACCCGACGCGCCGTGGCGCGAGATCGTCGGCGTCGTCGCCGACGAGCGCGACAACGGCGTCAGCGAGAAGGCGCCGACGATTGCCTACTGGCCGATCTTCATGAAGGACTTCGCCGGCCAGAAGGACTTCACCGACCGCGCGGTCGCGTTCGTCGTCCGCACGCCGCGCGCCGGCACGCGATCGCTCGAGACCGACCTCGAGCAGGCCGTGTGGTCGGTCAACGCGAACCTGCCGCTCGCCAACGTCCGGACGCTGCAGGAGGTCTACGACCGCTCGCTCGCGCGCACGTCGTTCGCGCTCGTGATGCTGGCGATTGCCGGCGTCATGGCGCTGCTCCTGGGCCTGACCGGCATCTACGGCGTGATCTCGTACTCGGTCAGCCAGCGCACGCGCGAGATCGGCATCCGCCGGGCGCTCGGCGCGCAGAACGAACAGGTCACCGGCATGTTCGTCCGCCACGGCGCGCGTCTCGCCGCCATCGGCATCGCCTGCGGGCTCGTCGCGGCGGCGGGCCTCGGGCGCGCGATGACATCGCTGCTCTTCGAGATCCGCCCGCTCGACCCGCTGACATATGCCGGCGTTTCGCTCGGGCTGGCGGCGGCCGCGGTTCTCGCGAGCTACCTGCCGGCGCTGCGAGCCACGACGGTCAATCCGATCGAGGCGTTGAAGGCGGAGTAGCGCCTTCCATACCCTGCAGTTCGAGTGTCGGCGTCGCGCCAGTCGACTCGCGCCGGGCAGAGGCGTCAGTGGTCGCGGACAACCAAGGTGCCGGTCATGTTCGAGTGAATGGCACAGTGGATTCTGGTCGTCCCCGTCCTGGTCATGGTGAACGACTGCTCGCCGTTGGGGCGCAGCTCGTCCGTCTTGCCGAAATCGGTCGCATCTGGCGTGTCGGCAGCGATGCGGTGCGTGAGCCCGTCCGCGTTGACCCAGCGTAGGTGCTCGTGTGTGTAGATGACGATCGGCTCGTCACCGAACGCCCTGTCGTTCAGCGAGACGGCGCCAGGCAGGATGTAGGCGTTCGCGGTCACGGTCGGGCTGGGGCTGGCCGGCATCGGCACGGGGTCCTTGCCCCCGCAGCCCGCGATCA